>NZ_JAFLXB010000013.1:0-206509 GCF_019891455.1 Pseudomonas sp. P867 | reverse complement strand
CGGGTTTGATCTGAATTTGGTGCCCAGGAGAAGACTCGAACTTCCACGACCTTGCGATCACCAGCACCTGAAGCTGGCGTGTCTACCAATTTCACCACCTGGGCATTATCTGACAACGTTGCCGTCGTCGATGGCGCGCACTATACGGAGCGATATTTGAGCTGTAAACCCCTGCCATGAAAAAACCCTGGAAAATTTCGCCAGTGGTCGTGCAAGGTGCGCGGCGGGGGGCGTAAAGGTCTTTTAAACGCTTGTTGATACCTGAAATTTCCCGTTTCAATACGCGTATGCCAAACTAACCCACATATAGACAAGGTGAAAACTCTCTAATGGCCGATTGGCAGTCCCTCGATCCCGAGGCCGCTCGTGAAGCGGAAAAATATGAAAACCCTATTCCTAGCCGCGAACTGATCCTGGCGCACCTCGCCGATCGTGGTTCGCCTGCTAGCCGCGAGCAGTTGGTCGAAGAATTCGGTCTGACCACCGAAGACCAGCTCGAAGCCCTGCGCCGCCGTCTGCGTGCGATGGAGCGCGATGCTCAATTGATCTACACCCGTCGTGGCACTTACGCGCCGGTAGACAAGCTCGACCTGATCCTGGGCCGCATTGCCGGCCATCGTGACGGTTTCGGCTTCCTGATCCCGGATGACGGCAGTGACGATCTGTTCATGAGCCCGGCGCAAATGCGCCTGGTGTTCGATGGCGACCGCGCCCTGGCGCGGGTTTCCGGTCTGGACCGTCGCGGTCGTCGCGAAGGCGTGATCGTCGAAGTGGTGTCCCGTGCCCACGAGTCCATCGTCGGCCGTTACTTCGAAGAAGGCGGCATCGGCTTTGTGGTTCCGGATAACCCGAAGGTCCAGCAGGAAGTGCTGATCACCCCCGGCCGCAACGGTGCCGCCAAGGTCGGCCAGTTCGTCGAGGTGAAAATCACCCATTGGCCAACGGCGCGCTTCCAGCCCCAGGGCGATATCGTTGAAGTGGTCGGCAACTACATGGCGCCCGGCATGGAAATCGACGTTGCGCTGCGCACCTACGATATTCCTCACGTCTGGCCTGATGCCGTGCTCAAGGAAGCCGCCAAGCTCAAGCCGGAAGTCGAAGAGAAAGACAAAGAAAAACGCATCGACCTGCGTCATCTGCCGTTCGTCACCATTGACGGCGAAGATGCCCGCGACTTTGATGATGCGGTCTACTGCGAAGCCAAGCCTGGCAAGCTGCGCCTGTTCTCCGGCGGCTGGAAGCTGTACGTCGCGATTGCCGACGTGTCCAGCTACGTGAAGATCGGTTCGGCCCTGGATAACGAAGCCCAGGTGCGCGGCAACTCCGTGTACTTCCCTGAGCGCGTGATCCCGATGCTGCCTGAGCAGCTGTCCAACGGCTTGTGCTCCCTGAACCCGAAAGTCGACCGTTTGGCCATGGTGTGCGAGATGACCATCTCCAAAACCGGCGAAATGACCGACTACCAGTTCTACGAAGCGGTGATTCACTCCCAGGCACGCCTGACCTACAACAAGGTCAGCACCATTCTGGAAACACCGAAGACCAGCGAAGCCAAGGCCCTGCGTACCGAGTACGCTGGCGTGGTCCCACACCTCAAGCAGTTGTACTCGCTGTACAAGGTGTTGCTGGGCGCCCGTCATACCCGTGGCGCGATCGATTTTGAAACCCAGGAAACCCGGATTGTTTTCGGTTCCGAGCGCAAGATCGCCGCTATCACCCCGACCACCCGTAACGACGCGCACAAGTTGATTGAGGAATGCATGCTGGCGGCCAACGTGGCCACTGCCGAGTTCCTGAAGAAGCACGAAATTCCTGCGCTGTACCGCGTCCACGACGGCCCGCCGCCGGAACGTCTGGAAAAACTGCGCGCCTTCCTTGGTGAGCTTGGCCTGTCCCTGCATAAAGGCAAGGACGGCCCGACGCCCAAGGATTACCAGGCTCTGCTGGCCAGCATCAAGGATCGTCCGGATTACCACGTGATTCAGACCGTGATGCTGCGTTCCCTGAGCCAGGCGGTGTACAGCGCCGATAACCAGGGCCACTTTGGCCTCAACTACGAGGCGTACACCCACTTCACGTCGCCGATCCGTCGTTACCCGGATTTGCTCACGCACCGGGCGATCCGCAGCGTGATCCACTCCAGGCAGAACACCCCGCACGTCAAGCGCGCCGGTGCCATGACCATTCCGAAGGCGCGGATCTATCCGTACGACGAGGCGGCCCTGGAGCAGTTGGGCGAGCAGTGCTCCATGAGCGAGCGCCGCGCCGACGAAGCCACCCGCGACGTAGTGAACTGGCTCAAGTGCGAGTTCATGAAGGATCGCGTGGGCGAATCGTTCCCGGGCGTGATCACTGCTGTGACTGGCTTTGGTCTGTTCGTGGAACTGACCGACATCTACGTCGAGGGCCTGGTGCATGTCACCGCCTTGCCGGGTGACTACTACCACTTCGATCCTGTGCACCACCGTCTGGCGGGCGAGCGCACCGGTCGCAGCTTCCGCTTGGGCGATACCGTCGAAGTGCAGGTCATGCGCGTCGATCTGGACGAACGCAAGATCGACTTCGGTATGCCTGACAAGCCCGCTGAGCCGGCTGGCCGCAAAAAGCGTGGCAGCGAAACCGCAGCGCCGGCCTCCAAAGGCAAGGCCACTGGCGCGAAGACGGCTGCCGAGCCTGCACCTGCCAAGTCGGGGCGTCGCTCTTCCGCCAAGGACAAGGCTCCTGAAGCCTACCGCCCAAGCGATGCCGCGGCGAAAAACGCCGAGCTGCGCAAGAGCCGCGAGTTGAAGCAGCAGCTGCTCAACGAAGCCAAAAGTGGTGGTAAAGCGGCGTCTGGGGGAAAGTCCCAAGGGGCGGAAAAACCGTCGAGCAAGCCAAGTAAACATCGTAAAGGCCCGCCAAAAGCGGGCTCTGCCCCCGCGAAAAGCGGCGGGTCGCGCAAACCTAAGGCCAAGTCATGAGTTTGGAAAAAATCTACGGCGTGCACGCCGTAGAAGCACTGCTGCGTCATCACCCCAAGCGGGTCAAGCAGGTTTGGTTGGCCGAAGGCCGCAGTGAGCCGCGTGTGCAGGCGCTGGTCGAACTGGCCACCCAAAACAAGGTTGCCATCGGCCAGGCCGAGCGTCGTGAAATGGACGTGTGGGTTGAAGGTGTACACCAGGGCGTGGTCGCGGACGTCAGCCCGAGCCAGGTATGGGGCGAGGCGATGCTCGACGAGCTGCTCGACCGTACCGAAGGCGCGCCTCTGTTGCTGGTACTGGACGGCGTGACCGACCCGCACAACCTCGGCGCCTGCCTGCGTTCGGCAGATGCTGCCGGCGCGCTTGCGGTGATCGTGCCTAAAGACAAGTCTGCAACCTTGACGCCGGTGGTGCGCAAAGTGGCTTGCGGCGCGGCAGAAGTGATTCCGCTGGTGGCCGTGACCAACCTGGCGCGCACCCTGGAGAAACTCCAGCAGCGCGGCCTGTGGGTCGTGGGTACGGCAGGCGAGGCCGAGGTCAGCATTTATGACCAGGACTTGACCGGCCCGACCATCCTGATCATGGGCGCCGAAGGCAAAGGCATGCGTCGTTTGACCCGTGAGCATTGCGATTATCTGGTGCACTTGCCGATGGCCGGTAGCGTCAGCAGCCTGAACGTATCGGTGGCGACGGGCGTGTGCCTGTTTGAAGCCCAGCGTCAGCGTGGTGCCAAGGTCAAAGCCAAGAAGTAATCCCGAGCCTGGCACAGAACCAAAATGTGGGAGGGGGCTTGCTCCCGATAGCGGTGGGTCAGTTACAGATGATGTGACTGAACTCTCGCAATCGGGAGCAAGCCCCCTCCCACATTTAATTTTGTGGTGTTTGGAAAGTTGTTCAAATAATCACCAATCACCTTGCGCCGCTTCTCCCCCTTCTCTACAATTGCGCCCCTTGCCTTCCTGGCAGGCACCGATGTGCCTCCCCTACGGCAAGATCCATAAGTGTCATTCACTCCTTGTCTGACCGTTTTTGAGCGGCAGGCTACAACCCGTAAGGAGCATTCATGCGTCATTACGAAATCATCTTTTTGGTCCACCCGGATCAAAGCGAGCAAGTCGGCGGCATGGTTGAGCGTTACACCAAGCTGATCGAAGAAGACGGCGGCAAAATCCACCGTCTGGAAGATTGGGGCCGTCGTCAACTGGCCTACGCAATCAACAATGTTCACAAGGCTCACTACGTGATGCTGAACGTTGAGTGCACTGGCAAGGCCCTGGCCGAGCTGGAAGACAACTTCCGCTACAACGATGCAGTGATCCGTAACCTGGTCATCCGTCGCGAAGAAGCCGTTACCGGCCAATCCGAGATGCTCAAGGCTGAAGAAAACCGCAGTGAGCGCCGTGAGCGTCGCGACCGTCCTGAAGAAGGCGCTGATGATAGCGCTGATGACAGTGACAACAGCGATAACGCTGACGAGTAATCCACGGACCTTATTAAGGAGCCTATCAAATGGCACGTTTCTTCCGTCGTCGTAAATTCTGCCGCTTCACCGCTGAAGACGTGAAAGAGATCGATTACAAAGATCTCAACACTCTGAAAGCTTACGTATCCGAGACCGGCAAAATCGTTCCAAGCCGTATCACCGGTACCAAAGCACGTTATCAGCGTCAGCTGGCCACCGCTATCAAGCGCGCCCGCTTCCTGGCCCTGCTGGCCTACACCGACAGCCACGGCCGCTGAGACCGGGCAGTCGACAAGTAGTAAGGGATTGAATGCATGCGCGCCTTAGCTGAGTTCATCATGCGCGGTCGCGTGCAGGCCACTCTGGTAGTGGCTGGCTGTGCGGCATTGCCGTTGCTTTATTGGTTGGGTGCTGCCGCAGGTTGCCTTGTGCTGCTGCGGCGCGGTTTGAAGGACGCCCTTGGCGTTCTTGCCCTGGGTTTGTTGCCGGCCTTGATCTGGTGGCTGCAAATGGGTGATCCACGGGTACTTCTGGTACTGCTGGGGTCATCGAGCCTTGCGTTGGTTCTGCGCGCAAGTGAGTCCTGGGTCCGTACGCTGCTGGTCAGCGTGGCATTGGGGTTGGTGTACTCAGTGATGCTTGGCGCGGCTTTCCGCCCGCAAATCGAGGCGCTGTCGCAGGAGATCGTCAAGATCCTGCCACTGGCTCTCGGGGATCTCTACCAGCAGTTGTCGGTAGATGAGCGAGCGCGGTTTGCGTCACTGATTGCCCCGGTCCTGACCGGCCTGATTGCGGCATTGTTGCAGGTCGTCAGCGTGCTGAGCCTGATTCTTGGGCGTTATTGGCAGGCGTTGTTGTACAACCCGGGTGGTTTTGGTCGCGAGTTTCGCAGTATCAGAATCCCTGCGGGGCCGGCGATGTTGCTGCTGGCGTGCATGGTTGTCGGACCGAACTTCGGTCCACAGATGGCCTTGCTGGCGCCGATTTGCAGCGTACCGCTGGTGTTTGCCGGGCTGGCCCTGATTCACGGGCTGGTTGCGCGAAAGCGCCTGGCCAGGTTCTGGCTGGTGGGGTTGTACGTCACGCTGTTGCTGTTCATGCAGCTGATCTATCCGTTACTCGTGGTTCTGGCCATTGTCGACGGCCTGATTGATTTTCGCGGACGTCTGGCGTCGAAAGATGCCGATAGCGCGAACGGTGAAGGTTAAAAGTTAGAGGATTTTCACATGCAACTGATCCTTCTGGAAAAAGTCGCCAACCTGGGCAACCTGGGCGACAAAGTGAACGTTAAGGCCGGCTACGGTCGTAACTACCTGCTGCCATACGGCAAAGCCACCGCTGCAACCGCTGCCAACCTGGCTGCGTTTGAAGAGCGTCGTGCTGAGCTGGAAAAAGCCGCAGCAGACAAAAAAGCTTCGGCCGAAACTCGCGCTGCCCAACTGGCTGAGCTGGAAGTGACTATCACTGCCACCGCCGGTGACGAAGGCAAGCTGTTCGGTTCGATCGGCACCCACGACATCGCTGATGCACTGACCGCCTCCGGCGTTGAAGTGCAGAAGAGCGAAGTTCGTCTGCCGAACGGCACCATCCGCAACGTAGGCGAATTCGACGTAGCCGTGCACCTGCACGCCGAAGTTGAAGCCACCGTACGCGTTGTCGTGGTAGCAGCTTAAGTCGCACCTAACTGACTGGCACCTCGCGTGTCAGCCGGTTAACATCGGGCACGATCCTGTTTACAGGTCGTGCCTTTTGTTTTTCTACACACCCTTAAATTCCAAGTGGCCATGAACGAAATCTCCGCTCCTGAGCAATACGATCTGCAAACCGCTGCCCTGAAGGTGCCGCCGCATTCCATCGAGGCCGAACAGGCCGTGCTCGGTGGCTTGATGCTGGACAACAACGCCTGGGAACGCGTGCTGGATCAAGTCTCGGACGGTGACTTCTATCGCCATGACCACCGCCTGATCTTCCGCGCCATCGCCAAGCTGGCCGACCAGAACTCACCGATCGACGTGGTGACCCTGGCCGAGCAGCTGGACAAGGAAGGCCAGACCTCCCAGGTTGGCGGGCTGGGCTACCTCGGTGAACTGGCGAAAAACACGCCGTCCGTCGCCAACATCAAGGCCTATGCGCAGATCGTCCGCGAGCGCGCCACCCTGCGCCAGTTGATCGGCATCAGCACCGAAATCGCCGACAGCGCCTTCAACCCGGAAGGCCGTACCGCCGCCGAGATCCTTGATGAAGCCGAACGCCAGATCTTCCAGATCGCCGAAGCGCGGCCCAAAACCGGTGGCCCGGTCAGTGTCAACGACCTGCTGACCAAGGCTATCGACCGTATCGATACCTTGTTCAACACCGACGCGGCCATTACCGGTATTTCCACCGGCTACACCGACCTCGACGAAAAGACCAGCGGCCTGCAGCCGTCCGACCTGATCATCGTCGCCGGCCGTCCGTCCATGGGTAAGACCACCTTTGCGATGAACCTGGTGGAAAACGCCGTACTGCGCAGCGACAAGGCGGTATTGGTGTACTCCCTCGAAATGCCAGGCGAATCGCTGATCATGCGTATGCTTTCGTCCCTGGGTCGTATCGACCAGACCAAAGTGCGTTCCGGCCAGTTGGAAGACGACGATTGGCCGCGTTTGACCTCGGCTGTCAACCTGCTCAATGACCGCAAGCTGTTCATCGACGACACGGCCGGTATCAGCCCGTCCGAGATGCGTGCGCGTACCCGCCGCCTGGTACGTGAACACGGCGATATCGCCCTGATCATGATCGACTACCTGCAGTTGATGCAGATTCCCGGTTCCAGCGGCGATAACCGTACCAACGAGATTTCCGAAATCTCCCGGTCCCTCAAAGCCCTGGCCAAGGAATTCAACTGCCCGGTGGTGGCGCTGTCCCAGCTCAACCGCTCCCTGGAACAACGCCCCAACAAGCGTCCGGTGAACTCCGACTTGCGTGAATCCGGAGCGATCGAGCAGGACGCCGACGTGATCATGTTCGTGTACCGCGACGAGGTGTACCACCCCGAAACGGAACACAAGGGCATTGCCGAGATCATTATCGGCAAGCAGCGTAACGGCCCGATCGGCTTTATTCGCCTGGCGTTCATCGGTAAGTACACGCGCTTCGAGAACCTGGCGCCGGGCAGTTACAACTTCGACGACGACGAGTAACCGTTGGCCGAGTCACTCGGCCAGGATTTGTCGAGTCAGTGTCTGGATCAGCTCGGCTTCTTCAATCGCAAGCAGGGCCTGCTGGCTATCGGTTTGCTCCTTGTAGGCCGCTTTCGACAGTAAACCGGCGGTAAGACTATCGCGTAGTGCCTCAAGTCGTTCCTGAAAGGGCTGACGCTGCGCTTCGAATTGCGCCTGATATTTGTTGGTTATATAGACTTGCCAGAACTCTCTGGAAAGCAGCGCCTGGAATTCCTCGGGTGAATTATCCAGTGCCACTATTTTTTCATAGGCGCTGTCTAGCATGCCCTGTGTGACTCCACCCATATGGGTGTATGCCGTCCGCTGAGGCTGCCCAGGCAGTTGGAGGCGGTCTTTAAGGCCGTAGCGATAAGCCAGTCTGATCTCGACCTCCTCGCCCAGGCGCAGGCGATGCGGGCGCTTCGCTTCTTCCGATACCGTCGGATCGTTGACAATCGTTTCGCTGCGCAGGATGTCGGCTGAGGCGATTTTGTCCACTTCATGCAATCGGAACAGGCTTCTGGACAATGCCGATAACGGCTTGCCTTGTGACTGATCCATCGCCTGACTTTGGGCCCTGTATACCAGGACTGCGGTTTCCAGGTTGCCGAACGAGAAGGCCGCTCGGTCGCAGCACGCAGGTTCGCCGGCTCGATCGAAGATTTCTTTGCGCAACTGTTCGGACTCCGAACTGTTTTCGGTAATAGCGTCGATCAACTCCCAGACTCTTCGCCGATGATCCTCCTGGCCCGTACCCAGTTGCTCTAGACGCTTGAGCAGGTCGAAGAAGGGATCCGCCCCCTGCTGTTCGCGTAGCGTAGTCCATTGCGATCGCCTGGCCGAAACCTGAGCTGAGTCCAATCCCTTGGTCAAGCGTCGAAACGACTCGTCGCCCCGATTTCTAAAGGGTGCTGGCGGTCTGTTTAGCGTGGATGTGACCACTAAACGGTTTGGCTGCCCCACTTCGGCGAGTCCGGCTGTGATCAACCGGGCTGCGTAACGCCTGACCCGTGCCAACGTTTGATCGGACAACGGATTACCGGTAACAGAGGTCAAGTTATTGAGCCGTGCCGAACGGGGCAGGAGCGCGTCTGTAGGCGCGATGACGGAGTCAGGAATCTCTGTTATCTGATTGGCACTCAGGTCGATCGTGTCCAGTAGCGGTTGCTCTGCCAGGCCGGTCGGCCATGTCTCAATGCCTGTACCCGACAGATTAATCGAGCGGATGTCGGGCATCTGGCTGAAGTCGGGTGTCACGCCTAGTTGTTGGTTTCCCTGTAATACGAGGCCTCTGAGCGTGACGCGTTCCGCCAGGATGCGGGCGGTGTCCGGGGTCAGGCGAATCCGGTTGTTCTGCAGATATAAACGGGTGAGCCCATGCATTTCGCCCAAGGCTGGAGGAAGGTCCCTGAGCTGATTATCTGCCAGGTCGAGCCAGCGTACGTGTCGGTATCGTGTCAGGAAGCTTTCTGGAGAAACGCTTAGGTACATGTTGTTCAGTTTGAGTGAGCCTACGTGACTGAAGTCCACGTCCAGGTCCGGCAGACTCGGCAGCCTCAGGCCACTGAGATCGAGTTCCAGGCCAATCGGTGTGCCATCCTTGGCCAGCATCTGCGGTGTTTCCTGTCTCCAGCAACTCAAAATGCGTTCCAGGGCGATGTTACGATCGTCCCAAGTCACTGCATTGGTTGCGAGTTGGCCAGAGCGAACATAACCCTGGCGGCGAACACCGCCTGAAAACGCCCAGGCGTCCAGTTGGGTTTGGAGCTTATGGAACTCAAGTTCGAGTCTGTCCAACTCTGCCGCCACTGTTCCTTTGGGCAAGCTCCAAAGAAACTCCCTAGCCTGCTTGAGGGTCTTGCCCGGATACAGCCGCTGATACCTTTCTATCCTGGGGTTACCCGAGTCAAACGCGCTGTCAATTGCGTCTTTGATCAGGTCCGGATGGTTTTCATGCAGATTGCGCCAGTAGCTTTCGAATTTTCTCCAGTATTGAGAGGGAAAGTCATTGCCTTGTAGCTGGGTGACGTTATTGATCTGGACGATGGTTTCCAGCTGGTCGGCCGGCGGTTTCAGGTAGGTTTCGGGAACTGCACGCAGTTTGTTATTGAGCAAGTTGAGGCTTTTCAGGTTGGTCTGACTCAGTAGGCCGGTGGGCCACTGATCGATCTTTGTACTGCTGAGGTCCAATGTTTGCAGTTTCGACATACCGCTGAAGTCGGGCGTTATCCCCAGCGGGTTTTCCGATAGATCGATATGTTCAAGCTGGGTAAGGCCGGCCAATTTTTCAGCACTGGGTACATCCAGCCTGATCTGGTTCGAACTCAAGTTCAGCGTGGTCAATTGACTCATGTTGCCGATCGCGGTGGGGAGTTTGTCGAGCTTGGAGTGTGTGATGCTCAGTCGCTCCAGGTTGGAGAAATTTCTCATGAACGTATCCGTCGCATCCGACCAGTTAATCGACACAAGATCCAACTCCCGCACATGGCTGAAGTCGGCTTTCAACCCGGGAAGCGCGGAGGTGCCTGACGGCATTGTGAATGATGTCCCGGTCTCACGACGCCAGCAGCGCTTGATCTCATCGGTAGCAAGCTTGGCCCAGCTTGTAGATTCGGAAGCGTTTGCATGTCGCCATGCCTTCAACTCCCTGCTGAGGTTTCTGTACTCGGCTTCTCGTCTATCCAGCCCGCCAGCAATGTCATTGCCAAGAGACTGGATAAACGCGTTGATCTGTCCTTCGTCAAATGACGGGAACAAGCTGTGTACCCGACGCTGCGGGCTGCGCAGTTGATTTAAGGCTGCGCTGGCACTGTCGGCCAATTGCCGGAAGAACGACCAGTCATGTCTCTCGCCTCGTACGCCCCCCGGTGCGCCGACGATGGCGCTGACCCAGACATTGGCGGCGTTGCGCCTGATGGCGTGGCTTGCACCGAGGCGACTGCTGTTGTAGACGTTAGCCGCGTCCATCGCCACGGGATCGCCAGGTTTGACGATGCGCCAGACTTTGCCTGCCGCCGAGGAAGCATCGCGGTCGAGCATGACTTGATAGGTGCCGCCGTCGATCGTCACGTATTGACGCCCGCTCAGGGCATGGACGCCGTCTGCATCGGCATTGTCCGGCACCTGCTTGTGGGGTATCCGCAAACCACTGATGCTCTGGTTCGATAGCGGCGACTCCCGCGATTGTGTGAGGAATTCTGGCAGGTGCGCCTGCTGTACGCGCGCTTGCTCAAGCACGTCCTGAGCCAGCACGGCGGTGTCGTGGCGCCCAAGGCCCAGCTCATTGCGTTGGGTTTCGGTGAGAGTGCGCAAGGTGGCACCGAGTAAGCTGTTTTCCCCGACGGCCGCCGTTTTCAGATCGCCACTGTCCGGTCGGTAGCCAGCATATTCAGTGCCGGACTTGACCAACATGAGGAAGCCGTCTGCGTCTTCGCTCCCATAGGTGTCCAGCAGGGATCCTCGACGGATGGTCCGCCCGGTCTGATCGGTAGAGCCTTGATACACCTGCACGCCGACATCGCTTGGCCAACCTGGCAAGAGCGTCAGCAGGTTGCAGAACAGGGCTTCACTGTGCGCGTTGAGGCCGAGGCCGCTTGGGTCCGAAAGTGCGTTGAGCGCCTCAGTGATGATGCTTTGTTGAAGACTTTTGTGAATGGCCTCGCGTACCGGAGCTTCCAGGAAGGAGTACAGGCCGACGTCGCGTAATGAGGGATGACGACGCAGCAAGTCTGCAGCCATTGCCCGTGAAAGGTCCGGAAAGCGACGCCGCAACAGGCCGATTGCCAGGTCATCACTGGTGGGCTGGCCGGACAGCGCCGTGGGTGCAAACCGAGCTGCTGAATTTTTTGCATTCAGGTGGTCGCGCGGTTGGCCGTCGCGTAACGCCTCATACACAGCGGCTTGATGTGCTTGAAGGTGTGTCGCTATTTTTTTTCTCAGCTCAATCAATCGGCTCGCCAGGTGTTGATCTTCACTGCTGTGGCCTGTCTTACCCAACCTGCTATTGGGGACGAGCCGTTCATGTTCCTGCAATACCTGTTGCATGAGCGAGCCCACCGGCGAGCCAAATGCCAGTGCCAGGTAACGATCGCGGCCGTCCTGGCGTAGTTCGATTGTGGCCAAGGGCTGTGTGTTGCCCGCGAGCACCGGTGCGTGGCTGGACAGCAAGGTTTTGCCGTCAGGGGCATACAGTTTGATCGTGCAGGTGCCCAGGTCGGCCAGTAGCGCAGGCATGACCTGATCGGCAATGGGCGGCAGCGGGCCATCGCTCTGCCTGAGCGCCGCTTGTAACTGGGTGAGCCCTTCGCGCAGTTGCTGATTCTCTATGGCCTGCGTCAGTGCGACGGGCGCGCGCCGGCGATCGAACCAGATATCCAGCAGATCCTGGCGATCCACCCGCGCGACATCCAGCGAGCGCTTACAAGCTGTCGGGCTCAGCGGCAGCTCGCTGGGCGAGATCATGTGCTGCAACAGTTGGGCTTCGTTCAGCGCACGGGTATCGATCGGGTCGAGTGTCCAGCGGTCATGCTTGGCTGAATAGGTAACGTAGGGCTGAATGCTTGAAGAGCCGTGCGTGTCCAGTTGATAGCGCCCGGAGATTTTGTCGAGGGTGACCTGGGCGAATCTGGTTTGGTTGTCGACCTGTAGCTTGATGTAGCTTCGATTGTCCTTTTCAAACAGGCCTTGAGGGTTTTGTTCAACTCCCGACAGGTAGTTGGGGTCGATTTGTGTGTAGTCGTTGATGAACCACAACCCAGGCTTGCCGTTCGTGCCAAGAGCATAGTTGGGGTTACCCAGCGCGTTCATCAACTGACGGGTGCGGCGTGCAGACAACTTGGCTGCCGCCCCCTGCAAGCGCAGCCCCACCAGCAGGTCAAGGATGTCGCCGACAGCTTGCACCAGCTCGGCCTGCTGGCCTCGGCGCAGCGCCGCAATGGCAGACCAGGTCTGATAGACGAGGGCGCCCAGCATTGCGACCAACATGATTTTGCCCAAGCCCGTCACACCGCCGGGGAGGGGGATCAGCAGCATCGACAAGGTTTCGCTGACCAGATAGGTGGCCAACGCAACGGCGGCCTCCTGGTCGGCGAGTTTATTGGTGCGGGCCAGTCGGATAAGGTCCGATTGTATCGGCCACGCCTGGTGGATCGGCAAGGTGTGGGCGAGGCAACGGATGTCCGTGCCGATTTTTTCCACCGCCAGTTTTTGTCTGTTTGGGGTCTTGCTGGCGAACAGGTCATACAGGATTTTGGCATGCCAGGCGAGCTCGTCCCGGTTGACCTTCAGCGGTTTGATAAAGGCTCGCAGCTTTTCCTGATTGTTCAGGGAGATGGCCTTCATGAACCAACTGAAGTGTGCCAGCCCCACGTCGTTGCGGATCTGGTCCTGCAGCGAGTCCACGGCGTCTTGCCTGGAGGCATGTCGGCGTAACGCGCCATTGGGGCGGTCCGGGAAGTAGCTGTAGACGCAAGAGCCGTCGGGCGTGTCAAAGCGACGAGTAAAGAACGGCAGGGCAATCTTTTCGCCGCCGGCGTCCAGTTGGTAGAGGTCCCAATACACGCTGGTGTCGAACAGCCAGTCTTTAAGTTCATTGAATTCCCATTCGCTGATACTCCAGGACTCATTGGTGCGGTAGGCGTCCCTCAATGCGACCAGCAGCTTGGTGCTTTGCAGGCCGAATAGCGGATTGGACAGACGCTTCTTGAACTCTTTTTCGATGTAGTCGCTGATGCGCGTGCCGATGTCCACGCTCCTTGCGACGGCCACGAACGCTTTGACGCTGATGACGTTGCCGCTGATAGAGCTGGCGCGTTGTTCTTCGGTGGAGAAATACGCAGTAAACCCGAAGTTGCGATACGCCGCCTCCAGCAAGGTGATCGAGCGTTCGTACTCACGTATGCCCAGGTCCTCTTTGTAGATGCGCACGTTGTTGCCCAGGCGGTCGTTGGCGGGGAGGTCATCCTGGGAGGCCGGTAGCTGCCGGATCCGCGTCTTCAGGTAAGTGGTACGCGAGTTGATGACCGTGCCGGTTTTGCTCTTCAGCGCGCTGTCCAGAGCGTCGACCATTTGCTGGCTCAAGTCGTTGTAAAGATCTGTGAGGGCGTTGCCGAGGGTTTGCTCGCGCTCCACCAGATCCTTGCTCAGACGCAGGTATTCTTTTTGCTCGTCCACGCCCATTTTGCCCATGAAGGCATTTACGTTTTCCTGTATCAGTTGAAAGATCTGTTGTTCGGCCCAGCTTTCGTGGGTGAGTAATGCAGGTTGCTCTGCATCAAAGGTGACTGAGTTGGTCATGGTGTGTGCTCGGGAAGAGAGCGCTTGGCACAGCAGCGTGGCAGGCGCTCTGTTGGAAAGATTGAGCGACATTAGGGCCGGCAGTACCAGAAGAAGAGGTGCATAAAGCTGTGCGCTGAAAACGCCTGGTAGTTGCACCCTCAATGACGACGCGTGATCAGCGCGCCTATGTGGGCCTCGCCCCCCCAGCAAAACCGGGCTATAAGCACCGTCGGGCGCGGTGTGGCTAAAAGCCGACCATTGCCGTCGGAATTGGTCAAAATTTGTGCTATATTCCGCGCCCGCGATTTTTCATCTCAACACCGGTCACCGTCATGCAAACAGCCAAGCCGTTATTTGACTATCCCAAGTACTGGGCCGAATGTTTCGGTCCTGCGCCATTCCTGCCAATGAGCAGGGAGGAGATGGATCAGCTTGGCTGGGATTCCTGCGACATCATCATCGTCACCGGTGATGCGTATGTGGATCACCCATCGTTCGGCATGGCGATCATCGGCCGGCTGCTGGAGTCCCAGGGCTTTCGCGTCGGGATCATCGCCCAGCCGAACTGGCAGTCCAAAGACGACTTCATGAAGCTCGGCGAGCCGAACCTGTTCTTCGGCGTCGCGGCCGGCAACATGGACTCGATGATCAACCGCTACACCGCCGACAAGAAAATCCGCTCCGACGACGCCTACACCCCAGGCGGCATGGCCGGCAAACGCCCGGACCGCGCCAGCCTGGTGTACAGCCAGCGCTGCAAGGAAGCCTACAAGAACGTGCCGATCGTGCTTGGCGGCATCGAAGCTTCCCTGCGCCGCATCGCCCACTACGACTACTGGCAGGACCGGGTGCGCAACTCGATCCTGATCGACGCTACCGCCGATATCCTGCTGTACGGCAACGCCGAGCGCGCCATTGTCGAAGTCGCCCAGCGCCTGTCGTGGGGCCACAAGATCGAAGACATCACCGACGTGCGCGGCACCGCGTTCATTCGCCGTGATACACCCGCGGGCTGGTACGAAGTGGACTCCACGCGTATCGACCGCCCGGGCAAGGTCGACAAGATCATCAACCCGTACGTGAACACCCAGGACACCCAGGCCTGCGCCATCGAGCAAGAGAAAGGTCCGGTGGATGACCCGGAAGAAGCCAAGGTCGTGCAGATCCTGGCCAGCCCGCGCATGACCCGCGACAAGACTGTGATCCGCCTGCCGTCGGTGGAAAAAGTCCGCGGTGACGCGGTGCTCTACGCCCACGCCAACCGCGTGCTGCACCTGGAAACCAACCCAGGCAACGCCCGCGCCCTGGTGCAGAAGCATGGTGACGTGGACGTTTGGTTCAACCCGCCGCCCATCCCGATGACCACCGAAGAAATGGACTACGTGTTCGGTATGCCTTATGCCCGCGTGCCGCACCCTGCGTATGGCAACGAGAAAATCCCGGCCTACGACATGATCCGCTTCTCGGTAAACATCATGCGTGGCTGCTTCGGCGGCTGCACCTTCTGCTCGATCACCGAGCACGAAGGCCGCATCATCCAGAACCGTTCCGAAGAGTCGATCATTCGCGAAATCGAAGAAATCCGTGACAAGGTGCCGGGCTTCACCGGGGTGATCTCCGATCTCGGCGGGCCTACCGCGAACATGTACCGCATTGCCTGCAAGAGCCCGGAAATCGAATCCGCGTGCCGCAAGCCGTCGTGCGTGTTCCCCGGCATTTGCCCGAACCTGAATACCGACCACTCCTCCTTGATCCAGCTGTACCGCAGCGCCCGTGCATTGCCGGGTGTGAAGAAGATTTTGATTGCTTCCGGCCTGCGCTACGACCTGGCCGTCGAGTCGCCTGAGTACGTGAAAGAGCTGGTGACCCATCACGTGGGTGGCTACCTGAAGATCGCCCCGGAACACACCGAGGAAGGCCCGCTCAACCAGATGATGAAACCGGGCATCGGCAGCTATGACAAGTTCAAGCGCATGTTCGAGAAGTACACCAAGGAAGCGGGCAAGGAGCAGTACCTGATCCCGTACTTCATCGCCGCCCACCCGGGTACCACCGATGAAGACATGATGAACCTGGCCCTGTGGCTCAAGGGCAACGGCTTCCGTGCCGATCAGGTGCAGGCGTTCTACCCGTCGCCGATGGCCACCGCCACCGCGATGTACCACTCGGGCAAGAACCCGCTGCGCAAGGTCACCTACAAGAGCGACGCGGTGACCATCGTCAAGAGCGAAGAGCAGCGCCGTCTGCACAAGGCGTTCCTGCGTTATCACGACCCGAAAGGCTGGCCAATGCTGCGTGAAGCACTGACGCGCATGGGCCGCGCCGATCTGATCGGGCCGGGTAAAGACCAGTTGATCCCGCTGCACCAGCCGGCCACCGACAGCTACCAGAGCGCCCGTCGCAAGAACTCGACGCCGGCCGGCAGCCACAAGGTCGCCAAGGAAACTACCACCAGGATCCTTACCCAGCACACCGGCCTGCCGCCCCGTGGCAGCGACGGCAGCAACCCGTGGGACAAGCGTGAGCAAGCCAAGGCGGCTGCTCAGGCGCGTAACAAGCAGGCCGCCAAAGAGCGTGCCGATGCGGCCAAGGGCAAGGGCGGCAAGCCTGCGCGCAAGCCGGTAGTGCCGCGTTGATCATCGCTTGAATATGCAGAACGCCAGCCTCGTGCTGGCGTTTTGCTTTCTGGTCGGTGGTGAGTCTGTTTGGTAAGGTGGCGCCCATTAGATCGCTATCGGGAGCAAGCCCCCCTCCCACACTTTAATGTGTGAATACATTCAAAATGTGGGAGGGGGCTTGCTCCCGATAGCGTCAGTCCAGTCTCCACCCTTTCAAGGAAGAACACCCCATGGGCAACCCCCTGCTCGGCATCGGCATGGACTCCAACCGCTCCCAGTTCATGGCGCGCCAGCGCATCGAAAGCCAGATCAACCTGCCGCGCCTGTTTGCGGCCATCGACGCCGATCCAGGTATCGTTGGCGCAGGCGTCGTATACATCGACGCCGACTTCAACGTCATTACCCTGCGCGAATTCAGGCCCATCTGCAGCATCAAGCCCAAGCGCATCATTTTGCGTGAAGCGCAGAAGTACATTGCGCCAACGCAGTTTGCTCAACATGTCGTGAGCAATCCTCGAGAATCGCGACTGATTGGCGAAGCCGTGAATACCGGAGTCTCCTGCTTTGGGGCTGTCATCAGTTGGGCTGCGATCGCCAGTGGAACAATTCTGGTGCCTTTCAGTGCCGGCGCCAGTTCCGTCATCGTTGTGGTGGGGTATGCGGCTGCCGGCGCAAGTTCGCTTCAGTGTTTCAACGGCATTGCCCGGACAGCGCTGGAAGTCGCTAAACCTGAGGTTAAAGACCGGCTCGACAGTGAAGGCTGGTACCAGAATGCTTCCATTGTGCTGGACGCAGTATCCCTGGCAGGCGTGGGCGCCTCGGCCCTGACGACGGTCAAGCTGGTTAGGGCCGCCACTGCATCGACGGGCAAGAGTCTGCGTGAAGTGCTTCGCGGTTTGAATCGCCAGGAAAGAGCCAAGCTGACGAAAGAGCTGCTGAGCATCAACCATCCCAGCTTGACCGCGAAGATGCTCAAATTGAGACAGGCATCGGGCGAACTCACCAAGCGTTTCACCCCTACGCAGCTCAAGCACAGCACAACTACCCAGATCAAAGACGTCCTGGGCGCAAGTGTTGGGTTCGGCGGGAGTGCGTACTCCGGGAACGTCAATACCATCGCGATAGGGTTGTATGAGGAAATAAACGAATGAGCGAGTTAATGACGCTGCGAGACTTTTTCAGGCATTACTTTCTGACG
Source organism: Pseudomonas sp. P867 (assembly GCF_019891455.1). NCBI lineage: Bacteria > Pseudomonadati > Pseudomonadota > Gammaproteobacteria > Pseudomonadales > Pseudomonadaceae > Pseudomonas > Pseudomonas sp. P867. The sequence goes on along the minus strand of NZ_JAFLXB010000013.1, from coordinate 188,792 downwards.
TTTATTGGCGGCGTATTCGCTGCGTACTTTTCGTTGGCGTTGGCTGTGGCGCTGGCGTTCGTCACCTATTTTCGTGATGCGCCGATGGCTCAAGTGGGGCTCAAGATCATGTCTGTCGGGGCGCTGCTCATTCTGTTGACGGTCCATAGTAACTTTATGATTTTGCGGGGCAGACCCTCCTGGGTGTGGGTAATGGTCGGTATCTACGTCGCCTGTCTACTGTTTGTCGTTCCGATGGCTCAATTCCGGCCTCACAAAGTTCTTTATGGGTTGGCGCTGTTATTCCCATTGCTCGGATTATTGACACTTAATAGCAAGGTTCAACGAGAGATGCGCACGAAACTCGTGGAAATCCGTCGCATTCGGCAGTCTGTCAAATCAACCGTCAGATCGAGTAGTCGCATGTGAAGGAGCCGCCTTCGATAAACAGATTCCTGGCGCGCTATTTCCCCGTATTCATGGGGACGATTTTCATGGCGATCTTCTCCGGCTCGGCTGCGGTTTCCATGGCTGGCGTGACCTATTTGCGCGGTGTTGATCCTGCGCTCAAGGCCAACTATTCAGTAGGCGCGATCCTGGTGCTAGTGGCAGTGCTTGTCTTTGGCAACGTCATGATCGCACGCGGCTATCCCTGGGCTACACGGCTGGTAGCGGCGTACTTGGGCGCTTGTCTGTTGTTCGCACTGCCAATGATTCAATACGATCTCAACAAGCTGGTCTATGGCTCGGCTGTACTCTTTCCACTGTTGGGGTTACTGCTGCTCAACAGCAAACGCCACCGCGAAATGCGCAAAAAACTGTCCGGGATACGCCATCTGCGCCAAGCCGCAATCGCAAAGCGCAAAGCCCGTTGATTGGGTAGATTCACCATCCACCCTCACACTAACGCCACAAATGTGTGCAGCTCTTGCACCGTGGTACGTACGTTGGCGCTATTTTGGTGCTGTACTGCACCGGGCTCCACGATAAAGCGCAATGAGGGCCGCTGTGGCATAAGTCTTGCGCGCGTTGTACTCATGCCCAGGCTCGCAGGAGGCCGCCGTGTCGATACATGTCGCGTTGCACCACGTTACGCATTACCGCTACGACCGTGCTGTCGAACTCGGCCCACAAATTGTGCGCTTGCGCCCGGCAGCCCATAGCCGCACGCGGATCCTGTCTTACGCGCTGAAAGTGCTGCCCGAGCAGCATTTCATCAATTGGCAGCAAGACCCCCAGGGCAATTACCTGGCGCGCCTGGTGTTCCCGGAAAAAACCGACCAACTGCGCATCGAAGTCGATCTGGTCGCCGAGATGGCGGTGTTCAATCCGTTCGACTTTTTCCTGGAACCCTACGCCGAAAAAATCCCCTTCAGCTACGCCGCCGATGAGCAGCGCGAGCTGGCGCCGTACCTGGAAACCTTGCCGCTGACGCCAAGGTTTGCCGCCTACCTGGCCGGTATTGACCGCACACCCTTGCCTGCGGTGGATTTCCTGGTTGGGCTGAACCAGCGCCTGGCCGCCGATATCGGCTACCTGATCCGCATGGAACCGGGCGTGCAAACCCCGGAATTCACCCTGGAAAACGCTTCCGGCTCCTGCCGCGACTCGGCCTGGCTGTTGGTGCAATTGCTGCGCAATCTTGGCTTGGCGGCGCGATTTGTCTCTGGTTATCTGATTCAGCTCACCGCTGACGTCAAAGCCCTCGACGGCCCCTCCGGCACCGAAGTGGACTTCACCGACCTGCACGCCTGGTGTGAAGTGTATTTGCCCGGCGCCGGCTGGATCGGCCTGGATGCCACCTCCGGTTTATTTGCCGGTGAAGGGCATATCCCATTGGCCTGCAGCCCCGATCCATCGTCTGCCGCACCCATCAGTGGGTTGGTGGAACCGTGCGAATGCGAATTTACTCATGAGATGTCGGTGGAGCGTATATGGGAAGCCCCTCGGGTAACCAAGCCCTACACCGAAGAACAATGGCTGGCGATCCAGGCCCTGGGCCGACAGATTGACGGCGACCTGCTCAAGCATGACGTGCGCCTGACCATGGGCGGCGAGCCAACTTTCGTGTCCATCGACGACCCCGACGGCGCCGAATGGAACACCGCCGCCCTGGGGCCGGACAAGCGTCGCCTGTCCGCCGAGCTGTTCCAGCGCCTGCGCCGGCACTATGCACCCCAGGGCCTGGTGCATTTCGGCCAGGGCAAGTGGTACCCCGGCGAGCAACTGCCGCGTTGGTCGCTCAATTGCTACTGGCGCCGCGATGGGGTGCCGATCTGGCACAACAGTGCGCTGATCGCCGATGAGCAAGAGGACTATGGGGCTGACGGCGCGATGGCCGGACGTTTCCTGGCCAGCGTCGCCGAGCGTCTGAAGTTGCCGGCGCGCTTTGTGTTCCCTGCCTTTGAGGACAACTTCTACTACCTGTGGCGCGAAGGCACACTGCCGCAAAACGTTAGCGCCCAGGACCCGCGCTTAAGCGACGAACTGGAGCGCGAACGCCTGCGCAAAGTCTTCGTCCAGGGCCTGGACAAGGTCATCGGCCAAGTGCTGCCGTTGGCGCGCACCGCCGCCAATGATCGCTGGCAGAGTGGGCGCTGGTACTTGCGCGATGACCACTGCCGCCTGGTGCCGGGCGATTCGCCGTTGGGTTATCGGCTGCCGTTGGCTTCGCAGCCGTGGGTGACAGCGGCGGAGTATCCGTTCATACACCCGACCGACCCGAACCAGGATCAGCCGCAGCTGCCTACGACCGCGCAGTTGCACAGCCACGACGAGCCGGCCCCAAGTGATGAGCGTGTGCCAAAGGTCGACGAATCCGCCGATTGGCTGACCCGCACTGCGCTGTGCGCTGAAGCGCGGGAAGGACGCCTGTACCTGTTCATGCCGCCGCTGGAACGCGTGGAGGATTATCTGGAGCTGGTGACGGCCATCGAGGCCACCGCCCAGGAACTGCATTGCCCCGTGTTGCTGGAAGGCTACGAGCCACCCGCCGACACACGCCTGAGCAATTTTCGCGTGACGCCGGACCCGGGTGTGATCGAGGTCAACGTGCAGCCATCCGCCACCTGGGATGAGTTGGTGGAACGCACCGAATTTCTTTACGAAGAAGCCCGGCAAACCCGCCTGACCACCGAGAAATTCATGATCGACGGGCGCCACACCGGCACCGGCGGTGGTAACCACTTCGTCCTCGGCGGTGCGACGCCCAAGGACTCACCATTCCTGCGTCGCCCCGATTTGCTGCGCAGTCTGATCAGCTACTGGCATAACCATCCGTCGCTGTCCTACCTGTTCTCCGGCCTGTTTATCGGCCCGACCTCCCAGGCGCCACGGGTGGATGAGGCGCGCAACGATGCGCTGTATGAACTGGAAATCGCCTTCGCGCAGATGCCGGCACCGGGCGAGGAATGCCCGCCGTGGTTGGTGGACCGCCTGTTGCGCAACTTGCTGATCGACGTGACCGGCAACACCCATCGCGCCGAATTTTGTATCGACAAACTCTACTCGCCGGAGGGTGCCACCGGCCGCCTGGGGCTGCTGGAGTTGCGCGCTTTCGAAATGCCACCCCATGCGCGCATGAGCCTGACTCAGCAATTGCTGCTGCGCGCGCTGGTCGCACGGTTCTGGCGCGAACCTTATGCGCCGCCGAAGCTGGCGCGTTGGGGCACCGAACTGCATGACCGCTTTTTGTTGCCGCATTTTATCGAACAGGACTTTGCCGACGTCATTGTCGAGCTCAACGCTGCCGGTTATCCGCTGCGGGCCGAGTGGTTTGCCGCGCATCTGGAGTTCCGCTTTCCCAAAGTGGGTGATTACGCCGTCAGCGGTATCGAACTGGAACTGCGCCAGGCCCTGGAGCCTTGGCATGTGCTGGGTGAGGAGGGCGCGGTAGGCGGCACGGTACGTTATGTGGATTCGTCCCTGGAGCGCCTGCAAGTCAAGTTGACTGGCCTGCCGGCGCAGCGCTATCTGCTGACCTGCAACGGCATACCCGTGCCGCTGCAACCGACCGGTCGGGTGGGAGAGTTTGTTGCCGGTGTGCGTTACCGCGCCTGGCAACCGGCCAACTGCCTGCAACCGACCATTGCAGTCCATGCGCCGTTGGTGTTCGACCTGCTCGACACCTGGATGCAGCGCTCGCTGGGTGGCTGCCAATACCATGTGGCGCATCCGGGCGGGCGCAATTACGACAGCTTGCCGGTCAATGCCAATGAGGCAGAGAGCCGGCGAATGGCGCGGTTTTTCCGGTTGGGGCATAGCCCGGGCAAGCTTGTGGTGCCGACTGTAGTGGTGAACGGTGAATTGCCAATGACCCTGGATTTGCGGCGTTTTACAAAAAATAAGGAATGAACATGATCCAAGTGTGGGAGCTGGCTTGCCTGCGATAGCGGTGGTTCAGTCGACAGTTCTGGTGACTGACACACCGCTATCGCAGGCAAGCCAGCTCCCACATTGGATCGTAGTGAATTTGAGTTAACCTGACTTCCCTTGCCTCTGCCGAGCGTTCCATGTCCGACTTGCTCGACCGTTACCCGCTGACCGCGGGCACCTATCACGAACTGCTGGACGCCGGCGGCGCGGTGCGTGCCCATTGGCAGCGCCTGCTCGACCATCTGCAACGCAGTACGCCCGCACAATTGGCCCAGCGCCAGGCGCTGCTGACGCGGCAGATCCAGGAAAACGGCGTGACCTATAACGTCTACGCCGACCCCAAGGGCGCTGATCGCCCGTGGGAGCTGGACCTGCTGCCCCATGTGCTGGCCGCTGATGAGTGGCGGCAGTTGTCGGCCGGTATCGCCCAGCGCGCGCGTCTGCTCAATGCGGTACTCGCCGACCTCTATGGTCCGCAACGCCTGATCAAAGAGGGGCTGTTGCCTGCCGAGCTGGTATTTGGGCATAACAACTTTTTATGGCCGTGCCAGGGTATCCAGCCGCCGGACGGTGCTTTTCTGCACCTGTACGCCGTGGATCTGGCGCGTACTCCCGATGGCCGTTGGTGGGTCACCGCCGACCGTACCCAGGCGCCGTCGGGCGCCGGCTACGCCTTGGAAAACCGCACCATTGTGTCTCGCGCCTTCCCGGATCTGTACCGTGATTTGCAGGTGCAGCACCTCACCGGTTTTTTTCGCACCTTGCAGGAAACCCTGGCCCGCCAGGCGCCCGGCGATGACCAGCCGCCACTGATCGTGCTGCTCACGCCGGGGCGTTTCAACGAAAGCTATTTCGAACATCTGTATCTCGCCCGCCAGCTCGGCTACCCACTGGTAGAAGGCGGCGACCTTACCGTGCGCGACAGCACGGTGTTCCTGAAAACCCTCAGCGGTCTGCGCCGGGTCCACGCGATCATGCGCCGCCTGGATGACGATTTCTGCGACCCTCTGGAGCTGCGTACCGACTCGGCCCTGGGCGTGCCCGGCCTGCTTGACGCCGTGCGCCAAGGCAATGTGCTGGTGGCCAATGCCTTGGGCAGCGGCGTGCTGGAGTCGCCGGGCTTGTTGGGGTTCCTGCCGAAGATCAACGAGTTCCTGTTCGGTGAAGCGCTGATCCTGCCGTCGATTGCCACCTGGTGGTGCGGCGAGGCACCGGTGCTGGCCGAGGCACTGGAGAAGCTCCCGGAACTGTTGATCAAGCCGGCGTTTCCTTCGCAAAGTTTCGCCCCGGTGTTCGGTCGTGATTTGAATGAACAACAACGCCAGGCCCTGGCCGAGCGGATGCGCGCGCGGCCTTACGCCTATGTCGCCCAGGAGCTGGCGCAGTTGTCCCAGGCGCCGGTGTGGCATACCGAAGAAGATCATCTGCAACACCGCGCCATCGGGATGCGTGTGTACGCGGTAGCCAGCGATGAGGGGTATCGCGTGCTGCCCGGTGGCCTGACCCGTGTGGCCGCCGACGCCGATGCCGAAGTGGTGTCGATGCAACGCGGCGGTGCGAGCAAGGACACATGGGTGCTCGGCGAGCGCGCCAGCGCTGGTGAACAGTGGCGTGCCCAGCGCGCCATTGGCGTGCATGATCTGGTGCGCCGCGACCCGTATCTGCCGTCGCGGGTGGTGGAAAACCTGTTCTGGTTTGGCCGTTATTGCGAACGCTGCGATGACAGTGCGCGCTGGCTGCGCATTGTGCTGGCGCGTTATGTCGACGGCGACGATCCGTTGGCATTGCAGGCGGCGGTCGAACTTGGAGAAAGCCTGCGCCTGTTGCCGGAGGAGGGCGAGCTACCGGAGCGTCTGCTCGCGGCCTTGCTCGGTGATGACTGGCCCTCAAGCCTGCGCGCCAATTTGCAGCGCTTGCAGTGGGCAGCGTCCCAGGTGCGCGGCAAGCTGTCGCGGGAAAACTGGCAGGCCCTGGTGGAGCTGCAACGCGAAGCCATGGAGCTGGAAAGCCAGGCCCCGGACTTCGGCGAGCTGCTGGATTTTCTCAACCGTTTGGTGATGTCTTTGGCGGCGCTGTCCGGGTTTGCCCTGGATGATATGACCCGCGATGAAGGCTGGCGCTTTTTGATGATGGGCCGGCGCATTGAGCGTCTGCAATTTCTGAGTACCAGCCTGGCAGCGTTCCTGCGCGGTGTGGCGGTGTTCGATCAGGCGGGGCTGGAGTGGTTGCTGGAGCTGGGCAACAGCAGCATCACCTATCGCTCGCGCTACCTGGCGGTGCCGCAGCTGATCCCGGTGCTCGACCTGTTGTTACTCGATGAGCAGAATCCCCATGCGGTGCTGTTCCAGCTCAAACTGGTGAGCCGTACCGTGCGTCGCCTCAATGATGATTTTGGGGTGCCCAGGGAAACCGGCCTCGCGCCGTTGGTGGAGCGCCTGGGGCGCTTTGACCTGGGGTGCCTGGAGAACCCGTTGTTTGGCGAGCCCAGCGTGCGTGCCGCGCTGGATGGCCTGGCCGACCTGCTGCAAGCGGTCGCCGATGAGAGCGGGCAAGTGTCGGATCGCCTGGCGCTGCGCCATTTTGCCCATGTGGATGATGTCAGCCAGCAAACGGTGTCGGTGTGATGAGTGCGCGCTATCAGATTTTTCACGATACCCATTACCACTACGACAGCCCGGTGTCCCTGGCCCAGCAGCTGGCGCATTTGTGGCCACGGCCGTGTGCGTGGCAGCGTTGCACCTGGCAAACCCTGGACATCAGCCCGCCGCCCTCTTCACGCCGTGATGAGCTGGACGTGTTTGGCAACCCGATCACGCGCCTGGCGTTCGAGCGTCCTCATGATGAGCTGCTGGTCAATGCCGGGTTGACCGTGGAAGTGCTGGCGCGACCCGCGCTGGATCTGGGGCAATCGCCGGCGTGGGACCGCACCCGTGACAGTTTTACCTACAGCAGCCAGGCGCTGTCGATGGAGGTGATTGAAGCCTGCCGCTATCGCTTCGAATCGCCTTACGTGCATCTGAAAAAAACCTTCGTCGAGTTCTCTGAAAGCTGCTTCCCGCCTGGCGAGCCGTTGTTGGTCGGCGCGCAGGCGTTGATGCAAAAGATTTTCAGCGAATTCACTTTTGATGCCGAAGCCACTCAGGTCGCCACGCCGCTGGTGGAGGTGCTGGAGCGCCGTCGCGGTGTGTGCCAGGACTTCGCCCACCTGATGCTCGCCTGCCTGCGCTCACGGGGCCTGGCGGCGCGCTACATCAGCGGCTACCTGCTGACCCAGCCACCGCCCGGCCAGCCACGGCTGATCGGCGCCGATGCGTCCCATGCGTGGGTCTCGGTGTTCTGCCCGCGGTCGGGCTGGGTGGATTTCGATCCGACCAACAATGTGCAGCCGGCACTGGAGCACATCACTCTGGCCTGGGGCCGGGATTTCTCCGATGTGTCGCCGTTGCGTGGGGTGATTCTGGGAGGCGGGAGCCATGACCCGGAGGTGCGGGTGACGGTGATGCCGCTGGAGTAGCGGTGGGTTGGGGTGAACAGGGAGGGCCTGCTCACCCCAACAAAATTTATTCAGCCGGGTCTTTCGGGGTTTCGGTCTCGTCAGTTGCTGCTTCACCTTCCGCATCCGGGTTCAGCGCGCCGGCTTCTTCGTCTGCAGCGGCTTTCTTGCGTTGCAGCTTTTCCTCTTTCTTCTGTTCCTTTGCCAAGTCTCTCTGACGTTTGGCGAAGGAGTAATTAGGTTTGGCCATGGGCGATCCTCTAGGGTCGAAGGTGAGGGTAGGCGGCGCGCAGCTGCCTTGGGTCGTCATGGTAGCAGCTTCAGGGGGCCCTTTGCTTTCACTTACCGCAGGCGTAGGCGGCCAGCAGGCCGTTGAACAGGTGATTGAGGTGCATGGCATGAACTCCCGTGAGTGATGGGGCGATCATAGGCAGGGTGCGGCAGTTTGGCTGGTTGATTGTGTTGATCAACCTGATAGCCTAAAGTTGTATACAATCTGTTGATGCAGATCATAAGAAACTAAGCCTGCTTGAGGCACCCTTGTCGCAATACGCGTTTTCTAACCCTGCCCTGGAGATTCACATGTTCGCCAAACTCGTTGCTGTTTCCCTGCTGACTCTGGCTAGCGGCCAGTTGCTTGCTGCAGAGTGCAAGGTCACTGTCGACTCCACCGACCAGATGTCTTTCAATACCAAAGAAATCACCATCGACAAGAGCTGCAAGCAGTTCACCGTTGAGCTGACTCACTCGGGCAACCTGCCCAAGAACGTGATGGGGCATAACTGGGTGCTGACCACTGAAGCCCACATGCAGCCTGTAGCTACTGACGGTATGGCTGCAGGTATCGATAAGGATTATCTGAAAGCCGGTGATGACCGCATCATCGCCCACACCAAGATCATTGGTGCTGGCGAGAAAGACTCGGTGACCTTCGACGTCTCCAAGCTTAAAGCCGATGAGAAGTACAGCTTCTTCTGCTCGTTCCCTGGCCACATCTCGATGATGAAAGGCACTGTGGTTCTGAAGTAAGACCGCGTTATCGTTCATCGCAGGCAAGCCAGCTCCCACATTCGACCGCATTCTCATGTTGGAACTCGGTCAAGTGTGGGAGCTGGCTTGCCTGCGATGGCGGTCTACCTCACGGCGCAAACGGCATCACCCGCTTGTGCTCAGTCTTGCGATACGTCTCGCAGATAATCCTGAACGCTTCCTCACGCACCGGCTCACCGTGCAGGAACGCATCAATCTCTGCATAGGTCACGCCATGTGACGCTTCGTCCGGCTTGCCCGGCGACAAGTCTTCCAGGTCCGCCGTCGGGATCTTTTCTACCAGTGACTCGGGCGCACCAAAATGCCGGGCAATCGCTCGCACCTGGTTTTTCACCAGCCCGCTCAATGGCGCCAGATCGCAGGCACCATCACCGAACTTGGTGAAAAAGCCCATCACCTTCCTCCCCCCCAAATAGTGCCCAATGCACTGTGGATCCGGGGTCGATCACTAACTTCCCCATTGTGCACATTCTGCATCTGCCCAACATGGAAGCTAGTCGATTTTCATGTCTCCCAACTCCGCCCAAATTCGGTCGAGGGAGCGCAGCTTGGATAGGGCATAATGTCCTATTAGCAAGATGCTCGCGACCCTCCGGGCAGCCCTGACCCATGTTCAATGAGCCGCAATGGCTAGCAGTAGTCCGATAGCCCATCGCTCAGCACGGGGCTTCCGATGATGCTTCCCTTGATCGCAGATGTCAGGACAGCGCTGCATCTTGCAGATCTCGATCTAGGCATTTCTGGAGGAACCATGGAGCAACGTTTGAGAGTGGTAATGGCCCAGCTGAACATCCGCGTTGGGGATGTGTACGGCAACGTCGAGAAGGTCATTGAAGCAGCCCATAAGGCCCGCGACGACCTCAACGCCCAGGTCATCGTTTTCCCTGAGCTGACCCTTTGTGGTTATCCACCAGAGGATTTGCTCCTTCGCTCCAGCATGCAGAGCCGTATCGAGAAGGCGCTACAGCAAGTTAAGAATGCAGTTAAAGGAATCGTTGCAGTAATCGGCTTCCCATGGGTCGAGGATGGGGCACGCTATAACAGCTGCGCCGTAATCTCGGACGGCGAAGAACTCGCCCGCTACAACAAACAGCGTCTGCCCAACTATCGTGTGTTCGACGAGAAGCGGTACTTTGAGTCAGGCAGCGGCCCTTGTGTGGTCGAGCTCTTCGGCGTACCGGTCGGTATAACCATCTGTGAGGACATTTGGTTCTCCGAGCCTCTTAAGCAGGCATGTGATGCCGGTGCTCAAATTATGCTAACCCTCAATGCGTCTCCGTTCCACCGTGGGAAGCAGGCTGAGCGGGAAGAGCTCTTAGCCAAACGCGCCAGTGAATGCTCAATTCCGATGATCTACGTAAACCAGGTAGGTGGTCAGGACGAGCTGGTCTTTGACGGCAATAGCTTTGTGGTGGATGGCGGCGGAAAGGTCACTCAGCGCGCCCCTGCTTTCGAAGAGGGACTCTTCGTAACGGAGTTTGAGATCAAGGAGGGTGCCTTGGTGCCGGTTCCGGCTCAGACCTCCGAGCTTCTGAGCCTTGAAGCCAGCGTTTACCAGGCACTGGTAGCCGGAGTTAAGGACTACGTGCAGCGTAATGGCTTCAAAGGCGTTGTGCTGGGCCTTTCGGGTGGTATCGACTCGGCGCTGGTGCTTGCTGTTGCTGTTGATGCGCTGGGCGCCGAAAACGTCGAAGCCGTGATGATGCCGTACCATTACACTGCCCAAATGAGCCAGGACGATGCGAAAGAAGAAGCCGACATTTTGGGAGTGAAGTATAGCGTACTGCCCATCGCTCCCATGGTAGAAGCATTTCTATCTACGCTTGCGCCAATGTTCGAAGGTCTGGGCAAGGACACCACCGAGGAAAACCTCCAGGCGCGGTGTCGCGGCACGATGCTGATGGCGATCTCCAACAAGAAGCGGTATCTCGTCCTGACCACCGGTAATAAGAGTGAGATGGCTGTGGGGTATGCGACCTTGTACGGAGACATGGCAGGTGGCTACGACGTTCTGAAGGATGTGCCGAAGACTCTGGTGTTCCGCCTCTGTGAATACCGCAACACCCTGGGCTACGTTATTCCGCAACGCGTCATTGATCGTCCACCGTCTGCTGAGCTTGCTCCTGATCAGAAGGACGAGGATTCCCTGCCTCCATACCCAGTCCTGGATGAAATACTTCGCCTGTATATCGAGCAGGACTTGTCCGCCGATGCCATCACCGAGAAGGGCTTCGACAAGGAGGTGGTAAGGAAGGTGATTCGCTTGGTCGACTTGAACGAATACAAGCGGCGCCAGGCGGCTGTGGGCCCACGTGTCACCGAGCGTGGCTTTGGTCGTGACCGGCGTTACCCAATCACTTCTGGTTGGAGCATCGGAGAGTGAACCTAGACAGCTGATTGGATATATTAGGGGCGCCGTTGCGCCCCTTTACTCGCCGGCTCGGCATAACTAGATTTTGAAGAATTTCTCTTCTTCAGTGAGTTGAAGAACGGTATTTTCGTGCAAGAATTTTTTGTCAAAACCATCAAGTTTGTCATTCAATATAGCTGCGATGGTTTGGATTTTCTTCTCATTTGCGAAGCTGAAGAGTTTAATGAGTTTGTCCTCGTCAACAACCTCTAGATAATCCTGGACGGTGAAGGCAGGTAGTTTGGATTTGTACTTGTTGACGAAGTACACGTAGGCCATGTCGAAAGCCATAGCTGCAGCTCGTGGAACACCATCGCCAGTATTTCTTTCTTCGTTTACAATTGTGAAGTCCGCTTTTCCATCTGGGCCGGCAGTAACCAGCAATTCGTTATAATGGTTGCCGAATAGTCTTTTAGTAATGTCGGCGTATGCTTCATTGAAGATTTCGAGCTTTGAGTGTAGATCCGAATAATACACAGCGATAGTTCGTCTCACATCATCAGCTGTGCTTTTGAAATCAATAATTCTGTTATGCGAAACCTCTACTTCGCTTGTGACGTATGCGAGTCGCCCCCGAGCCTCACGCAAGTCTTGTAGTTGCTTCTCAGCCAGAATCAAACCGCTAAAATGACTATCCCTCGAAAGGTCTTTAACTATGGTTTTTTCGTCAGCTAGTCGTTTGGCTAGGCTGTTTCTCAATGAATCGAGCTCGTCAGCGGTATCTGCAGAAAGCTCTTCGACATAGGCGGCCTTGCGGCTCATTATTGAATTGTGAAATTCAATGGTTTCTTCCAGTGTCTTGCTCAGATTTGGTACTAAAGATTTTGCCTCGTTATAGAGGGCAGTGATCTCCCCTACATTGATTTCTACTGAATTGTTTCTGTAGCGCTCGATGGTTTTGTTGTTGTAATAAAGCTTGGTTTCAAGGTTGACAATTCGCGATGTTAGGGCGGCGACGCTTCTGCGCGACTCGCGGAGTTCGGCAATGGCGTAGTTTTGAGAGTCAAGAAGATCGTATTCCTCCTCCTTGATCTGCAAGTCAGCTATCTTGTAATCGATTTTTTCGATTTCTTCAAGGCGGTGCTCAAGCTCGGCCCCACCAAGGAGAGTCTTGATGCGACTTTCCTCAAGCAGAATCTCTTGCTCAATCAAATTTATTTGACGAACGGAGTCGATGAACTCGAAGTCAAAAAGATATGCATAGATTAAGTCGTACTCATTATTGGTCGTGAACGCGTTTAAATATTTTAGTGAGTTGTTGCTTGTTGGTCTGTTGATCCTGAAGAATTTGCTTCGTATTGAGTTGAACTTCGGTTGTTCTCTCGTATAGCCGAACAGACGTGGTAGTTCTCTGTTGAAGGAGGCTCCGGTCTTATACTCAATACCATCAATGGTGCTAAAGGCTGTGATAGTTTCACGGGCCCCCATTTTTCTCGAGAGCACTCGAGTAATGGTGTGAGTAATAGACGAAATTTTTAGAATCAGCTCAAATTTCACGTCACCTTTGGTGAGGAATTCTTTTACTTTTTCGTTGATTTTATTGTTGTCGGGATCTTTCCAGAGTGGGTCAGCTTTGCCTCCCAAACAAAACGCGAGAGCGCGAAGTGACGTACTTTTACCAATCTGGTTCCCGGTTTCGCCTAGGTTGGTAATTATATTCATTCCATCCTTGAATGGGATGGATCGTATTTCTTTGCTTTCATTAAATACAGATAGCTTAATCAGTTGCATAAAGAAATATCACCTTGATCCGTCAACTCCACACATCCAGTGGTGTAAAGCCAGTCGAGTGCGTACAGGATGTAGGCAAAAGAAACGCGCTCAAATTTATCTTGGTATCTTTCAACGAGTGCTAAGGGGCTCATGGTGCCAAGCTCACTAGAGTTTAAGACCATAAGTATTCGTCCACCAATGATGTAAAGGCTCTTGAGCGGAGAGCTGGTATTCTGAATGATCATTGAGGAGGCTCCAATATTTTGCAGTGAATGAAGCCATAGCAAACAATTAGCTGTCTGGCCCATTCAATAAGCTCAGACGGAACGCCGTGGAAACCTGTTTTGATATCTACTATGAGTTCGGAGACTCTCAATATAAGTTCGTCTGATCCCATTCGGATTACGTTCAGTTTTTGCTCTGCGGTAACCGGTCTGACACTCTGTCGCATAAATAATTCGCGTCTAGCGACTTTGTATTTCTGATTAATGGCGTAGAGGAATCTTTTTTGTGCGCCCGGCTCTTCGTCATCGATGGTTAAAATAAGGCTCTCAATGAGTTCCATGTAGCCAACGTTATCGATTATGACTTCTGAATAAACCGAGACATTGTTGTGCTCGATTTTTTCATCAACCCCAAGGTAATCCATCTCGACGTCTGCGATCTCATCATATGGGGTATGAGTCGACACAATTTTTATCAGAAGCGGATTAAGCAAGGATGAGATAGCAGCTGGAGTTGCTGCTATCGTGACCCCCCCGCTCCCGGTGCTGACTACAGTCAAACCGCCGTTCGATGCCGTAGCTTCAATGTCTGGCGTTAAGAGACTCATTTCTTATGTACAGTAACTTTGCCGCGACCCGTGGAGACAACCGTAGTCGAGCTGTTATCTGACGAGGCGGAAATTGCCGGTTTTCTGCTGAAGGCTTGCAAGGCTGCTAATAAAACAAAGCAGAATACACAACTCCCAAGGGAGTATAGGAACAGCTTGTAGATGGAGTCGCTTGGCAAGCCTGTGAGCAAGTCAGACTTGAACCAACTGGCGTACATCGAGTAAAACATGGCAGCACCTAGGGCTGTGAATGTTCCCCCTGCACCTGCGATAACCTTCAAGAAGCCGAACATTCCTTTCTCCATGGCAGTTGGTCACTCGGCAGTGAGTGCCAGCAGTGTGATATTACAAATTTTCCGTATTACTCCACAAGCGCTCAAGGTGTAGGTGTTACACGCGAGCCTTGGGTCGAGTACCGGCAGCCCAAAAGTGCAAGGTTTGTGAGATCCTAGCTTGGAGGGACGGTGCCGGCGCACTCCCATAGGATTGAGCCCGAGGCGCAGCAGGACGATGTGGCTCGCACGAGCTTCTGTAGGAGGCTGCGCGGCGGCAGTGGCATTCGAATCGTGGTGGGGTGGCTAGGTGGCTCACCCGAGAATCCGAAGGTGCTCGTTCATACCTCATCGCAAGAACCCTCTCAAAGCAGAGCGAAATCGTTCATCACGGCTATACTGCAATCGATGAATCCATGTCACACGGCAACGTAGTTACTTCAACCCATGTTCTATTAAGGTATTTAGTATGCGTGAGCGTCTTGTCAATAAAATGATTGCACATCTAAAGTGCGAAATAGACTATTTGCAAGCTGAAGCTTTGTCTGCAAGTTCCGCTCGTGATGAAGCACGATGCCGTAAGGCTCTCCGGTTACAATCGAATGCCATTGAGTATCTGTTAAAAGCAGTTGACGCTAAGCGCAGGATTTCAATGTAAAGTTGAGTTAGTCAGTAACTAGCAGTTGGCGACCGGCTTTACTCAGGTGTAGGATATTGTTGGCTACAAAGAAGTTTAGAATTACCCCTGATATGAGCTTCCAGTTTTCATATGCATCCCCACGGAAGTAGCCTGCGTTGTGCATTTGCCATTCGGCATGGATGCGAGCGCCTGAAATGAAGCTCGTTGATTTAGCCATGGAGAGGGTGATATTGCCGAAGTCGACGTTAGGGTTTTGATGTAGCAGGCCTTTCGTTAATGCGATGATGAGACCGGCATCAGTTTCTGCCTGCTCAGTGGTAAGTGAAGCAAAGTATTTTGAAAGCAAACTACTCAGGAATTGTAATGATGATTCGTTGAGTGCGGAACCAAGGGAGAGAAAATCCACGTATACGACACCGCCCGGTTCCATTGTTGGGAACAGCGATTTATAAATCAGCAGTTGAGATTTGGAAGGTTGACCTGCGGCGTATTTTTTGTTGCACTCGAGTTGGGGCTCTTTCAGGGCTAATGAAACTTTTTCTTCACTCAAAATGCCTTTGGCGATAATCATATCGCATAGTTTAAATGTAATTCCTTTAGCAACTTCTTCGATAAGCCCCATCTCTACTTTCAGAAAACCTCTGAGGCCTGCGAGGTCGTCTGAGCATACAGTGGCTGGATTAAATTCGGTGATGGTGAGATATGCGTCGAACATCTCAAGAGCCTCAAGCATGCTCAATTGAGCAGTGTTTTCACAGGTGGCACAAGATTTCAGCCAATCTTTGATCGCCTCGGGGTGAAGTGTGGAGAATCCGCGCATCTGAATCTGGCCCAAAGTCACCATGGCGCTGTTACCTATAGTTTCAATAAAGCCTCCAGTATAGATTCCAGATGGTCTTGCGCCAGGAGCTTAGTTTAGCCTTCGCAAGGCGGCGTCACTCCTAATGTACCCTTTCGGGATCATTAAGTACCATTAACCGCTTTAATGTACCCTTTTAGTATCATTATATAAAAAGCTTTGGTTTTATTTAGTATCGTGGGACTGTTGTGAGGCGAATACTGGCTTGGCAAGGTTTCGGCCCAAGGGTTCCTTCCTCATCGTGCTGCCGGCGCAGCTTGGAAAGCGTTGCTTGCACCATTTTTTGCCTTTCCGGTTACATCCTGCAATCAGCTCAATGGAAAAATAATAGCAATAAGCCACTTTGTGCCTACGCTCATGGATTCCCTCTTGAGGTAGGTTTGCCATGTCGAAGATTGAGATAGCACCAGTAGTAGCTGATGATTTCGAGACATGGCTGAATGCGCGCCCCAAGTGGTTGCAGACCGCAGCTCGAATGATCATCGACTCGAAGCGGCAGTTGAACCCGGATGAAATTAGAGCGCTAGCTAGGCTTTGCAAGCTCGAAGCCAAGGATGAAGCTGATCCAGGATTCCTGACCGTTACGCCTGGCACTTTATCGCTGGTAGCCAATAGACCTTTGCTTCGGATCGAGGAGATCCTAGATGTGCATGGGCTGAACGCTATCAAGGCTGGTGCCAATCTTCCATTCGGCAAAAGCAATCTCTCGGTGATCTACGGACAGAATGGAACCGGTAAAAGCGGTTTTGCGCGGCTGCTGAAGGAGATCTGTGGATCACGCTCCAAAGACGAAATACGCAGCAACGTGTTCGATCCGACCCCTACGCCCTGCCGCGCTCATTTCAAGGTGTCAATAGACGGTAAGCCGGCGGATGTTCACTGGGACGTCCCAAGCGGGCCACACAAAGCTCTACGACATGCACAGGTGTTCGATAGTAAGGCCGCCCAGCAGTACATGGGCAGGACTGAGGCATGCTATGAGCCCAGTCGGATGAAGTTTGTATCGGCACTGATCGTCACAGCGGACGCTGTTAGTGAAGAGCTTTCAAGAGAGAAGTCACTACTCAGCAAAGCGTTACCTGCCATCCCAGAAACGCTAAATCACACCGCCGAAGCAAAATGGCTTCAGGGCCTGAAGAGTGCGACCACGACCGCCAGTATTGATAAGGAATGTCTGTACACAGATCTGCTTGATCGGGAGCGCATTGAGAAGGAGGCCCTACTCGCAGAGAAAGACATTGCAGGCCGGCTGTTGAGCATTAACAAAGAAAAAACCGCGCTGAAGAGTATTGAAACAGCAATGTCGACTCTTCAACAGGGATTGAACGATGCGACGGCAGGTACGCTAGAGACCCTGAGAAACGCCGCTGTCAAGGCCAGGAATTCGAGCGAAGAGGCGGCGGCAGCGATTTTCGGTAAAGCCGAACTCGATGGTGTTGGCTCTGCGACCTGGCAAGATATGTGGGAATACGCACGCGCATACTCGAACGGCACGGCCTACACAGAATCTCAGTTTCCCAATATTGCAGCTGACTCACGCTGCGTGCTATGCCATCAAAGCCTTGATGAGAATGCCAAAGCCCGCCTGACTGGGTTTGAGAAGTTCGTCACTGACGGCCTTGAGACAGCCGCCAAGAAGGCCGGAAAAAGTTTTACTGATCAGAAAACCCTGTTGCCAACTCTTCCCGGGGAACCAAGCTGGATCGTTCACATGTCCACTTTAGGCTTCGAGGAAACGGATGCGATCTCCTGGCTTGGCATGCTAAAAGCAAGGCGTGATCAAATCGTGTCGGGAAGCCCTATCGGCACCATGCAACCGTTCGACTGGAAGAGCATCAACGAAGCGGTAAAAACGAAGTCAGCAGACTTGATTACCGAAGAAGGTAGCCTTTCGTCTCTGCTGAAGGATGAGCATCGTCAAGCAATGCATGAGCGAGTTCAGAATCTTCAAGCCAAGCAGTGGCTCTCACAAAACAAGACCTCTATTAGCGCTGAAAGGGCTAGGCTGATAGCAGTCGCAGCGATAGACAAAGCCTCACGCTCAGCGGCCACCAACGCTCTGACCACCAAAAAAAATGACTTGGCCAAAACTGAACTGGATGCTGGTTATCAAGCTCGATTCATCGAAGAGTTGAAGCTACTCGGTGGCCACCGCATTCCAATAGCTCCACTAAGCAAATCGGGTGGCAAAGGCAAGATCACCTTTGGTTTAAATCTCGTAGGTGCGCACGGCTCCCATGGTTTGGAATATATCTTGAGCGAGGGTGAAACCAGGATCGCGGCACTCGCGGCTTTCCTAGCGGACACGACAGGATCAAACCAGTTAGCTCCGTTCATTTTTGATGACCCGATATCCTCACTCGACCAAGATTTTGAAGAGAAGGTTGTCGAACGTCTCGTGTCTTTGTCACAGACCAGGCAGGTCATCGTATTCACCCACCGACTGTCTCTTGTAGCCCAAGTAGAAGCTGTTACCAAGAAATGGGAGCAGACTCCAGGGATGCCTTCAATCAAGCCGACACTCACGTCACTACAGAGGATGGCGAAGACAGCAGGCATCGTCGCTACTGCAAGCGCTCGAGACCTGAGACCGGAAAGTGCTGTCAGGGGGTTAATCGACAATACGATTACGCGCTTGAAAAAACACCAGGAGAAGACCGAAGTCGAGGCTTATGAGTCGCTCGCCAAGAGCGCTTGCAGTGACTTCAGGATCATCGTCGAGAAGACGATTGAGTACATTTTGCTGGCAGACGTCGTAGGCCGCTTTAGACGTGCAATCAACACTCAAGGCAAGCTACACAAGGTCGCCAAGGTAACAAACGACGACTGCGTATTCATAGATGACTTGATGACACGCTACTCGGTGTATGAGCATGCTCAGTCTGAGGAGATGCCCAGCAGCGCTCTTGAGCTGGATGTCTTTGAAGCCGACGTAACAGCCCTGCAGAAATGGATTGCCGAGTTTGGATCGAGAGCGAGCTAGCACGACTCATTGAGCGAGGGTCAGAATCATGATGAAACTCCTGATTCTGGCCTGATGCTGGACAGCAGAAGCCATCAAAGCAAGCTGGGCATTACCAATGCAAAAGCTGGTTTGGGAGCTGTCACTCTTCCTCCTGATGACTCAGAAAATCAAAGGTGGTAAGCGTGTCGCAGTTTAGGCAGTGGTACATACTCGACGCGTCTTGAAAGTGCATGCCGCAGAAGCTTCCGCAGAAAGGGCAGCACTCGTTCCATTCCAGGTTGCCCCAACTCCAGACGCCGAGATACTCGGGCACGCCATCCCGATCATTACCGATGACTTCGAAAGAATCGTCGGTCGTACCGACAAAACCATCGATGCCGAAATGCTCGAGGATCGGCAAGATGTCCGAAGGATCCAGATCGAACCATTCGCCAGTACGACGAAGGTGAGAGAAGTTCTGATGGATTTCCTTCTCCAGTCGCACGTCATCATCTGTACGAATCCACCCCAGAAGTAAAAGCTTCCTCGGATTCCCGGTTTGAAGGCCTTTTCTGCGGCGCTCGATGTCCTTGGCCCGACCTATCTTGACCTTCTCATTACTGTCTTCAATGAAAAAGTAGATCATTTCCGCTCCTTTCTTACGCCTGCGATTCCCTGTCTTTCAGCATCGGCAAAGAGATCTTCTGCCCTGGTGATGTATTAGTGCACGCAGCAGGGGTCATCGTCATTATTGGCCGCGTTATTCGCTCAGTTTAATGTCCCCAAATAGGGCCATTAAGCCCAAAAATTATGGTTAATGTGCCGTATTGGGGACATTAACATTGGTCATCACCCGGGACATATCTGCAGCACTAGGCGTCCAGACGGCAGTTAATTTTCTGAGTCGCTAGGCTCATGGCGAGCCCAGCGCAACGCAGCTATCGACATGAATTGCCTAATCGCCAGCGCTCCCCGTTCATTTCTGGCTTTCGAGCCAGGCAAGGTCAATGCTACCTCTACCCTGGCACGACTCGCTTCGTACATTGCAAATGCGTTGAACTCAGAATCAAGCAGCACCAAGAGCACTGTATCGAAGGGTTGTCGTAGATCAATTGCCCCCATACGTCCCGTAATCTTTCGGGGGTTCAGAATACAGCGGCCCTTGATCTGGATTCTCTTGACGCCATCTTCCAGCGTCTCTGTGGCGTCGTAACCTGCCTGCCTTGCAGGATGTAATAACAGGCCGAGTCGAGTAGCCGCTTCGTACTCTGCCGCCTCGCCGGTCA
This sequence comes from Pseudomonas sp. P867, assembly GCF_019891455.1. Taxonomy (NCBI): domain Bacteria; kingdom Pseudomonadati; phylum Pseudomonadota; class Gammaproteobacteria; order Pseudomonadales; family Pseudomonadaceae; genus Pseudomonas; species Pseudomonas sp. P867. The sequence goes on along the minus strand of NZ_JAFLXB010000013.1, from coordinate 168,940 downwards.
CGCCCAGCGGCTTGCCGGTGAGGCGATAGAATCTACGCGCGAGCACCTTGGCTTCTTTCAGAATCTCTAGGATTTCATCCTGGATCAATGCAGCCTTGTGAGGTTCGTTGCCATGACTGAGTTCAGTCATCTGCAAACGCCTCGAGCGCAGTGAGCAGCTTGGCAAGCTCAGCCAGGTTGGCTGCCGTCACGATGTCATATTCTCCTCGACTACTCAGCCGATATACCTCTCGTGCCTTTTTGACCCGTTCCAGTAGAGGAACAACAATGCCTGACGCTCTTTCAAGAAATTCGTTAATGTCTGCCCGTGTTTGAGGGATCTTGTAGCCTTTGGCCGCGCTTGTGATGATGACGTCCGCATCCCGAAGCTTGGCAATGCCACTGGAACGAATTCTCTGGCCGTTGACCTCTCCCAGTCCGCTGTCTTTTAGATGGGCCATGATCTCCGTAGTCAGTACGTAATCCTTGGTGACGAATTCGCTTTGAAATCTTAAGAACCGCAGGATACTCAATTGCAGGCGCTCATCCTCATCAGGGTGTTCGCCAGCCCGCTCGCTAAAACGATCAGCCTGGCGGAGAGCTTCCTGGTGTACCTGGTAGTCTGCATACCCAGATTCATCCGTCGGCGGTGGCAGAAGAGACTGGTACTTGGATGGCCACTCAAGCATTCCAAGAGTCAGGCTGCGCAGGATCTTTTTGTAGGCAAGAACTGCTTCTTCCGATGCTTTCTCTTCGTAGATCTGAGCGACTGAGCCAGCAAAAAAATCTGCAACCTGAACCAAAACGTTGTCCTTACTAGCCATCGTCTGGAAGGCATCCTTATCGCCAAAGAGGTCGTCCACGAATCTTTCTGCAACGTAGCTTTTGAGGCTCTCCTGAAATTCCTGGCCACCATGCTCGTCTACGATCATCTGGAGGTCAGGGTATGCGCGGAACAAACGTTCATAGAGCAACCCGTTCACGTATTTTATGAACGAGGTTTTGATACGGAGGCCGCCGTCTTTGTGAATTCGGGACTTATCAACGACGGTGAAATAGAGCTTGAAAGGCAGCTCAGCTAGCTCGTTGAGGATTCGGGCACGGCGATCTGAATCCTTCGGCTTTAGATTGCTGGATTTGATCTCACCTGTTTGAAAGTGACGCATGCGGAGTGCTTCAGCTTGGGCATAAGCAGCTTCGAGGTCTTTCTCTGCCACCAGAATGGAGCACACGATGAAGAAGCCCGAGCTTCCTCCCTTTGACGTATCAAGGTCGGAATTCCCAGACTCATCCACGAAGGCATATGTTCTGTCCATGAGCTTGCTCCATCAACAACGTACTGAGCTCGGTGGGTGCCCAATGGCAAGGTGGCGAACTTAGTTCGTCGCAGTGGTAGTGCCTGGAGCGGGGCCTTCGCTGAACGTGTAGTTGATGACTACGTCATTACGGATCAAAACGTCGAGCGTTTTCTGAGTGCCCGTAGTCGTCACCTTCATGGTGACCACGTAGCTCTGGGCATGGGCTGAGCCGTTGGTGTAGGTGTAGATCCACTTTTCGTCAGTCTCGCTGACAGCACTCTTGACGTAGGGCTCGCCAAATAGCGACTTCAGTTCTGAAGTGGTGGTTTTGCCTTTGGTGATGCTCGCTACACTGGCTGACGGAAAGTCTCGTCCTGCGGTGTAGTGGGACGTAGCGCAACCGCTCAGTGCGACACAGATCCCCATTACTGCGATGAGCTTTTTCATAACCCTCCTTGATCGTAGAAAGCTCCAAATCTAGCCGGCATCGAGGCTAAAAGCCATCACCAAGTAAATCATCGGCTTTGGCGCTTTCACAAGAATCAGAGCGCCTAGGAATAACCCTCTAGCCCGTAGTTATCGACCTGATTTAGGTTTCGCTCTACGATGTGTTTTTGTTCAGAGAGGCGACTTTATAGCCGCTTCAGATTGAGACGTTGGCATTCACTTTCAGCCTCTAGTCGGGTCTGGTAGGGAGCCTTCAGGCGCAATTTTTCCTCGTTGTCATAAATATTGAAGCCTATAGGTGCGGTTTTGCAGTAAAAGCGCGCTCCGTTGCGCATTGATCCCGTCTCCGTGGGGATTGCAGGAACGACAACAAATCTCGAAGTCATCTTCAGCTCCTATTTAACAACCCTCTCACTACTAGCGGCTGTAAGCCACCATAGCAAACTATCCTCGTCAGGCTCTGATGAGAAGCATGAGTCCGATTAAAAGACGACATTGGAATGGGACAGACAATTTTCTTAGCCAGCCATGCTCTAGGCCCAATGGCTCTAGAACGAAAATGGCGTTAGCATTCCGTCCACTCGGCTTAAACAGCCTGTTTTTTAGATCAGGGTCGCATTGTGGAAAAGCTAAAACGCCTCGAAAGTGGAATCGAAGGGCTCGACGCTCTGCTCAAGGGCGGGCTGGTAGCCGGCGCTTCCTACATAATCCAAGGCCGCCCTGGGTCTGGAAAAACAATCCTAGCGAACCAGCTTGGGTTCCATCATGCGAGCAATGGAGGCCGGGTTCTGGTCGCCACGCTGTTGGCCGAATCGCACGACCGTCTCTTTCAGTTCCTTTCTACTCTGAGCTTTTTCGACTCTTCCAAGGTCGGCGCTGAAATTCAGTTTGTCAGCGCGTTTGACACTCTGGAAAACGAAGGCCTGGACGAGGTAGTAAAGCTGCTTCGACGCGAGATAAGCCGTCAGAAAGCCACCGTTATGGTTGTGGACGGTTTGCTCAATGCGCGCTCAAAAGCTGATTCACACATCGACACCAAGAAATTCATCTCTGAACTTCAAGGGCATGCCGCTTTTGCTGGTTGCACGGTGTTGTTTCTTACCAGCTCCCGGCTCGACGACGGCAGTCCTGAGCACACCATGGTTGATGGCGTGATTGAGATGGGCGAAGAGTTGTATGGCACTCGCTCGGTGCGTCGAATTCAGCTACGTAAAACTCGCGGCAGCGGAGCCATGACCGGTCTTCACGAGTGTGAAATTACCGACAAGGGCTTGGTGGTTTACCCGCGACTCGAAAGTCTCTACAGCCACCCGTCTTCTCCCGATAGCGCCGATATGACGCGCATCGCCAGTGGCATCAAATCACTGGACGACATATTAGGCGGAGGTCTGCACAGCTCCAGTGTTTCGCTGGTCATAGGCCCCTCTGGGATTGGTAAAACGACGCTGGGCCTTAAGTTCTTGGCTGAGTCGACTGTGGAAGCGCCGGGGCTACATTTTGGCTTCTACGAAAGCCCACAACGGCTGCGACTCAAAGGCCAATCACTGGGTATCGATATCAAGGGCATGGAAGACAGCGGCGCGTTAACCATTGCATGGCAACCTACCACAGAGGGTCTACTGGATGGGCTTGGCGCGCGACTGCTGAGTATCGTTGAGGAAAAGGGCATCAAACGTCTGTTCATCGATAGCCTGAGCGGCATGACGCGGGTCACGACAAACCCAGCGCGGATTACTGACTTCTTCAGTGCACTGATGAACGAGCTGCGATCCAGGGGCGTTACGGTATTTGCATCCTGGGAAATGCGCGATCTGTTCGGTTCAGAGGTAAGCGCGCCGAACTCTGACCTGTCCAGCATCGTCGACAACCTGATGCTGATGCGATTCTATGAGAATCACTCTGAACTAAGCAGGATGCTTTCCATTCTTAAAGTACGAGACAGCTCCTACGATCCTTCGCGATTTGAGGTCGTGATCCGTGATCAAGACGTTTTCCTGAAAAAGGCTTCAAGACATGAACCTTCAGTCCCCACTGAGACATCGCCCGGTTCAAAATCTTAAGCCTTTGTGCGGGTTGAATTAAAATGACCACCATCCTGGTCGTCGACGACGAGTATTTGATCGCTGACATTCTCAGTTTCGCACTGGAGGATGAGGGGTTCATGGTGGTGACGGCCAGCAACGGTCAGAAAGGGCTTGAGGTGCTCGATAGAGAGCGGCCAGCCTTGATCATTACTGACTTTATGATGCCGGTGATGGACGGCCTGGAATTCGCTACAGCCGTCCGAGCGCTTCCCTCCGCCCAGCATTTGCCGATCATCCTGATGAGCGGTGCTCAGGCCCATATCGGCATGGAAAGATCGGATCTGTTTAATGCAGTTTTGGCAAAGCCATTCAACATCGACTTGATCATTGCCGAAGTTAAAAAACTACTAGCCTCTGATTAATAAGTGCCCCATGTGCATACCCAGAGCAACCTCAAGCCGGGCTCCCCTCTAGCCCGGCGGCAGCTTAGCGACTGGGCTGAGCGCAATAGCTCATCTGCAACATAAGCGGCGTGAGTGTGATAGTGCGACCGTCAAACGATTTAGATACCCGCAGAGTTGAAGCCACTTATAAGAGCCTTGGAGGGAGAGCGAACCTGGGCGTGGCTACATCGATTTTACCGAGACGACGTCCACGTACTTGTACTTTTTCCTAGCGGCTTTCACGGCCTCTTGCTCAGCAAGCAACGAGCTCAACGTATCAGCCTCGTGAATCAACTCGATCATTTTCCCCTCAAACTCGTTCCCAACCCGGAGTGTGACCTTCAGCCTAGGCGTAAATGATTTTGCCACTTTCTTCTTCGCTGCTGGAGCGACCACCGGTTTGGCCAGCACAACTTCTTCCACAGGCTCCGGCACTAGCGGGGTAGAAACTTGCTCCTCTGGCTGAGGTGTGCCGAAAAGGGCATGACGCATTTCTTCTTCAGTTAAATCAGAGTTCATAGAACATCTCAAGGGGACGCATTTCGCTGGGCAAGTTCTAATAGGATTGTTGCTGACCGGTGTTCGGGGAGCCTGCGGGGACGTCAAATCCCCAATTCGATTTCAATACAAGAGCCTCGCAAGGCTCGCGAAAGCTGTGCCTTTGGCAGCAATGTTATGAGCCCATCAACTAAGTTGCTAGCATGACGAGTGTACAGCGTGACTGTGCCTGCATCAGGCGTTCGACCTGGCACGATGGCACCTACCCGCTGCTGAGCAATTTTCAGTATGCTCAAGACGTCCTGACTCACCTGATTGATGGACAGGTGCTCAACCAACGGTCTGGGCGGAGGCGCGGCGCGGCTCCACATTTCTATGACCGCTTGGAGGAGTCCGTCTGAACCAAGATGCTCTAGGGCCATTTCCCATAGCTGACCTTCCTGCGCCATATTCAGGCGACTCCTAGTCATTGCGGAGTTCTACCAACATGAGAATTTTTCTTGATTGCGAGTTCACCCGGCTCTCAGCTACAGCGAAGCTAATATCACTCGCACTGGTAGCTGAGAATGGACGCGAATTCTACGTGGAATTGGTCGACACATGGCGAAAGGAAGATTGCAGCGACTTCGTCGTAGAGATCGTCCTTCCGCAGCTATGGGGCGGTGACAATGCACAACCTACCATCAGGGCAAGAACTGCACTGCTCGATTTCCTAGCCTCGTTCGACGAAGTTCTGGAGATTGTCACAGATGCTCCACAGTACGACTGGGAGCTTTTCTGCGAACTCGCATATGACGATGGTAAATGGCTAAGGAACGTCCGGAATTACCCCACTGACGCCACCACTCTGGGTGCCACAAGTGAAGGGGTTCCGCTTCCGCATCACGCTCTTCTCGACGCCCGTATCATCGCTAGCATGTTCACCGAAAGCGATCTGAAGAAAGGGTGATGACGTCCTACGGGCCCAAGGTGATCTAAAGCTGTCTTCCACAGCAATCCTTCTTGGAACATATTCAGCCTGGTGCTGGTCATTCAAAAATCAAGCCTGTTCAGACTTGCTGGTCAAATACCTACGAATAGTAGTTTTAGACAGACCCAACGCTTCAGATATCTCGGTTACTGACACTCCCTCACTGTGAAGGCGATTTGCCTCTGCCGCTTTCTGCGCTGCTCCGGATCGTGCTGGTCGACCAGGAGGAAGCTTCCCTGCACTTACCAACGACTCCATCTCAATATCTACGCTGTCCTTCCTAATCCTATTTAGTTGCTTATTCAGACGCTTCAGCCCCTCCCTAAGCGGCTCGTTGGACTGTAGACACGTCGCCATGAGGATCAGTGAGGCTGGCTCAACCTCCAGCAGCGCTGCAAGACGAATGAGCACATCAATCGTGATGTTCACCTCCCCACGCTCAATCCGGCCCCAATAGGAACGGTCAATAGTGATCAGGTTTTCTTGCGTAAGACCTTTTTTTCTACGCAGTGCTCGCACCACTACAGCTAGGGCTTCTGCGGCCTCCATGACATTTCCCCACGCAAATCGAGGATAAGGCCATATTGCGACGCACCATAACACGGGCTATGATCCGCATTATGGTGCTATCAGCGTTTTTGAGGCCTGCTTTTCGATGCATATACATCCGTAAGCGGAGCTACGCACCTTGCTTGCGGGAGCCATCTGCTCGAGTGCGAGCGACAACAAGCGGGCTTAAATTGTCAATTTCCCGGTTATTAATGAAAGGAAGCCCTATGGCTAGCGTCGAAGAACCCGACTTCATGAATAGGCCACGGACACCACTTGAGGGCCTGCCGAGCAGCTCTGAAGCGCGAGCGCTGGCGAACCAACGTTTTCCCGAAAAGCCTTACTGCTTGGTTCGAGATTGGACAATATTTCGCATTGAAGTCACTCGCGACGAACTCTTCAAATGCCATGCAGCGGGCCAGCTCCCGATGATCCTGTTTGCTCACAACGTGGCCGAGGACAGCCAAGGCCGTTTCGAACGGGGCGATTGGGCTCGCTCAAGCATGTGCACCGGTTTCCACGACGGTGTTGCATTCGAAACCAGGAACACGGTTTACGTGTTGATTGGCCCTGGTCATGAACAGCTCGCGAGCCTGAAAGACGTTTTCTCCCTCTTCTAACCTGCGCTCTATATCGGAGCCCCTTCAGGCCAAGGACACACGATGTTTAGAACACACGACGCCGACATGCTGGGCCTACCGGGCATGTTTGGTGAGGGGCAGTACCAATGGCATCAGGTATCCAAAGTGCTTCGTAATCACTGGTATCACGTAACAGTTCAGGCCAATACCAAGGGCCGAATTTCAGAGGCGGTTCTGATGGTCGACAGCGAACCTCGACTTCAGCAACTCCTGGTTTCCCAAGACGCTGAGACGATCATCACACAGGTACAAGTAGTCACTCCCGCCCACATGAATGGCACGGGAGCTTGGCGCATGGAGACACTGACCAAGGTGACGCTTGGCGAAGATCAACACGAGTGTGTTGTCTGCCTGCTGGAGGTCGAGACAGGTTCCAAATATCACAGCTCTCACCAACCTGGTTTCAGTAGTGAAGTGCTGAGCAACCTTCGTCCGATCTATCACGCGAACATGATTCGTACAGCCTGAAATTTACCAAGAATCCCGCACGATATCAGCGCAGATGTTTCCGTGTGGATTTCCTGGTAACGCCATACGGGCTGCGAAAGGAGCGCAATTATGCTGAACACTCTGGATGTGAATTTTCATGGAAAACGACATACGGATTTCGATCTCGCACGAATCCTAAAAGCACAAGCGCAAGGCTTCGAAAAACCGATAACAGCCTATCTCTGCGGAGTATCCATAAAGGCTCGTGCTGGATTAGGGGGAGGTGCAGATGTTCGCATCCTTTCGATGCAGTAGAACCAAAAGCCGTATCACAAAACTTTGAAAGAATAGGAGTCAGCTCAGTGACCATTGAATCCTGGCTGAGCAAGTGATTTTGGTTTGAATACAAATAAAGGGCCAGTTAATCGACGTACGCGACCGAATCCTCCACCGTCGTTTTCGGCTATCTGCTACACCTCCATTCATGTGCTTCTCGCAAACCTTCAACGGAGGCAAGGATGATGAATTCAAGCTGGGCGGATCAGGTGGCGCTTGTTAGTGGAGCGGGCAGTGAGGTTGGAATCGGTATGGCCATTGCCCGTCGTCTTGGGGCTCAAGGGGCCAAGTTGATCGTCACGGCAAGCAGCGCACGCATCAATGAGCGGGTTGCGGAGTTACGCGCCGCCGGCTTCGAAGCAGTGGGTCGACCGGTCGACTTGACTCAGGAAACTCAGGTGAGTGAATTCGTCGCTTGGGCTGAGGCCGTCTGGGGGCGCATCGATATTCTTGTAAATAATGCCGGTATGGCGATGCAAGGGAGCCCAGAGCCGTTCGCCGAGTTCACGAGTACGAGCCTCGAAACCTGGAATCTTTCCATTGCTAGAAATCTGACAACTGCGTTTCTGTTAACCCAAGGGGTGTTGCCTGGGATGCGGGCGAGAGGCTATGGCCGCATAGTTAACATCAGCTCAACTACCGGCACACGGGCCAGTAATCCAGGGGAGGCTGCTTATAGTGCTGCAAAGGCGGGAATGGTAGGAATGAACATGAGTCTAGCTCTTGAGGTTGCTCATCAAGGTATCACGGTGAATTCAGTTGCCCCTGGCTGGATAGCTACAGGGTCGAGCACGCCTGATGAAGTCAAAGCCGCACGATCTACGCCTCTCGGGAGAGCGGGGCGACCAGACGAAGTGGCCGCCGCCGTTGTGTTCCTGGCTTCGCCTGAAGCGAGTTACATCACCGGTGAGCTGCTCGTAGTGGATGGAGGCAATTGCCTGGTTGAGAACAAAGCTAATTAAGACTTTTCAACCCATTCTGCGGACTTTGGTTTGAGTACAAAAGGGCCCTGCAGGGCCCTTTTTGCTTGGAGGCTGTTATTTACAAACGGCTATTACCTGATCACATACACGATTGTTCTGCGTTTCAGCGTTTAGCGTCGGCCAAGCCAGCCTCGATGAAGCGAACGGAACTCTCCATAGCCTGCCGACCTTCTGGCAGCATGGTGGCGTAGAAGTGCCAGGCGTGGAACATCGCTGGCCATACTTCCAGGTTCACGCGAACGCGGTTATCAGCCAGGTGATTTGCAAGGCGCATTGCATCACTCAACATCAACTCGTTCTCGCCGATCTGCACTAAGATTGGTGGAAGGCCGGTGACGTCCGCGAACACAGGTGAGGCCAGAGGATGATTGGCCAATGTGTCGCCTAGGAATGCTCTGGCGAGGATGTCCAGGACAGGCTTGGAGTTCAGAGGATCCAGACCTTCACGGTTGCTCATGGAAGCACCGGTGTGTTCAAGGTTCGCCCATGGTGAGATGGAGGAGCCAACCGCAGGCAATGGAAGCCCTTTCGATTTAGCCGCGACCATGACGCTGACAACCATTGCGCCGCCAGCCGACTCGCCAGAGAACGCAATTTTGTTAGCCGGGATTTTCTGCTCAAGCAACCATTCGTAAGAGCGCAATGTGTCGTCAATAGATGCTGGAAACTTGTGCTCAGGAGCGAGGCGGTAGTCCGGCATGTATACACGAGCACCGAGCATTTTCGCGTAGTTGCCGCCGATACCGTGGTAGCCGTCTGGACGTCCTACGATGTAGGCGCCGCCGTGGATGTACATCACGACCGCGTCGGTTTTGATCTCGTCCGGAGTAACCAGTGTGCCGGGTACGCCACCCATGTCGACTGCTTCGAATTTAACGCCAGCTGGCGCTGGATTTTGCGCGAGCATTTTTGCGTAAGAGTCGCGGATGTCGCTCATTTTTGTGGTGGTATCGATTCCCTTAAGAACGGGTACGAGATCGCTAAGGCTATTGGCCCAGGTTTGGACGGCTGCTTGGACTTTAGTGTTCATAATGACCTCAATTGATCGTTGGGAGTGGATTAGCTAATTGAGATGCTATGCTTAGTATTGGGGAATAGGGTTCCCCATAACAGGTGCTAAGCCGCCCGAACGTTGAGACCATCGAGGCCGTATGGAACTCCATAACCTGAATGATATTGCCGCGTTTGTGAGCTCGGTAAACGCTGGAAGCTTCACTGCAGCGGCAAAACAGCTTGGCCTTACGCGCTCTGCAGTGGGGAAGTCGATAGTCAGGCTCGAGGCTCGTTTACAGGTACGTTTACTGAATCGCACTACGCGCAGTTTAAGCATGACGGATGACGGCCAGGTTCTGTATGAGCGCTGCGTGGGCGTTCTTCAGGATCTGGACGACGTGGAGGATGCCCTTGCGTTTCGTCGTTCGACACCCAGTGGGCGACTGCGGATGAGTCTGCCGGTTGCGCTGGGCAGACTTCATGTCCTTCAGCACATTGAGTGCTGCCTTAAGGATTGGCCCTCCCTTAGCGTGGATATCACCTTTTCTGACAGGCTGGTCGATTTGATCGATGAGGGATTTGATTTGGCCATGCGCATCGGGCCACCGAAGGAAGATTCTCGGTTGTTAACGCGCACTGTGGCCTACCAACAAATGATTACCTGCGCTTCCCCCAAATATTTGGCTGAGCACGCCGAGCCTAAAACGCCGGAGGATTTATCCGAGCACCAGTGCCTGCATTTCGTGAGTGGTGGGAGATTGCTTCCTTGGAATTTTCGCGTGAATGGTAGCTCTGTGTCCGTTACTCATGGTGGAAGGCTACAGATGGACAGTGCTGAGTCATTACACCAGTCAGCTGTAGCTGGCCTGGGCATCGCGACTCTTCCTTCCTACGTGGTGAACGACGATTTGAGGAGCGGCAAGCTTGTTCAATTGCTCGCTGGGTATGCAGAGGCCGCAGAGCCTATTCGGGTGATCTACCCTAGCAAGCGGCACCTCTCTCCAAAAATTCGACTCTTCATCGATAAGCTCGTGGAGGCTTGGTCACCATGCCCACCATGGGAGCAGCATTCTGCGGAAGGCATTCACTCTGCATGACCCGTGACCTGCTGATTAACGGCCAGTATGCATTTCGAATGCAGGGGGAACATTCCAGGGGCAACCTACGAGGGAGAGTTTGTGGACGCCAAGTGGGACGGTCACCCCTGGGTAATACTCGCGGGTGTGCTCTGCGACCTATCCATCTTCCGAGTAAGCCCTGCGTTATATCCAGTTTCTGTACGAAATCGAAAGCGAAGTCCGCGATCTGGAGCCTGATTTAAGGCGTCGAATACGACAAGAAAAAGCTGAACGGGTGATGAACATGCTCCATGCCTGGATGAGCGCCCAGCGCGATCTGGTGCCCGAAGGCTCAGCCATCAGCAGAGCACTCGATTACAGCCTGAAACGCTGGGCAGCGCTATCACGCTACATCGATGACGGGGCAGTACCCATTGACAACCATTGGGCCGAAAACCAAATCAGGCCATGGGCTCTTGGGCGCGAAAACTGGCTCTTCGCTGGATCACTGCGCAGCGGCAAACGGGCGGCGGCAATCATGACCTTGATCCCGTCTGCGCGGCTGAATGGTTATGATCCATATGCGTATCTGAAGGATGTTCTCACGCGCCTACCGACGCACCGGGCGAGTGAGATCGATCAGTTGCTACCGCATAGTGGGTGACCAATTAATCACAACTGGTAGGGGTAGTCAGTATTCCTGTCGCTATAGCATCTCTGTACGAGTTAAACAGCCGGAGAGTGACGGGGAGTACGATGACAATTCAGACACCACAAGACACCGGTGACCAGAAGTGCAATCGCCGCAATTTCATGTGAGTCGGGCAGCCGATGCTCCCATAGAAATCCAAAAACCAGCGCCGCTAACGTCTCAATCACGAGCACTTGTCCGCTTAGTGCCAGTGGTAGAAGTCGGCTCGCCTGATTCCAGCACGCATTACCCACAACCGAAGATAAAAACGCTACGCCACCGGCTACCATGACAAAGTGTAGCCATTCGGAGTTGTCATGCGTTCCGACCTGCCAGCCCAGGACAGGTACCGCCAAAAGCAGTGACTGAGCGCCAGTCATGACCCCTGTCAGCAGTGCCCAGTCATGGGCGGAAACGCTGGTTACCTGAGCCAGCCGCCGAGCGTTGCTCACTGCGAACCAACTCCATGTCACTAACGCGCCCGCTGCGCATAGAATTCCGGCCACGTTTGTCAGTATATCTGGCTTGTCGCCGTTGATCAGTGCGTGCCAGCTGATGAGTACGACCCCGCCCACAGCGCAGAACAGCGAGGGAGTTAGCTTGCGCAAAGAAATTGCGTTGACGTCATGACGACCTGCCAGCGTGACGAACACGGGAATGAGTCCGACGATCAGAGACGTTGTGGCAATGCCAACCAACTGCACACCGGTGCCCACTAGCGTGTAGTAAATGAGGTTCCCAATCAGGCTAAGCCAGAAGAGTGACTTCCAGTCGGCGATAGTGAGATTGGCGCAAACGCGCCTCCAGCGGGGCATAAGCAAGGCCACCGAAATCGCGCCGTAGCAGAGAAATCTCAGAACGGCGAATTGCAGGCCGCTCAGCCCCGGGGTGAGCTGGGGGCCGAGGAAGATCACTCCCCAACACAGGCCCGCGCAAACTCCGTAGACAATGCCCTTTAGCAGTAATCGATCAGCAAGCATTTCATCCGCGCTCCAAAGCGTTATGGGTAAAGTCTGGAGCAACTGATTCGGGGAGTATTGTCGGTAACTACGGGATTTTTTACCCAGACTGTTTTTGCGTTTTACGATAAACCGCCGGGGTCGTGGCCCTCACGCGCTGCATGGCACGGGTCAGCGATGCCTGGTCGCTAAAACCGGCACGCAAGGCAATCTCGGATATGGTCAATGAGGTTCCACGCAACCATCGTTGAGCTTCTTGCAGGCGTAAATCAGTCAACCAAACTTGCGGACTCATCTCGAACATTAGCCGGAAACGTTGGTGCATCTGACTCATGCTCATTTTTGCTACTTGAGCCATGCTTTCATTGCTCCAGTTCGCTCCAGGATCCGCCTGAATACGAGCGATCAACTGCTTCATGGGGTCTGGAAAGCGGGAGATATCCGGATTTAGAGACGATAAAAGCAGAGGCCCCAATTGGGAGGCCGCGATGGACAATTGTGCATTGCCGATTAGCTCAGCGAACTCTATAAGCCGACGAGTAGCGGGGGAAATGGGCACATATATTTTCTGAGCAAGACGCTCGATCTGGAGCGTTTCCATAATCGTCGGCGCACAGTCCAAAACTAAAAAACGGCTATCGAGGTTAGTCTGCTGCGAATGGATCGAGCCAGGTGTCACAAGCGCTGCCAATGACTGATCAATGCAGCCGCCGCGACCGTTTACGTCAATTTCCATTTCGCCACGAATCGGCAGTACCAATTGAGCATGCTCGTGGTGGTGGTGACGGTCTTCCCTCTCATAGCTGCGAACTTCAAGACTAAGAAACATTACTGCACCTTCCGGCCCGTCTGGTTATCCAAGGTTGACGTCCCAAAACGCCCAATGCGCGCCCGCGTAAGGTCAGACTTGCCACTGATTCTAACATCTACGGATCAGACCGTTGATCGCACAACCTGTATTGGCCATACACTTACGGAACAACAGCGTATCAGGCCGGCATACAGGCAAATCATGTCAAGAAGGTTACTTAAGCCACGATGATTATGTGGGATTAATCGCAGAGTCGATTCGACCCAATGATTTCAAGTACAAAGATACGACTGTTCCCTTGTCGGGTGCATTATCCACCATGACGGTGCCCCCAGCGTTCTCTGCGAACTTACGGACTTGCGATAAGCCCAAGCCCGTACCTTTTCCTCTTTCCTTTGTGGTGAAAAAAGGATCAAAAATTTTAGCCGCCAGGTCATCTGGTATACCTGGCCCGGTATCAGTGACGCTGAGCACGACGTAATCGCCTCCAGCCAGTGTTACATCATCATCAACCCGCATCAGTCGCGTTGAAATGCAGATACTTCCTGCTGACCCGAGCGCATCCCTGGCATTTGTGAGAAGGTTCAAGACAGCTGCATTCAACTGGGCTTCTTCACACATCACTGCGGTGTCGGGGGCTGACAGGTCGAAAGTCAGCTCAACACTTTCGGTCGCGGTGTGAAACAACACATCGCGCATTGCATCAAGTCGAGCATTAACGTCAACGCACACCAAATTTGGGCTGTCGAGTCGAACACAAGAAAGCAGATGATTGACCAACTGCCGTCCCTGTTCGACCGCCTGCAATCCGGTATCACTAAATTGCTCGACGGCTTTTGGTCGTCTGGCGCGCAAGCGGATCATCTGCAAACTTGCGCTTAGCGCTTGAAGAATATTGTTGAAGTCGTGCGCAATACTGGCCGTGACCATTCCCAAGGAGGAGATACGCTTGGCGTGACGCAGTGACTCTTCGGCCACTTGATTAAGTGCATTCGCCTGAGCCAGTTCTTGTTCAAGCATTTCTGCTCGACGCTCTATTTGATGTCTGAGCAGGCGCAATTGCAACAACGAAGCGGTCTGTCTCGCCAATGCCAACAATGCCGTGCGCTGTGGTGCTGTCAGGGTTCGCGGCTTGGTATCAATCACGCACACCGTACCCAGAGCGTGCCCCGTGTCGTCAATGATAGGAGCTCCCGCGTAAAAGCGAATGTAGGGCGGGCCAAGCACCAGCGCGCTGTGTTCAAAGCGCGGGTCGAGTCTGGCATCTTCGACAGTCAACACATCGGCGGGAGCCAGGATCGCGTGCGCGCAAAACGCCAGATCCCGATGCGTCTCCCTCACGTCCAGCCCGACGCACGCCTTGAACCACTGACGTTCTCTATCCACCAGAGAAACCAGCGCGACCGGTACTTCACACAAGGTGCTCGCGAGCACAACGATATCGTCGAATTCTTTCTCCGGAGCTGAGTCCAGCACCCCGAGATGCTCCAGCGACAACGCTCTTTCATCCTCGCTTGGAGGAAATGGGGCAGGAATGTGGGGCATCTGACTACGCATCGCTGGTGGAAGTAAGGGCGATGATGCTGTTTCGACTGCTCGTACAGCAAGGAATTGTTTCTTCATCCAGGCATTGCGAAACCTGCATCAAGGTAGCGCTCGACAGGTGTGCGACGAGTGGTCGTCATAAAAAGTGGAACTCCTGTTCACAGCCGCCAGTCAATTTTTCTGTCCAGACAGGACACGTATTCCTAACCGGGAGAAAACTCATGAGTGGCACATCTGACAAGATCAAAGGCCTGGCCAACGAAGCTATCGGTAATGTGAAGCAAGGTGTCGGCAAGGTCACTGGCAATGAGAAGCTGCAGGTAGAAGGGGCTGTCCAGGAAAAGAAAGGTGAAGCCCAGCAAGTTGTTGGCAAGGTCAAAGACGCCGTAGACAAGAAGTAACCTTAGGCGGGTAATACCTTCGCTGCGATGGCTATCAGCTGGTAGCCATTGTAGTCGGCTTATTAGTCTCGGAAGTTGACTCCACCCACTTTAGTTCCGATCAGGCTAAATATTACTGACCGCTATCTATCCCTCTATTAACAGCCTGTCACGATGAGCAAACAGTCTTATCGGTTTTTTAATATTTGGGTCGGCACTGTACTCCCCCGCATTCGCTCTGCCGACTTGCACCCTGTTGCGCATTGGTCGCCGCCGCTGCAGTCGCTATTGAGGCTTCAGATCCCTGGGATCTTCAATCGTCGCCATGGGCCGATTAGGAAGACATCGCTTACTCCATACTGACGCAACAGGCCGATTTTCATAGCGCAGCCTTGTAGATTTCTTACGTCAAAAATCCAAGGGCATAGGCGACGTCAAGCGTATAGCCAGCCTATGAGGAATGGGATTTAAGTAAAAATTTTATGGTGCAATTGAATCGGTTCTTGTGGTGCATTTGAACTCTCTTTGAACGTATGTCCATTCGCCATACTCAGACTGGTTAAGGCGCAAAGCCTTGCTCCTAAAACTCATAAAGGGCGTCTGTATGACCACTGTCTATGAAGCGAATCGTTCGTTATTCCGCGTGTCCTGGAGTTCGGTATTGGCCGGTAGTGCGATTGCACTGGTGACATACGTAGTGCTGAGCGTTCTGGGAACCGCCATCGGTGCTAGCGCAGTGTCCCCGATGGAATCTGGTAATCCGCTCAGTGGTTTCGGTACTGGTGCTGGAATCTGGTTGTTCGTTTCTACTCTGGTGGCAATCGGAGTCGGAGCTTTCGTTTCTGGCAGGACGGCACCTGATCGTGGCGGCTTGCATGGCTTACTAACCTGGACAGTCACAACCTTACTCACGACTTGGCTGTTGGCTGGCTTGGCCGCAAGCGTGGTTGGAACTGCAGGCTCCGTTGTTGGTAAAGGGCTGTCTACTGCGGGTAGCGGCATCGCAGCTGCAGCGCCTGGTATTGGTGATAGCGTAAAGAAGCAATTGAATGAACAAGGCGTACAACTCGACTGGAACAGCCTTCAGGGTGAGCTGGATACTTTGCTTCAGCAGAGTGGCAAACCTGAGTTGGCTCCAGAGAACGTGGAACAAAAAGCTGATCAAGCTGCCGCTGACGGCAAGCAATCAGCGTCCGATGCAGCTACTAACCCTGCTCAGGCAGGTGAACAACTGAAGCAGTGGTTTGAGCGCGTAAAAGCCTCCGGTGAGCCAGCACTCAACGCTGCGGATAAAGAGGCTTTGGTTAACATTGTTGCTGCCCGCACCGGCAAGAGTAAGGAGGAGGCAACTCAGATCGTTGATAACTACGCTCAGGCTTATCAGCAAGCAATGCAGAAATTTGAAGAGTTGAAACAGCAAGCTGAGCAAAAGGCTCGTGAGGCTGGGGAGATTGCTGCCAAGCAAATTTCGCGCGCGGCATGGAGCACATTGGCGATGCTTCTTTTGGGGGCGGCTCTGAGCTTCTTTGTTGGTCGCATGGCTCTGACCAACCGTCGTATCCCTTCGGCTTGATATAGAAAAGAGTCACTTGGGCGACAAGGATGTCGCTTTCGCTTCGTTTTTTAGGGTTTAGGTAAAGCTCCGCTCATGGCTAATTGTGGTTAAACACATCATGATCTGTGGGACGGAGTTAGCCGATTCAAATCCGGTTAGCGAGCAGTAGCGCCAAAAAAGAGGCGCTCCCAGGCGCGCCTCTTTTTTGGCGCTACTGACGAGCGGTCGTCAACCAGCCTCCACGTTATTTGTCGTGTTTGAAGCTCTGGGAGATCACGTCTAGGTCATCCCACGGCGTGCAGTTCTGCCCAGCATAATCACAACCCGGAAGGTGCTCAAAAGCCTCCCCTCGTTGAGTCTCAGGCTGCTGGGAATGGCATGTCTTGCAGGACACAATGCCGCCAGCAAGACGCCAGCGAATGTTCCAAGTAATCAAATCTTCGTTTGCAGTCATGACGTTATCCGGTTGCCAGCCCTCAATAATATCCGAGTAGATGCCAACGCATTAGCTTCGTTCATCTCGCTTCGCGAAACGGGAAGCGGCGGTCATGAGTTTGATCCAGCGCGGCTGAATGGTAATGGCCCTTACGTCCATTTGAAGGATGTTCTCACGCGGTTGGAGCGGCTCATGAAGAAGCTGCTGATGACACAACACGACGGCAACAGGCGAAAATCATAGTGGTATCAGTTCGTAGCACAAGCTTTCAGCTAAGTCGTCGAACGCGTGCCTGCATTTGCGTGCGAGCTTTGAGGAAGACTCCTGAAACTCACGGAAATTGAACTAACCATCCGGCCCGTGCCCCTAACGTTGTGCAGGTAATCCCTCGCTGCGGGGTTAAGTAGGTTCTCAGTTCCCACTTACACACGAAGGTCTGGTAAATCATGAAGAGCGAACAGGTAGAAGGTGTAGCAGAAAAGCTGGCCGGCAAGGCGCAGAGCGCGGTCGGGAAGCTGATTGGTGATTCGAAGATGGAAGCTGAAGGTGCGGGACATCAAGCAGCTGGTCAACTGACTAAAACCTACGGCGATACACTGGATAGCGTATCTACGTTCGTTAAAGAAAAACCAGTCGCCGCACTCGCGATAGGTGCTGCAGCGCTGATCCTGATCAACCGCATTTTTCGTCGCTGAACGAGTTGGAGGTGTCTCCAACCTGGTGACACCTCCTGCTAAGTTGGGCTTACTGTGAGCTGATCCAACCTTCAAGTTTTTGCAGTCTGCCCATATCGAGAAGTTTCTGTTTTCCGGTTCCCAAAAGCGTGAAGAGCATTTGTCTGTCCTCTAGCGAGGGAAACCACTCAGCCATCTCGACATTGCTATGCTTAGAATCGCTTAGAGTCCATTTCACGATCATGTCCGCAGCAGCCCTGTAATGATCTGCCATGAAGATGCGCCTGCCTTCTAATGCCCAGCCCAGCTTCGCCAGTTGGTCGGTCACGTCAAGTATCCCGGCGTCGCCTAAGAAGTCGGTGGTATCTGGATAATGGATGCCTGCAAGCGACACCTTCGACACCCCGTTCTCGCGGTCGAAGTACGATAGAAAATGCCAACCGCCAGTTGTACTCCCTGCGTGCGGAAAGTTGATCGCAGCCTTGCCAGTGATGTAGTGCGTGCGGGAAACGCGTTTGAGATCAAAATCAAAAAGCGGCTGGGTCATGGGAGTTTTTTGAGCCGGGCCAGCCCCTGTTTGATATGACCAGCGTTCTCACCAATTGTGTAAAGCGCACCACGGACGTTTTCGCCGACTTCCGCATGCCCCTGGGCTTCCACCTTGAGGGTTAGCTCCATGAGAGCAGCCTCGAGGGCTAGCTGGTTTTGGTACATCCTTTCCAGCACATCTGATAGCGAGTATTCACTTGCCATTTTCCTTCTCCCTGAAATCATCTGAGCATATGTGTTCTGGGGCGACCTAGGGCATCAAGCGCATCTTCCGTAGTTTGCCCCAACACAAAAAATGCTTGATCGCTCGCTTGGTAGGCGGTTGAGCCCATTGCACGGCTTTTTGACATATCCGTCACGACTTCGATTGGTCGAGCAAGGTCTGCATCGTTACTCCTTGAGGATATCAAGCAATCAACAGGCGAATTGCTGCCTAGTCGGATTGGCCAGAGCGCACTGCTAAATTTTCTCAGATAAGCCCTCGCAAGAGGGATCATCATCCTTTACGAAGAAAGTCATAGCCGTCCTGGACTGTAAGCAGTTCTCGGCTTGTTCACTTATGAGTGATCGAGCGTAAGGATCAGCCCACATTTGCATCACACCTTCTCGTCGAAAAACTTCAAGCGGCAACGGCGTTGTAGCAAAAGGGTTGTGATAAATACGCAGCCCATCCGTGATCCCTTCTGAGGCTTCGTTGCCTCTGGACACAGTGCGCTTCATCTCGCCATTCGGTAGCGACCAGACAGACGATATGATCGCATCCGGATTTCCGCACATGGCATCTACTTTTCCCCAAGTAGCCAGATTACTGAATATCACGGCGCTAATGTGGCTGAAGCGCAAGCAATCGAAAAACCCCAGTTCGATTTCAGCACCGTTATCTTTCTGTACGCTTCCCAAAGATTTCCCCTCTAATCCGTTAGGAAAGCGCTCCGGATTAGCCAGGTATTCCGCTTCATCTACGTAGTAATCGAATAGCAGGGCTTCGATAGCCCGGTAGGCCTGGAGGTTAAATCCCGGCTGTTCGAACGGTGCTACTGCTAAGACAAATGGGTGTCCTTGGACATGCGGATGATGCTGATACTTATCTTGGAATTTTTGTGATTTGCTCATGAACGCGTTGGCCAACCTGATTATCGCGACCCGATTGAGCTCATTGAAATCAACGTCTTCAAAGAACTCCGCTGTCATGGGCCTACCCCATTCCGGAGTAGCGTCAATGGAATGGTTGGCAGTGGTTGCTTCCACCGTAAACGTAATGTCTGCTGACGAAACTAGGAAATCAGGGGCTGGATAAGTCCAGTCGAAAGCAAAGCCATACTCGCGGAACACTGCGTGAAGATAGATTTCCCAAAAGCTTGAGTTAAACGTGGTCTGAAACTCACGTACGAATTTGTTATCCCTGTCTGGAAATCCATCAAGCCAGCGTTGCAGCTCCTCTCGCTGGTAAAGCCTGCCGGGTCGTCCGTCAGATATGGTGCGAAAGTGTGGATGAAGCCTGTCCTGTTCGTACAAGGGCTTTAGCAAGTCCATTTCGGCCTCCCGGTGTGCAGAATCAGGAATGTTTACATTCTAGTTAAAGCGTATTTTAAGGCTACTTCGACGCGCAAACACCAAGCAAGCGTAGCGCGCAGGCGTGAGGGATGTGAGCCCGTAGGGTCGAGACACGCCTTGGCGGGGCTCGATTCACGGCAGCCTGACGCCGCAGGCGGCACGCCATCAACGCCAACAAGAGGTAACTCAAATGCCCGACGAAGAACTCCGCGAACTGGAGGCCATGAGACGAAAGGCTTTGTGGATGCTTGCGAACATATCTCCAGGCGATTCGAAGGCGTTCGATGCTTTATCCATACTCGATGACCTTGACCTTCAAGAGCGAAAAGACTCCCCTCATGCTGACAAGGCACTCGAGCTCAACCAGCTTCGGGATTGTGTCACGCTGCAGCATCACAACTCCGGAATCGACATCATCCTGGAGCAGACTATTCCGCAGCCATGGAGGGAGCGCTTCAATCAGGCGAGTATCGGGTCGACCAGATTGTTAGATGGGCCTTACGCTGCGGACTGGTATAAATTCCTGGCTTGTTGGGAATCAGAGATGCAGCACCTCGAGGCACACAAAGCTGCCTGCAGCAAGCTCAAGCTGGATTGATGCAGACGGAGAATAGACGTGGAACGAGACGGCGATGCCACCGTGTATCGCGATATCCAAATGCCAGTGGCTCAAGGGCGAGAGCTATTGGAGTTATTGAACGCCCTGCGAGAGTCGAAAGCTCATCCACGTCTCGACAGAGTCTTCGAACACATGCAGTACGAGCTCAGTACGCCCATCGATTTCATATATTGCTTGCCAGCGCGGAGGCTTTGATGTCAGTGGGAACTCTTTATCGAAGTGTGGAAGTTCGCGGTCATATCCGATGGGCCTGTTAGATAGAGCGGCCAGATAGCTCTGAGAGGTGGTTTTTTAGACTAACGCTTCCGTGCCCGCCATATTTCTTCGATGTCCAGATTGGCTAAGGCATCGCGCATCAGCGTAAAGGCGTTGTCCGAAAACTGGGGAATACGAGTCGATCCAAATTCGAATACGTTACGGCACTTCAAATCTTCGTCTATGCCCAGATGTGCTCGTAGCGCTTTGGCTTTAGGTTGGGAAAGCCCGACCTTCTTCGCGAGATCGGCTGCTCCAAGATGAAATTTTTTCTGTAGATCTAACTCACGCACTGCCGCAGCCTCTGCTGGGTCATCTCCGCCGATATATCGTACAGGCGCACCTACTTTTTTCGTGAAGTGAACAACCAAGTTCACCCCTTCGCCGTCAGTACGAGTGCCCACCATCGAAAGACGAGGGAACACTTCATTGATGCCTTGGCCGCCACGCACTGCCTTTTCTACCCGATCAATATCGCGCTCGGATACTTCTACTTCTTCCACCGCGATGGATTCCATGGCCAGCATTGAACGTATACGGCCACGTGCTTCATCACGTTGACGTCTTCCCGGCTCCAACAAATCCCTAATCAGGTTGTATTCCCTGTCCACTAAAAACTCAAAATCACCTGGCGGCATAGTCGACACTGGCAGTACGCGAGCCGGAATGTGATCAATCAGGCTAATCTCTAATGCTCGGAGCAGGTAGGCATCAAATGCCGTTATCAACGCCCTAGTGTTGAGGTAAAGTAAGTCCTCGGCAACAACCACCGACCAATGTTGGGCAGCATCACGCAGACTATCCACCGCGCGCATCACACCGGCTTCTTCTTGAGTCAGACCATAGTGGGCAATGCAAAGCCCAAGGCTTTTGTCGAACGAAATTGAGCGCCCTGTAACCTTATCGAATACTTTGGCCTTGTTCTGAACAAGGACTGCCTTGAGCAGCATTTCACAGGCGTGCTGAAGGTGGAGCAATACGGTAGTGATACGGCCATCGTCGTCAAAGCTATTGAAGGACTGCATCCCGATACGAAGGGAACTGACAGCTTTGATCTTAAGGGTTCGTGCGTCCCGTAAAAGCTTCATTATTCACTCCTTCGATCATGGTCAAACGCCGGGATTGATCGGGTTTCGCACTACGGGGTGAGAGCTGAATTCTTCATCAATTCTCTGCAACCAGTCGGGGTTTTCGGATTTCCGGCCTGAGCCCACGATTATCTTCAGCGCGCACTCCCGACATTGGTCGAGCAGTGAGTAAGGGATTTGCTGTAGCAGCCCTTTGTACTCATCAACGTCACCATCGCGGTATCGATAAAGGTCTGCGCACCACAGGTTGTTAATCCACTCGGTGATATCTTCTCCGGAGTGCTGTGATGTACCCACTAGGACGTTGACGAAATCGACGATCCGAGGGCGCTCGCGCTTACCGAATCCTCGAGTGGTGAGACAGAAAAATTTCACCGACTTGATAGCCTGTCGGTACTTCCAGGTCAGCGAGTCCAGAGACTGCTCGTCACTCATCTCTGGCACAAGCCTATACGGGTTAATCAACTCTCCCGTGTCTCGAGCTACCGCATGAATTATTCGATTTACATTAAATGATCGCCATTCATCACGGGTGTGGCAAAACGCGCCAATGAGAATATCGTTTTCCTTTTGCAGATCCGAGATTTCCCGTTCGGTAATGCAGCCTTCACCGTCTTGATATTTAATGATTATGCGCATGTCATCTCCTGAGACTGTCCCTTCCATAGGACGCAGGATGAAGTCTAGGTGCTAATTCCTTACGCCACATCTTCCTCATCAAGCCATCGCTTAGATACCGCTATCTTTTCACCAGGCTTTTGTACCGTTCTCGTGACGCCAGGATCTGATCTCTGAGTTCTTCAGGATCAATCCTCATGCCGCCTCCTGGTGTTGTCTGAAGCGTTTGCAGGCTGTTCACAGCTTTGATGAATTCTCGTTCTTCTGCCTGTACCCAGGCAGGCCCTTTGTCTGTCCAAAAGAACCATGCCATCGCCGGCCTCGCCTCTGATTGATTCGAGATCAGAGTGGGTGGGCTGCTGGCAATGTGCACTCGTCAATGAATCCTTTGCCTACATACTCCCTGTGAAGCAGCTCAGCTCGCTCAACTGCATGCCTATGAGAGTCTGCAGGTATCTCGCCAGGCTCAGCAGGAAAATCGCTTGGCTGCATCGCTCGGAGGATATACAGCTCCTCTAGATTCTCTTGAGCTTGCCTGGTGTACCTATCTTGAAGTGCCTCGGCGACGTCTTTGAAGCCAGCGCTTGACGGGCCGTTGTCCCAGTACCACTGCTTCATATCCTGATAGATCTGAAGATGGACGCTGTCGAACCCTCCGCGATGCTCATCAATGTCGAATGTGTACCTACCGGGATCAAGCTGATAGAGGACGAGCTCTTGCAGCAGATAGGCTGTTCCATACATGCCGTTGAGGAGGATTTCGCGATGTATTACGTATGGTGACTGTTGCATCAGTGACCTCTCGCGGAGCTAAGGCAACTCCTGTTTGGGGGGACTTCTGATTTGTTATGCAACTAGGCAGGCGGAGCGCGCAGGCTTGAGGATAGAAGTCCGAAGGGCCAGGACGGCGAAGCGCTGCTTGGCTGCT
Source organism: Pseudomonas sp. P867 (assembly GCF_019891455.1). Lineage (NCBI taxonomy): Bacteria > Pseudomonadati > Pseudomonadota > Gammaproteobacteria > Pseudomonadales > Pseudomonadaceae > Pseudomonas > Pseudomonas sp. P867. The sequence goes on along the minus strand of NZ_JAFLXB010000013.1, from coordinate 145,630 downwards.
ATTGTCATCACCTAGAGGTCGGCGTCGATCCAATGGAGAGAGCTCAACATGAGGTAGTTGAAGGTGTCATCGAGTGTTACGGGGGCGCTATCGGGGCGAAACGAGGATGAAAAGGTCATGCCAGCATCTCTCTTGGGTGATTGCGAGAAATGAAGACCATGGGGTGCAGTTGGTCAAGGTTATGAAGGGTAGTTTTTTGGTTTTCCGACGAGAAATCAGTATCTTGCGAGCATACCCTTACGACTTACCCGCCGTTTGTTAGGGACGACTTCATGCTCGTCTTTCCTAGGCTGTGCAGGGACAGTCGCAACCTTCAAACAGGAGCAGCAAGGTGGAACGGCCTTCTTTTTTATCGATTTCGAGGCATCAGGGATAGCCCCAGATAGCTATCCCATTGAGGTGGCTGTCGTGTCGAATGAAACCTGGTTCAGTTCGTTGATAAAGCCAGCCCGCTATTGGACGCACTGGTCGTTCGATGCGCAAGACATGCATCGTCTCACTCAGGATCATTTACTTCAGGAAGGTGATGCCCCACCCACCGTGGCGGAACGAATGAATCAGCTGTTTTCAGGGCAGGTGCTTTGCAGCGACTCACCTCAAGATGTTTTTTGGCTCGATGTCCTCTACGAAGCAGCAGACCTGATGCCGACCTTCGAGTTGAAGCCTTTGGAAGTGTTTGTGGGTCGGGAGGCTGCCAGTGACATTTATCGCCTACTGCCCACGACTAGGCACCACCGAGCTCTCCATGACGCAACCGCTTTGATGAACGCATGCCGTGCTTTGTTCGAAGCTTGAACTACCGGAGGGGTGGATACCTACCCTCACCTATGCGAAAGCGATGAGTCCATTGAAGTATGGATGTAGCACAGCGTGTGCGACCGCTCGAACCGAAGACAGGTGATCACGTGCCTGGTAGGCATGGCAAGCGGAGCGCGCAGGCGTGTGGGATGGAAGCCCGAAGGGCCGAGACCTTGGCATCGCAAGGGCTCGGTGCACGACAGCCGCTCCCCGCAGGGGCGCGCCCCAACTGAAAGCTCAGGGTCATCAAAGCTCCGCATCCCAAGCATCCATAGCCTCGCTCATAGTCGCGTACCACTGGAGGTCACCGAGCTGTAGGGCATTCGCAATTTGCCTGTTGGTATTGCCGTCGACCCAAGTCGGGAGACTCTCTATGGTTTCTGTGAACAGACTGGCTGTAGCGACAGCGAATCGCCCCGTACTCGTAGACTGGAGGCACATGTAGCGCACAGTAGCGCCGCTCTGCAACCGACGCCAAGCCACTACCTCGATAAAGTCAATGGCGCTCACCGGAGCCTCTACGGTGGGACTCACTAACTGTTCCACCTGGGCATCTGCCGCTGCTCTGAATGATCGGCTAGGCGCTTCTGGCCTGTGGACAAGATGCTTCAACTGCTCACGCGAGGCGACTATCTGGTCGCGCAGCTCTTCGGGGTCGATAGACATGCCGCCCCGGTCGGTGACCGAAAGGGTTTTCAAGCTGTTCGCTGCCAGGATGAACTTGCGTTCTCGCGCTTTCTCCCAGTCAGGGCGACGGTCGTGGTTTATAAAGCACCACAGCTTTGCGAGGAGATTCAATAGGAGCATCTGCTGTCTCAACCGTACAGAAATACTGAATTAGAGAGTCGTAGTAACCGGGGAGAATACTGTGAGCTATCTATTCGGCTGTCGTTGTCCGCTGGCAATTTCCTGCTCCAATACATCGACCATGTTATGTAGCTGCTGATTCTCATGGTGCATCTCGTTGATTTTATGAAGCAGTTTCTGATTCTCTTCCTTGTAGTAATCACGCGCCGCTGCTGTCTGCTTGATCGTCCTCGCCTGCGAAGCACTGTCAGCCCTCGCATCTTGAAGCTGAGTAAACCAGTAGATGATTTCCAGCCTGCTTCGCTCCAACTGCTCCTCGGGTGAGCCAGATGCTGCTTTTGCTGCAGCGTGGTCTTTCTTCTGCTGGGCACGTTTCGCCTTGATCTCTTCGATTCGCGCTTTCGGCCATTGGCGGAAGTAGAGGGTGTTCCGATGCACGTTAGCTAGCTTGGCCAGCCGGCTTATAGTTGCCGGAATGGACGGATCCTTTGCTATTTTTTCCAGAGCTGCTTCAATCGCCCGACTGACAGCCTCAAAGTTTTCCTCATTCTTGGAGTCATAAGCGCTGCTCATACCAACATCTCGATCCCCAGTTGAAGGAGCACTCCTTTGGCCTCTGAAATTGCGAGCTTCATTTGCTCGATGGACAAGGCAGCGTCATCTAAGTCTCGCAGCTCCGCATAGGCTGCAGCAGGATCTGTCTCATACCTCCTGAGGGCCAAGGTATTTTGGACGTAGATTTCTTGCCACTTTGGCGCATTAGCTTCAGTCACCACGGCATTTTTGCAGCGGTTGGGGTTACAGCGCAGTGAACCGATGCAAGGAATTGAGGGATCGTCCAACTCCGTTGCATTGCCATAGCAATAGCCTTGGCCCACGTTGATTACCGCGAAATTCAGCTCAGCCATTCGTTCAAAGATTTCTTTGTTCGAATAACCGGCCTCGAGATAACCCTTAAAATAGTTTTCAAGCCGAGCACGATGCGCGGGAGCGTTCTCGCCTGCATAACCCCCGGCGGGATTCAGGGAATTCATGATGAATTCCGTCTCGGCATGCACTCGACCAGGAGCATCTGGGCCACCACCTGACGTAAGAGCCTCACCAATACCGCCATAGTCAATCGTGACGGTGCCTAACTGATTCCAGCGCACATCTTGGCCGATGGTGCTGGCATGGTGACCAAAGTGTTTGAGCTGGTAGGACATGAACGGCAGGCCCACGGCAGCCCTGAGCATCTGGTTCGCTAACGAATGTCTGAGCGTGTATGGCGATACTTCGATCTCGTCATACTCTTCGACGGTCAAGGTTTTAGACAAAAATGCGCAAAGCTGATGACCTAGACCTGACCCGCTCAGCGAATTCGCCTCATGCTGCATGCCCGGCTTGATGGTATTCATGTTCGAGAAGAGATATGGATTCTGCTTGAACCGGTTCAAGATCTGCAGTGCCTTTACCGCGTCCTTGACGATTGGAATTGCAACCCACATATCGTCGAAGAGTTTCCTGACGGCCTCTCGATTTTTGATGACCCTGCTGGTGATGAGATCGTGTCCAAATTCGTCGACCGTCAGACAGTCATCAATCAAGCAGCCGGAAAGCTCGGACGGCCTCATACCGGTGTACTGACCGATGATGTAGCTTGCGCTGTTGCTGATGTGTGTCAGGTACTCATACAGGTCGTTGTCCATCGGGGCGCGAGTCAATTTACACAGCGCTTCTTTGTCCTTGAGCATGCCAAGGTTTTGAGGCGACCAAAAAACAGGCTCTAGGTTATACAAGTAAGGCTCCACTTCGAGTCCTGTATAACCGCGCGAGGTCAGGCGTATCGCCACATAAATGTCGTAATTTCTCCGCGTGATCTTGGCTTTCTTAGCCTGGTCATAGCCCATCATATCGATCCGGCTCAGCGTATCCTGATCCGAGATGTCCTCTTTCAGCGCTTTAAGGAAATCTACAACTGCGAAAGAACCTTCTCGGGAGCTCTTCTCGAAAATTTTGTTGCTGAACCATTTGCTCCTGGTACGGGTTTGTTTATTTTTGACGCTGTTTTGCTTCCACCCAAGATTCTCCAGGTCGACGTACACCAACGGCCTGGGAAAAAGATTTTCGACAAGGAAGTGAGACCTGAGAACCTGGAAACCATTGAGCATTACTCCCCGGAATGCTCGGTCGAAGACCTCAGCCCCAGTCCGGTAATCTTGTTCGGTAAAGTCTGCGAGGCTGAAATGCGATCCTTCGAAGAAGCGATCCCCATGCTCCACTCGCTTGCGTGCGCACATCTGATTGATAAACGGGATCACAGATTTGAAGATATTCAACACGGTATGGGGTTTGTAGCTTCTAGGCTTCTTGGTATGGCGAAGAGCTCCAGGGATCTCCAGCATGCAAAGGATAGCGATCTTCAGTTCGAAAAGAATTGTGCTGTTCAGGCTCTCATAGATTCCGAAGTCAATCCGGGATTTTGAGCCCTGTATGTCTCTTGCCAAGATATGAGACTCACCGTTGAAGTCCCAGATCAAATGCTTCACGAGGCTCAACTTGCTGGCAGGAAGGTTCATCAGTGCTTCGAGCAACTCAAGTGCGCTCACTCCATCGTTGGAATGAGAGATAGCCACAATGAGCTCATTGCCTAAATAGCCCAAGAACCGCTCACGTACCGCTTTGATCTTGTAAATGAGCGTATCGAATCCAAGGTTCATAGGGACACTGCCTCAATCATCGGGTTAGTGACGATGTGCTCTGCCAACCGGCGAGCCTCCTCCAGCTGTTCCGCCGTGAACCCATGCTCGGAAGGCGTGAGAATGCTGTTCAGTACCTCCAGATTTTCACGGATGACAGTGCCGTATGGTGTTTCTGCGACATTGCTGGTGGACATAATCGAAATGTAGTCCCACTGCATCGCAAATAGGTTTGGCAGGTTGGATACGGTGATGATGGAGTTGCTGCATGACAAGCACTTGTTCAGCAGCGAGCACTTACTGCCTTTTTTGTAGCTCGGCAGCTTTGTGATTTCATCAGGAGGATTTAGGGCGTCCCTGCAACTGACCAAACCTGTCTTAATGATCACCGGTGACGAACTTGTACCTGGGGTACTTGGCTTGTGCTTGGTCGCCGATTTAGCATCCTGGATGATCGTACCTTTGTGAATCTCGGTAAGAGCTTTGGAGTTGACCTCTCGAGCCGTCTTGTTGAATTCCAACTTATCGAGATAATTGATAGTGGTTTTGTGGGATCCGTGACCAAGAATCACTTGGATTTCCCTGATTGAGACGCCCTGCTCAACAAGATCCGCCACAAGACTGGGCCGGAGTCGAGAAGCCGAGATATTCAGATCCTCACCTCCCTCAGTTTTGAGGTTGTGATCCCTGGCAAACTGGTTCATCACATTGTTGATAAGTGTGGAGTTTTCGAACGACTTCACCTTCCTGAATTCGCTTTGTTTCTGGGACTCGTAAATGAACAGTCTTTCTTTGACAGAGCTTTCGGCGAGCTCTCGAATGTGCCGAGTCAGATGAACGACCTCGCTGAAGATCTTCCTGACCTCCATGCTTTGTGCCCGTGTGAGCCACGTCCAATCCGCGTACATGAGATCAAGGTGAAGAACCTTCCCCCCTCCTGACCGCTCTTTCCAATACCGAAGATAAGGCCGTTGGGTCAGTTCGTGGCTCTCTACGAAGTCATCGACGTCCAGGCTCTTCAGAGAGTCGGCGTTAAGGCCTGTTACCTGTGCCAAGCGAGTAATGTAAGGGGCAATCGTCCTAGATGTTATTTGGTAGACTACCCCCCAGCTGGCGTAGGTTTTCGCGACCCCAAGCCCCCCGATTCTCAGTAAACGTGCGAAGCCCTGCTCGTACTTGCTCTCAGCATCCGCCGACCACCTGCTGATGGGCCGACAGTCGAGTTTGTTCTCGAAGATCCACCGAGCGTTTTCTAAGGTGGCCATACCTTTGACGATGTGTCCATTCACGTCCAACGGATCATAGCCGCCATTGAAGGAGACATACTCCTTTGCCAACTCGTTAGTCTGTTGCCGTTCCATGTCACAGGCTTGCTGGATCGCCGTTCTTGTAAACTTAGGATAAGGGCGATACATATCGGTCTGCCGACCGGTGTCGAATCCCTGCACATCGATAAAAGATGTAAGGCCAAAGCCTCGAATCTTGACAGTGCGCTTCAACATTGAGCGGACTGCGGACAAAACCCCATTTGCATAATTCGACGTCAGGGTGCCTGATTCCATTTGGTCTACAAGGTACTTTCTGAACCGCGTTAAGTAGTGGGCCGTGACATATTCACGAGGATCCTCACCTCCCTTGAATCCTACCTCGGTCAAATGCATAGCCATCTGCCGGAAGCCGTCACTGTAGTTTTGCTGGCCGGATGAGGATTTCGACTTCATCGACGCGGCGGCGAACATATGCAGAAGCTTGTTGAAGGGCCGACCGGAGTTTTCCGCCAGATCTCCGAACTTCGAGAGTCCGACCAACCGGAGCTTAGAGAGCGCCTTGGTAACAGAGTCTTTTGGCTTTGCTTCTTGTTTCTTTTGCCGGGCTTCAGTCGCTTGCTCTTTGCCGTTTTTGTAATCAGCATTGATTACGCCAAGGTTCGTCAGGTCGAGGAGGATCTCTTGGAAGGTTTGTTCAACGATGGAGAAATTGGCGCGAGCCTGTTTCAGGTTTTTCATGCCGTCAACCTGGTAAAGGCTGGCTTTCGACGAGATGGTATTGCCGAACCTTGGGATGTTTCGCTTCTCTGTCTCACTTAGGTTTTCGTACCAGCAGAGAAGTTTGCGGCGCCACTCATTCGCGATTGAGGGGTGGTCGGGGATCACGATCTTTTCCTCGATCATTCGCTGGATGATTGAGTCGAGGATGTCTTCCCTAGTGTTGAAGGTGTTGCCGCTCGTTTCCAACTCTTTTAAGAGATACGTGTAAGCCGGCCTCAGCTTTCCCCTTTGAGAAAGCTGCACGTTCAAGAGAGATTGGCGGCTGCTTTTGATCCTTGTGGCCCAAGTCTGAATCGCCACAGTGACTTCGGATTTCAAACGTTTCGGGCGTCTGGCTTGGCTGGGGAGCTCGGCTTCGGTGTGAGCATGAGCTGCTGCTAGCTCATCGGGCGATTGATGAGTAGTGCTCATTTTTGGCTTCTTTGGGCGTACAGGTGGGCACAGAGCAGCATGAGGGTTCCTCCCGGTTTGTAGCCGGAAATGAACACCATAGCGAAGCGATGGTCAAGCAGGTTAAAGTAAAAAAACCATGTAAATCAATGATTTAAGGGTATGCTGTTAGCATACCCTTAAGCTAAGCCGTTGTCCTGCCGGGCTTTTTCGTCGCTATGTCGTGCCCAGCTGCGTCAGAAATTGCTGGGGAGTTTTTACGGACGAAAGTAAGGGACTACGGCGAGGTCGCTGGTTTGTTCAAGTGATCCGTTCAGCGTGGAAAACTATACTGGCGGGTGTGGTCTGAGATATTACTTTCTATCACCGGTTTTGATTCGTTTGGTCGTCCGCTCGCGCAGTACCTGCATCTCTCCGCATTTGGTCTTGATGAGTGAGTCAGGCTTGCAGAGCTTTTGGTAGATGTCATGAGGGATCTGGGTGTAGCCCTCAGATGTGGTGGAGTGGCTGTGACCATGCCCTATCGAAAGCATTCCGAGGCGCTCGAAATAATCCTTTCCCAGATCTGGGCTTGTGAGTAGGAGATACGCCGAGCCATGACGAAATTTGTGCGCCGAGATCTTTCGCTTGGTCTTCCCAGCCTTCTGGGCGCGCTTGCTTACACGCTCAATAAGCTTTTCAACGCTCTTGGTGGTATAGGGCTTCCCATGTGAATTGAAAAACGCAGGCGTCTTACTTGGGTCTCTTATCCGCTGGCTATGTCGGTGGTAGAGCGGTGTTCTGTGATAGTTCTCGATGCGCTCCAGGGTTGTCCTACTGACGAGTGTTATCCTAGGCTTTTTTGCATTTTTTCTACCCTTGCTTCCCAAGATATGCAACGGACTGTAATCCGCATTCACCGGGATATTACTGTCAGCGGAAACATACTGGAGCTTCTGGTACTCAAGTGCATTGCGGATATCCTGAAGCGTGATATGAGGCAGCTCAGACTCTCGAATGCCAGAGTCGTATATCAACTGCAGCATGCACCTTTCTCGTTCTGAGTGTGCATGCAAGATCAACTGTTCAAGCTCAAGCATGCTGCACGGTTGGACGATTTCTTTTGTGTGTGCCTTGCCAGGGCGAATCGGCCCGTGCTCATAAGGATTATCAGTCCGGAGAGGTGGCTGATCGTTAAGGCTGATGCTCAGGTGGTTGCTGAACAAATGATTGTATGCAGCATCTCGACCCTGCACTGTCTTGGGGGCTAGGCCCGCAGCATCCAGACGACCCAAGTACACTTCGAGATTACCTAATCCGATACTCAGTAGGAGGTCGTCTCTGACGGTGGTCTCGTACTCAGGCTTTCTCCTCTGGTCATCTAGCAGGTAAGAGATACGCCTTGCATAGGACACAACGGTTTTGTCCGCGAGTAAGGTGTTTCTGTAGTTCCGGCAAAGGTAGGAGGACACCAAGGGCAGAAGCTGTTCATCGTTACCGATCAACGCGCACCCTGTCACTTTCACGCTTGGTTCACTGCCCTCTGGCTGAGCTAAGAACTGCTCACGGTATGGGCCGCTGGCAAGGATTGAATTGCTAAGGTCGAGCTCTCTTTCTCGTACATCAACCACTTTCATGATCTGACGCCCCACTCATCAACTCAGGATGTTTGGTGTGGAGTATGACTCACGGATCAGATTCTGGATGGACTTGAGGCGAGTGCGTTAGTGATTGTGCACTTCAGTGTAGGGGGGTAGAAATCACCGCTTCCGCCGCATGGTCGGTACCAATGACCAGGCCACTGGCCGCGCCGGCGATGGTGTACTGCGCCACCATGCGCATACGCGCCTTGGTGTTGCCCAGTACGAAGTCGCGGGACACCGCCGCCTTGCCTTCAAACGCTGCGACTTCATTGGCCAGGGCTTTGACCGCCGGGCCGATGTTGACGGTGTGGCGCTCGTCTGGCTCGATGAAGTCCACCGAAGCTTGGGCTTCGTGTTCGTCGAACTGGGTTTCATAGGGCAGGCGCACGGCGATAAAGCGATAAGCCTCATCGCCAGTGCTGGCGCGCAGTTCCTGCACGGCACGTTGGGCCAACAGGCCTGCGGTCAGGGAGTCGACGCCGCCGCTGATGCCCAGCACCAGGGCCTTGAGCCCGGAATTGCGCAGGCAGTCCTGGATAAAGGCTACGCGCCTGGCGACTTCTGCCTCCAGTGCGGCCTGGTCTTTGAACGGCGCTTGCACCTTGAGCTGCTGCGCAATCTCACGCTGTACGGCTTGCATGCTTCACTCCTTGCTGGATAGGGCAGGTACTTTGAAAACGTGACGCAAATAGGCGACAAAATTCGGGTCGGTGCAATGGGTCTTGCCCGCTTCATCGGAAATCTTGGCGACGGGCTGGCCATTGCAGGCGGTCATTTTAAGCACGATGCTCATCGGTTCCACCCCCGGAATGTCGCAGGTGAGGTTGGTGCCGATACCAAAGCTCACATTGATCCGACCCCGCAATGCGCGGAATATTTCCAACGCCTTGGGCAGCGTCAGACTGTCGGAGAACACCAGGGTCTTGCTCATCGGCTCGATGCCCAGCTTGTGATAGTGAGCGATGGCTTTTTCCGCCCACTGAATCGGATCACCGGAGTCGTGGCGCAGGCCGTCGAACAGCTTGGCGAAGTACAAGTCGAAGTCGCCGAGGAAGGCGTCAGTGGTGATGCAATCGGTCAGGGCAATGCCCAGCAGGCCACGGTACTCACGCACCCAGCAATCCAGGGCGGCGATCTGGCTGTCGATCAGGCGTGGGCCGAGTTGCTGGTGGGCCATGATCCATTCATGGGCCATGGTACCCAGCGGTTTCATATCGAATTCGCGAGCTAGGTGCACGTTGCTGGTGCCGACAAAGCGCCCTGGGAAGTCGTGTTTGAGCACGCTTACCACTTCTTCCTGCACGCGGTACGAGAAGCGGCGGCGCGTGCCGAAGTCGGCCACTTGCAGTTCCGAGAGTTCATCGCTGGCGGCATTGGCCGTCAGCCAATCGAACTTGCGGTACAGCTGTTCGCGGGCCTGTTCGAGGATCACGGTCTGGTAGCGATAGCGGTTACGCACTTCGCTGACGATGGCCAGCATCGGCACTTCAAACAGGATCACATGCAGCCACGGTCCGCGCAGGCGGATAAACAACTCACCGTTCTCGATACCGGTCTGCACATACCGCAGATTGAAGCGGAACAGCCCGAGGAAGCGCAAAAAATCCGGCTTCATAAAGCTGATGCGTTCCAGAAAACCCAATTGATCGGGGCTCAGGCTCAACTCGGCGAGGCGTTCGATCTGGTAACGGATCTCCGCCAGGTACGGGCGCAGGTCTTCGCTGTTGCGGCAACGGAACTCCCATTCAACTTCCACATTGGGGTAGTTGTGCAGCACCGCCTGCATCATGGTCAGCTTGTAGAAGTCGGTGTCGAGCAGGTTCTGCACGATGCGATCGGCAAACACACTCTCGCTCATAACGGGAATCTCCAGACGGCTCGGCGATGGGCGCCGGCCTTTACGCACAATTAAGGAAGGGGGCTAGTGGCGCATAGACGTGGGTCGGTTTGCCAGTGATTTTTTTGCCACGGCCACTGGCGCTATCGGGAGCAAGCCCCCTCCCACAGGTTGAAATGCGTTCCAAATGTGGGAGGGGGTTTGCTCCCGATAGCGGTATTCCAGGCACTAAATAACCTGCTCAAGCATCCACTTCACAAATTCCCTGACCTTCGGCACCTCCGCCGAATGCTCCGGATAAGCCAGGTAATACGCATCCTGGCTCGGCATCGCATGTTGCCAGGGAATCACCAGCTTGCCCTCGGTCAACTCCTCTTCCACCAGAAAGCGCGGCAACAGCGCCACGCCACAACCCACTTGCGCGGCCCGAATGCACATATAGAAGGTGTCGAACCGCGGCCCGTGGTAGCTGTGCTCGGTGTGGAAGCCCTGGCTGGCGAACCAGTCATGCCAGCCCTGGGGCCGCGAGGCGTTTTGCAGCAACACCAGGTCGCTCAGTTGCGTGGGGTCGGTGAAAGGCTGCGTCGGCAGGCTCTCCGGCGCGCATACCGGCACCAGCTCTTCACTGAACAGCTTCAGGCTCTCGGTACCAGGGCGTGCGCCCTGGCCGAAATAGAACGCCATGTCAGCCTTGCCTTGCAGCAGCTCGTCCGGCTGCTGTTCGTTGCACAGGTCCAGGTGGATCTGCGGGTGACGCAGGCGCCAACCCTTGAGGCGCGGCACCAGCCAGCGCGCGCCGAAGGTATAGGGCGTGGACACGCGCAGCACCTCGGTCTCGCCTCCGTAGGAGCGCAGGTAATGGGTAGACATCTCCACCTGGGTGAGGATCTTGCGCACTTCCACCAGGTACAGATCGCCCGCCGGGGTCATCTGCAAGCGGCGGCGTACCCGGCGAAACAGCAGGTGCTGCAACAACTCTTCCAACTGCGCCACCTGTTTGCTCACGGCGCTTTGTGTGAGGTTCAGCTCTTCGGCGGCGCGGGTGAAGCTCAGGTGGCGGGTGGCGGCTTCGAAGCACTGCAGAGCGGTGATCGACGGCAAATGTCTTTTGTTCAGCACGGCTTGCCTCTTTTTATTCTTTGCATGAATAAACGGAATGATATCTCGCCTAATCGTCGTTTGTTGGCAAGTCTTGGGCCAGCTACAAATAGGGCCAGGATCGCCGTGCGTATTGCGGCGCGAATTTTTGTATGCAGATTGAAGGAGTGACCCATGGTTGCCGCATTGCTTGATCGTCTCGGGGTAAACCCGGCGCTGTACCAGGCGGGCAAACAGCCCGTGCATTCGCCGATTGATGGCAGCCGTATCGGCAGTGTGCACTGGGAAGGCGCCGCCGAGGTGGAGCAACAGGTCAGTCGTGCCGAGCATGCATTTGAGGCTTGGCGCAAAGTGCCGGCGCCGCGGCGTGGCGAGCTGGTGCGCCAGTTTGGCGACGTACTGCGCCAATACAAGGCCGAACTGGGCGAACTGGTCTCCTGGGAAGCCGGCAAGATCACCCAGGAAGGCTTGGGTGAAGTCCAGGAAATGATCGACATCTGCGACTTCGCCGTGGGCCTGTCCCGACAGTTGTACGGCTTGACCATCGCCTCCGAGCGCCCAGGCCACCATATGCGTGAAACCTGGCACCCGCTGGGCGTGGTCGGGGTGATCAGCGCCTTCAACTTCCCGGTGGCCGTATGGGCCTGGAACACCGCGCTGGCATTGGTGTGCGGCAACGCGGTGATCTGGAAACCCTCTGAAAAGACCCCGCTCACTGCCCTGGCGTGCCAGGCGCTGTTCGAGCGCGTATTGAGCAAGTTTGATGATGCTCCCGAGTACTTGAGCCAGGTGATCATCGGCGGCCGCGACGCCGGCGCCGCGCTGGTGGACGACCCGCGTGTGGCCCTGATCAGTGCCACCGGCAGTACGCGCATGGGCCGCGAAGTGGCGCCGAAAGTCGCGGCGCGCTTCGCCCGTAGCATTCTTGAACTGGGTGGCAACAACGCGATGATCCTCGGCCCAAGCGCCGACCTGGACATGGCCGTGCGCGCCATCCTGTTCAGCGCCGTCGGCACTGCCGGCCAACGCTGCACCACCTTGCGCCGGCTGATCGCCCATGAATCGGTCAAGGAGGACATCGTCACCCGCCTCAAGGCTGCCTACTCCAAGGTGCGCATCGGTCACCCGCTGGAAGGCAACCTGATCGGCCCGCTGATCGACAAGCAGGGTTTTGACAACATGCAGGACGCCCTGGAGCAAGCCTTGAGCGAAGGCGGCAAGGTGTTCGGCGGCAAGCGCCAACTGCAAGACACATTCCCCAACGCTTACTACGTCTCGCCGGCAATTGTGGAAATGCCCGAGCAAAGCGACGTGGTGTGTACGGAAACCTTCGCGCCGATTCTCTACGTGGTCGGCTACACCGACTTCGCCGAAGCCCTGCGCTTGAACAACGCGGTGCCACAGGGGCTGTCGTCATGCATCTTCACCACGGATGTGCGTGAAGCCGAGCAATTCATGTCGGCGGTGGGCAGTGATTGCGGGATTGCCAACGTCAATATCGGCCCGAGCGGCGCGGAGATCGGGGGGGCCTTTGGTGGTGAAAAAGAGACTGGCGGCGGGCGAGAGTCGGGTTCGGATGCGTGGCGCGGGTATATGCGCCGCCAGACCAATACCGTGAACTACTCGCTGGAATTGCCTCTGGCCCAAGGCATTACCTTCGACTGAGCCCTCGCGTCGAAGTGAGATCAAAATGTGGGGGGGCTTGCTCCCGATAGCAGTGTTTCAGTCAGCAAATCTGTAGCTGACCCACCGCTATCGGGAGCAAGCCCCCTCCCACATTTGATCAGATTTTCAATTCTGAAAAGTTGTTTGTTAGGTCTCATCGGAGTCTGGCAATGGCACTACGCGAAACATGTTTATGGGAACACCTCACCCCCGGCCGGCCGGATCGTGCCGCGCTCAGGGGCGCGCTCAAGGTGGATGTCTGCGTGATCGGCGCCGGTATCACCGGTTTGTCGGCGGCCATTCATTTGCTGGAGCAGGGTAAAAGCGTTGCCGTGCTGGAGGCCCATCGCACCGGCCATGGCGGTTCGGGGCGTAACGTCGGGTTGGTCAATGCCGGCATGTGGATCCCGCCAGACGAGATCGAAGCCGGGTTCGGCACGGCGGTTGGCAGCCAGCTCAACCGCATGTTGGGCGCAGCGCCGGCCCTGGTATTCAGCCTGATCGACAAATACAAGATCGATTGCCAATTGCGCCGCGAGGGCACCTTGCACATGGCCCACAACGCCCGTGGCGAGGCGGATTTGCGCAGTCGTGAAGAGCAATGGAAGCGCCGTGGCGCGCCGGTCGAATTGCTCACCGGGCAGGCGTGTGAGCAAGCCACCGGCACCCAAAAAATCTCCGCCGCCTTGCTCGATCGACGGGCCGGCACCCTGAACCCCATGGCCTACACCACGGGCTTGGCGAATGCCGCCGCAGCGCTGGGCGGGCAGTTGTTTGACCATTCCCCGGTCACCCAGCTTGAGCGCCAAGGTGCCGATTGGTCGGTGCAGACCGCCGAGGGCGCGGTGCAGGCCGCTCAGGTGGTGATCGCCTCTAACGCCTACACCGAAGGCGAATGGACCGAGTTGCGGCGCAATTTTTTCCCCGGCTATTACTATCAGGTGGCGTCAGCGCCGCTGACCGGTGATGCCGCCCGGCAAATCCTCCCCGGTGGCCAGGGCTCGTGGGATACGCGCCAGGTACTGAGCAGCATCCGTCGCGATGCCGATGGCCGTCTGTTGCTTGGCAGCCTGGGCAATGGCAACCAGAAACCTGCCTGGTTCCTCAAGGCGTGGGCCGATCGGGTGCAGCAGCACTACTTCCCGTATCTCAAATCGGTGCAGTGGGAATACACCTGGACCGGCTGCATCGCGTTTACCCCAGACCATCTGATGCGCCTGTTCGAACCCGCCCCTGGCCTGGTCGCAGTCACCGGCTATAACGGGCGCGGTGTGACCACCGGCAGTGTGGTCGGCAAGGCGTTTGCCGACTATCTGTGTCACCAGAATCCCCAGGCCTTGCCGATCCCCTTTGCACCGATGCAGCCACTGGCGGGTGCAGGTCTGCGCAGTTGCCTGTATGAAGCAGGATTCTCGCTGTATCACGCCGGGCAATGTCTGAGGATCGTGATCTGATCAGCGAAATACCGCTCAAAAGCCTGCTTTTTCTTAGCAGGCTACCCATCTGTATTGGTGCAAGGCGTAGCAATCACGCACTGTAAATGTGCAGTTCCGTTACGCACGTTGTTACAGGTGTAGGAACTGTCGTTTATCCCTCTGGTTGCAGCTGCGACCTGGCGGGGTTGTACTTTTTTGGTTCGTTGGTTGCACCTATCGGGGCTAGACGGTTGCACGTCCTGGCAAAAGGCGTCGAAACGCCTGTAATAACAATGACACCGTGTCTTTTTGAAGAATAAAAAAGTAATGGCACGCGGCTTGCTCTGAGCTTTCAGTGAAAAGTTTGAATGCAAGTTGTCGTGCCAAAAATCAAAAATATCGGAGCACCACTCATGTCCCAGACGTTTTACAAGAAAGGTTTTCTGGCCCTCGCCGTTGCAGCGGCGCTGGGTGTTTCTACGTTTGTTCAAGCTGATGTGAAAATTGGTGTGGCGGGCCCGATGACGGGTGCCAACGCCGCTTTCGGTGAGCAGTACATGAAGGGTGCCCAGGCGGCAGCCGACGTTATCAACAAGGCCGGCGGCATCAACGGCGAGCAGATCAAGCTGATTGCCGGCGATGACGCCTGCGAACCCAAGCAAGCCGTGGCCGTGGCCAACCGCCTGGCGGACCAGGACAAGGTGATCGGTGTGGTCGGGCACTTCTGCTCGTCCAACACCATCCCGGCGTCTGAGGTCTACGACGAAGCCGGCATCATCGCCATCACCCCAGGCTCCACCAATCCACAGGTCACCGAGCGCGGCCTGGCCGCGATGTTCCGTATGTGCGGGCGTGACGACCAGCAAGGCATCGTCGCCGGCGACTACATCGTCGATGTGCTCAAGGGCAAGAAAGTCGCGGTGATCAACGACAAGGACACCTACGGCAAAGGCCTGGCCGACGCCACCGCTGCGCAGTTGACCAAGCGTGGCGTCAAGCCGGTGCTGGAAGAGGGCCTGACCCGTGGCGAGAAAGACTTCAGCGCCCTGGTCACCAAGATCCGCTCCCTGGGCGCCGACGTCGTGTACTTCGGCGGCTTGCATCCAGAGGCCGGCCCATTGGTGCGCCAGATCCGTGAAGCGGGCCTCAAAGACGTCAAGTTCATGTCCGATGACGGCGTAGTGACCGACGAACTGGTGGCGACCGCCGGTGGTGCGCAGTACGTCGATGGCGTCTACATGACCTTCGGCGCCGATCCGCGCCTGTTGCCGGACAGCAAGACCGTGGTTGAAGAGTTCCGCAAAAACGGCACCGAGCCTGAAGGCTACACCCTGTATGCCTACGCCTCGATCCAGGCCCTGGCCGCCGGCTTCAACGGTGCCAAGTCCAACAAGGGCGAAGACGCGGCCAAGTGGCTCAAGGCCAACCCCGTGCAGACGGTAATGGGCAAGAAGGAATGGGACGGCAAAGGTGACCTGAAAGTCTCTGACTATGTGGTTTACCAGTGGGACAAGGACGGTAAGTACCATCAGCTGGAAAAACAGAAGTAAGGCTGAGCACCACACTTCCAATGTGGGAGGGGGCTTGCTCCCGATAGCGCAGTGTCAGCCAACACATGCATGACTGACCCACCGAAATCGGGAGCAAGCCCCCTCCCACAGGGAAACGGTGTTGTTATTGAGATCTGTTTTTTCCTCCAGAAGCGCCGCACACCGACAGGTGTGCAGGTGCTCACCGCGTGAGATTGCGTTATGGATGGTATTTTCCTGCAGCAACTGGTCAACGGCCTGACCCTCGGGTCGGTCTATGGCCTGATCGCCATCGGCTACACAATGGTCTATGGCATCATTGGCATGATCAACTTCGCCCACGGCGAGGTTTATATGATTTCCGCTTACCTCGCGGCGATCAGTCTGGCACTGCTGGCTTACTTCGGCATCGAATCCTTCCCGCTGCTCATTCTCGGCACCTTGATCTTCACCGTGGTCGTCACCGGCGTGTACGGTTGGGTCATTGAACGGGTCGCCTATAAACCGTTGCGCAACTCCACCCGACTGGCTCCGCTGATCAGCGCCATCGGCATCTCGCTGATCCTGCAGAACTACGCACAGATCGCCCAGGGCGCCAAGCAACAAGGTATCCCGACCCTGCTGGCCGGCGCCTGGCGCGTCGATATCGGCACTGGCTTCGTGCAACTGACCTACACCAGAGTGTTCATCCTAGTGGCGGCATTCGCCGGCATGGCGTTGCTCACCTACATCATCAAGTACACCAAGCTGGGTCGCATGTGCCGCGCCACCCAGCAAGACCGCAAGATGGCCTCGATCCTGGGCATCAACACCGACCGGGTGATCTCCTACGTGTTCGTCATCGGCGCGGCCATGGCTGCCCTGGCCGGCGTGCTTATCACCCTCAACTACGGCACCTTCGACTTCTATGCCGGCTTCATCATCGGCATCAAGGCGTTTACCGCGGCGGTACTCGGCGGCATCGGCTCCCTGCCTGGGGCGATGCTGGGCGGGATCATCCTTGGTATCTCCGAGTCGCTGTTCTCGGGGTTGATCAACTCTGACTACAAAGATGTGTTCAGTTTCTCCCTGCTGGTGGTGATTCTGATTTTCCGTCCCCAGGGCCTGCTTGGTCGCCCACTCGTGGCGAAGGTGTAAACATGTCTGCTGCCAAATCTATCGATATCAAGAAAAGTGTGGTCGATACGGTCCTCGCCGGGCTGATTTCGCTGATCGTGTTCGGGCCCATCGTCGGCGTACTGCTCGACGGCTACAGCTTCAACCTGGAGCCGCTGCGCGTTGCCACGTTGGTCGCCATCGTCATGGCCGGCCGTTTTGCCCTCAGCCTGTTCCTGCAAACCCCCAAGGGCGTGAAGATTCTGCAGGGTTTTGAAAGCAGCGGCTCGGGTGTGCACGTGCTGCCACCGGACTACAAATCGCGGTTGCGCTGGATCATCCCGGCGTTGATCGTGATCGCCATCGTGTTCCCGATCTTCGCCAACAAATACCTGCTGACCGTGGTGATTCTCGGGCTGATCTACGTGTTGCTCGGCCTTGGCCTGAACATCGTGGTGGGCCTGGCCGGCCTGCTCGACCTGGGTTACGTGGCGTTCTATGCCATCGGTGCCTACGGCCTGGCGCTGGGTTATCAATACCTCGGCCTGGGGTTCTGGACGGTGCTGCCGCTGGCGGCAATCGCGGCGGCACTGGCGGGGTGCATACTCGGCTTCCCGGTGCTGCGAATGCACGGTGACTACCTGGCCATCGTGACCCTGGGCTTTGGTGAAATCATTCGCCTGGTGCTCAACAACTGGCTGTCGTTCACCGGCGGCCCCAACGGTATGCCGGTGCCTTCGCCGACGTTCCTGGGCCTTGAGTTCGGCAAGCGTGCCAAAGATGGCGGCATCCCGTTCCACGAGTTCTTCGGCATCGATTACAACCCCAACATCAAGTTCATGTTCATCTACATCGTGCTGTTTCTGGTGGTGCTGGCCGTGCTGTACATCAAGCATCGCCTCACGCGTATGCCAGTCGGTCGTGCTTGGGAAGCCTTGCGTGAAGATGAAATCGCCTGCCGCTCCATGGGCCTGAACCACGTGCTGGTCAAGCTCTCGGCGTTCACCATCGGCGCTTCAACCGCAGGTTTGGCCGGGGTGTTCTTTGCCAGTTACCAGGGCTTCGTCAACCCGTCGTCGTTTACCTTCTTCGAGTCGGCTTTGATCCTCGCCATCGTGGTGTTGGGCGGCATGGGCTCGACAGTCGGCGTGGTGATTGCGGCATTCGTGCTGACCGTGGCGCCTGAATTGCTGCGCAGCTTCTCCGAATACCGCGTGCTGCTGTTTGGCGTGTTGATGGTGGTGATGATGATCTGGAGACCGCGTGGCTTGATTCGGATCAGCCGCACCGGTGTGACGCCACGCAAGGGGGTAGCGCCATGAGCAAGGAAGTCGTGCTATCTGTCGAACACCTGATGATGCACTTCGGTGGCATTAAGGCCCTGAGCGATGTCAGCCTCAAGGTCGAACGCAACTCGATATTTGCCCTGATCGGCCCCAACGGCGCCGGCAAAACCACGGTGTTCAACTGCCTCACCGGCTTTTACAAAGCCAGCGGCGGCAAGATCGAACTCAACGTGCGCGGCAAGCAAACCAACGTCATCCAGTTGTTGGGTGAGCGCTTTGAGGCCACCGACTTCGTGTCGCCCAAAAGCTTCCTCAGCCGCGTGTACTACAAGATGTTCGGCGGCACCCACCTGGTAAACCGCGCCGGCCTGGCACGGACCTTCCAGAACATTCGCCTGTTCAAGGAAATGTCGGTGCTGGAAAACCTGCTGGTGGCCCAGCACATGTGGGTCAACCGCAACATGCTCGCGGGCATCCTCAATACCAAGGGCTACCGCAAGGCTGAAAGTGATGCCCTGGACTGTGCGTTCTACTGGCTGGAGGTTGTGGACCTGGTGGACTGCGCCAACCGCCTGGCTGGCGAGCTCTCCTATGGCCAGCAGCGCCGCCTGGAAATCGCCCGCGCCATGTGCACGCGGCCGCAGATCATCTGCCTGGACGAACCGGCAGCGGGCCTCAACCCTCAGGAAACCGAAGCCCTCAGCGCGATGATTCGCCTGCTGCGCGACGAACACGACCTCACGGTGGTGCTGATCGAACACGACATGGGCATGGTGATGAGTATTTCCGACCACATTGTGGTGCTGGACCACGGCAACGTGATCGCCGAAGGCGGCCCCGACGCGATCCGCAACGACCCGAAAGTGATCGCCGCCTACCTGGGCGCGGACGAAGAGGAGTTGGTATGAGCGCACCTATCCTCGAAATGAAGGACCTGGACGTGTTCTACGGCCCGATCCAGGCGTTGAAGAAAGTCTCGCTGCACATCAACGAAGGCGAAACCGTCAGCCTGATCGGCTCCAACGGCGCGGGAAAGTCCACGCTGCTGATGTCGATCTTCGGCCAGCCTCGGGCCGAGTCGGGGCAGATTCTGTACAACGGCGTCGACATTACCCACAAGTCGTCCCACTACATCGCCTCCAACGGCATTGCGCAGTCGCCGGAAGGGCGGCGGGTGTTCCCCGACATGACCGTCGAGGAAAACCTGCTGATGGGCACCATCCCCATTGGCGACAAGTTTGCCAGCGAGGATATGCAACGCATGTTCGAGCTGTTCCCCAGGCTCAAGGAGCGGCGTAACCAGCGCGCCATGACCATGTCCGGCGGCGAGCAGCAAATGCTCGCCATCGCTCGTGCGCTGATGAGCCGGCCCAAACTGTTGCTGCTCGACGAGCCAAGCCTGGGACTGGCGCCGATTGTGGTGAAGCAGATCTTTTCTACCCTGCGCGAGCTGGCGTCTACCGGGATGACCATCTTCCTGGTGGAGCAGAACGCCAACCATGCGCTGCGCTTGTCGGATCGGGCGTATGTGATGGTCAATGGCGAGATTCGCCTGACGGGCACCGGTAAAGAGCTGCTGGTGAACGAGGAAGTGCGCAACGCCTACCTGGGCGGTCACTGACCTCAAGTCCAGACACATCACCCCGTGGGAACCTGGCCTTATGTGGGAGCCGGGCTTGCCCGCGATAGCATCACCTCGGTTTAGCTGGCATACCGAGGTGGCTGCATCGTAGGCAAGCCAGCTCCCACCCAAGGCCCGGTTCCCACATTTGTTTTTGCGGTGTCAACAAGCCCTCCACCAAATTGTGGAAAACAAATCCAGCCCACCTCCAAAGCGCGACATATAGCCGCCGCAAATCCCTGTTTTGTCACAGTTTTGACTTGTCCCCATCCACTGTGGAACCGGCTGTGGGTAACGTGGGTGTACTTGGCTGAAAGCCTTTGAATACGGGGTCTGTAGCGTTGTGGTTGTTTTTTGATCGGCGGCTTTTTCTCGACCCTCTACCGGCTTTGTCAACCTGTTTAAAGACACAGGTATATGACCGGAATATGTCCATCCAGCCTGTGGATAAGTCTGTGACTAAACTCTGGAAAGACGCCCGCAGGGGCCGGAATGACTGGCCTGAAGCCATCGTTGCGTTTTTCCGAATTTTTCAGGGGCTACATACGCCCCAGCCAAGGTCAAGCAAAAAACTTTCTAAAAACGCCTGCAAGCCTTGTACACAGTGGCTTCGAGCGATTTGCACTTGCCCCCAAAGACTGTGGGTGCAGTTGTGGATAACCTGCGCGCATATGGCTGCAGGCCACGGTTTATAAGGCTTTTCTTGGGGTGGTTAAAAAACGCACAGTTGCGTGTGAAGTTACGTGCGTAGCGGTTGCCGCAGCCGCGGCGGAAGGGCATTCTGCTGGCAACTTTTTTCCCCGATGCACTCAAGGAGAACACCATGTCCGACACGCTATTCATTACTGGCGCTACTTCAGGTTTCGGCGAGGCCTGTGCCCGTCGTTTTGCCGAAGCCGGCTGGAAACTGGTGCTCACCGGTCGTCGTGCCGAGCGCTTGAATGCCTTGGTCGAAGAACTTTCCAGGCAGACCGAAGTGCATGGCCTGGTGGTGGATGTGCGCGATCGCAAAGGCATGGAGGAGGCCATCGCCAACTTGCCGCCGTCGTTCGCCAAACTGCGTGGCCTGATCAACAACGCTGGCCTGGCCGTGGGCACTGATCCGGCCCCCAAGTGCGACCTCGACGACTGGGAAACCATGGTCGACACCAATATCAAGGGCCTGCTGACCACTACCAACCTGCTGCTGCCGCGCCTGATTGCTCATGGCCGGGGTGCGGGGATCATCAACCTGGGTTCCATCGCCGGTAACTACCCGTACCCCGGCAGCCATGTGTATGGCGGCTCCAAGGCGTTCGTAAAGCAGTTCTCGCTGAACCTGCGTTGCGACCTGCAAGGCACTGGCGTGCGTGTGACCAACATCGAGCCGGGCCTTTGCGAGAGCGAGTTCTCGCTGGTGCGCTTTGGCGGTGACCAGGCGCGTTATGACGCCACCTACGCAGGTGCCGAGCCGATTCAGCCGCAGGATATTGCCGACACGATTTTCTGGGTGATGAATACGCCGGCGCACGTGAATATCAACCGGTTGGAGCTGATGCCTGTGAGCCAGACCTGGGCTGGGTTTGCGATTGAGCGGGGGGCCAAGGGCTAAGGCGATCGCTTCTGTGGCGAGGGAGCAAGCTCCCTCGCCACAATGTTTTCCGATAGCTTTTAAGTGCGGCAAATCGGCCAAAATGCGGCATAAGGTACACTCCGCTCCTGAAAACCCTTCGCACTGTGCGGTTTAAAGGTTTTGACAGGAGGAAATGTGAGTAACCGAGGTGAGCAGGCACTGCTCAAACAATCGACCATCCTGATGTTCGCCGTGGCGATCGCCGGGATTGTCACGGGTGTCATATCCGGCGCCCAATCCATTTTATTCGACGGCTTTTTCTCGCTGATCGCCACCGCCATCAAGGTGCTGATGCTGATCACGGCCAAGCTGATCGCCAAGAAAAGCAACGAGCGCTTCCAGTTCGGCTATTGGCACCTGGAACCGATGGTGCTGTTGATCGAAGGCAGTTTCCTGCTGCTGATCGCCATCTACGCGTTCCTCAATGGTGTGTTCGGCATCATCAACGGCGGGCGCGAGATCGAGTTGGGGCTGGTGATCATTTATGCGGCGGTGTTTACCGTCGTGGAGTTCGCCTACTTCTTTTATGTGCGCTACCGCAACCGCACGCTTAAATCGTCGCTGATCCAGTTCGACAACATCAGTTGGCTGGTGGACGCAATGCTGTCGGTGGGCTTGCTGATCAGCTTCCTTGCCGCACTGCTGCTCAAGTCCCAGGGCTATGGCGAATGGGCGGTGTACGTCGACCCGCTGATTTTGATCCTGTTGGCCCTGAGTATGCTGGCGCCAGCGTTCAAGATCCTGCGCCCGGCGTTGCGTGAAGTGCTGGGGATCGCGCCGGATCACCTGGACGATAAAGTACGCGAAGTGATGGATGCGGCGCAGGCCAGGCATGGTTTCGATGACTACGTGTCCTATGTGCAGAAGCACGGGCGGGCGCGGTTTATCGAGATTCATGTAGTGCTGCCGGCCGATTACCCAGTGGATAAGGTCGCGACCCTCGACAGGTTGCGCGAAGAGATATCCACAGGGCTGGGCACGCCGGATGCGGCGCGTTGGTTGACGATCAGTTTTACGGGCGATCGCAAGTGGATTGCATAACGTCTGTTAGACCGAGGTGAGGCTATCGCAGGCAAGCCAGCTCCCACATTGATTGGGTTCGCACATTAAGGTGTGGGAGCTGGCTTGCCTGCGATGGGGCCTTGCAGGTCAGCCCAGATGCTGGACCAGACCCTGATAGCAAGTCGCCAAATGATAAGGGGTGGTAGAAGGCATATCCCGCCGGCTCACCTTACCGTCGGCATCCAGGCATTCATGCCAGCCCTTTGCATGCAGAAAACGCTGTTGCAGCGCCAGCAATTGACGTTGCAGCACCGTCTCGCTGCCGGGACGCAAGGTCAGTGCTCGCAGGTATTCCGCCTGGGCCCAGATGCGCTGAGTGCCGTCGCGCACCGTGCCATCGAGTGCCAACATGCCACTGACCGCACCGCTTAACTTATCCACACCCTTTTGCTCGGCATAGGCAAACGCCCGTGTCAGTGATGCATGCAGCGGCGTGCCGCGCAGCACCTCTGAGGATTCCAGCAAAAAGAACCATTCGAACTGGTGCCCTGGCTCAAACCAGTTATCCACAGCGCCCAGCGGTTTCTCCAGCATCACGCCGTGCTCGCGGTCGATGAAGCGTTGCTGCATGGCCGTCGCCAGTGCCAGCAGTGCCGCTTGTACCTGCGCGTCCTCGCGTACCGCGAGGGTGGCGAGGAAGCCCTCGGCCAAGTGCATCAGCGGGTTTTGCAACGGGCCGGATTTGAGCGAGGCCCAGTTGCGCTCAAGTACCGCCTCATACAAGCCATCGCCCGTGGCAAAGCGTTGAGCCACAACTTCCAGTGCGGCGTTGAGCACTGACTCCACCAAGGGTTCACGCACCTTGGCCCAGTAATGGGCACAGGCAAAGATGATGAACGCGTGGGTGTAGAGGTCCTTGCGCTTGTCCAGCGGTTGGCCGGCCGGGTCGATGCTGTAGAACCAGCCGCCGTGCTCGGCATCATGGAAGTGCCGCTGCAGGGAGCGGAACAGCGCCGCCGCCCGTTCATCGGCAAAGGCCGCACCTGGCTCGCCGATCAGGCTGGCGAACAGGTACAGCTGCCGGGCGCACGCCATGGCGCGATAGCGTTGTGGGGGCAATGGTTGATGATCGGCATCCAGTGCCTCAAAGGGCAGTGCGAGGTCGGCATTCCAACCCGGACCTTGCCAGAGGGGCACGATCAGGTCATGGAAGTGCGTGAGCACAGGCGTCAGGGAAGAGGGGGAAGCGATGGGCATTGGCTGGCGTCGTCACGGCAGGGGTGTTTGCCGCGCATGGTAGCAGGCTTGGGATCGGTGGTGTTTGTACTGGCACTATCGCGGGCAAGCCCGCTCCCACATTTTTGAAGTGTGAACCCTCTCAAATGTGGGAGCTGGCTTGCCTGCGATGAGGTCCTTGCAGTCGCTGACGATCAGCCCGCCAACAACCACACCCCAGTCGCTGCCGAAGCCGCCCCGGCCACCCGCACCAAGGGTGCTGCAGCCGCTGGCAAAAAGCGCACCACTGCATAACCGGCGGCATGCAACGCCGCAGTCGCACCCACAAACCCAATGGCATACGCCCAAGGGCTGGTCATGTCCGGCAGTTCAAGGCCATGGGCCACGCCGTGAAACAACGCAAACAACGCCGTGGCGCCCACCGCCATGAACAGCGGCGGCCGCACTGCCAGTGCCACGGCCAGGCCCAGGGCGAGCACCGAAGCGGCAATCCCGCTTTCCAGCGCCGGCAATTGCAGCCCTTCAAAACCCAACACCCCGCCGATCAGCATGGTGCCCACGAAGGTGCATGGCAGTGCCCAGCGCGCGACGCCTTTCTGTTGGGCCGCCCACAGGCCGACCGCAACCATGGCCAGCAAGTGATCGAGGCCGCCCAAGGGATGGCTGATGCCGGCCACCAGGCCATTGTCGCCGTGGCCAGGGTGCGCGAAGGCCAGGGCAGGGGCCAGCAGCAGCGCGGCAGCGGCGAAGAGTTTGTTGAGGCTCATGGACAGGTTCCTTATGGGTTGATCAGGCGGCGGTCAGCAAGCCCTGGCGTTCGATGAAGGCGACGATGTCGTCCAGGCCGACTCCGGTTTTCTGGTTGCTGAACACAAAGGGTTTGCCGTTGCGCATCCGCTGGGTGTCGCTGTTCATCAACTCCAGCGAGGCGCCCACCAGCGGGGCCAGGTCGATCTTGTTGATCACCAGCAAGTCGGATTTGCAAATACCGGGCCCGCCTTTGCGTGGCAGCTTGTCACCAGCGGACACATCGATCACATAAATGGTCAGGTCTGAGAGTTCCGGGCTGAAGGTGGCTGACAGGTTGTCGCCGCCGGACTCCACCAGGATCAGGTCCAGGCCGGGAAAGCGGCGGTTGAGCTGGTCCACGGCCTCAAGGTTGATCGAAGCATCTTCGCGAATCGCCGTGTGCGGGCAGCCGCCGGTCTCCACGCCGATGATGCGCTCCGGCGCCAGTGCCTTGTTACGTACCAGAAAGTCGGCGTCTTCGCGGGTATAGATGTCGTTGGTGACCACCGCCAGGTTATAGCGATCACGCAGCGCCAGGCACAGGGCCAGGGTCAGGGCGGTCTTGCCGGAGCCCACCGGGCCGCCGATTCCGACGCGCAGGGGTTGTGTGTTCATGTGCTTCTCCACAATAAAAAACGTTCAGGAACGAAACAGGCGGCTGTACTGGCGTTCGTGGGCCATGCACGCCAGGGACAGGCCAAAGGCGGCGCTGCCCAACCGCGCAGGGTCAATGCGCTCGGCGTCCTGCTGGGCTTGCTGTAGCAAGGGCAGCAGTTCGCTGGTCAGGCGTTGCGCGGCTTGCTGGCCCAGTGGCAGGGTTTTCATCAGCACGGCCAATTGGTTCTCCAGCCAGCTCCACAGCCACGCGGCGAGGGCATCGTTGGGGCTGATGTGCCAGGCGCGGGCGGCCAGGGCCCAGCCAAGAGCCAGGTGCGGTTCGCCGCGTTGTGCAAGGAACTCACGGGCGGCGCTGTCCAGTTCCGGTAAGCCATTGAGCAGTTGCTGCAGGGAGTAACCCATTTGCCGGCTCTCCTGATACAGCTCGCGGGTCTCACGGCTGGCGCGGTGTTCTTCGCACAATTGCGCCAGCCCAGGCCAGTCCTGTTCAGCGGCCGCGCGGCAATGGCCGAGCAACAGCGGCGCTTCGAAGCGCGCAAGGTTGAGCAGCAACTGATCGCTGATCCAGCGCCCTGCGCTCGCGGCATCCTGTACGCGGCCGTTGTCCACAGCCATTTCCAGGCCCTGGGAATAGCTGTAGCCGCCAATCGGCAACTGCGGACTGGCCAGGCGCAACAGCGCCCAGGCTGGGTTCATAGACGTACGCCGAACTGGTGCAGCTTGGGCGGGTAGTTGAAGTCTTCGTCGCCATGGCGCGAATGATGATGGCCGCCGCCGTAGGCGCCATGTTCCGGCTGGAACGGCGCCTCGATGGTTTGCGTGTCGGCGCCCAACTGTTCCAGCATCGCCTTGAGCACGTAGTCGTCGAGCAGGCGCAGCCAGCCGTCGCCGACTTGCAGGGCCACATGGCGGTTACCCAGGTGATAGGCAGCGCGGGTCAGTTCAAAGGCGTTGCGGCAAGTGACGTGCAGCAGTTGTTCAGGGCGGGCGCAAACGCGTACGACACGTCCGTCTTCAGCTTGTAGGAACTCGCCATCGTGCAAGGGCGGCTGTCCACGCTCCAAAAACAGGCCGACGTCTTCACCGTCGGCACTGAAACAGCGCAGGCGGCTTTTGCTGCGGGCTTCGAAGTTCAGCAGCAACTCAGCGGCCCAGAGGGCTTGGGGGGCGATTCGGCGGTGGATCACCAGCATCGGTAGGCTTCCAGCTATGAGCGATAGCAGTGCTAGAGCAAGGGGCTTGCCAACCTGCTATTGGCGTAGGAGTTTCCTGTCAGTGCAGGTGGTTGTGCATGGATGGGGCATCCACGGGTTGTATAGAGTGTTCAAATTTGGTGCGCATGAGCGGTTATAGCACTGGAAAAGGGCGTTTTCCCTGAAAGAAGCCTGGTGCTGCATGAAATTTCTTTCATCCAATTATCCGTTGCGCTTTTAAGGATTTATCCTACAAAGACCCGAGAATCGGCCTTCGTGGGCTTACGTGATGGTTCTTTAAGATTCGCGCCGTGTTTAATTCACCGCGATGTTCATCATGTTCAAGTCATTTATTTGTTCAGTCATTGTCGGCCTGTCGTGTGTTATCTCGTCAGCCTCGGCCAATCTTCAACAGCCGCCGACTTTCGCTTCAAGCCATGCGGCGTCTTCGGTCGACGATGTGATCGACCGCGCCCATCAACTGCTCGGCACTCCCTACAAGTGGGGCGGTACGTCTGCCGAGCAGGGGTTTGATTGCAGCAGTTTCCTGGTCTATCTGTTCAAGACCGAAGCCAACATTCAGCTGCCGCGTACCACTGCGGCGATGCACCGTTCAACCGCTGCAACCATCAAGCGCACAGCGTTAAAACCGGGCGATGCCGTATTTTTCAAAGGCAACGGGCGAGGGCGGGTGAGTCACGTCGGGCTGTATATCGGCGAAGGCAAGTTCATCCATTCACCGCGTACCGGCAAGCATGTGCGTATCGATTCGTTGAGCAATAAGTACTGGAGCAAGAACTACACAACGGCCAAGCGTTTTCACAAGGCTGGCTGAGGGATTACTCGGTACTGCCCAGCCCTTGCCAGTGCTTGAGGCCGATAAAGATAAAGCGCAGTTGCTGTGTGATTTTCGCCTGGGGCGTGAGGTGGGCCGGCAGGGCATGGGCCGGTGGGTCGATGATATCGGGCAGGGTGGCAAACACGCTTTTGACGATCAGGTCGGCCATCACATGTAAACCTTCTGCATCCAGATGCTGCAATTTGGGCATCAGCGTCAGGTCGGCGGCCAGGTCGCGGGTGATGTCCTCGCGCAGGGCGCCGATGGCTTGGCGCACGGCCAGGCAGCCGCCGTACTGTTCGCGGGCCAAAAACAGGAATTGCGAACGGTTGGCCGAAACTACGTCGAGAAAGATCCGCACAGAGGCATCGATAATGCCGCCCATCACGAATTCGTTGTGGCGCACCAGGCGGATCGTGGCACGGAAGGTCTGGCCGACTTCGCTGACCAATACCAGCCCAAGCTGGTCCATATCGGCAAAATGGCGATAGAAACCAGTTGGCACAATACCCGCTGTCTTGGCCACTTCGCGCAGGCTCAGGCTGCCAAACCCACGGCCACACTCCATCAGATGGCGGGCTGCGTCCATCAAGGCAAGGCGTGTCTGTTGCTTCTGTTCGGCGCGGGGCAGCATGAGCGGATGGGCTTTGTCGGCAAGTACAGCGACGCACTCTAGCAAAAGCGCTTTGCCGGCGTCGAACTTGGCGGGGGCGAGGCGTGACGCGGTCTATATAAAAGCAAAAGCCCGATCGGCTGATCGGGCTTTTTTCTGGGCCACCACGGGCTTAGCTCTGTGCTTGATGCAGTTCTTGCAGACGGTCGGCACCACCTTCAGCAACGCCTTCGGTGTAGGCGCGTTTGTTGGCTTGTTCAGCACCGCCTTCTACCAGACCTTTCTCTTGCAGGCGATTGTAGCCATTTTCAGCGACAGCACCTTTGGCGTAGTCACGGTTTTCGTCTTCTTGCGAACCGCTACGCGCCACGGTTTGGCTAGTCTGCATGGCTTGAGCTTTGTTCTGTGGAGTGGCCTGTTCGGCGGCTGGCAGGGCGAAAGCGCTGGAAGCCAGGACAGATAACAGGACGGTAGCGAGTAATTGGCGTTTCATGATGGTTGCTCCTTGGGAGGGCGATAAAGTGGGTACAGGGCTAATGCTACTCTTGATAAGTCGATATAAAAGTTCATAAACACAATGGTAATAATCAACAGAATTGATTGTTCCCTGCAAAGGCTCTAGATCGAGCCTCTCAAGCACGCGGTTTTGCACCGCAGTGGGTATTTTCGACACGAACCTGGGTAACAATGGTGCGCTGTCGATGATGAAATCTGTCTGCTTGATCAGGAAAATCGTTTTTTTCGGCTAAATCCGCCGTTGGGTTAAACCCTCCGGCACTTTGCCAGTCGTAGTTCTATAAGCTGTGTCAAAGGCTGTTGCCCAGCCAGTCGTATTCAGGAGCCCTGTGCAATGACGCGCACTCGTAAAATCGTCGCTTGGAGCTGCGCCAGCTTCGTTCTGTTAATTGCCATAGCGGTACTTGTGCTGGTGTTCTTCGACTGGAACCGCATCAAGCCGCCGCTCAACGCCAAGGTATCCGAAGAACTGCATCGCCCGTTCGCCATCAACGGCAACCTCGCGGTGGTGTGGCAGCGCGAGCCCGATGAGGGCGGCTGGCGTGCCTGGGTGCCGTGGCCCCATGTGATCGCCGAAGACCTGACCCTGGGCAACCCGGATTGGTCGAAACAACCGCAGATGGTCACGCTCAAGAAGGTCGAGCTGCGTATTTCACCCCTGGCTTTGCTGGTGCAGCGCGTGGTGATCCCGCGCATTGACCTCACCGAACCCAGTGCCCAGTTGCAGCGCCTGGCCGACGGCCGCGCCAACTGGACGTTCAAGTTCGATCCCAAGGACCCCGACGCCGAGCCCTCCAACTGGGTGGTGGATATCGGCGCCATCGGCTTTGACAAGGGCCATGTGACCCTCGACGATCAAACCCTCAAGACTCAGTTGGATGTGATCATCGACCCCTTGGGCAAACCCATCCCGTTTGGTGAAATTGTCGGGGACGCCGATGCCAAGAAGGCGCTGGAAAAAGGCTCGGCGCCTCAGGACTACGCGTTCGGCCTCAAGGTCAAAGGCCAATATCACGGCCAGAAGCTCGCCGGCACCGGCAAGATCGGCGGTCTGCTGGCCTTGCAGGACGCGGCCAAGCCGTTCCCGCTGCAAGCGCAGGTGAAAGTCGCCGACACCAGCATCGCCCTGGCCGGCACCTTGACCGACCCGCTTAACCTCGGTGCCCTGGACCTGCGCCTGAAACTCTCGGGCAGCAGCCTGGGTAACCTTTACCCGTTGACTGGTGTGACCTTGCCGGATTCGCCGGCCTATTCAACCGACGGCCATTTGATCGCCAAGCTGCATGAAACCAGCGGCGCCTCATTCCGCTACGAGAACTTCAACGGCAAGATCGGCAACAGCGACATCCATGGCGACCTGGCCTATGTCGCCAGCCAGCCACGGCCCAAGCTCAGCGGCGCGCTGGTGTCCAACCAACTGCTGATGGATGACCTGGCGCCTCTGATTGGCGCGGATTCCAACGCCGAGCAAAAAGCTCGTGGCGGTGAAAGCAAACAACCGGCGACCAAAGTGCTGCCGGTTGAAGAGTTCCGCACCGAGCGCTGGCGCGAGATGGATGCCGACGTGGAATTCACCGGCAAGCGTATCGTGCACAGCGCCGACTTGCCCTTCACCGATCTCTACACGCACCTGGTGCTCAACGACGGCCAACTGAGCCTCGAACCCCTGCGTTTCGGCGTGGCCGGCGGCAAGCTCGATGCGCAGATTCGCTTGAATGGTCGCATTACGCCGATGGAAGGCAGCGCCAAGCTGACGGCACGCAACTTCAAGCTCAAGCAACTGTTCCCGACCTTTGAGCCGATGAAAACCAGCTTCGGCGAACTCAACGGCGATGCCGATATTTCCGGGCGCGGCAACTCGGTGGCGGCACTGCTGGGAACCTCCAACGGCGACCTGAAGATGCTGATCAACGATGGCGCCATCAGCCGCAGCCTGATGGAAATCGCCGGGCTCAACGTGGGCAACTACGTCGTGGGGCGCCTGTTCGGCGACGAGGAAGTGAAGATCAACTGCGCAGCGGCGGACTTCGGCATCAAGACGGGCCTGGCGACCACGCGGTTGTTTGTGTTCGATACCGAGAACGCCATCATCTACATCGACGGCACCGCGAACATGGCCACGGAGCAGTTGGACCTGACCATCACGCCGGAGTCCAAGGGCTTTCGCTTGTTTTCGCTGCGCTCGCCGCTGTACGTCAATGGGCCGTTTATCAAGCCCAATGCTGGCGTGAAAGCCATTCCGCTGGCGCTACGTGGTGCAGGCATGGTCGCCCTGGGCGTTATCGCCGGGCCAGCCGCCGGCTTGCTCGCCTTGGTCGCTCCAAGTGGCGGAGAGCCCAATGAGTGCGCACCGTTGCTGCAGCAGATGAAGGAAGGCAAGGCACCCAAGACGGTGAAAGGTTAACTGCCACTGGGGATAAGCGTTTCCCCGGGCGCGCAGGGAATACCGATCTGGAGGGACGGATCGCCTTTATAGGGGGTGCCGTCCGGATAGATCGAGTAGAACACTTCATGCAAGTACTGCTTACCGTCCAGGGTAAAACAGCGGAAAGATGCATGGGTCGGGAATGCATTTTTGAGTTGATCGAACTTCACGCTACGACCTATCCAGGTATTAAACATTGGCTCGAGGTACATCACTGCTTTTCGCAGTCTGACAATGTCATTGAAATAGTCCGTCTCAGTTTGATTGGAGCAGGTCCCGTGTTTCTTCCACTCGTATCTGAACATTTCTTGCGGGGAGGCGGTTACTAGCCCGGCAATTGCGCGGGTGTCGGAAATTTGGTTGAGTTTGTCCTCGCTGATATCGCACTCTGTGGATGATTTACAGCTGGGCGCGGTATTGCAATTGGCCGGATGACGATTGGTTTTTTGCCCGATGCTGTTGTTATAGGGCCAGATGCCATGGGTCAGAAACTTTTGCGGCGGTTTATCGCAGCCCGACGTTTTCGGCTTGAGCTTGCAGAAACTGGGCTGCCAGGTCACCGCGTAGACTAAATATTGGTAACCCTTGCTGCTGGGGGTTATCTCCTCGTTCGCATCCAGGCCCAAGGCGCCATGACTGATCAGCAGCGTGGCCATCGCCGTTGCAAAGAGGTAAGTATTTTTCATGGGCGGTTACTCCCTTTTCATTCGGCTGACAGTGTTGTCAGCGAACGTTGGAAGTATTAATTAGCGCTGGTGCGCTGGAAAATCTACTGTCAAACCTGACAGGTCGGTGGTGGGCATATAGACAGAATAAAACCCCAGGTGGAAGCGCTCGGCTTGCACCTGGGGTTTGAACTGCGACCTGTCAGAGGTCCTGCAGAATATCCGCCATATCATCGGCGTGCTCTTCTTCCTGGGCCAGGATGTCTTCGAAGATGCGACGGGTAGTCGGGTCTTTATCGCCGATGTACTGGATGATTTCACGGTAGCTGTCCACCGCGATGCGCTCGGCTACCAGGTCTTCGTAGACCATCTCTTTGAGCGAGTTGCCTGCCACATATTGAGCGTGGGAGTTCTTCGACAGCAGGTCGGGGTTGAACTCCGGCTCGCCGCCCAGTTGCACGATACGCTCGGCCAGTTTGTCGGCGTGCTCGGCTTCCTGGGTGGCGTGTTCAAGGAACTCATCGGCAGCCACGCTGGCTTTCAGGCCGTTGGCCATGAAGTAGTGACGCTTGTAGCGCAACACGCAAACCAGCTCAGTGGCCAGCGACTCGTTGAGCAGGCGGATGATTTCCTGACGGTCGGCGTCGTAGCCTTCGGTCACGGCACCGTTTTCGACATTCTGGCGGGCGCGGCTGCGCAGGGTCGCAATGTCAGTCAAGTGTGCTTCAGTCATTTCAATCTCCTGGGGCTAATCCGGTTGTACGCCACGCTCTGCCGGCGTGATCGCTATAGGTTGTGAGTCCCGGGCCAGGCGAAAAGTTTTATCGGATTTAACAGGATGTGTCATGAGCACGTCTGACCGGTGTGGTCCAGCGCTCCGACAGGATCACTCCACCCAGGGTCAGCAAGCCACCCACCAGGTGATACAGCGCCAACTCTTCCTTCAACACCACTGCTGCGATCAGTGCGGTAATCAACGGCAGCAGGTTGAAAAACAGCGTGGTACGGCTTGGCCCCAGGGTCTTCACCGAGTGCATCCACGCCAGCGGCGCCAGCATTGAAGCCAGCAGGCAGGCGTACAGCACCAGCGGAATATTCGTCCAGCCCAAACCGGCCTTGGCCGAGAACAGGTACAGCGGCAGCAGCACCACCACCGCCACCAGCACCTGCAAATACAGCAGCACCAACGGTGGCAGGCGCAGTTGCCATTTTTTCAGCAGGGTGCTGTAGACCGCATAAGCCAGCGTCGCCACCAGCATCATGCCGTCACCCAGGTTGACCCCGTGTTGCAACAGCGCGCCCAGGCTGCCGGACGATACCACCACCACAACACCGGCGAACGACAGCACCGCGCCGGTCAGAGCGCCGAAGGTCAGGCGTTGCCCCAGGCTGATAATCGCGGCGGTCAACGCCATCAGCGGCATCAGCGAGAGGATGATGCCCATGTTGGTGGCGCTGGTCAGCGTGGCGGCGTAATAGGCCAGGCTTTGATACACCGCCATGCCCAGCACGCCGAGGATGAAGATCTTGCCCAGGTTGGGACGGATAAGCGCCCAGTTGGCAACGACCGGCTTGAGCATGAACGGGGTGAACAGCAGTGCTGCGAACAGCCAGCGGTAAAAGCCGATTTCAGCCGGGAAAATCGAGCCCACGGCCAATTTGTTGACCACGGTGTTGCCGGCCCAGATAAAGATGGCCAGCAGCGGATACGCGTATTGCATCGAAAGAAACCCAGTGTATTGACGAGGCGCGATTATCCCCTGTCTGGATCGAAGCCTATACTGCGATCCAGACAACCGACCTCTGAATCCAGACAACATGCCCCGACATACCGTACGCCTGGCGGATTTCCCCCGCCTGCCGAGCCCTGTGTACTTTCGCTATTCCGATTTCGCACCCGATACCGAGTGCACCCCGCACCGGCACAGCTGGGGGTCATTGGACTATTCAGCCAACGGCGTGATGCGCATGGAGGTGGCTGGCAGCCGTTTTATGTCGCCGCCGCAGTACGCGGTGTGGATTCCGCCCAATACCGAACACAGCTCCTACAACGCCCAGGCGATTGTCTATCGTTCGGTGGGCTTGGCGCCGACGCTCTGCGAGCAGTTGCCGCAAGCGCCGTGCACGCTGACGATCAGCGATATTCTCAAGGCCATCCTCAGCGATTTCGCCCAGCGCGACGTGAATATCCCGCAATCGGACGCGGATATCCGCCTGGCCCAGGTGCTGGTGGACCAACTCAAGCAGGCGCCGATCCATGATGGCTTCCTGCCCTACGCCCGCCACCCCGGGCTGCTGGGGGTGCTGGAAGGTATGCAGGCGCAGCCCGCCGACAATCGCCCGCTCGGGCAATGGGCTGAGCAGGTACATGTGAGCGAACGCACCCTGGCGCGTCAGTTTGTGCGCGAGCTGGGTATGAGTTTTGGTGAATGGCGCCAGCGCCTGCGCTACCTGGCGGCCATCGAAGCCCTGGACAGTGATCGCAGCGTGCAGCACGTGGCGTTTGATTTGGGCTACAGCACCGCCTCGGCATTTATCGCCATGTTCCAACGCCATGCTGGTTGCACCCCGGAGCACTACCGACGGACGAATATTCGTGGCCGGTGAAGTTGTAACAGCTTTTGACTACACTGCGCTGTAGGCCGTGCCCGTCGGCACGGTAACAGGGAGAAAACTCCATGAAGATGCTGCGTATTCCGTTGTTGATGATGGGCCTGCTGCTGTGTTCACAAGGTTTTGCCGCCACTGCCCAGCAGAACAAAATGACCACCTGTAATGCCGAAGCCACCACCAAGACCCTCAAGGGCGATGACCGCAAGGCCTTCATGAAGACCTGCCTGTCGGCGCCTGCCGCCAACGATGCCAAGACCCTGACGCCGCAGCAGCAGAAGATGAAGGACTGCAATGCGTCGGCTAAAACCAAAGCGTTGACCGGCGATGCGCGTAAAACATTCATGAGCACCTGCCTCAAAGGTTAATCACGATTTCGCAGGCGCTGCAGATCAAATGTGGGAGGGGGCTTGCTCCCGATAGCGCCGTGTCAGTCAATCGATTCATTGGCTGATCCTCCGTAATCGGGAGCAAGCCCCCTCCCACACTTGATCGCATTCACAGTCGTCCCCCCTCGCTTGATGCCTGCAACGCTGGCAGACTGCCCATCCTTTAACGCCGTTCGTTTTGAGGCTGTATGCCAACGTTTTCTCAGCGTCATGTGTTGTTGCTGGCCAGTTACATCATCATTTTCGGCGGGTTGCTGCTGGTGCTGCCGCTGAAGTTGCTGCCCAGCCTGCTGGCCGGCCTGTTGGTCTATGAACTGGTCAACATGCTCACCCCCCAACTGCAACGACTGATCGAAGGCCGGCGCGCCCGTTGGCTGGCGGTGGCCTTGCT
Source organism: Pseudomonas sp. P867 (assembly GCF_019891455.1). Classification (NCBI taxonomy): domain Bacteria; kingdom Pseudomonadati; phylum Pseudomonadota; class Gammaproteobacteria; order Pseudomonadales; family Pseudomonadaceae; genus Pseudomonas; species Pseudomonas sp. P867. The sequence continues at coordinate 110,844 of NZ_JAFLXB010000013.1, read as the reverse complement.
GGGCACCCTGATCGTCAGCGTACTCACCTTGATCTTCGCCGGCGCCATCAGCTTCCTGCTCCACGAAGCTGAAAACCCCGGGGCTTCCCTGGATAAATTCATGGGCGTGGTCGACCGCGCACGCGGCCAGTTACCGCCGTTCATCGACGCCTACCTGCCCGCCAGCGCCGCCGAGTTTCGCGTGGCCATCGGCGACTGGATGAGCAAGCACTTGAGCGAACTGCAACTGGTCGGCAAAGACGCCGCCCATATGTTCGTCACCTTGCTGATCGGCATGGTGCTCGGCGCCATCATCGCCCTGCAACGGGTGCCCGACCTGACCAAACGCAAACCCCTGGCCGCCGCGCTGTTCGACCGTTTGCACCTGCTGGTTCAGGCGTTTCGCAACATCGTCTTCGCCCAGATCAAAATCGCCGCGCTCAACACGGCTTTCACCGCCGTGTTTCTCGCCGTGGTGCTGCCGCTGTGCGGCATCCACCTGCCGCTGACCAAAACCCTGATCGTGCTGACCTTCCTGCTCGGCTTGCTGCCGGTGATCGGCAACCTGATGTCCAACACCCTGATCACCATCGTCGCGCTGTCGCTGTCGATCTGGGTGGCGGTAGCGGCGCTGGGGTATTTGATCGTGATCCACAAGGTCGAGTACTTCCTCAACGCGCGCATCGTCGGCGGGCAGATCAGTGCCAAGTCGTGGGAGTTACTGCTGGCGATGCTGGTGTTTGAAGCCGCATTCGGTTTGCCGGGGGTGGTGGCAGGGCCGATTTACTATGCGTATCTGAAGAGTGAGCTGAAGTTGGGTGGGATGGTTTAGGCGCAGATGCGAGTTACAAGCTGCAAGCTGCAAGTGGAAGCAGATTGGCTTTTACTTGCCGCTTGCAGCTGAAAACTTACCGCTTAAGACCCATAACGCTTGCTGGCTTCAATCGCCAACCCGCTGCCGATACTGCCAAAGATATTGCCTTCCACATGCCGCGCATTCGGCAGCATCGCCGAGATACTGTGGCGCAACGCGGGGATGCCGCTGGAACCACCGGTGAAGAACACCGTGTCCACCTGGGCCACGCTCACCGAGGCGTCATTGAGCAGTTGCGTGACACTGCCGCGCACGCGTTCGAGCAGGTTGTCGATGGAGGACTCGAACAGCGCCCGGCTCAGGTCCACGCTCAGGCCGGCTTCGATACGGTCCAATGGCACATGGCGGCTGTCTGCCTGGGTCAGCTGGATCTTGGTCTCTTCCACTTCCATCGCCAGCCAGTGCCCGGCGCGCTGTTCGATCAGCTTGAACAGGCGGTCGATGCCGCCGGTGTCTTCGATGTCGTAGCGCATGCTGCCCAGGGCCAGCTGGGACTTTTGCGAGTACACCGAGTTGATGGTGTGCCAGGTCGCCAGGTTCATGTGGTGGCTGGTAGGCATGTAGGCGCCGCTCTTCATGCGGCTGCCGTAGCCGAACAGCGGCATCATGCCGGCCAGCGAGAGTTGCTTATCGAAATCGGTTCCGCCGATGTGCACGCCACCGGTGGCGAGGATGTCGCTCTGGCGGTTGTCGTTGTGACGGCGGTCCGGCGACAGGCGCACCAGGGAGAAGTCGGAGGTACCACCGCCGATGTCGACGATCAGCACCAGCTCCTCTTTTTCAATGGTGGACTCGTAGTCGAACGCCGCCGCAATCGGTTCGTACTGGAACGAGATGTCCTTGAAGCCGATCTTGCGCGCCACGTCCACCAGGGTGTTCTCGGCTTCCTGGTCGGCCATCGGGTCGTCATCGACGAAGAATACCGGGCGGCCCAATACCACTTCTTCGAACTCACGCCCCGCGTTGGCTTCGGCGCGGCTCTTGAGTTGGCCGATAAACAGCGCCAGCAGGTCGGTAAAAGGCATTGCAGTGCCAAGCACGCTGGTGTCGTGCTTGATCAGCTTGGAACCCAGCAGGCTCTTGAGCGAGCGCATCAAGCGGCCTTCGTAGTTCTCCAGGTATTCGTGCAGCGCCAGGCGACCGTACACCGGGCGGCGCTCCTCAAAGTTGAAGAAGACCACCGACGGCAGGGTGATTTTGTCGTCCTCCAGCGCGATCAGCGTTTCCATGCCGGGGCGGATCCAGCCGACGGTGGAGTTGGACGTGCCGAAGTCAATGCCGCAGGCACGGGCTGGGGATGGGTTTTTCATGTCTATCGGGTTCCGGTTGAAAAACGGCCGCGCAGTGTATGCCAGTCGCAAGCGCTTGCGTAGGCCAACCATCCGTTAAATCGTGCTTGAAAGTACGGGATTTGCCCCCACATCTGTTGCATACGGCTGATGCCGATAACACTTTGACGTACCCCCAGGCCGCAACCCTCACCAGGTGCAAACCAGCGCACGTTGCGCCCCGGGCAGTGCGATCTCGATAAAGGATGGTGAACCGTCGATGGATTTCAAAGATTACTACAAGATTCTGGGTGTCGAGCCGACGGCCGATGACAAGGAAATCAAGGCTGCCTATCGCAAGCTCGCGCGCAAATATCACCCCGATGTGAGCAAGGAAAAAGACGCCGAAGAGAAATTCAAGGACGCGTCCGAAGCCTATGAAGCGCTTAAAAGCGCCGACAAGCGAGCCGAGTACGACGAATTGCGCAAATACGGCCAGCATGGCCAGCCGTTCCAGGGCCCGCCGGGCTGGCAGAGCCGTGGCGGCTTTGGCGGAGGCCAGGACGCGGGCGATTTCTCGGACTTTTTCAGCTCGATCTTTGGCTCGCGCGGCGATGCTTTCGGTGGTGGCCAACGTCGTCCTACCGGGCGCAAGGGCCAGGATGTGGAGATGCAGCTGTCGGTCTCCCTTGAGGAAACCCTGTCGGCCGAGTCCAAGCAGATCAGCTTTCAGGTGCCGCAATACGACGCCTCTGGCCGGCATGTCAGCAATAGCGTCAAGAGCCTGAATGTGAAGATCCCCGCCGGTGTAGCCGACGGGGAGCGCATCCGTCTCAAGGCCCAGGGCGCGCCAGGCATTGGCGGTGGCGCCAATGGCGACCTGTACCTGATCATCAAGTTTGCGCCGCACCCCAAGTTCGAGGTCGATGGCGAGAACCTGGTCATCAACCTGCCGCTGGCCCCGTGGGAGTTGGCCTTGGGTGCGGAAGTGGCAGTGCCGACCCTGACCGGCAAGATCAACCTCAAGGTGCCTGCCGGCAGCCAGAATGGCCAGCGTATGCGCGCCAAGGGCCATGGCTTGCTGAACAAGGCCGGGCAACGTGGCTACCTGTTCATCCAGTTGAAGGCGGTCATGCCCCCTGCGGGCAATGAGGATGTGAAAGCGTTGTGGCAGGAGCTGGCGCAAAAAGCCGCTTTTAACCCACGCGAGCAGTTCTAAGGTCCTGTGGCGAGAGAGCAAGCTCCCTCGCCACATGAGTTTGAGCTAGAACAGGAAATATCGCTGCGCCATCGGCAGGACTTCAGCCGGTTCACACCACAGCAGTACGCCATCGGCCTTGACCTGATAGGTCTGCGGATCAACCTCGATATCCGGCAGGTAATCGTTGTGGATCAGGTCGCTTTTCTGCACATCGCGGCAGCCCTTGACCACTGCAATCTGCTTCTTCAATCCCAGGGCCTCGGGCAGGCCGGCGTCCTGTGCCGCCTGGCTGATAAACGTCAGGCTGGTGGCGTGCAGCGAGCTGCCGAAGCTGGCGAACATCGGGCGGTAATGCACCGGTTGCGGTGTGGGAATCGAGGCGTTGGCATCGCCCATCAGGCTCGACGCAATCGCGCCGCCCTTGAGGATCAGGGTCGGCTTGATACCGAAAAACGCCGGGCGCCACAACACCAGGTCCGCCCATTTGCCGACTTCGACGGAACCGACGATATGGCTCACGCCGTGGGTGATCGCCGGGTTGATGGTGTACTTGGCGATGTAGCGCTTGGCGCGGAAGTTGTCGTTGCCGGGGCCGTCACCTGGCAGTGGGCCGCGCTGTTTTTTCATCTTGTCGGCGGTCTGCCAGGTGCGCGTGATCACCTCGCCGACACGGCCCATGGCCTGGCTGTCTGAACTGATCATCGAGAACGCGCCGAGGTCATGCAGGATGTCTTCGGCGGCGATGGTCTCGCGGCGGATGCGGCTCTCGGCGAAGGCCACGTCTTCGGCGATGCTCGGGTCCAGGTGATGGCAGACCATCAGCATGTCCAAGTGCTCGTCGATGGTGTTGCGGGTGAATGGCCGCGTCGGGTTGGTAGAACTGGGCAGCACGTTCGGGTAACCGCACGCCTTGATGATGTCAGGTGCGTGGCCGCCACCGGCACCTTCAGTGTGGTAAGTGTGAATGGTGCGGCCCTTGAGCGCGGCGAGGGTGGTTTCGACGAAGCCCGACTCGTTGAGCGTGTCACTGTGGATCGCCACCTGCACATCGTACTGGTCGGCGACGCTCAGGCAGTTATCAATGCTGGCGGGCGTGGTGCCCCAGTCTTCATGCAGCTTCAAACCAATGGCACCGGCCTTGACCTGCTCGATCAACGGCTCGGGCAAACTGGCGTTGCCCTTGCCGGTGAACCCGATGTTCATCGGGAACGAATCACTGGCCTGCAGCATCCGTGCAAGGTGCCACGGCCCCGACGTGCAGGTGGTGGCATTGGTACCGGTGGCCGGCCCGGTGCCGCCACCGATCATGGTGGTGACGCCGCTGGTCAGTGCTTCTTCGATCTGCTGCGGGCAGATGAAGTGCACATGGGAGTCGATGCCGCCGGCGGTGAGGATCATGCCTTCACCGGCGATCACTTCGGTGCTGGCGCCAATGGCCATGGTCACGCCGGGCTGGATATCCGGGTTGCCGGCCTTGCCGATGGCATGGATGCGACCGTTCTTCAAGCCAACGTCAGCCTTGACGATGCCCCAGTGGTCAATGATCAGCGCATTGGTGATCAGGGTGTCCACTACCTCATGGGCGAGCAACTGGCTCTGGCCCTGGCCGTCACGGATCACCTTGCCGCCGCCGAATTTGACTTCTTCGCCATAGACGGTGAAGTCCTGTTCGACTTCGACAAACAGCTCGGTGTCGGCCAGGCGGACCTTGTCGCCGACGGTGGGGCCATACATGTCGGCGTAGGCTTGGCGGCTGATTTTCATGTGGTTGCCCTGATTAATTGTGTTGAATGTGAGATCGCTATCGCGGGCAAGCCCGCTCCCACATTTTGATTTGTGAACACTGTCAAAAGGTGGGAGCCGGCTTGCCTGCGATGAGGCCCTAGAGGTCGCCCATAATTCGACCGGCAAACCCGAACACCCGGCGCCCGCCGCTCAAATCGACTAACTCCACCTCCCTACGCTGCCCCGGCTCAAACCGAACCGCCGTGCCTGCCGGAATATTCAGGCGCATACCGCGGCTCGCTGCACGGTCAAATTCCAGCGCGTCATTGGTCTCGAAAAAATGGTAATGCGAGCCCACCTGAATCGGCCGGTCGCCGCTATTGGCCACGCTCAAGGTGACGGTGCGGCGGCCGACATTCAGTTCGATCTCGCCAGGCTGGATCTGATATTCACCAGGAATCATGCCGGTTGCCCCAGGGTCTTGTAGTAGATGGCGGTCGGGCTGTAGCGCCCGTCCGGGCTTTGGCAGTAATCGGGCAGCTCACCGATCTTGATGTAGCGCAGCGACTGATAGAAGGCTTCGGCGCCGGAGCCGGCCTCGGTGTCCAGATACAGCAGGCCGCGCTTGTGCTGGCGTGCGGCGAGCTCCAGGCTGTGCATCAATTGCTGGCCCAGGCCATGGCGGCGGGCGCTGCTGTGCACCAGCAACTTTTGCACTTCGGCGCGGTTGAGGCCATTGGCCTTTTGGCACAGCGCCAGTTGTACACTGGCGACTACCCGTTCTTCACGTACCACCACCCACAACAGCAGGCTGGCGTCTTCGATACCGGCTTGCACGCCGGCCAGATACTCGCGGGCCTGGGCCTCATCGAAGTCGGCCATAAAGCCCACCGACGCGCCATGCTGCACCGCGTCCAGCAACAACTCGATCAAGCCCAGGCGGTAATGGGCAAAACTTTCAGCATTGACTCGACGCAGTTGTGCAGCGTTCATCGATCTCACTCCTTGGGCGGTTCGGCGCCCGGGTTCAAGGTCAGTTGCATAAAGGTCAGGTCCAGCCAGCGGCCGAACTTGATGCCCACTTGCGGCATATGCCCGGTGGTGATGAAACCCAGGCGTTCATGCAGGTGGACCGAGGCCAGGTTGCCGCTTTCGATGGCGGCGACCATGACGTGCTTGCCGCAGCTGCGGGCGCGCTCGATCAGGGCCTGCATCAGGCGTGGACCGAGGCCTTTGCCGCGCTGGTCATTGCGCACGTACACCGAGTGTTCGACGCTATAGCGAAAGCCTTCGAAAGGTCGCCAGTCGCCGAATGAGGCGTAGCCGGTGACTTCGTCGTTTTCCACCGCGACCAGGATCGGGTACTGCTGCGCCTGGCGTGCGCTGAACCAGGCTTGGCGGTTGGCCAGGTCCACCGGTTGTTCGTTCCAGATCGCCGTGGTGTTGAGCACCGCGTCGTTGTAGATGTCGCGGATCGCCGGCAGGTCTTGCTCGGTAGCATCACGAATCATGGCCGGGCCTCACGCGATTGGCTGGTGGACAGTCACCAGCTTGGTGCCATCGGGGAAGGTGGCTTCCACCTGGATATCCGGGATCATTTCCGGGATGCCTTCCATCACTTGCTCGCGGCTGAGCAAGGTGGTGCCGAAGTGCATCAACTCGGCCACGGTGCGGCCATCGCGAGCGCCTTCCATCAGCGCGGCCGAGATATAGGCGATGGTTTCCGGGTAGTTGAGCTTCACGCCGCGCGCCAAGCGGCGCTCGGCCACCAGGCCGGCGGTGAAGATCAGCAGTTTGTCTTTTTCCCGTGGGGTCAAATCCATGGTTCAAGGTCCTTCAAACAGCATTCATAAAAACACCGCAGATCCCCTGTGGAAACAGGCCGGTGTGGGAGCTGGCTTGCCTGCGATAGCGGTGTATCAGGCACACCGCCATCGCAGGCAAGCCAGCTCCCACATAAACTCAGTTTCACTTGTTGATCTTCATGTGCTCCAGATTCGTGGTGCGACGGCTTCTCGCCCCAGCACTGCCGGGCGCAACAGCCGCCATAAATCAATCAACCACCCCCGCGCCAACAGCGCTTCCTCGGCCAGACAACGCGCCACCAGCAACCCAGGCAGTTGGGTCAAATCTCCGCGCACCGCGTGGGGCAGCGAGCGGCAATGCTCAAGCAATTCAGGATCGACCTCACCCGTCACCAGCAACGTGGCAAACACCGGCTGCCCATCCAGCCCGATGGGCGAATCCAGCAACCCATCGGCGCCCACAATGCGCTGGCGCTCATGCCAGAGCAACTGGCCGTCGCGGCGAATATCCAGGTGTGATTGAAAGTGGCCGAGGTCGAACCGCTCGCCGCTGGCCGGGCGCCCCAGGGCGACCACGTCCCAGTAGAACAACCGCGCATCGCCCGAGAGCTCGATGCGCGTAGTGAGTTCGGCCTGGGCGGCGCTGAACACGATGGTTTCCTGGGGCAGCCATTCCAGGGTCGCGCCGGCCTCGACGGTCAACTCAAGTTGCTGAAATGCCGGGCCGCTGGCGCGGTACCACTTGGCGGCGCCGGGGCTGGTCAACTGCGCCCATGCACCGGCGCTGACGTGGGCGCTGATGTCCAGGCGATCGCCGCCGGCAATTCCGCCGGGCGGGTGCACGATGATGTGCTGGCACACCTGGGGGCCTTCGGCGTACAGGTGCTTTTGCACGCGCAGCGGGCCCAGGTGGCGGCGCAATACCGGGCGCGTGGTGTCGCCGAAACGCGCGTAGCCGAGTTCCAGCGCGGCGTGCCAGCTGGGGGTGAACAGGGCAGGGGAAACGGGCAGGTTCATGGTTTTTGGCTTAATGTCGTGACGCCACAGATTAGATGGTTACGAGGCCGCGTACACCTTCGCTCTCCATATTTTCACCGCGGCCCTGCTGCACGATTTCACCGCGTGACATCACCAGGTAGTGGTCGGCCAGTTCGGCAGCGAAGTCGTAGAACTGCTCCACCAGCAGGATCGCCATGTCGCCACGCTCGGCAAGCTTCTTGATCACCGCACCGATCTCCTTGATCACCGACGGCTGGATACCTTCGGTGGGCTCATCGAGGATCAGCAGGCGCGGGCGGCTGGCCAGGGCGCGGCCAATCGCCAACTGTTGCTGCTGGCCCCCGGACAAATCGCCGCCGCGTCGATGCTTCATCTGCAGCAACACCGGAAACAGCTCGTAGATGAACGCGGGCACTTCCCTGGCTTCGGAACCGGGGAAGCGCGACAGCCCCATCAGCAGATTTTCTTCCACCGTCAGCCGGCCAAAAATCTCCCGGCCCTGAGGCACATAAGCGATCCCGGCATGGACACGCTGGTGCGGCTTGAAGCCGGTGATGGCCTTGCCTTCCCAATTCACCGCGCCCTCCTTGGCCGGCAGCAAGCCCATCAGGCACTTGAGCAGGGTGGTCTTGCCCACGCCGTTGCGGCCGAGCAGGCAGGTGACTTCGCCGATTTTCACGTCGAAGGACAGCCCGCGCAGGATGTGGCTACCGCCGTAGTACTGGTGCAGTTTGTCGACTTGCAGCATTCTCAATACCTCTTCAATCCCCCTGCGGGAACCGGATCAAATGTGGGAGCTGGCTTGCCTGCGATGCAGGCGACTCGGTGTTTGTGTGACACTGAGGTGACGCCATCGCAGGCAAGCCAGCTCCCACATAAAGCAGTTCGTGTCAGCGTTAGCGACCGAGGTAGACCTCGATCACCCGCTCATTTTCCTGCACCTGTTCCAGCGACCCTTCGGCCAATACGCTGCCCTGGTGCAACACGGTGACGTGATCAGCGATGGAGCCGACAAAGCCCATGTCGTGCTCCACCACCATCAACGAATGCTTGCCGGCCAGGCGCTTGAACAGTTCGGCAGTGAATTCGGTTTCGGCGTCGGTCATGCCGGCCACCGGTTCGTCGAGCAGCAACAGTTGCGGGTCTTGCATCAGCAACATGCCGATTTCCAGGAACTGCTTCTGGCCGTGGGACAGTAAACCCGCGGGCCGATGCACCGAGGCGGTCAGGCGGATGGTGTCGAGCACTTCATCGATGCGGTCTTTTTGCTCGCCACTCAGGCGCGCCCGCAGGCTGGCCCACACCGACTTGTCGGTCTTCTGCGCCAGCTCAAGGTTTTCGAACACGCTGAGGGCTTCGAACACCGTAGGCTTCTGGAACTTGCGGCCGATACCGGCCTGGGCGATTTGCACTTCGCTCATGCTGGTCAGGTCCAGGGTTTCGCCGAACCAGGCCCTACCGTGGCTGGGCCGGGTCTTGCCGGTGATCACGTCCATCAACGTGGTCTTGCCCGCGCCGTTGGGACCGATGATGCAGCGCAATTCGCCGACGCCGATATACAGGTTCAGGTCATTCAACGCTTTGAAACCGTCGAAGCTGACGCTGATATCTTCCAGGGTCAGGATGGTGCCGTGGCGGGTGTTGAGCCCTTTGCCTGCGGCCTGGCCGATACCGATCGCATCGCGGCCGCTGCCCGCATCGAAAATAGGTTCAAGCATGACGTTCCTCATTTCTTCAGCAGGCCGATAACGCCCTTGGGCAGGTACAGGGTGACAATGATGAACAGCGCCCCCAGGAAGAACAGCCAGTACTCGGGAAACGCCACCGTGAACCAGCTCTTCATGCCGTTGACCACCCCAGCGCCGAGCAATGGCCCGATCAGTGTGCCCCGCCCGCCGAGGGCGACCCATACGGCGGCCTCGATGGAGTTGGTCGGCGACATTTCGCTGGGGTTGATAATGCCCACCTGCGGCACATACAGCGCCCCCGCCAACCCGCACAACACTGCGCTCAACACCCACACGAACAACTTGAAGCCACGCGGGTCGTAACCACAGAACATCAGGCGGTTCTCGGCATCGCGCAAGGCGGTCAGCACGCGGCCGAACTTGCTCTGCGCCAGGCGCCAGCCGATGTACAGGCTGGCTACCAGCAACAGCACCGTGGCCACAAACAACACCGCCCGTGTGCCAGGTTCTGTAATGCCAAAGCCCAGGATGCTGCGAAAATTGGTAAAGCCGTTATTGCCGCCAAAGCCGGTCTCGTTGCGAAAGAACAGCAGCATTCCGGCAAAGGTCAGGGCCTGGGTCATGATCGAGAAATACACGCCTTTGATTCGCGAGCGGAAGGCGAAGAAGCCGAACACCAGCGCGAGCAATCCCGGGGCCAGTACCACCAGGCAGAGTGCCCAGAGAAAGTTGTCGGTGCCGGTCCAGTACCAGGGCAATTCGGTCCAGGACAGAAACGTCATGAACGCCGGCAACCCATCGCCGGATGCCTGGCGCATCAGGTACATGCCCATGGCATAACCGCCCAGGGCGAAGAACAGACCGTGGCCCAGGGATAACATCCCGGCATAGCCCCACACCAGGTCCAGCGCGAGCGCGACGATGGCGTAGCAGAGGATCTTGCCCACCAGCGTCAGGGTGTAGGCCGATACATGCAGTGGATTGTCCGGCGCCAGCAGCGAACACAGTGGCAGCGCCAGCAGCAGGAACAGGATCACCACGCCGACGGCGATCGTCACCTTGGGGCCGGCCTTTTGCGTGGCCGTAAGCATCAATGGCTGGTTCATCAGTCGATCACCCGTCCTTTCAGTGCGAAGAGTCCTTGCGGGCGTTTCTGGATAAACAGAATGATCAGCGCGAGGATCAGGATCTTGCCGAGCACGGCACCGATTTGCGGTTCAAGAATCTTGTTGGCGATACCCAGGCCGAAGGCTGCCATTACGCTACCGGCCAACTGGCCGACGCCACCGAGTACCACCACCAGGAACGAGTCGATGATGTAGCTCTGGCCCAGGTCCGGGCCGACGTTGCCGATCTGGCTCAGGGCCACGCCACCAAGGCCTGCGATGCCGGAGCCCAGACCAAAGGCGAGCATGTCCACGCGCCCGGTGGGCACGCCGCAGCAGGCGGCCATGTTGCGGTTCTGGGTGACGGCGCGCACGTTAAGGCCCAGGCGTGTCTTGTTCAGCAACAACCAGGTGAGCACCACCACGAACAGCGCGAAGGCAATGATGACGATGCGGTTGTACGGCAGCACCAGGTTGGGCAGTACTTGAATACCGCCGGACAGCCAGGCGGGGTTGGACACTTCGACGTTCTGCGCGCCGAACACCAGGCGTACCAGTTGGATCAGCATCAGGCTGATGCCCCAGGTGGCGAGCAGGGTTTCCAGTGGTCGGCCATAGAGGTGACGAATCACCGTGCGTTCCAGGGCCATGCCGATGGCGGCGGTGACGAAGAACGCCACCGGCAGCGCGATCAGCGGGTAGAACTCGATGGCCTGGGGCACATAGCGCTGCATCATCAGCTGCACCACATAGGTGGAGTAGGCGCCGAGCATCAGCATCTCGCCATGGGCCATGTTGATCACGCCGAGCAGGCCGAAGGTGATCGCCAGACCCAGTGCCGCCAGCAATAGAATCGAGCCCAGCGACATGCCGCTGAACGCCTGCCCGAGGATCTCGCCGACCATCAGTTTGCGTTTGACCTGGGCCAGGCTGGTTTCGGCGGCGGTGTGCACGGCGGCATCGGTTTCCACGCCCGGCGCGAGCAGCGCTTCGAGGCGCGTGCGGGCCAGCGGGTCGCCGGTGCTGCCGAGCAGACGCACGGCGGCCAGTCGCACCGCAGGGTCGGTGTCCACCAGTTGCAGGTTGGCCAGGGCCAGGCTGAGGGCGCTGTGCACATCCTCGTCGGTTTCGGCGGCGACCTGCTGGTCGAGGAATTTCAACTGCGCAGGCACAGCGCTTTTTTGCAGGGTTCGAGCTGCCGCCAGGCGAACCTTGGGATCGGCGGCGAGCAGTTGCTGGCTGGCTTGGACGTTGTCGATCAGGCCGCGCAGACGGTTGTTCAGGCGTACGGTCTTGGTTTCGCCGTTGACGTTAAGTTGGCCTTGTTGCAGGGCATCCACCAGCTCGATGCGCGCCGGGTCAGGCTGGGCGGCCCAGTCCTGGAGCAGCTTGGCTTGTTGCATCGGGTTGGCGTTGATGAAGTCTTCGGCGTCGCTGGCGTGTGCGGCCAAAGGCAGCAACAACAGCACGGCGAGGATGAAGCGGTGGAGGGCAGTGGGCATACAAAAATGTCCTGATCATGCGGGGACAGTGGGGGCGCTGGTTGTCTGTGGGAGCTGGCTTGCCTGCGATGGCATCGCTGCGGTGTGTCAGGCACACCGAGTTGTTTGCATCGCAGGCAAGCCAGCTCCCACATTGACCATGCCCTACATTAGAGTCGTGGGGCTTTAGTTGCTCTTCACCGCGTAATCCGGCTTCTTGTCATTGCCCGGGATGTAAGGGCTCCATGGCTGTGCCCGAATCGGTGCTTCGGTCTGCCACACCACCGAGAACTGCCCATCAGCCTGGATCTCGCCGATCATCACCGGCTTGTGCAGGTGGTGGTTGGTCTTGTCCATGGTCAGGGTAAAGCCCGACGGTGCGGCGAAGGTCTGGCCGCCCAGGGCTTCGCGCACTTTGTCGACGTCGGTGGACTTGGCTTTCTCTGCCGCCTGGGCCCACATATGGATGCCCACATAGGTGGCTTCCATCGGGTCGTTGGTCACGGCTTTGTCTGCGCCCGGCAGGTTGTGCTTCTTGGCGTAGGCTTTCCAGTCGGCGACGAATTTCTGGTTGACCGGGTTCTCTACCGACTGGAAGTAATTCCACGCCGCCAGGTTGCCCACCAGTGGTTTGGTGTCGATGCCGCGCAGTTCTTCTTCGCCCACCGAGAACGCCACCACCGGTACTTCGGTGGCTTTCAAGCCCTGGTTGGCCAGCTCTTTGTAGAACGGCACGTTGGAATCGCCGTTGACGGTGGAGACCACCGCAGTCTTGCCGCCGGCGGAGAATTTCTTGATGTTGGCGACGATGGTCTGGTAATCGGCATGGCCGAACGGGGTGTAGACCTCTTCGATATCCTTATCCGCCACGCCTTTGGAATGCAGGAACGAGCGCAGGATCTTGTTGGTGGTGCGCGGGTACACGTAGTCGGTGCCCAGCAGGAAGAAGCGCTTGGCACTGCCGCCTTCTTCGCTCATCAGGTATTCCACTGCCGGAATCGCCTGCTGGTTCGGCGCCGCACCGGTGTAGAACACGTTAGGCGACATCTCTTCGCCTTCATATTGCACCGGGTAGAACAGCAAACCGTTGAGTTCTTCGAACACCGGCAATACGGATTTGCGCGACACCGAGGTCCAGCAGCCAAACACCACGGCAACCTTGTCCTGGGTCAACAGTTGCCGGCCTTTTTCTGCGAACAGCGGCCAGTTGGACGCCGGGTCCACCACCACTGGTTCGAGCATCTTGCCGTTCACGCCGCCCTTGGCGTTGATCTCGTCGATGGTCATCAGCGCCATGTCTTTAAGCGAGGTTTCGGAGATCGCCATGGTCCCGGACAACGAGTGTAGGATGCCGACCTTGATGGTCTCGGCGGCCTGGACGGTCCAGGTCAATCCCATGGCGGCAATGGATGCCGACAAAGTAAAAGCCTTGATCAAGCTGCGACGCTGCATGGTGCGATCTCCGTGGACTCAACACTGTTATGAGGGGAAAGTTGAGCAGGTGATTGCAAGCGCTGTGCCGAGTCGGAAAAAGGCATGAAATGGTCGCTTCGCCCAGGTCAGCGCATGGGAAATGCACCATGAAATGGCGGGTCGGTCTGCCAGGTGCGTGGCTGTGCGCTACAACGGGGCGCGCTCAACGCTTGCGCATCAAACCGATAAAAAACAGCCCGCCAATCGCCGCCGTCGCCACGCCAATCGGCAAGTCTTCGGGCGCTATCAGTGTGCGTGCGGCGACATCGACCCACACCAGGAACACACTGCCAAGCAGCACGCACACTGGCAGTAAACGCCGGTGTTCGGCACCTATCAGGCGCCGGGCGATGTGCGGCACCATCAGCCCGACAAAGCCGATAGAACCGCTGATGGACACCAGCACGCCGGTCATCAGCGAAGCGACCAGGAAGACTTTCAAGCGTACATTGCGTGCGTTCAAACCCAGGGTCACGGCGGTCTGCTCACCGGCCATCAATGCGTTGAGCGGGCGGGCCATGCCGAGCAGCAACAGCAACCCCAGCAGCACCGTGGTGGCGGGAATTGCCAGCAGTTCCCAGCGGGCCAGTCCCAGGCCGCCGAGCATCCAGAACATCACCGCCGAGGCGGCGCGGTGGTCACCCATGAACAGCAACAGGTTGGCCACCGCCATCATCACAAACGACACCGCTACACCGCACAGCAGCAGGCGATCACTTTCCAGGCGACCGTTGCGACTGGCGACGGCCAGCACCACCAACATGCTCAGCAGCGCACCGATAAAGGCGGCGAGGGGCAAGGTCAGCAGGCCGATGATTTCACCCACATGCAGCACCACGATCACCGCGCCGAGGGTGGCGCCGGAGGTCACACCGAGCAGGTGCGGGTCGGCCAGCGAGTTACGCGTGACCGCCTGCAGTACCGCGCCAATCAGTGCCAGCCCGGCGCCTACCAGCGCCCCCAGTAGCATACGCGGCACACGGATCAGCCAGACGATATGTTCCTGGCCCACACTCCAGTCCACCACACCCAAGCCGAACACCTTGTTCAGCAAAATTCGCCACACCACGTCCACTGGCACCCGCGCCGAACCGAACCCCAGGGAGATCACGCAGGAGACCAGCAACAAGGCACCCAGGGCGCTTAATAACAGGACGTAGTGACGGGTGATCATTCGCCGTGAAACCCCTTGGCCAGGGTTTCAACCGCTAGCACGTTGTCGATGCTTGGTGTGGCTTGCATATAGGGGATCACGATGAAGTGCTGGTGCTTGATGGCCTCCACCGATTGCAGTGCAGGGTGGTCAAGCAGGAACTGTTTCTTCTGTTCGGCGGTGACCTCGCTGTAGTCAACGATCACGATGACTTGTGGGTTGCGCTCAACGACGGTTTCCCAGTTGACTCGGGTCCAGCTGGCGTCGATGTCATCGAGGATGTTGCGCCCGCCGGCGGCGTCGATCAGCGCCTGGGGCATGCCCAGGCGGCCCGAGGTCATGGCGCGGTCTTCGCCGCTGTCGTAAAGGAACACCCGTGGCTTGTCGGCGGGCAGGTCTTTTTGCACCTCGGCCACTTGCGCCTGCATCTGGGCGATAAGGGTATTGGCGCGATCCTGCACGTCGAAGATCCTGCCCAGGTTGCGCAGGTCGTTATAGGTATCGTCGAGGCTTGCGGCTGGGCGCTTCATCACGAACGCACATGACTCGGTCAACTCATACACATTGATGCCCAAGGGTTGCAGGGTGTAAGGCGTGAGGTCGCCGCCCACGCGCATACCGTAATCCCAGCCGGCGAAGAAGAAATCCACGTTGGCGTTGAGCAGGGTTTCCACCGACGGGTACTTGCTCGCCAGTTCCGGCAGGCCGTCGAGGAGCGTGGCCATTTGCGGCGGTACTGACTTCCAGCCGGTCACGCCGCTGTAGCCGGCCATGCGTGGCTTGAGGCCCAGGGCGAGCATCATCTGGGTCATGTTGATGTCGTGGCTGACCGCGTGTTGTGGGGCTTGCTGGAAGGTTACGTCGCGGTTGCAACTTTTGATGGTCAGCGGGTATCGGGTGCTTTCGGCGAGTGCTTGAGCCGCGCCGAGCAACAGAGGCAGAGACAGCAGGATGCGCAGGATCATGGCTGGGTTATCCAAGTGATTCGTGGGTAGCCGTCCAAGGGGTGAGTGTCGATCAAGGCCTCGACGCCAAACACGTCGCGCAGCAACGCGGCGGTCAGCACTTCGTGGGGCGTGCCGCTGGCGACGATGCGCCCGTGGTGGATCACGTACAGGCGATCACAGAAGGCGGCGGCCAGGTTGAGGTCATGGATACTCGCCAGGGTGCCGATGTTCAAACGCCTGACCAGCCTGAGCAACTCAAGTTGATAACGCGGGTCGAGGTGGTTGGTCGGCTCGTCAAGGATCAACAGTTGCGGTTGCTGGGCCAGGGCGCGGGCAAGGATGACGCGCTGTTTTTCACCGCCGGACAGGGTCGCGAAGGCATGGTCCTCGAAGCCTTGCATGCCCACCGATTCCAGCGCTTGAAGGATCAGTTGCTGGTCGTGCAGTGTGTCGCTGTCGAACAAACCCTTGTGGGGTGTGCGCCCCATGGCGACCACCTCATCCACGCGTAAGCCGAAGGTATCGGGAAACTCCTGCAGCACCACGGCGATGCGTTGCGCGCACCACTTTGCGCTTTGCTTCCAGACATTCTGGTGCGCAAGCGATACATCACCGTGTTCTGGCCGGGTGAACCGATAGGCGCAGCGCAACAGGCTGGTCTTGCCACTGCCGTTAGGCCCGATCAGCCCGACAAACTCCCCGGCACCGACGCGCAGGCTGGCGTCACGCAGTTGGAACTGGTGATGGCAGTGGTTGTGGCCGGGTGGAGTCCAAGCCAGGTCGGTGAGGGTGAGTGAGGTCATTAGAAGGTGTAGTCCGCGGTAATGAACATGGAGCGAGGTACACCTAGAATCCACTGCTGCCCATCGTTGTATTGGCTGACCGCATAAGTGCGATCGAACAGGTTATTGAGTTGCAGGCCCAGCGTGGTGTCGCGCATGGCTTTCCACGACAACGTGGCATCGACCACGGTATAGCTCGGCAGCTCGCTCTGGTTGGCCATATCGGCATAGCGTGCGTCGACGTAACGCACACCGGCAGCGGCACGCACGTTGTCGGTCACGGCCTTGCTCAGCCACAGGTTGGCGGTGCGGCGCGGAACGTCCACCGGGCGGTTGCCGTCGCGGGAGACCTGTACGCCGTTGACGTCTTGTTTGAAATCGTCGTACTGCGCCCGCACGACGGCGGCGTTGGCTTGCAACTGCCAGGCGTGGGGCAGTTGCAAGTCGAGGCTGGCTTCCAGGCCGTTGGAGGATTGTTGGCCGACTTGCTGTTTGAAGTCCGGCTCACCCGGCACATCCGTCAGCAGTTTCTTTTTGACGATGTGGTAGGCGGCGAGGGTCCATTCTCCGCGGGCACCCCAGAACGCTTGTTTGATGCCGACCTCGGTCTGCTTGGCGGTAGACAGGTCGAACTGTTGCTGGCTCGGGCTCAGGGAGATCAGCCCGCCGACGCCGTCGGTGCTGGTGGCGTACTGGCCGTAGACCGAGGTGTCCGGGGTGATCGCGTAGACCAGACCGGCTTTCCAGTTATTGCCGGTGAGGGTTTTGTCGGATTGGCCGCCAGTGCGCAGGTCGTCGCGGTCGATATGCGCGTAGTCGCGGCGGATACCGGTGATCAGCGTGAGTTGGTCGGTCAACTGCAAGCGGTTTTCAGCAAAACCTGCGAAGGTTTTGGTCGTAGTGGAAAACACCGGTTTGAACGGGTCTTTACTGGCAAACGGCGCGGGCGCCGGGTGATACAGGTCGATGGGTTGGCCGGTTCCCGACACATCATTAAATGGCGTGTTGCTCGCCAGGCGGAAACGGATGCGGTTGTATTCCACGCCCGCTACGGTCTGGCTATCGAGGCCGAACAGGGTGTGCTTGAAGGTGAAGGTCTGGCGGTCGCCCACCTGTTCCTGATCGTGCTTGATACCGAAGTTGCCGCTGCGGGTCAGTTGGCCGTTGGTGAAATTGTAGTTCTCGGCGTTTTGCCAGCGGCGTTGGTTTTTCAGGTAATACAACTCGTTGGTGGCGCTGACGTTGTCGTTGAGTTGCCACTCGCTGGTCAGGCGCGTCCACTGGTCGTTGTAGTGCTGGGTGTCGTTGCTGACGTTGTAGTTCTTGTCGCGCAGGCCCTTGTGCAACTGGCCGTTGACCAGGGGCGTGCCGAAGTAGTTTTGTGGGCGCTGATCACCGTAGTCGCTGGCCAGGGTGAAACTCAGGTTGTCGGCTGGTTGCCAGCGCAGGGCGCCGCTGATGAAATCGCTGCTGGAATCGCCACGGTCGATGAAGCCGTTGCTGCGCAGGCGGTTGAGGTTCAAGCGGTAGCTCAAGGTGTCGGTCAGCGAGCCGCCGCTGTCGAGGGCTTGCTGCTGGCGGTCGTAGGAGCCGTAGCCAAGGCGGATATGGTTTTCGATCTCGCCCGCAAAGGGTTTTTTCGAGATCGTGTTGATCACCGCGCCGGTGGCGCCTTCGCCGTACAGCACCGAGGCCGGGCCGCGCAGCACGTCCACCCGCTCCACTGCCCAGCTGTCCACCGGGAAGGTCGAGGTGCCCATGCCGGTGTACATGCGGTTGCCGTCGTACAGCTGCATAACCGAGCTTTGGCCGGTAAAGCCGCGGGCCTGCAACGAGGTGCCGCCGTCGCCCGGCGTGCCGGTGCGGCTGATGCCGGTGGCGCGGGAGATGGCGTCCTGCACGCTGGCGTCGCCACGTTCGCGGATCTGGGCGCCGGTCTGGCTTTCAACGCTGCCGGGGGTTTGCAGCGCTGTGAGATTCAGGCGCGAACCGGCGGTGGTCGGGGTGTTGAGGTCAACGCGCTCACTATCCACTGCCGGTGCGGTAATGGGGCTGGCGGGCAGGATCAGGGCCTGGGCGTTGGTATGCAGGGCGAGCAGGCACAGGCCGCTCGCAAGGTAGTTGTTCATCGGTCGATCAGTCGCTTCTTGAGAGGTACTCGCCGCAGGGCGCGGCGAGCAACGATAGCGCAGAAAGTGTTATAAGTTAACACTTATCGGCTGCGGGGCAAAAGTCTGCGCAAGGCTACACAAGCCCCCTGGATTGGGCATCTCGCCTGTTTCATGCGGAACCTGAAGCGGATTCACCTTGGCCAAAAAAGCGCGACAGCACCAGACGATCCAGTACCCACACCACGATCAGCGACGCCCCCACCAGCGGGAAAACAAGTGCCAGGCCCAGCATGATCACCATCGCGGTTTTCCACTTTGGCAGGTCATGACGCAACGGCGGAACACCCACGCCACCGGCAGGGCGACGCTTCCACCAGATCACCACGCCGCTGACCGCACTGAGCAGGATCATCAGGCAGATCACCAGCACGATCAGTTGGTTGACCCAGCCGAACATCTTGCCTTCATGCAGCATCACGCCGGTCTCGGTGGCGCGGGCGACCAGGTTGTAATGTTCCCAACGCACATCGGCCAGGACCTTGCCGGTGTACTGGTCCACATGCAGGGTGGCGTCATTGCGCGGGTCGTTGGCGAACACCGCGACGGTGAATACCCCCGTGGCGGTGGTGGGGAAGGTGATGCTGTAGCCGGGCTCGACCTTGCGTGCATTGGCCAAGTCGACCACTTGTTGCAGGCGCACGCTTGGCGCGGCAGGGCCTGAGTGCATGGCGCCATGCTTCATGTGTTCGGCGTGGTCGCCGGACATCGGCATCGGCGTGTTTTCCATGGCCCAGGGCACGGTCTGTTGGGTGGCCGTGTTAAGCACGCGTGCCTGCTGGTCGGACTGCGGCACGTTGTTCCACATCGCCGCCGGGAAGGTGTTCCACAGGTCGGCGTATTGCTTGCCCCAGAAACCGGTCCAGGTCATGCCGCTGAGCAGCATGACCAGCAGAAATGCCGCGCCCCAGAAGCCGGCGACAGCGTGCAGGTCACGCCAGAACAAGCGGCCACGGCTGTTGAGGCGCGGCCACAATATGCCAGCCGATGACTTGCCACGCGGCCACCACAGGTACAGGCCGGACACCACCAGCATGACGCCCCAGCCGGCGGCGAGTTCTATCAGGCGGTCGCCGGTGGTGCCGATCATCAGCTCGCCGTGCAGGGCGCGGGCAATGGCCTGCAGGTTGTTTTTGGCGTCCTGCTCACCCAGGACTGTGCCGCGATACGGGTCGACGAATACGCTGATCTCGCGGCCCTGGTTGTGCATCACGAACTGCGCGCTGTTGGTGGCGTCGGCAGGCGGCAGGTATTTGCTGATCGCGGCCTGGGGGTAGGCGTCTTTGGCGCGTTGCAGCAGTTCGTCCGCGCTCAGAGCGTGCTCGGCTGTGGGTACGGTGAGCAGGTGGCCGTACATCAGCGGGTCGAGCTGGGGTTTGAACAGGTAGATGATGCCGGTCAGGGCCAGCAGCACCATGAAAGGGGCGACAAAGAGACCGGCGTAGAAGTGCCAGCGCCAGGCCAGGTTGTAGAAGGAGATTTTCGGTGTGCTCATCAGGGGCTCCGCAAGGCTTTTGATTTTTTTGTGTCGGTTACACCGCCATCGGGGGCAAGCCCCCTCCCACATTTGAAATGCGTTTCAAGTGTGGGAGGGGGCTTGCTCCCGATGCTGTTAGAAGCTCATGTCCACCTTGGTCCAGAGCGTACGCCCCGGCTCCTTGATGGCTTGCGGGTCATTCGCCGGGTAACCGAAGCCTGCGTTACCCGCCAGGTTCAAATGCTCGGCATAAGCCTTGCCGAACAGGTTGTCGACTCCGGTACTGACCTTGAAGTTCTTATTGATGCGGTACGCAGCGTTGAGCGAGAACACGCCGAAACCGCCGCTCTTGTCGTAGTCCTTGCCGACCACGTTGCCCTTGTTCTGGTCGATGCGGTTTTGCGCCGCGACCACGCGCCACAAGGCGCCGGCACTCCAGTCGTCTTCGCTGTAGGTCAGGCCCAGGCGTGCATCCAGCGGCGGCATCTGCGGCAGGGCTTTGCCATCGCTGCTGTTCTTGCCCCAGGCGTAGGCGAGGCTGGCGTCGGCTTTCCAGTTGCGGCTCAGCTTGTAGGCCGCACCCAACTCGCCACCCATGATGCGCGCGTCGACATTGCGCGCCTGGGAGGTGGTGCCCATCATGCCGGGCCGGTAGTCGAACAGGATGAAGTCGCGCACCTGGCCGACGTAACCCGAGGCCCAGGCTTCGAGGTCGGCGGTTTTGTATTGCGCGCCGAAATCCAGCTGCGTGGTCTTCTCGGGCTTCACGCCATCAAAGGCATTCACCGAGCCGACCGCGCCGGTGTTGGGGGAGAACAGTTCCCAGTAATCCGGAAAGCGTTCAGCGTGACCCAGGCCCGCATAGACGGTCGTGGGCGTGTCCGCCAGGTCGTGCTCGTAGCGCACAAAGCCCGATGGCAAGGTGTCTGCGCGGGTGTCGTCGGCGGTGGGGTTGGGGCGGCTCATCATTGCCGAGCCGGTGCGTTGCCGGAAATCCTTGGCTGAGGCACGGTCCAGGCGGGCGCCGGTGATCAGGCGGTCGTTGTCGGCGGCGTACCAGGTCAGCTCGCCGAATACCCCGTAGTTGTGGAAGTTGGCGTCCTTGTTGCGCGGCAGGTCCTTGTAGGTGTCGATGCCCATGCTGCTGCGCGCGCGGTGTTCGTTGGTCTGCGCGTCCAGGCCGCCGATCAGTTGCACATCGGCCCAGCGCCAGGTTGCCTTGATGCGACCGCCCAGGGTGCGACGGTCGACGTTGGAGGCCATGGGCCCGGCCATCATGCCGGTGCCCGAAGGGACGCGCAGGCTGTAGTTGTCCATGACGTGGTCGGCGTAGTTGTAGTAGACCTGGGCCTCGACCTTGTCCAGTACCTCGCCGAGGTTGGATTTTTCGAAGCGCAGCCCGAGGCTTTCGCGCAGGAATTGCGAGCCGTCCATACCGCGTCCGGCGTAGCGCGCTTCACCGTCGCCACGGCCGGCGGTGAGTTCCAGCAGCGTGTCGGCGTCGGGGGTGAAACCCACCGCCACATCGCCATTCCACTTGTCATAGCGCGAGGCGACAGTGTCGTTGTTGCCGTCCTTGTAATCGTCGGCATGGGCCTGGTTGCCGATCACCCGCACATAGCCCAACGGCCCTCCTGCAGCAGCATCGATGACCTTGTCGAAACGCCCGTTGGAACCGGCCAGCACACTGGCATTGATCCGCGTGCCCAGCTCGCCGAACTGCTCGGGCTCACGCTCGAACAGGATCGTACCGGCCGACGCGCCCGGGCCCCAGAGTACGGTTTGCGGGCCTTTGATCACGGTGAGCTTGTCGTAGGTTTCCGGCGAAATATACGAAGTCGGCGCATCCATGCGGCCTGGGCAGGCGCCGAGCATCATGCCGCCGTTGGTAAGGATGTTCAGGCGCGAGCCGAACATGCCGCGCAGCACCGGGTCGCCGTTGGTGCCGCCGTTGCGCACCAGGGCGAAGCCGGGGATGGTCTTGAGGTAGTCGCCGCCATCGCTCGCGGGCACCGGCTGGCGTGGATCCTTGGGGTTGGTGACAACGGTGAGGGGCGAGCTGGGAGCGATCGCGGTGATCACCGTGGGGCTCAGCTCGTGTTCGTGCGCATGGGCGTAGGGGGCAAGCAGTGCGCCGCACAGAGCGGCGAAAACAGGGGCAGCGCCCAAACGGGTGTCAGCAGAAAACCTGGACATGACAAATTCCATCAATCAATCGTAAACAACACGGCCAGCAGCCTGCGGCTGTCTAATTGAAGTCGGCCGGGGTGAAGTAACGCGGTGAAGGGCTTACGACACGATGGGCGGCGCACGACTGCGGGCGCCAGGGAAGATGCTCTGCCGAGCATGGCCCAGGCGGGGGGCGGGGATGAGTGCGTTGGCTGGCGGCGGGGTGCCGAGCGTTACGTAGGAGACGCTGCCGGGCAGGGCCGGGCAACTGAACAGCAGGCTGCAATAGCCGCATTTCTCCCAGAGGACATGATGTTCGTCGGGGGTTTTGGTCGGCTTGGGCTCGCCGTGGCACGCGGGCATGTCCATGGACATACCGGCGTGATGATCCATCGGCATCGCTTGGGAAATCAGCGGACCGATAAAGATCATCAGCATGGCGAACAGGCTGATCCAACTGCCGCGCATCACACGGCGGTGCGGAGACAACCTGGCGCGGGGGGCGCCCATCGGGTAGGTCTAGTGAGTGTGCTTATGCTCGTGCGTGGCCATCGGCGGGACCTTCTGCACCGACACTTGCACCTGAACCTTGCCTGCTTTCTCGAAGGTCAGGGTCAGTGGGAATTGCTTGCCATCGGCCAACAGGCTGCGGTCTTTGAGGCCCAGCAGCATCACGTGATAAGCCATCGGCGCGAAGGTCAGCTCACCCTTGGCCGGTACGGCAACGCTGGGCACTTGCTGCATCTTCATCAAGTCGCCTTGCATCACATGCTCGTGCAGCTCGGCTTTCTCCGCGACGCTGGTTTCAACGCTGAGCAGGCGATCCGGAGCAGCCCCGGTGTTATGAATCACAAAGTAGGCCGCCACGGTCGGCGCATTCGGTGGCAGCTCCTGGGACCAGGGATCGCTCACCAACAGGTCGCCGGCCTTGTAGTCATCGGCATTGGCAGCACTGAACACCGGCAACAGCAACGCAGCCAGAAGCAGGGAAGATTTAAGCATGGCAGTTCTCCAGAACGGTTCTAAACGCAGTTCACTTGCGAAGAAGATCAGACCGTTGGGGAGGCGCGAGGGTTAAGGCTTGGCCATTGCTGGCGCGGGGTGGGATTGCGCAATAAGCGTGGCGGCAGGCTCTGCACCGCCTCGAAGCGCGTCACATACAGCTGCGGCACATGCCCCGGCAACGCCACCAACGGCGCCGAGCCCGAGCAACACCAGCAATGCTGCATGGCAGAGTGATCGTCCGGCGCTGCCGGGATTTCCAGCTTGCCCAGGGCAATCGCCTTCAGGCTGGCACCATTGGACGAGCAGAACCCACCCCACATCAGACGCTTGACCGGGTCATCAGTCTGCTGCATCGCACTGGCCAACGGCATGGCAAACGCATTGAACAGCACTGCAAGGCAGGCGATCCAGGCAATTGCAAAGCGTTGACGGGCCATGGCGGATAATCCGTAGGGTTAAACGATCAGGGGGTATTTAGCCTGATCGGGGGGGATAAGTAAAAAGGGGCGGTGTGGTTTGGTGTCGCAGTGCTGGATTTGAGCGTAGACGGCAATTGAGTGGATGAGGATCTTCAGGGCTGCGCAGGTCAAATGTGGGAGGGGGCTTGCTCCCGATCGCGGTGTGTCAGTTACTGATTTGTTGGCTGATCCGCCGCCATCGGGAGCAAGCCCCCTCCCACATTAGGTCGGTGTTGCTCAGAGGGGGTGTATTGCCTGTAGCACCGCAGCTACGCTGGTGAATTCTCGATCTACGGTAGCCAGCACCGGCCGCTTCAGCACCAACACCGGAACCCCTCGCTCACGCGCCACTTCCAGCTTCGGTTCGGTGGCGGTGCTGCCGCTGTTCTTGCTGATCAGTACATCGATCCTGCGCCGTTCGAATAAAGCCCGCTCATCCTCGATCAGAAACGGTCCGCGCGCGCCGATCACTTCACACCGCGCATTCCCCGGATAAACGTCCAGTGCGCGCAGCGTCCAGAACTGGTCGGCGGGGATTTCATCCAGATGCTGCAAGGGTTCGCGACCCAGGGTGAACAATGGGCGCTTGAAGGGCTTCAACGCGGCTATCAGGGCGGCCCAGTCAGGCACTTCCCGCCAGTCATCCCCCACCTGCGGCTGCCACGCCGGACGTCGCAACGCCCAGCAAGGCACATCGCTCAAGCGCGCCGCCTGGGCCGCGTTGTGGCTGATCTGCGCCGCATACGGATGCGTGGCATCGAGAATCAGGCTGATGCGTTCATCACGAACAAACTGCGCGAGCCCTTCAGCGCCTCCATAACCCCCGACTCGAACCTGGCAGCTCAGGTCGGTCGGCACACGGCCTACGCCCGCCAGGCTGTAGATATGCTCCGGCCCCAGGGTGCGGGCAACGGCCAGCGCCTCCGTCACGCCGCCCAGCAACAGAATCCTTTTCATAGGGGCTTGATCACTTCCAATAGCGTGATCGGCAATGCCTGGCGCCAGGTATCGAACTCGCCCAATGGTTGCGCCTGGGCCACGTGGATGCGGGTCAGTTCGCCGCCATGCTCGGCGCGCCAGTTCATCAAGGTCATTTCGCTTTGCAGGGTCACGGCATTGGCCACCAACCGTCCACCGGGGCGCAGGTGTTGCCAGCAGGTGTCGAGCACGCCTTCGCGGGTGACGCCGCCGCCGATGAAGATGGCGTTCGGTGCTTCCAGACCGCTTAACGCATCCGGCGCCTTGCCGCGAATCAGTTGCAGGCCGGGCACGCCGAGGGCGTCGCGGTTGTGTTCGATCAGGCTTTGGCGGCCTGCGTCGGCCTCGATTGCCACGGCGCGGCAGCTTGGATGCGTGCGCATCCATTCAATGCCGATGGAGCCGCTGCCCGCGCCCACGTCCCACAGCAGTTCGCCGGGCATGGGGGCAAGGCGGGCGAGGGTCATGGCGCGCACGTCGCGTTTGGTCAGTTGGCCATCGTGCTTGAAGGCCGCGTCGGGCAAACCTGCAAGGCGTGACAGACGTGGTGCGTTCGCATCCGCCAGGCAGTCGATGGCGACCAGGTTCAAAGCGGCAACCTCGGCGTGTTCCCAGGATTGCGCGTGCCCGTCGATGCGCCCCTCAGCCGGGCCGCCCAGGTGTTCAAACACAGTAATCCGGCTGGGGCCGAAACCGCGTTCGGCCAACAACGCAGCCATCAAAGCGGGGCTGCTGCCGTCATTGCTCAAGACCAACAAGCGCACGCCAGCGGTCAGATGCGCATTAAGTGCCGCCAACGGACGAGCGACCACCGATAGCGTCACCACCTCCTGCAACGGCCAGCCCAGGCGCGCTGCCGCCAGGGACACCGACGATGGTGCGGGCAAAATCAACAACTCTTCAGCTGCCACTTGCCGGGCCAGGCTGGCGCCGACGCCATAGAACATCGGGTCGCCACTGGCCAAGACGCACACAGGCTCCCCGCGCCGCGACAACACCGGCTCCAGGGAAAACGGGCTCGGCCACACCTGGCGTTCGCCACGAATACACACCGGCAAAAGGTCCAACTGGCGTTGGCCGCCTATAATCCGCGTGGCGCGCAACAGGGCGTGCCGGGCATTCCTGCCCAGGCCCTTGAAGCCGTCTTCACCGATGCCTACAACCGTCAGCCAGGGCGACATATCAATTCCTTGAGCGACATCCGACGGGCAGGCTTTTCATGCCGCCGGACAAAGCAGGCATAATACCGCGCCTTTACCCGTCAACCGGTAGCCCCGTGAACCCAACGCCCGCTGTGAATACCATGCGCCCCTCGGCTTGTCCGGGGTTGCTGCGTATTGTCCAGGCGTTGGACGGCGGCATTTGCCGGATCAAACTCGCCGGTGGTTCGATCACCGCAGCCCAGGCCAGCGCCGTGGCCGACGCGGCCCGTACGTACGCGGGGGGGATAATCGAGGCGACCAACCGCGCCAACTTGCAGATCCGCGGCATTGGCGCCGAGCAGGACGCCTTGATCGCCAGGTTGCTTGCCGCCGGTCTGGGCCCCAATAACGCTGCCGGTGACGACGTGCGCAACCTGATGCTCAGCCCCGCTGCTGGTATCGACCCGCAGATGCTGTTCGACACCCGCCCGCTGGCCACGCAGATTCTTGCCACCTTGCAAAACCATGCGCGGTTCCACCAGCTGTCGGCCAAGTTCGCGATACAACTCGATGGCGGTGAAGCCCTGGCGATGCTGGAGCATCACCATGACCTGTGGCTGTCGGCGTTTGTGCGCGATGGTCAGACGCTGTTGGCGTTCGGCCTGGCCGGTTGTCCGGGGTTGGATGCGCCCGTGGCGGCAGTGCCGCTGGACCAGGGGCATGCGCTGGTGGTGGCGGTGCTGGAGGCCTTTCTCGACCTGGCGACGCCCGAGCAAACACGTATGCGTCATCTGCCTGTGGATAACTTGTTGGGCCGCCTGAGGCTGCCGCTGTTGTCGGCGCAGGGCTTCAAGCGCCCGGCCAGTGGTGCGTTGTTGCACATCGGCAGTTATCCACAGGCCCAAAAGAATCAGTTTTACGTCGCGGCAGTCGCGCCATTGGGCCGCCTGGATTCGCTGATGCTCCAGGGCGCCGCGCAACTGGCCAGCGAGTACGGCGATGGCACGTTGCGCTTCACGCCCTGGCAGGGCGTGCTACTGCCCAACATTGAACGCGTTGGCGCCGTGACCGAACGCCTGGCGCAACTGGGCTTTGTGTGTTCAATCGACCAACCCCTGGCGCGCATGATTGCCTGCACCGGTTCCAGCGGTTGCGGCAAGGGCCTGGCCGATACCAAGGCCGACGCGGTGCAACTGGCCGCCCTGCAACCCGGCGTCGAAGCGCACCTGTCCGGCTGCTCGCGCTCATGCGCCGCTGCGCACACCGCGCCGGTCACGTTGCTGGCGGTGAGCCCCGGCCATTACGACCTCTATTTTCGCGATGCAGCCCACCCGGGTTTCGGTCGGCTGCACGCGCGCACTCTTTCCATTGAAGCGGCGGGCGCCCTGTTACGCGCTCGCCCACGGAGCAACACCGATGATTGATTACATCCGCGACGGTCAGGAGATCTATCGCAACTCCTTTGCCATTATTCGCGCGGAAGCCAACCTGGACCGCATCCCGGCCGATCTGGAAAAACTCGCGGTGCGGGTGATTCATGCGTGCGGCATGGTCGAGGCCATCGACGGTCTGCAATTTTCCGAAGGGGCGGGCAAGGCCGGGCGCGATGCGCTGGCTGCTGGCGCGCCGATCCTGTGTGATGCGCGGATGGTCTCCGAGGGCGTGACCCGTGCGCGCCTGCCGGCCAATAACGAAGTGATCTGCACCCTGCGCGACGACAGCGTGCCGCAGCTGGCGCGGGAGCTGGGCAACACCCGTTCCGCCGCCGCTCTGGAGCTGTGGCGCCCGCACCTGGAAGGCAGCGTGGTGGTGATCGGCAACGCGCCGACCGCCTTGTTCTACCTGCTGGAAATGCTCGACGCCGGCGCGCCGAAACCGGCGCTGATCCTGGGGTTCCCGGTCGGTTTCGTCGGCGCCGCCGAATCCAAGGCCATGCTTGCCGCCGACAGCCGTGGCGTACCCTTCGTGATCATGCAAGGCCGCCTGGGCGGTAGCGCAATGGCTGCCGCCGCCGTCAACGCCCTGGCCACGGAGGTCGAATAATGCAGGTGCGCGGACGTTTGATCGGGCTGGGCGTAGGCCCCGGTGACCCGGAACTGATCACCCTCAAGGCCCTGCGCCTGCTGCGTGAATCGCCGGTGGTGGCGTATTTCGTGGCCAAGGGCAAGAAGGGCAACGCTTTCGGCATCATCGAAGGCCACCTGGTGCCACAGCAGACCCTGATGCCGCTGGTGTACCCGGTCACCACTGAAGCGCTGCCGGCGCCGCTGTCCTATGAACAAGTGATCAGCGACTTCTACGACAACGCCAGCCTCGACGTGGCCGCGCACCTGGAGGCGGGCCGCGATGTGGCGGTGATCTGCGAAGGTGATCCGTTCTTCTACGGCTCCTACATGTACCTGCATGACCGCCTTGCCGCGCGCTACGAAGCCCAGGTAATTCCGGGCGTGTGTTCGATGCTCGGTGGCGCTTCGGTGCTCGGCGCGCCGTTGGTGTATCGCAACCAGAGCTTGTCGGTGCTCTCGGGCGTGTTGCCCCATGATGACCTCAAGCGCCGCCTGGCGGATGCCGATGCCGCAGTGATCATGAAGCTGGGGCGCAACTTCCCGAAGGTGCGCCAGGTGTTGGAAGAGCTGGGCCTGGCCGAACGTGCGTTGTACGTGGAGCGCGCCACCATGGCCAACCAGAAGATCGTGCCGCTGGACCAGGTGGAGCCGATGTCGTCGCCGTATTTCTCGCTGATCATCGTGCCCGGTGAAAGGTGGCAAGGTTGATGACTCCGGCGATTGTGATTCTGGGCCAAGGCAGTTTGGCCACGGCGCGCAAGATCCAGCAGGTTTACCCTGGCGCGTTGATTCACGGCCTGGCCGCTCGGGTTGAAGGGGCGGACCAGAGCTACAGCGAGTTCGGCGCGACGCTGCGCCAGCTCTACCAGCAAGGCACGCCGCTGATTGCCCTGTGCGCGGCCGGCATTGTGATTCGCACCTTGGCGCCGCTGCTGCTGGAAAAGGGCGAGGAACCCGCCGTGCTGGCCGTGGCAGAAGACGGCAGCGCCGTGGTGCCGCTGCTGGGTGGCCTGGGCGGGGTGAATGTGATGGCGCGGGACATCGCCGCGGCATTGGGCGTATCCGCGGCAATCACCACCAGTGGCGAACTGCGTTTTGGCACCTGCCTGCTCAACCCGCCGACGGGTTATCAACTGGCGGACATTGAACTGGGCAAGCGCTTTGTCTCGGACCTTTTGGCCGGTGAGTCGGTACGCGTCGAAGGCGTGGCGCCGTGGCTGGATCAAGCCAATCTGGCCCAGGACCCACAGGCGCGCCTGGCGATTCATGTGGGCAGTGCCGAGCGCCCACCGGCAGCGAACGAGCTGCTGATTTATCCGCAAAACGTCTGCATTACCTGCAAGCCTGGTGCGCGGTTGGCCGAGCGCGTGCGCACTGCGCTGCATGAGGCGGGGATCGCGGTGCAAGCCGTGGCCTGCCTGTTGGCCAGCGACCTGCAGATGGCCGACGCCTCATTGCATGAAGCTGCGCTGGCGTTGGGTGTGCCGCTGCGTTTTGCCCCGGTGACGCCCGTTGCGGACATCAGCATTACCGTGGCCGAACAGCCCTTGGACGTGTCGCAGGTGGGACGCCCCCGTGGCCGTCTCGCAGTGATCGGCCTGGGTCCCGGCGCGGCCGAGTTGATGGTGCCGGCGGTCAAGGCGGAACTGGCGCGTTGCACCGATGTGCTGGGGTATGAAACCTATGTGCGCATGGCCGGGCCGTTCCGTGACGATCAAGTGCAACACTGCACCGACAACCGCGAAGAAATGCAGCGCGCTCGCCATGCTTTCGAGCTGGCTGCGCAGGGGCGTTCGGTGGTGGTGGTATCGTCCGGCGACCCGGGTGTATTCGCCATGGCCGCCGCGGTGATCGAGGCGCTGCACGACTCCACGGACCCGGCCTGGCATCAGGTCGACCTGGAAATCCTGCCGGGGGTTTCTGCCTCCCTGGCCACCGCTGCCCAGGCCGGTGCACCCTTGGGGCATGACTTCTGCGTCATGTCGCTGTCGGATAACCTCAAGCCCTGGTCGATCATTGAAAAGCGCCTGGACCTGGCTTCCCAGGCCGATCTGGCCCTGGCGTTCTACAACCCGATCTCGCGTTCGCGGCCCTGGCAACTGGGGCGTGCCCTGGAGATCGTCGGCCTGCACCGCACGCCCGATACGCCGGTGGTGCTGGGCCGCGACATCGGCCGCCCGGGCCAGACGCTACGCGTCACCACCCTGGGCCAATTGACGCCCGAGCAGGTGGACATGCGCACCATGGTGCTGATTGGCTCGTCCACCACCTGCGTGTTCCCGCGTGCCGGTGGCGGGGCGTGGGTGTACACGCCGCGTTGGTACGGCGACAAACCCGCCTCCTGAAAACGGCCCACTGGCCGTCGGAAAGCTCCGAATGACCCAGGGATTCTCCTGATGTTGTTCGGGGCTTTTTCTTTTTTTTACGGTGAAAACCGCAAGCCTGCCGGCTGTGCCTTGTGATTGCTGGGCACTGGGTTTTGACCGGTGCCACCAAGGCATGTTTGTCGCATGGAAAGCCCTCCGCCCGCTGGACTAGTGTGAAGGAAAGCCCCATGTCGGGTGCTTGTGGAGAACTGAAAAATGGAGCGACGTCACAGAAGGATCAACACTATCAAACGGCGCAAGCTGATTGCCGCCTACAAGTTGCCGGGGGCACCAGGAGTGCACGCGGCGTTACCCCTGGACACTGACGACGACTGCAATGCGGCGGTGGTCAACAACGGGGTGATTTCCTTCGCCGAGGGGCTGTCTGGGCTGAACCGCGAATACATTCGCAAGAGTTACCTGCTGGCCAGCAGTTACGTGAGCGATGTATTGAAAGTACATCGGGGCACCGAGGCGTGGTACGACGAATTTATCAAGGTCATGGTCAGTCTTGGCTGGCTGCCGGTGCGCAGCAGTTTCGAGCGGGTCTCACGCTCCGGCAAGGGGCTGACGGTGCAATTGGCTGCGCTGAATATTATCGGCGCGCTGCTGGCGTCGATGTCACTGTCGGGGCCGCTGGTTACCGCGCTGCCAAAACTGGCCGCCGATGCGCTGGAGGCATTGAAGCGGCAGCCGGCGTCTTTTGATGTGTTCAAGCGCAATAGCGCGGTGCATGAGGGCGGTGACTTCGGCGTGGCGTCCTGCGCCGAAACCAATGGTGAAGTGATGATGGTGCTGGTGACCTTCAGCAGCCACGGCGTGAACAAACAGGTGGGAGTGCCGTTCCTTGAATGGGACAGCTCATCGTTCGAGGCTTTCAGCGGGCAAACCTGCCTGGTGCTGAACACCTCGGTGGTCAACGAAAAAACCATCCAGCTGATGCGCGAAAGCGCCGGTGACAAGGTGCAGCTGGCGATTGCCAAATACCGGATCTAAGGCACCAGGTAGCCGCGAACCCCGGTAAAAATGATTTGCGCGGCCAGGGCGCATACGAACAGGCCCATCAACCGGCTGACAATCTGCAAGCCCTGGTCGCCGAGAATCCGTTCGATACGGTTGGACAGGTACAGCACCACACCCACTGTGAGGCTGGCCAAGGCGATGCTGAGGATGGCGGTGAGCTTGTCGTCCCAGTGGGGCTGGCTCACGCCCATCACCAGCAGCGCACCGATGGTGCCTGGGCCGACAGTGAGCGGGATGGTCAGCGGCACGATGGTCACGTCCTGCTGCACGTTGTCGGTCTGCACCGCCGACTTGCCCTGAGCCATGCCCAGGGCCGAGATAAACAACACGCTGCCGGCGCCGATACGGAACGCGTCCACGGTAATGCCGAACACGCTGAAAATCACCCTGCCGAACAGGTAGAGCAACACGCTCGATACCAGGGTCGCCAGTGCGACTTTCCAGGCCAGGCGCCGACGTTCCTTGCTGGAATAGCCACGGGTCAGGCTGATAAAGCAGGACAGCACAAAAAACGGGCTGTAGAGCACCAGCATCTTCAGGTAAACGCTGAATAACACATGGAGCATGGGGGCGGCTCGCGGGCGGGGGAAGTGTGGAGGAGTCTATCCGACAGAGATCAAATGTGGGAGCTGGCTTGAACTGCGATAGCCATAGGTATCTAAACAATTTTGTAGGTTGTAGCAGCCGACGGTAACCACGATGCGAAGCGAGTCGCTTTTGATCTTAGGCGCCCCGTTAAACCACGCTGGCCGGAATTCGACAGGGATTTGGCGGCGGCCCCCCAAATCCATGGCGGATTACGGGCACACCGAGCCTAAGCGAGGTGCCAAGTGGTGGGGCAAGAGCGTTTGGGTTACTTCTGCGCTTTTCAAAAGTGACCCGCTGTAAAAGCGGAACCCTAAGTGGCCGTTACCGCAGGAATGGATATGTACTCGGTATAACTGTGTCGGCTGTCAGGCCGCCTTCGCGAGCAAGCCCGCTCCCACAGGGGATGGTATTTCAAATCAGGAAATGGTGCTGCGCTCAGGAAGCTTTTGGCGCTGCACTACCCAGTAATCCACCAGCTCGCGCAACTGTGATAGCTCCACCGGCTTGGCCATATGCCCGTCCATGCCGGCCTGGCGTGCGCGTTCTTTATGTTCCGAAAGAATATGCGCCGTGAGCGCTACCACCGGCGTGCGTACGCGTTGGTGGCTGACTTCCCACGCGCGCAGCTGCTGCGTGGCAGAGAATCCATCGAGGACTGGCATTTCACAATCCATCAACACCAGGTCATAGCGCTGGGCCTTCATCGCTTGCAGGGCTTCTTCGCCGTTGCTGGCGGTGTCCGGGTTGAGGTTGAGTTTGCCGAGCATGCCGCGAATCACTTTGGTGGAGATGCTGTTGTCTTCGGCTACCAGGATGCGGAAATCGCTCGGCACGGTCACCGCCACCGGTGCGCTGGGGGCGGGGCGTGGAATGGCTGCGCCTTTGCTGCGTTGAGCCAGTTCGTCGGCCAGGGTCGTCTTGAGCGTATAACCGGCCACGGGTTTGGCGAGGATGCGCTTGATCCCGCAGTTGCGCGCGATGATCTTGCTCGGCGCGTTGCTGATACCGGTGAGCATGATCAGCAGGATGTCGTGGTTCAGGCTCGGGTCTTCCTTGATCTTCGCCGCCAGTTGCATGCCGGTCATGCCCGGCATGTTCTGGTCCAGCAGCACCACGTCGAAGTAATCGCGCAGGTGTGCCTTGGTGCGCAGCAGCGCCAGGGCCTCCTTGCCGGACGGCACGGCGCTGACATTCAGGCCCCAGGCCGAACATTGCTGCACCAGTACTTTGCGGCAGGTGTCGTTGTCGTCCACCACCAGCACGCGGGCGTCCTTGAGCGGGCCGTCGAGATCCGACGTCGGGTGCTCCAGGCGCTCCGGGTCCAGCGGCAGGGTCAGCCACAAGGTACTGCCCTGATGGCTGCCACTCTTGATACCGAATTCGCCGTTCATCAGCAGGATCAACTGGCGGGCAATGACCAGGCCCAGGTGACCGCTCAGGCGTGTCGCCGAGAGGAAGTTCTTGCTGTGCAGTTCGCTGTGCAGCAGCGCGTCGCGTTCGGCGGCTTCCATCGGCACGCCGCTGTCCTGCACGGCAATGCGCAAACGGGGCTTGGTGCTGCGCTCGTCGAGGGCCACGACGATCAGCACTTCGCCTTCATCGGTCTTGTGCAGGGCGTTCTCCAGCAGGCTCAACAACGCCTGGCGCAGGCGCGTCGGGTCGCCGCTGATCACGCGTGGCACCTGGGGCTGGATAAAGCTGATCAGCTCGACATTCTGCTGCTCGGCCTTGGCGCGAAAGATACTCAGGCAGTCGTCGATCAACGCGTTGAGGTCGAACTGCACATCATCGAGTTCGATCTGCCCGGACTCCAGCTTGGAAATGTCGAGAATCTCGTTGATCAGGGTGAGCAGCTCGTTACCGGCGCTGTGGATGGTCTGCACGTAGTCGCGCTGCTTCACCGACAGCGGCGTACCCAATAGCAGTTCGGTCATGCCCAGCACGCCGTTCATGGGCGTGCGGATTTCATGGCTGATCTTCGCCAGGAACTCGGCCTTGGCGGCGATTTCGGCATTGCTGGCGGCCAGGTCGCGGCTCAGGCTGAAGCGCGTTTCGACAATCGCGCGCTGGCGTTCGCCCAGGGCCAGGCTCATCAACAGGCCGCTGAGGCAGATGAAACCCAGCAGGGTGACGATCAGGCCCTGCGGCGCCACCAGGGTGAGGCCGAGCAGGGCGGGAAGAATGATCAGTGTGCCAATGTTGAATACCACCATCGCCGCCACGAACAGACGTGCCGGGCGGTAGCCTTTTTGCCAATGGTAGGCCGAGACAAACAACATGCTCAGGCCGGCCAGTGCCACCAGGGCATAGGTGATGATGTTCAGTGGCAGGGTATTGACGAACAACAACAGCAGACCGCACAGCACGATCAGCAGGATATCGGCCATCAACACCTTGTTCAGCGGGTGCGGGCCCAGGGGCATGAAGAAGCGGTAGGCGAACATCAACCCGCAAGGTGCGGTCAGCAACAGGGCGAGGTAGGCGCCAGGGGTCTGGATCGCGTGCCAGTTCGGCAGCCATGGCCCCACCAGGTTGAGCAGCAGCGCCAGGCTGAGCATCAACAGCAATTCGCAGGCGGCCAGCCACAGGCTGCTGCGCGAGCGGTGGTAGGCGAAGCGCGTGAGGTTGTGCAGGATCAGCATCAGCAGCACGCCGAACAGCAGGCCGTAGATCAGCGTCTGGTTCTGGTTGGCGGCGGCCAGTACTGCAGGTTCCAGGGTGATGTAGGGGCGCAGTTCGTGTTCCGAGACCAGGCGCAGGTACACCTCCAGAGGCCGTGGGCTCTGGGGCATCGGCAGCATGAAATCGCTGCTGGGCAGCGGGCGTTCAACCTGGGGTTGGCGCGTGCCGGTGGTTTGTTGCTCCACCAGGGTATCGCCGTCCAGTACATACAGGCTCAGGCTGGAAAGATCCGGGGCAAAGACCCGCAGCACTTGTTCGTGCTTGCCGGGCTGCAGCCTGAAGCGCACCCACAACGCACCGTCCGGCTGCGCGGCAGTGATCCGGTCCAGTTCGATGGGGCTGAATTGATTGGTGTAGCGGGCGGAACGGATGTCGCTCAGTTGCAGGTCGGCCTGTTCATCAAGCAATACCGCCCAACCACTGCCTTGTGCGGCGGCCTGGGCCGGGAGCAGGCAGAGCAGGGTCAGCAAGCTGACTGTGAAACCTATGGCGATCCTGAGCCAGCGCACGGCGAAATCCCTTCGTAGGTTGATGCACGGGTTAACTATGCGCGGGGCGACATGTGTACGGCAAGGGCCAAAGGCCCTTACCTAACCGAACGGATAGCTACTGCAAGTGTAGCTCTCAGCTGTTCTCGCCGCGTTCACGGGCAATGGCACGGTAGCCGATGTCGGTGCGGTAGAAACAACCTTTCCAGTCGATTTTCGCAGCCAGCTTGTACGCCTGCTGTTGTGCTGCATCGACACTGGCACCCATTGCGGTGGCGCACAACACACGGCCACCTGCGGTTACAACTTTGCCGTCCTTGAGCGCGGTGCCTGCGTGGAACACCTTGCCTTCCAGCGCAGCGGCGGCATCCAGACCTTCAATCACATCGCCCTTGGCGTAATCGGCAGGGTAACCACCGGCCGCCAGCACGATGCCGACGCTCGGGCGTGGGTCCCACTGTGCTTCGACCTTATCCAGCGCTTGGGCCAGCGCCGCTTCCACCAGCAGCACCAGGCTAGATTGCAGGCGCAGCATCACCGGTTGTGTTTCCGGATCGCCGAAACGGCAGTTGAACTCGATGACTTTCGGGTTACCGGCTTTGTCGATCATCAGGCCGGCGTAGAGGAAACCGGTGTAGACGTTGCCTTCGTCGGCCATGCCGCGCACGGTCGGCCAGATCACCAGGTCCATGACGCGCTGATGCACATCGCTGGTGACCACTGGCGCCGGGGAGTAAGCACCCATGCCGCCAGTGTTCGGGCCGCTGTCGCCATTGCCGACGCGCTTGTGGTCCTGGCTGGTGGCCATGGGCAGTACGTTCTTGCCGTCGACCATTACGATGAAACTGGCTTCTTCGCCGTCGAGGAATTCCTCGATCACCACGCGCGAACCTGCATCACCAAAGGCATTGCCGGCGAGCATGTCGCGCACGGCGTCTTCGGCTTCCTGCAGGGTCATGGCGACGATCACGCCTTTACCGGCAGCCAAGCCATCGGCCTTGATCACGATCGGTGCGCCTTTTTCACGCAGGTAGGCGAGGGCCGGCTCGATCTCGGTGAAGTTCTGGTAGTCGGCGGTGGGGATCTTGTGGCGTGCCAGGAAATCCTTGGTGAAGGCTTTCGAGCCTTCCAACTGGGCGGCGCCAGCGGTCGGGCCGAAGCAATCCAGGCCACGGCTGCGGAACAGATCGACGACGCCGGCAACCAGTGGCACTTCCGGGCCGACGATGGTCAGGGAAACATTCTTCTCGGCAAAATCTGCCAGTTGCTCAAGGGCCAGCACGTCGATGGCGACGTTTTCGCACTTGGCCTCAATGGCGGTACCGGCGTTGCCGGGGGCGACGAAGACTTTCTGGACACGTGGGTCCTGGGCAACTTTCCAGGCCAGGGCGTGTTCACGGCCACCGCTGCCAATGATCAAAACATTCATTTCAAAAACCTCGGATGAAGCAAATTCTGTGAGGCGCCGCAAGTGCGCTTTATGTGGGAGGGGGCTTGCTCCCGATTGCGGTGTATCAGTCAAATAATCAACCTGCTGAAATACCGCTATCGGGAGCAAGCCCCCTCCCACATTTCGATCGAGTGGGATCAGTGGCGGAAGTGGCGCATACCGGTGAAGACCATGGCGATGCCGGCTTCATCAGCAGCGGCAATCACTTCTGCATCACGCATCGAGCCGCCCGGTTGGATCACGGCAGTAACACCGGCTTTCGCGGCGTTATCCAGGCCATCACGGAACGGGAAGAATGCATCGGAAGCCATTACCGAACCCACCACCTGCAAACCGGCGTGTTCTGCCTTGATCGCGGCGATACGCGCCGAGTTCACACGGCTCATCTGGCCGGCGCCGACACCGATGGTCTGGCGGTTCTTGGCGTAGACGATGGCGTTGGATTTAACGTACTTGGCGACTTTCCAGGCAAAGATCAAATCGTTGATCTCTTGCTCGGTCGGGGCGCGTTTGGTCACCACTTTCAAGTCTTGGCTGCCGATCATGCCGATGTCGCGGCTCTGTACCAGCAAGCCGCCATTGACGCGCTTGTAGTCCCAGGCAGCGGCGCGGTCGGCCGACCACTCGCCGCAGGCCAGCAGGCGCACGTTGGCTTTGGCGGCGACAATGGCGCGGGCTTCTTCGCTGACGCTTGGCGCGATGATCACCTCGACGAACTGGCGCTCGACGATCGCCTTGGCGGTCTCGGCATCCAGCTCGCGGTTGAAGGCAATGATGCCGCCGAACGCAGATTCGGTATCGGTGGCGTAGGCCAGTTCGTACGCCTGGCGGATACCGCCTTCAGCGTCCGGGCTCACGGCCACGCCGCACGGGTTGGCGTGCTTGACGATCACGCAGGCCGGTTTGACGAAGCTCTTCACGCATTCCAGCGCGGCGTCGGTATCGGCCACGTTGTTGTAGGAAAGTTCTTTGCCTTGCAGCTGGGTCGCGGTGGCAATGCCCACTTCGGCAGGCTTGGCTTCCACGTAGAACGCTGCGCTCTGGTGCGGGTTCTCGCCGTAGCGCATTTCCTGGGCCTTGATGAACTGGCTGTTGAAGGTGCGCGGGAACTGGCTGCGACCTTCTGTGCTCAAGGTGTCAGCCGCTTGGTTCACGGTGCCCATGTAGTTGGCGATCATGCCGTCATAGGCTGCGGTGTGTTCGAACGCCTTGAGCATCAGGTCGAAACGCTGGGCGTAGGTCAGGCCACCGGCTTTCAGGTTTGCCAGCACGTTGGCGTAGTCGCTGGCGTTGACCACGATGGCCACGTCTTTGTGGTTCTTGGCCGCCGAGCGCACCATGGTCGGGCCGCCGATATCGATGTTCTCGATGGCGGTGGGAAGGTCGCAGCCTGGCTTGTTGATGGTGGCTTCGAATGGGTAGAGGTTAACGGCCACCAGGTCGATCGGCTTGATGCCGTGCTCGGTCATGATGGCGTCGTCGATGCCGCGACGGCCGAGGATGCCGCCATGGATTTTCGGGTGCAGGGTCTTGACGCGACCGTCCATCATTTCTGCGAAACCGGTGTAGTCCGCGACTTCTACTGCGGCCACGCCGTTGTCCTGCAGCAGTTTGAAGGTCCCGCCCGTGGAGAGGATTTCCACACCCAGGGCTTCCAGCTCCCGGGCAAATTCGAGGATCCCGGTCTTGTCGGAAACACTGATCAAGGCGCGGCGGATCGGCAGGCGGGTAGTCTGGTCGGTCATTTCAATTTCCATCAAAAGCAAAGGAGTCAGCAAAAAAGGCGACCGGTTTTACGCGGGCGCCTTTCTGGTTTGATTGAATGCTTACAGCAAATCGTACTGCTTGAGCTTTTTGCGCAAGGTGCCACGGTTGAGGCCCAGCAGCTCACTGGCTTTGGTCTGGTTGCCCTTGACGTAGTTCATCACGCTTTCGAGCAAGGGCGCCTCGACTTCGGAGAGCACCAGGTTGTACACGTCCGTGACGGAAGCACCCTCAAGGTGGGCGAAATAATTGTGCAGCGCTTTCTCGACACTCCCGCGAAGGGTCTGGCCTTCTTCGCTGGGCGTGTTGAGGTGCTGTTTCAAATTGACGTTGTCGCTCACGGGTGTTGTTCCACTCACTAAAGTCTCGGTCATCATCGTCATGCGGCCACCCCTTTTCCATCCCCTGTTCCCAGGCTCTTGTCACGTTCGGCGAAGAACTCACGAACGGTGGCGACCTGTGCCTGCGTTTCATCCAAACGATTGAACTGAGCGCGAAATTCCTTGGCGCCCGGCAAGGTGGCGAGATACCAGCCGACATGCTTGCGAGCAATGCGTACGCCCATCACATCCCCATAGAAGGCGTGCAGGGCGGCCAGATGCTCCAGCAGAATACGTTCCACTTCGACCAACTCCGGCGCCGGCAAGACTTCACCAGTGCGCAGGAAATGCTCGATCTCGCGAAAA
Organism: Pseudomonas sp. P867; assembly: GCF_019891455.1. Lineage (NCBI taxonomy): Bacteria > Pseudomonadati > Pseudomonadota > Gammaproteobacteria > Pseudomonadales > Pseudomonadaceae > Pseudomonas > Pseudomonas sp. P867. Next base: position 71,853 of record NZ_JAFLXB010000013.1, on the reverse strand, counting down.
ATCCACGGTCGCCCCTGGGCGGCCCGGCCAATCAACAATCCGTCGGCACCGGTTGCGTGCAGCACACGCCGGGCTTTCTCGGCGCAGTCGATGTCGCCATTGGCAAATACCGGCATCGACACGGCCTGCTTGATCGCGGCAATGGTGTCGTACTCGGCTTCACCGGTATAAAGGTCGGCGCGGGTACGGCCATGCACCGCCAGCGCTGTAATCCCGGCCTGTTCAGCGATCTTTGCCACTGTGAGGCCATTTTTGTTGTCCCGGTCCCAACCGGTACGAATCTTCAGGGTCACCGGCACATCGACTGCGCCAACGACGGCCTGCAGGATCTCGGCGACCAACTGCTCATCTTTCAACAGGGCGGAACCGGCGGCCTTGTTGCAGACCTTCTTGGCCGGGCAGCCCATGTTGATATCAATGATCTGTGCACCCAGCTCCACATTGGCCCGGGCCGCATCCGCCAGCATCTGCGCATCACCCCCGGCGATCTGTACCGAGCGTGGCTCGGGATCACCTTCGTGGATCATGCGCATCCGCGATTTGCGGGTGTTCCACAAACTCATGTCGCTGGTAACCATTTCAGAGACTACTAGACCCGCGCCCAAACGCTTGCACAGCTGACGAAAGGGCTGATCGGTGACACCCGCCATCGGGGCGAGGATCAAGCCGTTCTGCAATGTATATGGGCCGATGCGTACCGCCGACATAGGACTTCCCTGTTGTGGGGCCGGATCATTAGAGTTCGAAAAAGGGTTGGCATGATACCCGCTCTCGATGACGGGTTAAAGGCTGAATTGGATAAAATCTGAACAGTTATTTTTTTATCGCCACCGGTTTGGTTGACGTCGGTCAAGTCAATAATCCGCCGTCAAACCTCTTCGGGCGTGGCGTTTCACTCGGGCGAGTGGAAGCTCAGGCTGTAGTTCACGGCTTTGTTGCCGGGATCAAGGATGTCCAGGGAAATGTGGATCGGTGTCTGCGAAGGCATTTCGCTGACGCCAGCCAACTCGCCGCTCAGATATTCGGCGGGTTTGAAGCGACGACTGGCGATCAGGCTGCCGTTCAAATCTGCAAAACGCAGTTCCAGCAGCGGGAACGGCTGGGAAAAGGTTGCGCGGTTATAGAGGATCGCATCCACCACCAGCGCACCGGCGAACTCCGGGTGGCTGCGTACCACCAGGTTGCTGCTCTTGATATGGGCGATATCGACCCGCGATGGCACGGTGCAACCCAATTTCGGGCACAGCTGCTGGAACCACGGACGGTAGGCGTCCTGACGGGCCAGTTCGTCGAATTGGTAGGCGATGTACTGGCCTGCCAGGCCGGCGGCGGCGATCAGCACCAGCAGGATCCAGATCAGGCGGCGGCCCCAGCCCGACGGACGTTTCTGCGCATAGAGGTGCAGCGGGTCGTCTTCAAGGTCCTGGAGCACGGCGTCGTGCACGCTGGCCTCGGTGCGTGGGCGTTTACGCCGTGAGTGCGGGCGTTCATCGGCTTCTTCTGCCGCTGGGGTCAGGGGCGTGAAGGGCGGGTCGGGCTCGTCGTCATGCAGGGGCGAGAGCAGGGTTGGCTCGTCGTCGATGGTTTCGCTGTGCAGCGACATGGACGGTTCGGTGCGCTGCCGGGTATTGCTTGGTTCAGGCTCGTCTTCGTCGCTGTCTGCGCGCTCTTGCGCGGGCTCGCTGAACAGGCTGGCGGCCCATTGTTCTTCCTCGGCCTTGACCGTGTCGCGGCTGGCGCTGAGGGTGTCTTCCTTGTGCCGACGATCGGTGCCGGGTTGCCGACGCTCCGCGCCCTGGGGTTGAGTGTGCTGAATCTCGCGGCGCTCGAGCTTGGCCAGTTCTTCGTCCAGGTCCAGGTTGTCCAGGTCCAGCTCCTGGGCTGTCCACTGTTTCTGGCTGATGGCTCGCGGGGGGGCAGGCGTTGGCTCAACCACAGCGGCCAGTTCAGGTTCGGCTGCCGACACTTGGGCGCGCTGCTCCAGCAACTGGCGAGCGGCGTTGAACACTTGCAGGCACGAGCCGCAGCGCACCACGCCACGGGCCACGCTCAACTGAGCGTGGTTGACACGGAAGCGGGCTTGGCAATGCGGGCACTGGGTGACGAAACTGTCGGTCATGCGGCCATCCGATTCAGACAAGCGCTCATTCTAGCGCCGACGACCGCTGATGCGTACCCAGCCATCACGGTTGGCGATCGGGTCCAGCTCGAAATCCCTGGCGTAGGCCGCAGCCACTTCTTCACCTTGCTCGGCGAGGATACCCGACAGCGCCAGGCGCCCACCCGGCTTGACCAGGCTCGACAGTTGCGGTGCCAGCGACACCAGCGGCCCGGCGAGGATATTGGCGACCAGTACATCGGCCTGTACCTGGGGCAGATCTTCAGGCAGATAGAGTGGGAATTTGCCTTCAGCGATGTTATTACGCCCGGCGTTATCGCGGGAGGCTTCCAGGGCCTGCACGTCGATATCGGTGCCCACGGCCTCCTTGGCGCCCAGCAGCAGCGCGGCAATCGCCAGGATTCCGGAGCCGCAGCCGAAGTCCAGTACGTTGCTGTCGGTCAGGTCCTGGCCGTCCAGCCATTCCAGGCACAGGGCGGTGGTGGGGTGGGTGCCGGTGCCGAACGCCAGGCCCGGGTCCAGCAGCAGGTTGACGGCGTCTGGCTCGGGAGCAGCGTGCCAGCTTGGCACGATCCACAGGCGCTGGCCGAAGCGCATGGGCTGGAAGTTATCCATCCAGCTGCGTTCCCAGTCCTGGTCTTCGATGACTTCGCTGTGATGCTCGGGCAGCGGGCCGCCGGTGAGCAGTTCCATATGGGCCAGTACGGCGGCGGCATCGGTGCCGTCTTCGAACAGGGCCAGCAGGTGGGTGTGGGACCACAGCGGCGTGGTGTTGAGTTCCGGCTCGAAGATCGGCTGGTCTTCGGCGTCCATGAAGGTCACCGACACAGCGCCCACTTCGAGGAAAGCGTCTTCGTAGGTTTCGGCTTGTTCTGGGCTGATGGCGAGACGGACTTGCAGCCAAGGCATGGCGGGCACCTTTGAAAAAATGAATGTGCAGCGAGTAGGCCGCGAAAGCGCGCAAGTTTACGCGAGCGGGCAGCATAAGACGACATTACTGAATGAATGCGGACCAAATGTGGGAGGGGGCTTGCCCCCGATAGCGGTGGATCAGTTACAGATACTGAGGCTGACACACTGCAATCGGGGGCAAGCCCCCTCCCACATTTGTACTGTGTATGGCCTGAAAGCTGGGGGGCAGAAACAACAAAGCCGCCCGAAGGCGGCTTTGTTGGGTGGAGCACTTACTGGTTGGCCAGCTTGTGTTCCAGGTAGTGAATGTTCACACCACCCTCGCAGAAGCCCTCATCGCGAACCAGGTCCCGATGCAGCGGGATGTTGGTCTTGATGCCGTCGACCACGATTTCGTCCAGGGCGTTGCGCATACGGGCCATGGCCTCGTCGCGGGTCGCGCCCCAGGTGATCAGCTTGCCGATCAGCGAGTCGTAGTTGGACGGAACCTTGTAGCCGCTGTACAGGTGCGAATCCACACGTACGCCGTTGCCGCCGGGCGCGTGGAAATGCTTGACCAGGCCAGGGCTTGGGATAAAGGTTTTCGGGTCTTCGGCGTTGATGCGGCACTCCAGGGAGTGGCCGTGCATATTCACGTCGTCCTGGGTGAAGGACAGCACGTTACCTGCGGCGATGCTCAGCATCTCCTTGACGATGTCGATACCGGTGACCATCTCCGAAACCGGATGCTCTACCTGCACACGAGTGTTCATCTCGATGAAGTAGAAGCGACCGTTCTCGTAGAGGAACTCGAAGGTACCGGCGCCACGGTAGTTGATGTCGATGCACGCCTTGACGCAGCGTGCCAGGACTTCCTGGCGGGCTTTTTCGTCGAGGCCCGGTGCCGGGGCTTCTTCCAACACTTTCTGGTGACGACGTTGCAGCGAGCAATCGCGGTCGCCCAAGTGGATGGCGTGGCCCTGGCCGTCGGACAGCACCTGGACTTCCACGTGACGTGGGTTGGTCAGGTACTTCTCCAGGTAGACCATCGGGTTGCCGAACCAGGCGCCCGCTTCGGAGCGGGTCTGCTTGGCGGCTTCGATCAGGTCTTCTTCCTTGTGCACCACGCGCATACCGCGACCACCACCGCCACCGGCGGCCTTGATGATCACCGGGTAACCGACTTCGCGACCAATGCGCAGAGCGGTTTCCTCGTCTTCAGGCAGTGGGCCGTCGGAGCCTGGAACGGTCGGCACGCCCGCTGCAATCATGGCGTCCTTGGCCGAGACCTTGTCGCCCATCAGGCGAATGGTTTCGGCTTTGGGACCGATGAAGGCAAACCCGGATTTTTCCACCTGTTCGGCGAAGTCGGCGTTTTCCGCGAGGAAGCCGTAGCCCGGGTGGATGCCATCAGCGCCGGTCACTTCTGCGGCAGCGATGATGTTCGAGACTTTCAGGTACGAGTTCGTGGCCAGTGGCGGGCCGATGCAGATGCTTTCGTCCGCCAGTTTCACGTGCATCAATTCGGTATCGGCCGTCGAGTAAACAGCGACGGTCTTGATGCCCTCTTCCTTACAGGCGCGCAGGATACGCAGCGCGATCTCGCCGCGGTTGGCGATCAGGACTTTTTGCAGTTTCTTCGCAGGTTTCAACATCGAAGGCGCTCCGCGGTTCAAACGATGGTGAACAGCGGCTGGTCGTACTCAACCGGCTGACCGTTTTCTACCAGGATGGATTCAATGACGCCGGCTTTTTCAGCGGTGATGTGGTTCATCATCTTCATCGCTTCAACGATGCAGATGGTGTCGCCCACTTTCACGGTCTTGCCTACTTCAACGAAGGCTGGCGAGGTCGGTGCCGGGGTGCGGTAGAAAGTACCGACCATTGGCGACTTGACCACGAAGCCGTTCAACGCTGGTGCGGCTGGGGCAGCAGGGGCTGCGGCAGCGGCTGGAGCGGCGGCAGGGGCGGCAGCGGCAGGAGCCGGTGCTTGCATCTGCGGTGCGTAGAACTGTTGGGCCGGGGTCTTGCTGTGACGGCTGATCCGTACGGACTCTTCGCCTTCCTTGATTTCCAGCTCGTCGATACCGGATTCTTCCAGCAGTTCGATCAGTTTCTTAACTTTACGGATATCCATGAATCATCAACTCCCAAGGGTCGGTCAGGGGCGTTTAGCCTGTTCTTCAACGTGTTCCAGGGCGGCCTCCAGGGCCAGTCGGTAACCGCTGGCGCCAAGGCCGCAGATCACTCCTACCGCTACATCGGAGAAGTAAGAGTGATGGCGGAAAGCTTCGCGTTTGTGCACGTTCGATAAATGCACTTCGATGAATGGGATGCTCACCGCCAGCAGCGCGTCACGTAATGCAACGCTTGTATGCGTAAAAGCGGCGGGATTGATCAGGATAAAGTCCACGCCTTCGTTACGCGCGGCGTGGATGCGATCAATCAATTCATACTCGGCATTGCTTTGCAGGTAGAGCAGATGGTGGCCGGCTTCACGGGCCCGTCTTTCCAGGTCGAGGTTGATCTGGTCGAGGGTCACTGCCCCGTAGACGCCCGGTTCGCGGGTGCCAAGCAGGTTCAGGTTGGGTCCATGAAGAACCAGTAAGGTCGCCATCGGCTGTTCCTTGTTATTGGTAGGGGTGCGGCAGAACCCGGCGACTATGCCGCAAAGCCTTTGTGACTGTCCAGTTCTATGCAGTAGCCAGCACGATTAGCGAGGATTGCGCGAAATTTGTGACTGTGGCCCGGAATCCGGTCATGCTGAACACGGTCTTGAATCCACTGAAGATCAAATGTGGGAGGGGGCTTGCTCCCGATAGCGGTGGATCAGCTACAGGTATTGAGACTGACACACTGTAATCGGGAGCAAGCCCCCTCCCACATTTGATCTCCATAGAGCGGGAGAGCGGGTCAGACGCGGAAGGCTTGTACGGCAGTGTTGAGTTGCCCTCCGAGCACCAACAGGTGCTCACCCTGGCTACGGCCCTGGCCTATGCGCAGCAAGTTATCCTCACCCAGCTGGTGAATCCGCTCACTGTTATCGCGAATCTCACTCACGGCCCCACTCTGCTGCGCAGTCACATCGGCAATGCGTACCGCCGTCTCGGAAATCGTCTGGATTGCGCCGACGATTTCATCCAGCGCACCATCTGCTGCCTGGGCTTGCTGGGCGGTGGCTTCGGCGTGTTCAACCTGGGCGCGCATGCCTTGTACCGATTGATGGGCGGCGGTTTGCAGGCCGGCGATCAGGCCCTGGATTTCGGCAGTAGCGCCAGCGGTGCGCTGGGCCAGGGAACGGACTTCGTCGGCCACCACCGCGAAGCCGCGTCCGGCTTCACCGGCGCGAGCCGCCTCGATAGCGGCATTGAGCGCCAGCAAGTTGGTCTGCTCGGCAATCGAGCGAATCACGGTCAGCACGCCGCCGATGGTGGCGGATTCTTCCGCGAGTTTCTCGATCATCTGCGCATTTTGCTGCACTTCGCCCACCAAGGCGTGCAACCCGGTCAGGCTCAGGCCGATTACGCGCTGGCCTTGCTCCACAGCAAAGCCTGCACTGCGACTGGCGCCGGCAGCCTGGCTGGCATCCCCGGCCACTTGCTGGATGGTGGCTTCCAGTTCACCCAGGGAGTCACGGATTTGCGCGGTGTCGCCGGCCTGACGCTCGGCGCCGTCGTGCAGGCCGCTGCTCAGTTCGGCGAGGGCGCGGCTGCTGCCGGCCACTGCTTCGGCATTCCCGCGAATAGTGCCTACCAGGCCCACCAGATAGGCGCGCAGGCGGTTCAGGGAGGCTTCGATAGCGTGCAGTTCATGGTTGGTCTTGCCCAGGGCTATCGGCTGGCTGAAATTACCTTCGGCCCAGGTCGACAAGGCCGGTGCCAGATTGGTCAGCACCCGTGCCAGGCGCCGTTGCAGCGTGTCGATCAGCAGTGCGATCAACAGGATCAGGCCGATCATCACGCCTTGCAGCACACGCACCTCGCCCTGGATTCTGGCGTGCTGTGCACGCACTACCGGCTCCAGGCCGGCGATGGCCTGTTGCACGTTGGCGATCTTCAGGTGGGTGGCAGCGGCGAGGTCGGCGCGCTGCTGGATCTGCTCGCGGGTGCGCTTGAGTTCGGCGGGGTAGCGGGTCAACAGGCTGTTGAGCTCGTGCTTGAGGTCGACGCCGGTGTCCTGGGCTGCGGTTTTTTCGGTGTTTTCCAAGCCCATCAACGCGGAGAAATCGTCAGCGTTGGATTCGGCGCTGGCCTTTACCCCAAGCAATGGCAACTGCGCCAACAGGTCGGCCTGGGTGCGCATGGTGGCAATCTCGCGCTCCACCTCGTCGGCCAGCTCGGCGCGGCCGCTGCTCACCAGCTTGTCGCGGGCCAGGGACAGTTTGCCCAGATGCTGCGAGGCGGTCAGCAGGGGAGGCAGGTAGCGTGCTGCGTCTGTGGAGTTGACGCCGCTGGCGTACTGGCTCAGTTGCTCCAGGTTTGCGCCCAGTTCGCGCTCGGCCTGAACCAACAGTGCTTGCGGGTCGCCGGCCAGCTTGCCTGCAGCCAGCAGGTCGGTCTTGCTGAAGGTTTCCAGGTCCGCCAGGCTGGGGTGCAGGGTTTGCGCTAACTCGGCCGGCAATTGCGCGAGTTGCTGCAACAGGCTCTCCAGGCTTTGACTGGCGCTGCTCAGGCGCAGGGCATCGCCGCTGGCCAGGTAGTCGTCGATATTGCGCGCTGCCTGGTTTTGAAAGCCCTGGGACAGGCCCAGGTAGCGCTCCATCAATAAATAAGGCCGCTCCAGCGCCCGTTGCGACCACCACAGCGTCGCCCCGAGGGCCAGGCATACGGCCACCAGCAGAAGGGTATTGAGATTGGTCAGCAGCTTGAGGCGCATGCGGGGTTTCAACCGACGGCAAAAGATAAGTGCCTGAAGTTATTGCGCTTGCGTTACAGAGTTATGACCGATTCGGTGGATTCCGGTGAAAAGATGGCACTTTGCTTTGATGCGCGCGCGGCTTGCACGCGGTTGCGTCCGGCGTCCTTGGCAAGATATAGCGCTTCGTCAGCCTGGGCAGCCATCGTCAGGCTGTCGCAACCGTCACACAGCTCCACCAGGCCGGCGCTGAAGGTGCACCACAAATCCTGCGGTTGGGCGGGGTAGTGGATTTCTGCAAAGCGCCGCCGAATGTCGTCCAGTACCTTGCAGGCCGATTCCACGTCGGTGTCGGGCATCACAATGGCGAATTCTTCACCGCCATAACGGCCGATGTAGTCGGTCTTGCGCAGGCGCTGCTTGAGAAACAGCGCCAGGCTCTTGATCACCCGGTCGCCCATGGGGTGGCCGTGGCTGTCATTAACACGTTTGAAGTGGTCGATATCCAGCATCGCAAAGCTCAATGGCTTGTTCTCGCGGCGGGCGCGAAAGCTGCAGTCTTCGAGCAATTGCAGGATATGCGTATGGTTGTACAGCCCGGTCAGGCTGTCGCGCACCATCCGCGCCTTCAAGTTGCGCGCACGCGCTGCGCGGTTGCGCACGGTGGTGATCAGGTGGCGCGGCTTGATCGGTTTGGTCAGGAAGTCATCGCCGCCTTCGCTCATCGCGTCCAGCTGTTTGTCCAGGTCGTCTTCGGCCGACAGGTAGATGATCGGCACGCTGACGTAACGGTCGTTGTGGCGAATCACCTTGGCCAGTTCGGTGCCGGTACAGGCGGGCATATACATGTCGAGGATGATCAGGTCGGGCTGGAAATCCGCCAGTTCGGCCATGGCCTGGATCGGTTCGATCAAGGTGCGCGTGACAATCCCGGCGCTGTTGAGCAGGCGCTCGGTGTGCAGCGCCTGGGCCCGCGAGTCGTCAATGATCAGCACTTTGTACGGTTCGTACTGGGCAACGCAGGTCAGCACTTCGATCTTTTCCAGCAGGCTCGAAGCCTCCAGCGTGCCGGTCAGGAACTCCTCACCTCCGGCGCGCACGGCGGCCAGGCGCGTCGGCGTGTCGGTTTCGTGCAGGCTGAAAAACAACAGCGGCAGCTTTTGCTCCAGGCCCTCCTGGGCTTGCGCGGCGAGGGTGAGGCCCAGGCCGGGGCCGCAAAAGTCCACGTCCATGACGATGGCTGACGGCAGGCGCTCAGCCATGGCCGTGTGAAAAGCCGAGACGCTGTCCAGGGATTGGGCACTCAGGCCAAAGAATTCCAGCTGCTTGGCCAGGCGCTCGGCGCGGTCGTGGTCGGCCAGCATCACGTAGATCGGTTTGCGCATCGGTGGCAGCAGGGTTTGCTCAAGCTGGTCACCCTGACGCAGGCCGGTGCGCGACAGGCGCTGCATCAAGCGGTTGAGTTCGGTGATCAGTTGGCTGCTCAAACGGCCACGGTTTTCGTCCACCGCCTGGAGAGTTTGGCCAATATGCTGGGCCAGTTGGCGGTGTTCGGGCTGTTCAAAACGCTCGGCGAAGCGCTGCAGGCGCAGGTTGGCTTCGCTGAGTTCGGAAAAGTCGGCGTTCGACCATTCGCCGCGTTGCAGGCGCTGCCAGATCTCAAGAATTTGACGTGCCTGATGAATTACCCGCTGGGCAAAATGCTGCTTGAGACGCTCGCGGCTAGGGTCTTCTGACTCGGTCATATCCTGACTACTGTGAGGGTGCATGCTGAGGTCGACTGATGGCTCTATGCTAGCACCTCTTTTCTGTTGCATGAGTGTCATACGTCAATTAAGTCTGCGTGCCGGATATTCAGTTATTGACTCGCGGGTCGCGCAGCGTAAAAAGCGTGCATCCTTTATAGTCCAACCTTGCTTGTGCGCCACTTTCGCGTAAAAGCCCCGCAACGATGGGCACGATGGGGTAGGGTTGTGGTCGGAGTGTCTGAACGCACCCGGACAATTGACGTGCATGAACTCAAGTGATTGAAAGGATATCGCCATGCTGGACTGGAAAAACCGTGAAGGCAGTGCCAAAGGCCCCGCCCCTGAGCCCAAGTCGGCCAACCGCAGCTATTTTCGCAACTTGCTGATGAGCCGGGCTTTGCTCAGCATTATCGGCCTGTACCTGCTGGTCACCGGTGGCCTGGGTTGGTACTGGAGCCAGGAGCCGGCGCTGTTTCCGGTCCAGCAGAACGCCCAGCTTGCCGCCGAGAAGGAAGGCAAGCAGATGGTCGTGGGCTACACCACGGTCGAAACCCTCAAGACCGTGGTCGGCACCTTGCTGAACAAGCCTGGCGGCTACATCTCCAACGACCGTTTCCCGCCGGGCTTGTGGATGGACAACATGCCGAGCTGGGAATATGGCGTGCTGGTGCAGGTGCGTGACCTGACCCGCGCACTGCGCAAAGACTTCGCTCGCTCCCAGTCGCAGTCGGCTGAAGACGCGGACCTGGCCAAGGCCGAACCGCGGTTTAACTTCGATAACAAGAGCTGGGTGCTGCCTTCGAGCGAGTCGGAATACCAAGAAGGCATCAACTCCCTGAGCCGCTACGAAGCGCGCCTGTCTGACCCGAACCAGCGCGGCGCACTGTTTTACGCGCGTGCCGACAACCTGAACAACTGGCTGGGCGATGTGGCGACCCGTCTGGGCTCGCTGTCCCAGCGCCTGTCGGCCAGCGTCGGCCGCGTCAAACTGAACACCGCGCTTAAAACCGAGGCGCTGGCGCCGGGCGAAGTGCCGCAAGTCGATGAAGAAGTGGTGGAAACCCCATGGATGCAGATCGATAACGTGTTCTACGAAGCCCGTGGCCAGGCATGGGCCTTGTCCCATCTGCTGCGCGCCATCGAAGTCGACTTTGCCGACGTGCTGGCCAAGAAAAACGCCACCGTCAGCGTGCGCCAGATCATTCGTGAGCTGGAGGCCTCGCAGGAGCCGGTGTGGAGTCCTATGATTCTTAACGGCAGTGGCTTCGGGGTACTGGCGAACCATTCGTTGGTGATGGCCAACTATATTTCCCGGGCAAACGCTGCAGTGATCGACTTGCGTCAGCTCCTCAACCAGGGTTGATGATGGACGCTACTCAAAAGGAGGCCGAACACCGTGCGGCCTCCGATGCTGAACTGATCTGCTGGGTCGACGAGCAGGACAAGCTGCTCGGCCACCTGGTCAGGTCCGACCTGCGCCAGCGCGGCCTGATTGGCCGTTGCACCTTTATCTTTCTGTTCAATTCCAAGGGCGAGCTGTGTGTGCATCGGCGCACCTTGAGCAAGGCCCTGTATCCGGGGTTTTGGGATACGGCGGCTGGCGGTATGGTGGCGGCGGGGGAAAGCTATGCCCTGTCGGCACAGCGAGAATTGGCCGAAGAGCTGGGCGTAAGTGGAGTGGAGTTGGTCGAGCACGATCATTTTTACTTTGAAGATGGTGACAGCCGCCTGTGGTGCACTTCCTACTCTGCCGTATGGGACGGCCCGTTGTGTTTGCAGCCTGAAGAGGTCATGGAGGCACGCTTTCTGCCCCTCGAAACGGTGCTTGCCGAGGCCGAGCAAAAGCCCTATTGCCCGGATGCTCAGGAAGGTCTGCGGCGCTATCTCGCCTCACGTCGCTAAAGTTGCATAAATTGGCGCCATTTGGCTCTTAGCAACTTCGCTTTTTGCCGTTACACTGCGCGCCTTTTCACCCGAACCACATTAGCGGTTCGGTAGCGCTGCCCCTGCCTGAGTGGGGCTTCGCGGTCGGTCACCGCCCTTTGCGGCGCCGATCAGTCTTCATCCTCCCAAGAGGATTGCCGGTGGCCAAAAAAGCCGCATCCTTCGCCGCCCTTGGTGGCCTGGTATTTTCCACCGACGCAGGTCGACACTGCCCGGACTGTCGTCAGCCCGTGGATTCGTGTACCTGCAAACAGACCCTGATCCCCGAAGGTGATGGCATTGCCCGCGTACGCCGCGAGAGCAAAGGCCGTGGCGGCAAAACGGTGACCACCATCACCGGCGTGCCCCTGGCCGAAGATGCCCTCAAGGAGCTGGCCACCACGCTGAAAAAGCGCTGCGGCACCGGTGGTGCGTTGAAAGACGGGGTCATCGAGATTCAGGGTGATCACGTCGAACTGCTGTTGGCCGAGTTGATCAAGCTCGGTTACAAGGCCAAGAAGTCCGGCGGCTGAAAGCCTCTTCCCAACCTGTGGCTAAACTCTGTCCTGCGAGTGGGGTCTGACCTTCTTGCAGGCAAATCGTCATTTTCATTCTTTAGACTGCGCCAGCCTCCGCTTGAGGTGGCGCCTTCGCCTTCATTTATAGGGGACTTCGATGTCCGTACGACGCACACGCAAAGACGATGGCAGCCAATGGACAGTTGCGGACAGCCGCAGTGTTTACGGGATCCGCCATTGGGGGGCCGGTTATTTCGCGATCAATGAAGCCGGTCGCGTAGAAGTCCGCCCCAACGGTCCGAACAGCACGCCGGTCGATTTGTACGAGCAGGTCGATCAACTGCGTAAAAGCGGCCTGTCGTTGCCGCTGCTGGTGCGTTTCCCCGACATTCTGCAAGACCGTGTACGCCAACTCACCGGCGCCTTCGATTCGAATATCGAACGCCTGGAATACCAGAGCAAGTACACCGCGTTGTACCCGATCAAGGTGAACCAGCAGGAAGCGGTGATCGAGAACATCATCGCCACCCAGAACGTTTCCATCGGCCTGGAAGCGGGCTCCAAGCCCGAGCTGCTGGCCGTGTTGGCCCTGGCGCCGAAGGGTGGCACGATCGTCTGCAACGGTTACAAGGACCGCGAGTTCATCCGCCTGGCGTTGATGGGTCAGAAGCTTGGTCACAACGTATTTATCGTGATCGAGAAAGAATCCGAGGTCGGGCTGGTGATCGAAGAGGCCGCCAGCCTCAAGGTCAAGCCTCAGGTGGGTCTGCGTGTGCGCCTGTCTTCCCTGGCATCGAGCAAGTGGGCGGACACCGGTGGCGAGAAATCCAAGTTCGGCTTGTCGGCGGCGCAGTTGCTGTCGGTGGTCGAGCGTTTCCGCGCGGCCGGCCTGGACCAGGGCATCCGCCTGCTGCACTTCCACATGGGTTCGCAGATCGCCAACCTGGCCGACTACCAGCACGGGTTCAAGGAAGCTATTCGTTACTACGGCGAACTGCGCAACCTCGGCCTGCCGGTGGACCACATCGACGTCGGCGGCGGCCTGGGCGTGGACTACGACGGTACCCACTCGCGTAACGCCAGCTCGATCAACTACGACATGGACGACTACGCCGGCGTGGTCGTGGGCATGCTCAAGGAATTCTGCGATGCGCAGAGCCTGCCGCACCCGAACATCTTCTCTGAAAGCGGTCGCTCCCTGACCGCCCACCACGCCATGCTGGTGGTGCAAGTCACTGACGTCGAGAAGCACAACGACGAAATCCCGACCATTGAAAACAAGGAAAGCCTGCCGGAAACCGTGCAATGGCTGGTGGACCTGCTCGGCCCGACCGACATCGAAATGGTCACCGAAACCTACTGGCGCGCCACCCACTACATGAGCGACGTGGCCACCCAGTACGCCGACGGCAAACTGACCCTGGCCGAAAAAGCCCTGGCCGAACAGTGCTACTTCGCCGTGTGCCGCCGCCTGCACAACTCGTTGAAAGCCCGCCAGCGTTCGCATCGCCAGGTGCTGGACGAGCTCAACGACAAGTTGGCCGACAAGTACATCTGCAACTTCTCGGTGTTCCAGAGCCTGCCGGACACCTGGGCCATCGGCCAGGTCCTGCCGATCCTGCCGCTGCACCGCCTCGACGAAGAGCCGCTGCGCCGTGCCGTGCTGCAAGACCTGACCTGCGACTCCGACGGCAAGATCAAGCAGTACGTCGACGAGCAGAGCATCGAGACCAGCCTGCCGGTGCACGGCTTGAACGAAGGTGAAGACTACCTGCTGGGTATCTTCCTGGTCGGCGCGTATCAGGAGATCCTGGGCGACATGCACAACCTGTTCGGTGACACCGACTCGGTGAACATCTACCAGCGTGAAGACGGTTCGGTGTACAGCGCCGGGATCGAGACCCACGACACCATCGAAGACATGCTGCGCTATGTGCACTTGTCGCCGGAGGAGTTGATGACGCATTACCGCGACAAGTGTGCGAGTGCGAAGATCTCCGCGTCGGAGCGTACCCAGTTCCTGGATGCGTTGCGCCTGGGCTTGACCCGTTCTTCGTACCTGTCCTCGTAATATATGTGGGAGGGGGCTTGCTCCCGATAGCGGTGGATCAGTCAATGAGTCTGTTGACTGACACTCAGCTATCGGGAGCAAGCCCCCTCCCACATTTGGATCTGCATTCCTTCAGTTTGCTCCCAGCCACAGCCCTTGCCGATTCAAGCGCCAGGCTATCGCCCAGAGTGTCAGGCTGCGTACCGCCATGAACAGCAGGAAGGTTACCCACAGCCCGTGGTTACCCAACCCCTGCAACGCCCAGGCAATCGGCAGCACCAACAGCACCGTCAGCAACATCCCATTGCGCATCTCCCGCGCCCGCGTTGCGCCGATAAACAGTCCATCGAGCAAATAACTCCACACCGCTATCAACGGCAGTACCGCCAGGTAAGGCAGGTAGATGTCGGCGGTTTCGCGCACGCTGGGAATATCCGTTTGCATAGCGATAAACAGATGGCCGCCGAAGGTGAACAGCAGGGCGAAGCCGAGGCTGGCGATCAGTGACCAGCCGCAGGCAACCACCAGCGAGCGGCGCAACGCCTGGCGGTCACGGGCGCCAATGGCGTGCCCGCACAGGGCTTCGACGGCGTGAGCCAGGCCATCCAGCGCATGGGCCGTCAGCAACAGGCCATTGAGCAGCAGCGCATTGGCTGCAACGGTGGCGTCCCCCAGCCGTGCACCTTGCACCGTGATCATGAAGAACACCGACTGCAGGGCCAGGCTGCGGATAAAAATGTCGCGGTTGACCGCCAGCAACGGCCTCCAGCTTTGCCACAGTTTCAGTGCAGCCCAGGCGATATGGCCAGGGTAGGCGCGCAGGGCTTTTTGCGTAAGTGCCAGGCCGAGCAGCGCGCCGGTCCATTCAGCGATCACCGAGGCGCGGGCGGAGCCGACCACGCCCCAGTCCAGGCCGAGTACAAACCACAGGTTAAGCGCAATGTTGACCAGGTTGGTGGTCAGCAGAATCGCCAGCGGCGCCCGCGCATTCTGTGTGCCGAGGAACCAACCGACCAGCGCATAGCTGGCAAGGGCGGCGGGCAGGCCGAACAGGCGGGTGTGGAAGAATTCGCGGGTCAGTTGGTTCAGTTCAGGGGAGGGCTGCATCCATTCCAAAGCCAGATGGCTCAGGGGAATACCGACCGTGCCCAGTAACATCGCCAGCCCCAGCGCCAGCAGCAAGCCTTGCAACAGGATTTGCCGCAGCGCCGCGCCATCCTTGCGCCCGGCGGCCTGGGCGGCGAACCCGGTGGAGCCCATGCGCAGGAAACCCATGGCCCAGGCCAGAAAGGTATACAGGCTGGCACCGACGGCCACGGCGCCCAGTTGATGGGCGTGGGGCAGGTGGCCGATGACCATGCTGTCGACCAGGGCTACCAGCGGCACGGAGATATTCGACAGGATCATCGGCGCGGCCAGGGCCCAGACGCGGCGATGGGTGGGGCGGTGGCGCCAGTCGGCAAGCAGGGCGGTCATGAAGGCTCCTTGGTGGAGCGGGCATTGTACCCGTCCACCCATCACGCCGCAGATCCATGTGGGAGGGGGCTTGCCCCCGATTGCGGTGAATCGGCCAGGAATTTCTAACCTGATACACCGCCATCGGGAGCAAGCCCCCTCCCACATTTTGAACTGCATTGTTTGTGGGATTTGGTTTAGCCCGGAAGGCACCCAGAACCAAACTTCCCTCCGTCGGTCAATGTGACCGGCACCGCAGCAGCCAGCGCGGCGCTGATATATAGTTCACCCCTCGGTTCCCTCTGACTACGAGTGCCCCATGCTTAACAAAGGACTGTTCCTCGCTTGTGCGCTGGCCCTGCTGAGCGCCTGTGATTCTTCCGATAAGCCCGCTGCACCGACGGCACCCGCCGCGGCAAGCGTAGTGCCCAAACCCGCCAAGGCGGCGGTCGACGTGGCGGCGCTGAAGCAGCGCTATGCCGGGCGCGAGTTAAGCGTGGTGGACGTGTCCGAGGTGCAGTTGGACGGGGCCAGCACCTTGTCGGTGAGTTTTTCCATTCCTCTGGACCCGGATCAGAAGTTCGCCGACAAGCTGCACTTGGTGGACAGCAAGTCCGGCAAGGTCGATGGCGCCTGGGAGCTTTCCGATAACCTGATGGAGTTGCGCCTGCGCCACCTGGAGCCGCAGCGCAAGTTGGTGCTGACCGTGGACGCCGGGGTGAAGGCAGTCAACGGCAACACCCTCGCCGCCGAATACAGCGCCCGCCTGGAAACGCGCGACCTGCAAGCCACCGTCGGCTTTGCCAGCCGTGGCACGTTGCTGCCGACGCGCCTGGCCGAGGGCTTGCCGGTGATCGCGCTGAACGTCGACAAGATCGATGTTGAGTTCTTCCGCATCAAGCCCGAATCCCTGCCGTCGTTCCTGGCGCAGTGGGGGCGCAATACCAGTCTGCAAAGCTATGAGTCCCGTGAACTGCTGCCAATGGCCGAGCTGGTCTACGGTGGGCGTTTCGACCTGAACCCGGCACGCAACACTCGCGAAACCCTGCTGCTGCCGATTGCCGGCCTCAAGCAATTGCAGCAGCCGGGCGTGTACCTGGCGGTGATGCGTGCCTCGGGCACCTACAACTATTCGCAACCGGCCACGCTGTTTACCTTGAGTGACATCGGCCTGTCGGTGCACCGTTATGCCAATCGCCTGGATGTGTTTACCCAAGCGTTGGAAGGCGGCAAGGCACTGAACGGCGTCGAACTGGAAATCCTCGATGCCGAAGGCCGCGTACTCGGCCAGGGCAAGACTGAAGACGGTGGTCACGCCGAGCTGCCGCTGCCGAAAAAAGCCCAGGTGTTGCTGGCCAAACAAGGCGAGCAGACCAGCCTGTTGCGCCTGGACAGCGCCGCGCTGGATTTGGCCGAGTTCGATATCGGCGGGCAGCCGTCCCACCCGCTGCAGTTCTTTGTGTTCGGCCCGCGTGACCTGTATCGCCCTGGCGAAACCGTGCTGCTCAATGCGCTGTTGCGCGACAAGGATGGCAACGCGGTCAAACCGCAGCCGGTGAGCGTCGAGGTGCGTCGTCCGGATGAACAGGTGAGCCGCAAGTTTGTGTGGGATGCTGATGCCTCCGGCCTGTATCAATACGCGCTGCAACTGGCCGGCGAAGCACCGACCGGGCGCTGGCAGTTGGTATTTGACCTGGGTGACGGCAAGCCGCAACTGTATGAATTCCTCGTCGAAGACTTCCTGCCCGAACGCCTGGCACTGGAACTCAAGGGCAGTGAAACCGCACTGAGCCCGGCGGAGAACCCGGTCATTCAGGTCAATGGGCGCTATCTGTACGGCGCACCGGCTTCCGGCAATCGGGTCAGCGGCCAGGTCTATGTGCGCCCGCTGCGTGAGGCGGTCAAATCCTTGCCGGGGTACCAGTTCGGTTCCGTCACTGAAGAAGAGCTGAGCCAGGATTTCGAACTGGACGAAAGCGTACTCGACGCCAATGGCGAGCAAGCGCTGACCCTGGAAAGCAAATGGGCCGAGGCCAAATCTCCGTTGCAACTGATCGTGCAAGCCAGCCTGCAAGAGTCCGGCGGGCGGCCCATCACCCGACGCCTGGTGCAGCCGATCTGGCCGGCCGAGCAATTGCCGGGCCTGCGCGGGTTGTTTGACGGCAAGGAAACCAATGGCGATGGCCCGGTGGAATTCGAAGTGCTGGTGGCCAACCAGGACGGTCAGAAACTAGCTGCGCAAAACCTCAAGGTGCGCCTGGTGCGTGAGCGCCGTGACTACTACTGGAACTACTCGGAGAACGATGGCTGGAGCTATCACTTCAACGAGAAATTCCTCAACCTCGATGAGCAGAGCCTGAACATCAAGGCCGGCGACACCGCCAAGGTCAGCTTCCAGGTGGAGTGGGGCCCGTACCGTGTCGAGGTGGAAGACCCGCAGACCGGACTGGTCAGCAGCGTGCGCTTCTGGGCCGGCTACCAGGCCCAGGACAACACCGAAGGCGGCGCCGTGCGCCCCGACCAGGTCAAGCTGGCGTTGGATAAACCGGCCTATGGCGATGGCGACACCGCCAATGTCACCGTCACGCCACCGGCTGCCGGTAAAGGCTACCTCTTGGTGGAATCCGCCGAAGGCCCGCTGTGGTGGCAGGAGATCGACGTACCGGCCGAAGGCAAAAGCTTTGCGGTGAAGCTCGACCCGAAATGGTCGCGCCATGATCTGTATGTGAGCGCCCTGGTGATTCGCCCCGGCGAGCGCAAAGCCAATATCACCCCCAAACGTGCCGTGGGCCTGTTGCACCTGCCGCTGGATCGTACCCAGCGCAAACTCGGCCTGACCCTCACTGCACCGGAAAAAATGCGCCCCAAACAACCTCTGACGGTGAAGATCGCCGCCAAAAACGCCGATGGCAGCGTGCCCCAACAGGTGCATGTGCTGCTGGCGGCGGTGGATGTGGGCATCCTCAATATCACCGAATACCCCACGCCTGATCCGTATTCCAGCCTGTTCGGCCGCAAAGCCTATGGCGTCGACCAGTTCGACATCTACGGCCAGTTGATCGAAGCCGGCCAGGGGCGCCTCGCCAGCCTGGCATTTGGCGGTGACGCGGCGTTGGCCAAAGGCGGCAAGCGCCCGGACACCAGCGTGACCATCGTTGCCCTGCAAAGCGCGCCGGTGACCCTGAACGACAAAGGCGAGGGCGAAGTCAGCGTCAATATCCCCGACTTCAACGGCGAACTGCGCCTGATGGCCCAGGCCTGGAGCGATGATCGCTATGGCATGGCCGAGGGCAAGACGGTCATCGCCGCACCGCTGATTGCCGAACTCTCGGCGCCGCGCTTCCTGGCCGGAGGCGACCAGACCACCTTGGCCCTGGACCTCTCCAACCTGTCGGGCAAGGCGCAGAAACTCGATGTGCAATTGACCGCGCAAGGGCAGTTGGAACTGGTCAACGGCGGTGCGCAATCGGTTGAGCTCAAGCAAGGCCAGCGCACCACCCTGCGTATTCCGGTAAAAGCCTGGGGCGGTCTCGGCCAGGGCAAGGTCAAGGTCACCGTCAATGGCCTGGACCTGCCGGGGGAAAACCTGCCGCCGTTCAGCCGCGAATGGACCCTGGGCGTGCGCCCGGCGTACCCGGCCTTGCTCAAGCATTACCGCGCTGTGCTCAAGGATCAGCCGTGGAGCCTGCCGGCGGGCACGCTCGATCAGTTCGATGCCTCGGGGCGTGAGGCGCTGTTGAGCCTGTCGAGCCGGCCGCCGTTGAACCTTGGTGCACAGATCAGTGCGCTCAAGGCCTACCCCTATGGCTGCCTGGAACAAACCGCCAGCGGCTTGTACCCGTCGCTCTATGCCGATGATGCGCTGCTCAAGCGCCTGAGCATCAAGGGCGAACCGGATGCCGAACGCAAACGCAAGATCGAGTTGGGCATCGAACGCCTGCTGGGGATGCAGCGCTACAACGGCAGCTTTGGCTTGTGGGGCGCTGACGGCGAGGAAGAATATTGGCTGACCGCCTATGTCACCGACTTCCTGCTGCGCGCCCGCGACCAGGGGTTTGCCGTACCGCCTGAAGCCTTGAAGAAGGCCAGCGAGCGGTTGCTGCGGTATGTGCAGGAACGCAACCTGATTGAAGTCGACTACAGCGACAACGCCGAGCACACGCGTTTTGCCGTACAGGCCTACGCCGGCATGGTGCTGGCGCGCAGTCAGCAGGCGCCGTTGGGTGCCTTGCGCAGCCTGTTCGAACGCCGCAGTGATGCGCGCTCCGGCTTGCCATTGGTGCAGTTGGCCATCGCCTTGCAAAAAATGGGCGACCAGCCGCGTGCCGATCAAGCCTTGCTCGCCGGTTTGGCGGCGCAGCGCAGTGCCAAGGAATGGCTGGCCGACTACGGCAGCCCATTGCGCGATCAGGCGATGATCCTGGCGCTGCTGGAGGAAAACGACTTGGCCAAGGGCAAACGTGAAGAGCGCCTGTTTACCTTGTCGGACCAGTTGGCGGCCAGCCCGTATCTGTCGACTCAGGAGCGCAACTCGCTGTTCCTGGCCGGGCGGCTCGGCTTCGCCAAGCCCGAGGCTGACTGGCAGGTGTCGCTGACCGGCAGTGGCGGGGCGCGGGAGCTGAACAACCAGCAGTCCACGCTGCAACTGGATGAAAAGCTGCTATCAAGCGACCTGAGCCTGAGCAATCAGGGCCAGACCCCCGTTTACCAGCAGCTGACTATTTCAGGTTACCCACAACTGCCACCGGCAGCGGGCGGCGAGAACCTGAGCATTCGCCGCGAATACCTGGGCATGAACGGCCAGCCGTTGAACCTGCGCAGCCTCGACAGCGGCGACCTGGTGCTGGTGCACCTGGCCGTCAGTGCCAAGCAGCGCGTGCCGGATGCCCTGGTGGTAGACCTGCTGCCCGCCGGCCTGGAACTGGAAAACCAAAACCTGGCACAAAGCGCGGCGAGCCTGGAGAACGCCAGCAGCCAGGTGAAGGAGTGGCGCGAGTCGATGCAGAACGCATCGCTCAAGCATCAGGAGTTCAGGGATGATCGCTATGTGGCGGCGATGAACCTGGACGGCTACGGCACCACGCACTTGCTGTACCTGGCACGTGCGGTGACGCCTGGCACCTATCGCGTGCCGCCGCCGCAAGTGGAGTCGATGTATCGGCCGAACTGGCAGGCGGTGGGCGAGACGCCGGCGGATATGGTGATCAAGGGCCGCTGATCGCTGAAGTTGAAGTGGGGGGCTTTTGTGGGAGGGGGCTTGCTCCCGATAGCGGTGAATCAGTCACAACATCATTGGCTGACACTCAGCTATCGGGAGCAAGCCCCCTCCTACAAGGGATTGGGGCTGTCAGATAAATCAGTGCACAACCCAGCTCAGCAACCACAGGCCCAGCAGCAGCCAGATGATGCCCACGATGATCGAGGCCCGCATAAAGGCGCGTACCGCCGAGTACAAGAAGAGCAACCCGACGATCAGGGTGATGATGCTGATGATCGAGGTGTCCATGCCTAGCGCTCGAGACATCCCATCGACAAAGTTGCCGCCGGCGTTGGATAGCATATTGAACAGCCCACTGAAGAACTCGATGATGTAGTGGATGATCAAGCCGAGTGTGTTACCCAGCCATCCAAAAAAGTCTGCTTGCATAGGTGTGTCTCGATGAATAAGTGGACGAAATTGCCAGCACTGAGCCTTTTGTCGCGATGGGGCGTGGCTAGTTCCCTACAAGCATAGAGGTTTAGCCGCTTGAATTTGCGTTTTGTTGCCCGCTGGACCCTGGCGAGCCTGCTGTTGGTAATCGCCGTGCTATGGCTGGCCGATCGTATCTGGCCATTGCCCCTGCCCCAGGACGACCTGGCCCGTGTGGTGCTGGCCGAAGATGGCACGCCGCTGTGGCGATTTGCCGATGCCAACGGCGTATGGCGCTACCCGGTGCAGACGCGCGAGGTGTCGCCGTATTATCTCGACGCGCTGCTCACTTACGAAGACCGCTGGTTTTACCAACACCCCGGGGTAAACCCGCTAGCGCTGGTACGCGCGACCTGGCAAAACCTGACCGGTGCACGGGTGGTGTCCGGCGGCAGTACCTTGTCGATGCAGGTGGCGCGTTTGCTCGACCCGCATTCACGCACCCTGCATGGCAAGTTGCGTCAACTGTGGCGTACCGCGCAGTTAGAGTGGCACCTGTCCAAGGACGAAATCCTCAACCTTTACCTCAATCGTGCGCCCTTCGGCGGCACGCTGCAGGGCGTGGCAGCGGCGAGTTGGGCGTATCTGGGCAAGTCGCCCTCACAACTGACCCACGCCGAAGCCGCCTTGCTCGCGGTATTGCCCCAGGCGCCCAGTCGCTTGCGTCCGGACCGTCATCCGCAACGTGCCCAGGAGGCCCGCGACAAAGTGCTGCGCCGCCTCGCTGAATTCCAGGTGTGGCCGCAGCCTGCGGTTGATGAAGCCCGGGAAGAACCGCTGCTGCTCGCCCCGCGCCTGGAACCGAGCCTGGCGCCGTTGCTGGCGCGGCGTCTGAACCGCCCCGACAGCCCGCCGCTGATTCGCACCACCCTGGACGCCACCCTGCAACGCCGCCTCGAAGACCTCCTGTTGGGTTGGCGTGCACGCCTGCCGGAACACACCTCGGCAGCGATTCTGGTGGTGGAAGAGGAAAGCATGGCAGTGCGCGCCTACCTGGGCTCGGTGGATATCAACGACACCAAGCGTTTTGGCCACGTGGACATGATCAGTGCGCTGCGCTCGCCCGGTTCGACCCTGAAGCCTTTCCTGTATGGCATGGCGTTGGACGACGGCCTGATTCACTCCGAGTCCCTGTTGCAGGACGTGCCCCGGCGTTACGGCGATTATCGGCCGGGCAACTTTTCCATGGGCTTTACCGGGGCGGTGCCGGCGAGCACGGCGCTGTCCAGCTCGTTGAACCTGCCGGCGGTGCAACTGTTGGAAGCCTACGGGCCCAAGCGCTTTGCCGCACAGATGCGCATCGGCGGCATGCCGTTGGCGCTGCCGGCGCTGGCCGAGCCGAACCTGGCGCTGATCCTCGGCGGCGCGGGCAGTCGCCTGGAGGACCTGGTGAGCGGCTACAGCGCCTTGGCCCGTGATGGCAAAAGCGCGACGTTGCGACTACAGCCGGAGGACGCGCTCAGGGAGCGGCCTTTGCTGTCGCCGGGGGCTGCGTGGATTGTGCGGCGCATCCTCAGCGGCCAGGCACGGCCCGACCGCGACCCGCGTGCCGAGCTGGTGCAACGCCCGGTGCTGGCGTGGAAAACCGGCACCAGCTATGGCTTTCGCGATGCCTGGGCGATTGGCGTGGGCCCGCGTTATTTGATCGGCGTCTGGATTGGCAGGCCCGATGGCACACCCGTGCCGGGCCAGTTCGGCCTGGCGTCGGCGGCGCCGTTGATGCTGCAGGTGCATGACGTGCTGACCAACCGCGACAGCCAACGCGGCATCAGTGCTCCGGTCAAACCGGTGCCGGCGAATATCGGCGTGGCGGCAATCTGTTGGCCGCTGGGCCAGCCCATGGCCCGCAGTGACCCCAATTGCCGGCGCCAGCGGTTTGCCTGGACCCTGGACAACACTACGCCGCCTACCTTGCAGGCATTGGATCAACCCTTGAGCGTGGGGCTGATGGAGAGCATCTGGGTCAATGCCAAGGGCTTGCGGGTTGATGCCCATTGCCCTGGCGCGGTGCCGAGGCATATTGCCCTGTGGCCCGCGCCGCTGGAGCCCTGGTTGCCAAGGGTTGAGCGCCGTGAAGCGCGCATTCCTGCGCCTGACCCGGATTGCCCGCCACCGGCGCTGGCTGCGGCTTCGCCATTGTCCATTGTGGGCGTGCGCGAGGGCGACCAGTTGCGCCTGCCCGCGGCCAGCCAACAAGCCTTGCGCCTGAAAATCTCCGCGTTGGGCGGCAGCGGTCGGCGCTGGTGGTTTCTCAACGGCGCACCGTTGGGGGACAGCGCCAATCAGGACAGCATCAATGCCAGTTTTGAGCGGCTGGGGCGCTATCAGCTCAGCGTGTTGGATGAGGCCGGGCAAACTGCGAGGCTTGAGTTTAGCGTGGTTGATTAGGGCCTCATCGGGGGCAAGCCCCCTCCCACATTTTGAAATGTGTTCACAAATCAGAGTATGGGAGGGGGCTTGCTCCCGATAGCGCCCTTGAGAACCCCCCCGCTATTCACTTGCCTTCAATCCCCATCCCCCTGAAGCTATACCCATTCAGGAGCCCCCCAATGAACCTCGAACACCTCACCGAACGCCTGCACCGCATCCGCGATACCAACGACTGGAAGCAGTTCCACAGCCCGAAAAACCTGGCCATGGCCGCCAGTGTGGAAATGGCCGAACTGGTGGAAATCTTCCAATGGCTTACTGAAGACCAATCCCGCCAGCTTCCCGCCGATAAACTCGCCCATGCGGGCCAGGAAGTCGGTGACATCGTGCTGTACCTGCTGTTGCTGTGCAGTGAGCTGGGCCTGGACATGAATGAAGTGGTGCGTGCCAAGTTGGCCGACAGCGAGCGGCGGTTTGCCCATGAGTGATCGTCATTTCGACCAGTTGGCCACGCGTTTTGCCGAGAAAATCTATGGCGGCGCCAAGGGCGCGATTCGCCTGGCGGTGCTTCAGGCTGACTTGCTTGAAGCGTTGCCTGATCGTCCGTTGCGCGTGCTGGATATCGGCGCGGGCCTGGGGCATATGTCGCTGTGGCTGGCCGAGCGCGGCCACCAGGTGACCTTGGCTGAACCCGCTGAGCCGATGCTCGACGGTGCGCGCCAACGTTTTGCCGACGCCGGCCAAAGTGCGACGTTTATTCATGCGCCATGGCAAGACTTGCTCGGCCAACTCACCGAGCCTTACGATCTGGTGCTGTGCCACGCGGTGTTGGAATGGTTGGCCGAACCCCATGCCATCCTGCCGGTGCTGCATCAGTTGACGCTGCCCGGCGGCTGGTTGTCCCTGGCTTTCTACAACCGCGATGCGTTGATTTACCGCAACCTGCTCAAAGGCCACTTTCGCAAAATGCGCAAGAACGACATGGCCGGTGAAAAGCAGAGCCTCACGCCGCAGCAACCGCTCGACCCTCGGGAATTGGCGGCGCAACTCGAAGGGTTGTGGCAGGTCGAAAGCCAGAGTGGGGTGCGGGTGTTTCACGACTACATGCCGATGGAATTCCAGGCCCGCGCCGATTTGCAGGACTTGTTGGAGATGGAGCTCGCTCATCGTCGTCACCCAAGCTTTGCCGGGCTTGGGCGTTATTTGCACTGGATCTGCCGTCCGGTTTAAGCGGCCCAGTCTGCGGAGGTCGAAATGCGTCGTCTCGGTTTAATCCTGTTATCCCTGGGGCTGGGGGCGTGCTCCAGCCCCAACCCTTACGTCGCCGCTTCAGCGCCGATGCCGCCGGCTCCGGCGCAGGCGGCCACGACCTTTGATGCCAGCGCCTATCCGGCACCAGTACGCGACTATGGCGCCTATCGCAGTTGGGGCTGGCTCAACGGCCAACTGCCGGCGGGTACGGCCTGGGCCGATTCGGCACAGATTGCCGAGGCGGTCAGCGGCGCCCTCGACCAGCGCGGCCTGCGCCCCTTGCATGACAACCGTGTGCCCGACCTGCTGGTGAGTGCCGATGTGCGCCTGGAGAAGCGCCTGCGCCAGGTCCAGGACGATTACGGGTATGGCTACAGTGGCTACAACCGCTATGGCAACGGTTATGGCATGTACAACACAGTGCCTGTGGTACGCACCTATGAAGTGACGGTGGCGGTGGCGCGCATCAGCCTGTTCGACGCCCGCACCCGCCAACCGGTGTGGAGCACCAGCGCAGAAACCACCAGCCAGGGCAGCCTGAGTGAGCGCGCCGATAGCTTGCGCAAGGCGATGCAGAAGGCAATGGCTGCCTATCCGCCCAGTTAGCAGCTATTCTCATTTCAGGTTCATGTCGTTTTCTGGAGAACATCATGTTGGGTCGCATCGCTGCACTTGCTGTTGTTGTGTTGCTGGGCGGTTGCCAGAGCAACCAGGTCAACCACGATTTCGACGCCAGCCGCGACTTTGGCGCCTACCGCAATTGGGCCTGGAAAGACCCGGCGTTGCAGTACCGCCCCGATGACCCGCGGATCAAGAGCGACCTTACCGAGCAGCGCATCCGCCAGGCCGTGGGCGAGCAACTCGACCAACGCGGCCTGCGCCCGGCAGCGGCAGGTACCAAGGCCGACCTGAATGTACAGGCGTACCTGATCGTCGAAGACCGCCAGCAACAAGTCACCACCAACTACGGCGGCGCCTGGGGCGGCCCATGGAATGGCTACTGGGGCGCGCCGATGTACAACGAAACGCGCAACATCACCTATAAAGTGGCGACCATCCAGATCGACCTGCTCGACGGCAAGGACGGCAAACTGGTGTGGCGCGGCAGCGACGAGCAAATGATGGCCAGCACGCCTAATCCGGAAGATCGCAGCAAGGCCATCCGCAGTACGGTGACCAAAATCCTTTCCAACTATCCTCCGCACTAATCAACATCGGATAACTAATGTGGGAGGGAAACTTTTATCAGTCGTCAATGTGGCGAGTTGCCAGCAACCTGCCTGTCCCTTGTCTACACTCCAGTGCAACCCCGGTGAGTTAGCGCAGGAGTGCTTCGATGTCTCCCCGATTCGGTTCCAGGCAGCGTGGGGCAATAGGCTTGATGGCGGCAGGCACCTTGGCCTTGGCCCTGGTGTTTACGTTGCTGGCGGTCGACAGCGGGCGTCTGTATCTGGAAAAGCGCAAGCTGCAGTCCGTCGCCGATACTTCGGCGCTGGAAGCGGCCGGCCTCGGTGGTCAGTGCGGCGCCAACACCACGGCCAACGCCTACGCCACGCAAAACGCTGCGCGCAATGGTTTTGTGGTCGGCAATGGCCGCACCTTGGCCGTAACGTGCGGGACCCTGGCCACCAACGCCCTGAACACTCGGGTGTTTACCGCCGATGCCACCAAGAGCGACGCGATCCGCGTGGTGGCTTCGCGCACGGTGATGAGCAGCATCGCCAACGGTCTGTGGAACCTCTTTAGTGGCGCGCCGATCACCGCGCAAATCAACCTGAGCGCCACCGCTGTCGCGGCGACGCCTCCTCCGGTAGCGCAGTTGTCGATCCGCAGCAGCCTGGCCAGTGTCGATTCGAGCAAGTCGCCAATACTGAACCTGGTCATCGGCAACCTGCTGGGGGGCAACCTGTCGCTCACGGCAGCCGGTTGGAACGGCTTGTTGCAGACCAACGTCAACCTGCTCAGTTATCTGGACCAGTTAGCGATCGACTTGCAGGTAAAGGCTGGAGACTACGATGCATTACTTAACACCGCCGTCTCCGCTACCCAGTTGATCGATGCCGCCGTCCAGGTCTTGCAGAAAAACGGTGCGGCAGTCACGTCGGTGATCAATGACGTGATTTCTATTGAAGCGATTGCGCCTAATTCCAAGCTGTTGACGGTGGGGGACCTGATCGACATCGCCACTGGCACGCCGACGGCGGCGCTCAATACCAATGTGCAACTGTTTCAGTTGCTCGAAGCGGTGGCGCAGTTGTCCAGCAGCAAGAATGCCGTGAGTGCGGCGGCGCAAATCGCTATTCCGCTGGTGGGCAACGTTTCGATCCAGACCAAAGTCATTGAGCCGCCGCAGTTGTCGGCCATTGGCAATCCGGCATTGGCGAAGAAGGGCTTATTGAATGTCCCTCCGACCGATCAGATTTTTGTGCGTACTGCGCAAGTGCGCACATTGGTGACCGTACAGGCGCCGATTATCAAGGCCGTGTCCGGCGTGGCTTCCATATTGACGGGGCTGGGTACGCCGGTGTCTCAAGTGGTCAAGGGCTTGTTGAACCTCAACCTGCCGGCAGTGGTGGGAGGGGTGCTATGCCTGGTGGCCTGCAATGTGGCTGATGTTGATGTTACGACGTCGCTGGCCATTTACATTGAAGCCGGCAGCGCGCAAACCCATGTCACGGACTTCAATTGCGACTCGCCGGCCTCCAAATCCTTGACGGTGAAAACCACTACGTCCCTGGCTACCCTGGCGGTTGGTACGGTGGATCCGGTAGCGGCTTTTTCTTCATCCGCACCTGTCAATGTGCAGCCTGTCAGGCTGATCGATTTTGGCGAGCGCTACTGTGTTGTCCTGACGCTGTTGTGCAGCCCCACCCGTACACCCAATGTGGGGGGCGGTTTGCTGTTGAAGGCCAACTCCACCATTGCCGCGCAAACCAGCACGATGGTGTTTTCGCCGGTTGCCGAGATGAATGCGCCGCCGACCTATAAGTTCGCGCCGGGCACAGCCAATATCGTCGGTAGCCTGGCGGCGACTTTAAATGGCTTGCAGGTGACTTACGCACCGCCCAGCGGCAGCGTATCCAACGGTGCGCTGGCTGGCGTCGCCGGGCTGCTGGCGACAATCACCACGGCGGTGGTGGGGCTGATCCAGAACGTGCTGTCGCCGATCCTTGATCCCATCGTCAACACGTTGCTCAGTGCCTTGGGCATCAACTTGGGCAACGCCGAAGTTGGCGCCAACCTCACCTGCCATATGGGCCGGGCTTACCTGGTGATCTGATCCTGGACGATGGGCAGTTCTACGCAGAATTTCGCTCCCGCCTCGCCATTGCTGACGCTCAGGCGCCCGCCCATGTTTTCTACAATCCCATAGCTCACCGAGAGCCCCAGCCCGGTGCCTACGCCGATTGGCTTGGTGGTAAAGAACGGCTCGAAAATCCGTTCCAGCAAGCGCGGGTCAATGCCGCCTGCGTTGTCTTCGACCCAGATGCGTACATGGTGGCGGTCATGCTCGCTGTACAGGGCAATCCAGGGGCGCAGTGCGGGATTCTTTTCGCGCTGGCTGAGCAGCGCGTCGCGGGCGTTGACCATCAGGTTGATCAGCACCTGTTCCAACTGATCGACGTAGCCTTTGACCTGCACCGCAAAGTCCGCAGGTGTGATGCGCACTTCCACACCTTTGCCACGCAAGCCTTCGCTGAGCAACGCCAGGGTGCCTTCCAGCGCTTGCGCCGGGTCGAACGGTTGCTGCTCGATTTCCGAGCGACGGCCGAACACGCGCATGTGGTCGACCACCCGGGCTGCGCGTTGCACCTGGGCGTCGATGCGCTGGAGTTTTTCGGTGAGATAGTCGATTTGCACATCGCCATTGCCCAGGCGCTTGAGCACGTTGACGACGGCCATATGCATTACGTTCAGCGGCTGGTTGATCTCATGGGCCAGGCCGGTAGCCATTTCGCCGAGGGTGGCCATTTTGGCGCTTTGGGTCAGTTGTTGTTGTGAGCGGCGCACTTCAGTGTTGTCGCGGCCCACGGCTTGCACTTCCACCAGGGTGCCTTGCTGATCAAACACGCCACGGTCGGACCACACCCACCAGGCATGTTCGCGTCCGGGCAGTTGCAGGCTGATCTCGGCGGTGCTGACCGGGAATTCGGGGGTCAATCGCGCGATGCGTTGCACAAAGGACGCGCGCTGTTCATCCGACAGCCATTGGCCTAGGTCAATGCCCGGCAATTGGGCGGGCTGGCATTCCAGGTAGTTGGCCAGCGGCGTGTTGCCGAAGGTCAGGATCAGGTCGGGCCGGTAGCGGCAGATCATTGCCGGTGAGTCTTCCACCAGGATGCGGTAGCGCTCCTCACTCTGGCGCACTTGCTCAGCCGCCAGGGTCGCTTCGGTCACGTCCAGCCACAGGCCCACGGCTTCCACCGGCAGGCCGAGGTCATCGCGCAACAGCTTGGCTTCGTCGAGCAGCCAGTGGTAATGGCCTTGTTTATCGCGCAACCGGTAGCGGCTGCGCACGGTGCCTTCGCGCAGCAGTTGGCGGGTGCGTTCAAAGTAGAGTTCGCGGTCGTCGGGGTGGATCAGCGTTGCCAGGGTGTCGTGGTTGCACTCGGCCAAGGTCCAGCCCAGCAGCGGTAACAGGCTGGCGCTGAAAAACGCCGGGTGCAGCGCGCCGTTGACGTAGCGCTGTACATAGATCACCGCCGGTGAGCTGGCAATCAGGTTGTCCAGGCGCGCATGGGCGGAGGCGGCTTGCAGTTGCTGGTTCTTGATGTCGCTGATGTCGAGCATGAAGCCGATCCAGCGCCGCTCACTGCCCACGCCCAGCACTTGCCCCTGTATGCGATACCAGAGCGGCGCCTGCTCGGCCTGTGTGCGTTGCAGGCGTACGCTGGTCAGCAACGGCTTGCCCAGGGCTTGCAGATCTTGCAGGCGGCTATTGAGGGCTTGGCGGTCGGCGGGGTGGATCAATCCGAGCCAGGTGTCGAGGGCCTGGCGGGTGGGGCCGTCCTCCTGGCTCAGGTTGCGCAGCAGTTGTGGCGCCAGCTGGATCTCTTGGGTGGCGGGCAACAGTTCCCACCAGCCGGTGCCGAGCAGGCCCTGCAAGGCTTCCACCCGTTCCAGTTGTTGGTGGTGGCGCTGTTCACGCAGGCGGCTCAGCAGTGGCGCGGCGAGGGCGGCGCACAGGGTGAGCCAGTCACGTTCGCGGGTGTGATCCACCTGGCCGTCGTAGCAGCCACACAACAACCAGGCCGCCACGCCGTGGCTGTCGCGGTAGGGCACCAGCAATCCGCCGGCATTACCGAAGATGCTGTGCAGGCGCGGGTTCTCGCTGCGGCCCAGGGCAATGTCCAGGTTCAGAGGCATGTTGCCGTTCAGGCTGTCGAGGCTGGTGCCAAGATGTTGCCCGGTTTGCCACAGGGCCGGGGCATCATGGGCGGCGTATTGGCTGTAGATGCGCCAACCCTGATCGTCTTCGTCGAGCAGCGCCATCGCTACGCAAGGTATGCGCCAGCGCTGGGCCACGCTGCGCAGGTGCTCGTTGAACACCTGTGGCAGGCGGTTGAAGCTGCACACGCGCAGTTGTTCGCTCATCAGGCTAGCGAGTTGATGGTTCTGTTCGCGCTGTTGCATCCGTGCCCGGTCGGCCAGCAGGTCGGTGACATCCAGCAGACGCAGGGCCCAGCCGTCGCCCTCTGGCTCAACCCAGCCGCGGGTGTGCAGAACCAGGCCGGCGGCACCCTGAAAGTCCAGGTCCAGACCCTGTCGTTGCCATTGCGGCGGTGCACCTTCGACACTCAGCGCGCTGCTTGGGCACAGCAATGTGCGCAACGGCGGGTTGGGCGTGTTGACCAGGTGTTGGTCGAGCAGAGGCCGCAGGCTACCGGCAATGCTTAGCACTTGGCCCAGGTTGTCCAGTTGCAACTGCAGGCCCGGCGCAGGCGTTGCCGGGGCATCCAGGGCCAAGGCGCTGCTGCGCCCGCGCAGGCGTGCGAACAATTTATCCCCCGTCGTCAAAATTGAAGGCTCGAGGTAGCGGTCAGGTTGGTGGGCAGGTTCGGAACGGTGCCAACGCCAGGCAATACCAGGGCCGGCAATACCGCTTTGATGTTGGCTGATGGATAAGTGATTTTCACCGTCAGCAAGTTATTGGTGTAAGTGGCGGTGATGTAGCCGGGCAAAAAATTCAAGGAGCCGGGGATCCAGTTCAACTGCGCCTGGGCTGCATCTTTGGCGCGCTGCACAACCAAAGCCGAATAGCCTGCGGTGCCTGGGTCCAGTGACACACTGCGGCGCACGCCTTCTGCCGCCGCCTGGTGGAACGACTGCATCAGCAGCAGCGGCAAGCTGTAGCTGAGGAGGCCGTAGAACACCGCAAAGAAGATTACGAAGACCAAGGCAAACTCGATCGCCGCCGCACCTTTTTGCTTTCTCGGGAGGCCTGATTTCATGACTGCGTCTACCCTGAGGCGAGTACCTGATATCAGCATAGAATCATTCGGCAAAAAGGGATGTTTTTTACGTGATCCAGAATGTAGTGATATTGCTGTGGTTGGGGCTGTGCGCTTTACAGGATATGCGTGAGCGGCAAATTGCTAATACGCTGACCCTGGGCGTCGGATTACTGGCGTTGATCTACCTGCTGTGGACCGGCTCGACGTGGCTCGGTGCTCCACGCAGCGATGGCGGCCTGGCCCTGGTGCTGGCGCTCGCCCTGACCCTGCCGGGTTATGCGTTGGGCCGCTTCGGCGCCGGGGATGTGAAGTTGTTGGCAGCCCTGGGCCTGGCCTCCAATACCGAGTATCTGCTGGGGTCTCTGATTGGCGCGGGCATCGCCATGGTGGCTTGGGCACTTATGCATCAAGGGCTTAGCTCAAGCCATGTAGAGCGGGACGCGCAGGTGTCAACAAAACAGCCTTTTGCACCCTTTGTTCTGACAGGTTATGCCGCCTGCTGGCTTTGGATCCACTAGTCGTTCGAGTTGATTAGTCGTATGTACATAGTCAGAAAGTACGTCTACGTTTAATGAGTGGTTGTGGGATTTTTCGTCAGAAAGGATAGGTCACCTTTTGGCTTGCCAGGCATGGAGTAGCGCGTGAACAAGCTTACATCTGCAGTAAAAGTGCTCGTAGTCGACGACCAACCGTTAATCGTAGAGGAGCTCTGTGAATTTCTTGAAAGCAGCGGGTACCGTTGTGTCCCGTGCGAGTCCAGCAAACAAGCTATAGAGCGTTTCAGCGAAGACCCTCTGATCGGCCTGGTGCTGTGCGATCTGCATATGCCGGACATGGATGGCATCGAACTGGTTCAGGCGTTGCAACGCGTCGCCGGCAAGCATCGTGCATTTGAAGCGATCATGCTCACCGGGCGCGCCGACAAGCAGGATGTGATCAAGGCCCTGCGTGCAGGGATCGCCGATTACTACCAGAAACCGATCAACCTGGATGAACTGCTCGAAGGCCTCAAGCGCCAGGAAGCGGCATTGGAGGAGCGGCAAAAGGACCTGCAACTGGGTACGCTTAACCAGAAGTTGCAGTACCTGTCCGAATCCATCAATGACTTGTATATGGACCTGGACAAGGTGCGGCGCAACCCGGCGCCCAAGGCCAGCGACGGCGAGGCGATGGCTGACGAAGCCGGGCCAGTGGAAATCCCGGCGATCTTCAATCAGTTGTCTCCGCGCCAGTTGGACGTGGCGCGCCTGGTCGGCAAGGGGCAGACCAACTACCAGATTGCCTGTGAACTGGGGATCACCGAGAACACGGTCAAGCTGTATGTGTCCCAGGTGCTGCGCCTGACCCATATGCACAATCGCACACAGTTGGCGCTGGCGTTGTCACCGAGCAACTCGGCGATGGGCCAGCGGGTGACGGCGCACTGAAAGCCCAGTCAACGGCAGAGCAAAAGCAGGTAGAGATTCAATGTGGGAGGGGGCTTGCCCCCTCCCACAGTCACCCTATTTATTCCCGCTCTGCGCAGACCCGCCCACCTTCTGATCAAAGAACTCCGGGATCGGATGCTTGTTGCTGTCCAGCCAGCGCTTCAGCGCCTGCTCGCGTTCCGCCGGCGTGGTCTTTTGCGGGTTGGCCGAGGCTGCGCGCCCGCTGAGTTGCAGGGCCATCCAGTTTTCTGTTTCCGCCTGTTGCGGGGAGGAGGGCCCGGCCTCGATGGCCGATGCTGCGTAGGGCAGGGCCAGCAATGCGAGGCTGGCGAGGTAATGGATTTTCATCATCGACTCCCTATTTCACAGACGCCGGCAGCGTGTCGCTGACGGCCGCTACCTGGTCTTTGGATGGACGTACCGTTGCCGCAGTCGCCCCCTTGATGCGTTGTGCGCGTGCCTGGGCCTGCGTCACTTGCTCGGGGCTCAGCCCGAGTTGGCCGACCACTTTTGCGGCCTGCTCCCAGTTGTCCTGGTAAATCAGCAAGGTCACCAGGTTCACCGCCGCCAATTGATCGCTCTGCTTGAGTTCGATGGCGGTCATGAATTCAAAGCGTGCGTCTTCAAGGCGCAGTTGATCGAGGTACACCACGCCCAAGTCATTGCGGATTTTTTCGTCGGTGGGCGCCAGGCGTGCCGCACGTTGCAGATGGGCCATGGCCTGGCCATTGTCGCCCTTGGCCGATGCCAGTTGCCCCAGGCCGTGCTCGCCATCGGCGGCCAGGCAGGTGCCGAGCAAACTGCGGTACAACGGCTCGGCCTCGGTGCGGCCCAGCAGGCGATAGGCGCGGGCCTGGCGCTGGCGCACCTGAGGCAAGGTAGCGGGCAGGTTTTGCAGGTTGGCCAGGCTGGCGTGCAGCTTGCCTTCGTTGGCCATGTCGTCGGCCAGGTTCAAGGACAGCTCCTGGTCCGAGCTGGGTTTGGGGCAACTGCCGGGCGCCAGCAAGCCGGCCCACGGAGCCTGGCCATTACTGGCGCAGCCACCCAGCATCAGCACGCTTATGGCGACAATCAGTGGCTTCATAACAGACTCCTCAGAAGTTATTCAGGGCGCGGGAGATGGCGATCATGGCCGGGCCCCCGAGCACAATCAGCAAGGCTGGAAACAGGAACACCATCATCACCACCGACATCTTCGCCGACATTTTCGAGATGTATTCCTGCAGGCGAGTCAGACGGCGGTCATCGAGCAATTGCTTGAGCGCCAGCAGCGACTTCATCGCGCCGCCGCCCTGCTGAATCAGTTGCTGAAGAATGATGCAGGTGTCGGTGAACTCGTCCACCGCCAGCAGGCGTGCGGTCTTGCCCAGCTCCTCGGACAGCTCCAGGCCCGAGTCGACTCGCGCCAGGATCAGGCGCAGTTCATGGGTCAAGTCAGGGAGCAGGCGCTGGGCTTCGGTACTCAACACTCGCAGTGATTGCTCAACCGCCATGCCGGATTCGAACAGGATGCGCAGCAGTGGAATGAACGTGGAGATTTCCCGAGCAATGCGTTCCTGGCGATATTTGGCGCTGAGGGCCAGGACGCGCTTGGGCAGCAGGTAACCAATCCCCAGGGCCACCGCCGGCGCGATCCACGGCGAGCCGGCATGGGGGAACAGCAGTTGCTGGCCCAGTAGGGTCAGGCCCAGCAGCACGATCGGTACGCCGACCTGGCAGGCGGCAAACATCGAGCGTTGGTTGGCCTTGCGCCAGCCGACACGGTTGAGCAGGGTCTGTGTTTCGTTGTCCAGGCTGACCGAGCGCTGGGCCACCTGGCTGGCGCCCAGTTGGCGCATCAGGCTGCCGAGTTTGTCTTCGCGGGTCAGGTGGCCTTGCAGGCGCTGGCTGACCATGCGCTGGCGCCGCCGTTGCTCCAGCAGGTTGCCGGCGATCAAGGCGACGGCGGCGAGCAACAGCAGGATGCTGATCAGAATCGCCATTTCAAATACTCCGCAACATGCGCCACATGACGAAGGTGCCCGTGATGTCGAGCGCCACCGCGGCCAGCAACAAATAGCGCCCGGTACCGTCATTCCACATGCTCATCAGATAACCCGGGTTGACCATCAGGAAGTAGCCCACCATGACGATGGGCAAGCCCGCCAACACATAAGCGGTCATGCGTGTTTCACCGGTCATGGCCTTGAGTTGGCGTGCGCCCTGCTCACGCTCGCGAATCATCTTGATCAGGTTCTCCAGCAATTCACTGGCGTTGCCGCCGTAGCGGTGGTTGACCTTCAAGCCCAGGGCAAACAGGCGAAACTCATCGCGTTCATAGAACTCGGCAAAGTCGCTGACAGATTCCGGCAGGCTTACGCCCATCTGCACGTTGCGCTGGATGCGGCTCATGGCCTGCTTGAGTGGCGCCTCGGTGCTGTCGATAGCACCCAGTACGGCATCGGCGAGGGTACGGCCCGACTTGAGGCTGCGCACGCTGTGGTCCAGCAGTTGCGGCAATTGTTCGATCATGCGCTGCACGCGTCTTTGGTAGCGCCAAGCGATATACGCACGCAGCAGCAGCGGCGGCATTATCAGCATGGCAAGCAGGCCCAGCCCGTCGGCCAGCAGGTAGCCCAACAACATGGCTACCGCCCAGCCGCTCAGCCACAGCCCCAGGCGATCGGTGGGTTTGCCCAGGCCGGCA
This sequence comes from Pseudomonas sp. P867, assembly GCF_019891455.1. Classification (NCBI taxonomy): domain Bacteria; kingdom Pseudomonadati; phylum Pseudomonadota; class Gammaproteobacteria; order Pseudomonadales; family Pseudomonadaceae; genus Pseudomonas; species Pseudomonas sp. P867. Next base: position 36,417 of record NZ_JAFLXB010000013.1, on the reverse strand, counting down.
CGCTGGAACATGCGCTCCAGCGCAATCCAGCTGCCGTTCGGTTCCTGGGGCAACGGCTGGCCGTCGGCGAGACGCTCCAGCACGCGGTCGGTGCCCGCCTGGCGCAGCCCGCGCTGGAACAGCCACACCGACAGGCTGATCAGCAGGATGCAGATGAGCAGCAAGATAAGTCCGGTCATGGTGCCCTCTACAACGGCAATGCCGATTCACGCCGCAGCTTGTCGCCGGCCGGGTTGAGCGCCTCGCGCAGGAAGCCAAAACCGGTACGGCGGTCCAGGCGAAACAGGGTATTGGTGACATACACGTCATCGCGCACGCCCACCACTTCCACCACCTCGCTGACGCACCGGCGCCCATCGGGCAGGCGTGTCAGCTGGATCACCACATCGAGTGCCGCACAGATCATTTGCCGCAGGGTTTTTTCCGCCACCACGCGCCCGGTCAGACCCACCAGGGTTTCCAGGCGCAGCAGCGCGTCCTGGGCATTGTTGGCGTGCACGGTGCTCATGGAACCATCGTGGCCGGTGTTCATGGCGGTCATCACGTCGAGTACTTCTACGCCGCGAATTTCGCCAAGAATGATGCGGTCGGGTCGCATCCGCAGGGCGTTGCGGATCAGGTCGCTGGCTTTGACCTCGCCATGCCCTTCGGCATTGGGCGGGCGGGTTTCCAGGCGCACCACATGGGGGTGGCCCAGTTGCAGTTCGGCCACATCTTCAATGGTGACCAGGCGCTCATGGGGGTTGATCAATTGGCTGAGGATATTGAGCAGCGTGGTCTTGCCGGTACCGGTGCCGCCACTGATAAGGATATTGCAGCGCTTGCCCACCGCCTCCTGGAAGAACTCGAAGATGCTGTGGTCTATGGTTTGCATCGCCACCAGGTCGCTGCTCTTGAGCATGTCCTTGCGAAACTTTCGGATCGACAGGCAGGGCCCATCCAGGGCAATCGGCGGGATGATCGCGTTGACCCGGCTACCGTCAGGCAGGCGCGCATCGACCATTGGCGAGGATTCATCCAGGCGCCGCCCCAGTGGCGCAAGGATGCGCTGCATGACGCGCTCCACATGGTGCGCATCGATAAAGCGCAGGTCGCTCTGGTACAGCACACCGTCGCGCTCGATAAACACCCGGTGCGGGCCGTTGACCAGGATCTCGGTCACCGACACATCGCGCAGCAGCACTTCCAGTGGGCCGAAGCCGGTCAGCTCATCGACGATTTCTTCGGCCAGGCGCTCCATCTCATAGCGCGAGATCGCCAGGTGCATGCGCGTGATGTATTCGGCGACTTTGTCGATGACAAATTGCGCCAGGGATTGGCGCGAGCCTTCCAGCAAATTCTGTCCGGACTCCTCGATGGCGTCGATGATGTAGCGATGCAGCACCAGTTTCAGGCCGTCGTGATCGTTGTGCGCGGCGGCGCCGCGAGTTGGGGCGCCGAAGAGTTTTTCGCCGTTCATCGACCTGGCCCCAACAGGCGCTCGAACCAGCGCGTCGAGGGTTTTGCAATGCCCTCGGAGCGTTTCGCCAGGCGCTCACCCAGCTGACGCAGGGCTTGGGTCAAGGCTTCGCGTGGCGCCAAAGTGAACAGGCTTTGCCCCTGGTTCTTGGCGTTCAGGCGCACTTCGGGGCTCAGCGGCAATACGGCGATGCACTCAAGGCCGAAGCTTTTTTCCAGGGCTTCGGTGTCGGGCGCGCAGCCTTTGATATAGCGGTCGACAAGCAGCTTGGCATGGTCGAGTTTCATGCCTTTTTCGCGCCACAGGTTCAGCACCGCGAGGTTGCGGCGACAGTCCAGTACGCCCTGGTCGGTGCACCACAGCAGCTTGTCGCAGTGGCTGACAAAGGTGCGCAACGCTTCGCTGTCAGCCTGGCCGGTGAGGTTCACCACGATGTGCTGGAAGTGCTGGCGCAGGGCGCTGAGCAGCATGTACAGCTCGGCGGCGCTGGTCACTTCCAGGGGCTCTTCGTTGCCGGCGTAGGCGAGGATGCGCAAGCCCGTGTCGGTGCTGGTGAACGCGCTGTTGATCAGTGTGGTGTCGAGGCGGCGCAGGTGGCGCAAGGCGTCGCCGAAATTGAAGGTGCTCTCCAGGCCCAGCAGCGCGAGGCTGTCGCCCTTGGGCAGGCCGAGGTCGAGCAGCAGGGTTTGTTGGCCGCTCTTTTGCACCACCATCGCCAGGTGGCTGGCGAGCAGGGCGCCATCGGTATTGCCCTGGGCGCCGTAGAGCACGGTCAGGCCGCCAAGGTGGGCATTGGGCGCGGTGGGCGGCAGGCGTTTGCTCAGGCGCCGCACCAGCCCGGCGACTTCACTGGAGCGCGAGCCATAGGCGACAAAGTCTCTGGCGCCGGCGCGCATGGCGTTGAGTACCAATTGGTTATCCATGCCATCGCCGAGCGCGACCACCGCCAGCATCGGTTTGGCTTCCAGTGCGCCTTCGATCAAGGCGCTTTGGGCCACCAGGTGCTCGCGGTCCAGGCCCACGAACACCAGGTTGGCGAAGGTCACGTCCACCAGCGCCAGCAGTTCGTCGAGGCTGCCGCCGCCCACGCTGATCACTTGACCCAGCGGTGCCAGCGCACCCTGGAGCCATTCCAGGTCGGTGCTGTTGCGGGTGATTGCCAGGAAGGTCTGGCTCAGGCTATCGCTCATTGGGAAAGTCCACTGCGACGGTCGAAGTTGCCGTTTTCCAGGAAGAACAGGCGGAACCAGTTCGGGTCATAGTTGCGCAGTTTTTCGCCGGGCAAGGACGGCAATTGCGCATTGGCCGCCAAGGGTCGAACCAGGTGCGGGGTGACAATCATCAGCAGCTCTTTCTCTTCGCTCTGGATATTGGAGTCACGGAAAAACGCGCCAAGGATCGGGATATCGCCCAGGCCCGGAAGCTTGGCGATGGTGGAGCGGTTGGTGCTGCTGATCAGGCCGCTGATCACGAAGCTTTCGCCGTCGGCCAACGACACGCTGGTGTCGGTACGTCGCACGGTCAGGGCCGGCACCTGAATGCCCTCGATGCGGATCGCATTGTTGTAATCCAGTTCGCTGACTTCCGGGGCGACTTTCAGGGCGATGCGGTTGTGGTCGATAACCGTGGGCGTGAGGGTCAGGCGAATGCCGAACTCCTTGTATTCGATGGTGATGGTATCGCTGCCGGCACTGGGCACCGGGATCGGCACTTCACCACCGGCCAGGAAGGTCGCGCTCTGGCCGCTCATGGCCACCAGGCTCGGGCGCGCCAGGGTGTAGGCAAAGCCGCTGCTCTCCAGCGCGTTGATCAATGCCTTGACCCGCCCACCACCGAAACCGATGTTGAAGCTGTCAGCACTCACCGGCAATTTGAACACGCTCTCGGCTGGAGACAGCAGGTCGGGGCTGCCGAGGAAGAAGTTCTTGCCCATGCCGAGGATCTTGGTGCTGGCTTCCTTGAGCTTGGTACGGCTGACTTCGACGAAGCGGATGTCGGTCTGCACTTGGCTGGGCAGTGTCGGGTCTTCGGAGGGCGACAGCGATTGGCTGGTCAGCGCCGAAGTGGCCTTGCCCTTGACGAACACCATGCTCTGGCGCGGGCCGGTCGAGCAGCTCGTCCACACCATCAGGCTGGTGGCGCCGGTGCCGACGCCGGTCAGCAGGAAATTGCGGTCGCCATTGACCCGCACGTCGGCGATTTTCGGGTCGCCAATGGCCAGGCGCGTGATCGCCACCGGCGAGTGCAGTTCGGTTTGCAAACCTTCGCCCACCTCGACCACAGCGGGCAGTTGGCCCAGGGTGTTGCAGTTACCCGGTGCTGCCATCGCCACGCCCACGGGCAAGCACGGCAGCATCAAGGCCAAGGCCAATTGAGCGTAGCGTTGGCTCATTCAAGGCATCCTTGTTCAATCAGGGGGTTTGGGGTGCTGACGCTGCGCCGCGAATCACTTCGACGCCGCGACGCTGGCCGGTGTCGGCAACCGTGGGGGCGATTTTCTTCGGCGGTCCGCTGAGGGCCAATTGGGTGAATTGGTAGAGGTCGCGGTTGGCGCTTTGCACTTTGTCCGGGGTATCGCTTTCGCCAGCCCAATAGCGGCTGAGCAGTTGCTCATCGGCACTGCGCACGGCCAGGCGCAACGTGCCGGCCTGGGAGGCGAGCATCAGCCGGCTCAGCAGCGGTTCTGGCACTGCCAGCACGACGCTGCGCGCGGCGGTACGGCGTTGGGCCGCCTGGGCGCGTTCTTCGGCGGTGGCCGGTGGCGGCACTGCGGGTTGGCCGTCGTTGGCCAGGCCCAGTTGATCGCCGACGCTGAGCAAGCGAATCGCCGGAATAACCACCTGTGCCGACTGCTCGGCATTGGCATTGTCCTGGCGCAGGAACAGCAACACATCGACGTAATCGCCGGGGCTCAACTGGCCACCGGCCCCGATGACTTCATCGACAGCCACGGCCAGGGCACGTTCATTCGCCCGGATCATGCGGGCCAGGGGGCCGCCGGCGGTGAAGCTTTCTTCGTTCAGCCAGGTGCCGGCACCCAGGGCACGCAAAGGCGCGCGGCCGATGGCCTGGTCGAGGCTAGTGAGGCTCCCGGCCGGGACGGTGCGCAGTTTTTCCACCGCCACATCGGCGGCAGTGAGAGCGACGAAAGGCGGCACCGCGTGTACCAGCACCACCACCGGCTGGCGGGTTTGGTCCTCGACGACGGCGACGGTTTTTTCAACGGAAATGACAGGTTCTGGTGATGGGGCCGCCACTGGCACTGGAGAACGGCTAAGCACCAGGCCCCAATACCCAGCAATCAAAGCCCCAACAAGCAGCAAGCCAGCCAGGACCATGCTGATGCGACTGTTCATGACGGCTCTCCCTATCCTGTTGCACGGCTTTTTTCCCGTTACTTCAAACGAGTTAAATTCGCAACTTGGCTGTGATGAACAACTAACGATTTGGCTATTTGAAGGTAGCTCAGCTAGGACAAAATGCCATTACCGAACGAAAAAATTATCTGAGGTTCAAGGGTGGTCCTGTAAATGCAGGATGTGCGGCGTGTTTGCGGCGACTAATACTTTGTGATTAATGCGTTCTTACAGTTGTGAGTGTTAAATTTCTTGACAATGCTCTAGTGGCACACGGCAATCATTTTGCGGGCCAGCTGTAACGGCGCTTTGTGGCGCATGAAGGAGATCTTCCTATGATCCTTGACCTGTTCTTGAAGTTGTACATTCATGCCCAGTTATTTCTGCGTCGCAGAGAGGGGGCGTCGGCTATTGAATATGTGATTATTGTGGCGATAGTGGCGTTGGTTATCGTCGGCATTGGTACTGGGCTTGGCGATAAGATAAAAGGCATCTTTAAGCAAGTGTCTGATGCGCTGCCAGCTGCGCCTTAACCGTAACTGCTGTACGTTTTCGTTCCGGTGATTCTTTTTATCAGGTACTGCCCATGAGCAACCCCTCGTCATCCCGCCAAAAAATCCTATTGGTGGACGACGAGGAGGATGCGCTGATCGAGTTGGCCGAATCCCTCGAAAACGAGGGATTCGTCTGCTTTACCGCCACGTCCGTTACTTTTGCCCTGCAAGAACTGACACTTAATCCCGATATCGCCCTGGTTATCACCGACCTGCGTATGCCCGAGGAAAGTGGTATCTCCTTGATCAAGCGCCTGCGCGAACATACCTCTCGCTCGCATTTGCCTGTGATCGTGATGTCCGGTCATGCCGAGATGGATGATGTCAGCGATATGCTGCGCTTGCAGGTGCTGGATCTATTTCGCAAGCCGATCTATCTGGTGCGGTTGATTGATACGCTGGATAACTTGTTTCCCCCCTCGAAGCCTCATTGATCGATGGATCAAATGCGAGTGCTGCCTGACAACTGACAGGTATTGAACTAATACACCTCGGTCAAAATGTGGGAGGGGCGGTGCGACGATTCGACTTGCCCCCGATAGCGGTGGGTCAGGCAAAAATGCATCTGCTGACACTCCCTCATCGTGGCATGGGTATCTACACAAATTCAGTTCGCAGCCCCCTACGGTAACTACGATGCGAAGCGAGCCGCTCTTGATCTGCTTTTGATCTGAGGCGCCCCGTTAAACCACGCTGGCCGGAATTCGACAGGGATTTGGGGGGTAAACCGGCAGGGATGCCGGTTTAGCCGCCCCGCGCCATGGATGGCGCGTGGCGGCGGCCCCCCAAATCCATGGCGGATTACGGGCACACCGAGCCTAAGCGAGGTGCCGAGTGGTGGGGCAAGAGCCCTTTTGGTTACTTTTGGGGCTCTTTTCCAAAAGTGACCCGCTGTAAAAGCGGAACCAATAGTGGCCGTTACCTAAATAACGGATATGTACTCGGTCTAATCCAACATCCTGGTCGGCCCTGAGGCCGCCATCGGGAGCAAGTCGAATCGTCGCACCGCCCCTCCCACATGTTCACCGAGTCTGATCCAACAAATGATCAAGGCATCAAGCTCCTCAAAGCTGATAACTGAAACTCAGCGTATACCGTGGCCTGCGGTTAAAACTGTCCAGGGCGATATCCGACATCGGCTTGGCCGCCTCCAGGGCGATGTTGTAGTACTTGTTATCGCCAAAGCGTAACCCCACTGCCGCCGAAGACATGTCGCTGGCCTTGACCGGCAGGTCGTTGAACCAGGTCTTGGCGCGGTCGAGCACCACGTAGGGTTGCAAAACCTTCACCCAGTCGCCAGCACGGTTGAAGCTGTAGTTGACCTCGTACGCCACCCCCCAGCCCTTGTCGCCCGAGCCTTGATCATCAGGATAGCCACGCCCGAAATTTTGCCCGCCGAAGGTGGCACGTTCGCTGTCAGGCAGCGTGTTGTTGCTCCAGTACAACGCACCTGAGAGCACGCCTTGCCAGTTGTCGAAGAACTTGTCGCTTTGCACGCCGGAGAGGCGCAGGCGGAAGAAATCGAGGTCGGGTTTTGCCACGTCCAGGTCACTGCGCGCCTTGGCGCCCAAACCGTCGATGCCTTGGTACAGGCCGCCGCTGATGATGCGTAACCGGCGTGCGTCGGCCTTGCGCCAATCACCCTCGAAGGCGAGGGCGCGCAGGTTGGATTCGATGTCGAAACTCAGCGGGTAGCCCACCAGCTTGTAACGGGTGGTCTGGTCCACCACGTACAGGCGTGTGCCCAGGCTCAATGACTCGGTGGGAGAGGCGATAAACGGGTGGCTCAGGCCGATGGAGTAGCGATCGATCGACTGGTGCGGCTTGAGCTCGAAGCCGCCGTCCAGTTGCACGCTGCTGTTGGGGTCGGCGCGGTAACGTTCGGCAGCGAGTGCCAGTTGGGTGCCCTCGGCATTGATGAACTGGTTGTAGTCCACACGGTAGTAATGCTCTTTGTCCTCGCCGGGCGGGAACAGGCCGCTGACGGTCAGTTGTTCGCCCATGAACGTTTGCGAATTGCTGGTGGCGCTGAGCAAGGCTTGCGTACCGCCACGGCTTTTCTGCACCAGGCTCATGCTGGTGGTGAAAGGTTTGCGGCTGGCCTGGATCTGCATGTGTGTGGCGCCATCGGTGGTGCCGGGCGGTGGCACCTGGGCTTGTACGGTCAGGCCGGGAATGCGGCTCATCAGCGTGGTGTAGCGCTCGAAGGTCTTGCGCGTCAGCGGGCGTTCGGCCAACAGTTTTTTCGCCAGTTTGTCGACGTAGGCCGACACCGAGCCGATGTCGCCGGTTTGCTGGTAGTCCTTGATGTAACCCTCCACCAAAACAACGCGGACCAGGCCGTTTTCGAAATTCTGCTGTGGCAGGAACGCGTAGGACAGCAGGTAGCCGTCCTCCTGGTAGCGGCGGGTGATGCCACGGGTTGCTTCGATCAATTGCGCGAGGTTGGTCTCACGGCCAATCAGCGGTGCGTAGACTTGGGCCGTCTCGGTCAGCGGGTAAATGGTGCCGCCTTCGATCTGCAGCTTGCGAATGGTGACCTTGGTGTCCATCAACAGGGGCTGGCCGGCAGTCGGCGGTGCTTCAGGCACTTGGGTTTGTGGCGTGGCCGGTCGATAGGCATCGGCGGGCAGGTTGGGTACCGGCAAGGTGCGCACAGTGTCATTGCTGTTCAAAAAGCTGGGAAGGGGCTCGGCCTGGGCGTAAGCGCTGAGGGTTAGCATTAACAACGGCGTTAATACGCGCATAGGACACTCCATGGTCAACTGCAGCAGCGCTTCGGGCCCGCCGGGTTCTGGGACTCGGTTCGGGAGGGTGGCGGCTCATCACACAAGGCGTCGCCCATAAAAAAGACGAGAGACTTATTTAGGGTCTCTCGTCTCAACCAAGCGTAGGCGCTGTAGGGGAGGCCGTCTAATCGGCCAGGTGCATTTCTATTTGCCGGTCAGGCCGTTCAACAAACCGCCCAGACCGCCAGTGGCTGTAGTGCCGCCGGTGGTTGTGGCAGTGCCTGTGGTCGTGGTGGTGGCGCCGATGTTCAAGCCACCGAGCAGGCCACCGCTGGTGCCGGTAGTGCCGCCGGTGACCAAGCCACCCACCGAACCTACAGTGTTGCCGACAGCCGTTACGGTGGTGCCCACTGCGTTGGTGATCGGGTTTGCATTGGCGGCAGTCAGGTTGGTGCCTACGCTGCTGACTGCCCCTCCCACTTGCGTCACCAGCCCGTTGACCGGAGCGCCAACGCCAGTGGTAGTACCAATGTTTTGCGTCAGCGCGGTGACGCCGGATGTGACCGGGTTAAGCGCGGCGCCGACATTGGTTGCCACGGCGGCGACCGGTGCCGTGGCGCCTGTGTTGGCGACACCTGTACCACCCAGCACAGTCCCTACCGAAGCGATGGTGTTGCCCAGCGCGCCACCGGTTACACCCGCTGCACTGACCGTGCCGTTGGTGTTGCCGACATTCAGGCCGGTACCGACGTTGCTGACCAGGCCGCCGACCAGTTCTGGAATGCCGGGAGCTGCGGTGCCACCGGTTGGGGCGACATAGCCGCCAGACTTGTCGAGCGTGCCGCCAACGCCAGTCAGCACGCTGCCGACCACGGTAGTGACAGGGTTGCCGGTACCGCCAGTACTGGCGACTTGAGTCCCCAGGCTGGTGACCGTCGAGCCGACTTTATCCAGCAGGCCATTGACTGGAGTGCCCAGGCCGGTTGCCGTACCGAGGTTGCCGGTGGTGTTTTCCACCAGCGATACCACAGGCACCACTACTTTGCCGCCGAGGGTGTTGGTCAACGAGCCCAATGGGCCGGTGGTGCTGGCGGTACTGAGGGTATCGCCGAGCATGGTTACCGTAGTGCCGACTTTATCCACTACGCCGCCGACTGCAGTGCCTACGCCACCTGTCAGGCCGCCGACGACGGGTACACCGCCGAGGGTGGTCGACAGTGATTGGCCGGTGGTCGAAAGGCCGCTGCCCAAGTCAGCAACGCCGCCGCCGACACCTGCGACCGTAATGCCCAGCGAGTTGCTGCTGGTCCCCAGGGAACCCAAGCCTGTTGTGACTCCGGTGCCGATGGTGTTGACAGCCGTGCCGACCGAGGTGACCAGCCCGCCTGCTGTTGTGCCTACGATCGGAACCGCGGTCAGGGTGCCGCCGAGATCACCCACCGCTGTGCCTACATTGCCTACGGTGGTGCCGAGGGTGCCGGCGATCTGGCCAGTGATCAGTGGGGTGGTTGTCGAACCTGTTCCGCCGCCAGTGCCACCACCCGTCCCGCCGGTGCCGCCACCTGTGCCGCCAGTACCACCGCCGGTCCCACCAGTGCCGCCTGTGCCGCCAGTGCCACCGCCGGTCCCACCAGTGCCGCCGCCTGTGCCGCCAGTGCCACCGCCGGTCCCACCAGTGCCACCGTCAGTGCCGCCCGTGCCGCCGCCCGTGCCACCAGTGCCACCGTCAGTGCCGCCCGTGCCGCCGCCGGTTCCACCAGTGCCACCGTCAGTGCCGCCGGTTCCGCCGCCGGTTCCACCAGTGCCACCGTCAGTGCCGCCGGTTCCGCCGCCGGTTCCGCCAGTCCCACCGTCAGTGCCGCCAGTACCGCCGCCAGTGCCACCACCAGTCCCGCCAGTGCCGCCACCCGTGCCGCCGTCACCTGTGCCCGCACCTGCACCAGCATCCGGCGATGACGCCGCCACGCTGGATTTATGCCCGCCGCCACCACTGCTGCAGCCGCCGAGGCTCATTGCCAGAATCAGGGCCAACGCGGTACTTGCTTTCCACAACACGACTTGAGTTTTCATGATTGAGTTCCTTGCACCTGGTACAACCTGGGTTGTTTCAAACCTTCGCTACTTCTTGGGGCAGCAATAGATTTGTCCGTGGTTCTATCTCAGGCCATGGCACTCTTTCGCACAACGCTCAACTTGGTATTAACAATTTATATACCCTAGGCATCGGTCAACTTAGCGACTAATACAAAGGGTGTATGGCAAGGATGCTTACTGAAATTTAGGTGATGTAAATCAAAAGGTTGAATAAATAAGCGGACCTCGTAAGGTCCGCTATAACTTTGGGTGTATATATACAATTAATCGGTTTTTTCAGGCGATCGGCTGCCACTTTCCGAACATATGCTCAATGCCGCCCGGCCCTTTAAGTTCCAACTCGCCACTGGAACCGGCTGCGCTGCTCATCAATATCACTTCACCGGGCAGGCGCACGGGTTTCCTGAACTCGACATTGATTTCAATATTGGCGGCCGGCAGGTGTTCTCCCAGCGCCGCGAGCGTGCGGGCCTTGTTCCACAGCCCATGGGCGATGGCTTGGGGAAAACCGAACAGCTTGGCCGTCGGCGCACTGAGATGGATGGGGTTGTAATCGCCGGACACGCGGGCATAGCGGCGACCGATATCGGTGGGCGCTTTCCAGCGGGTCAGTTCGTTGAGCGACCCTGGGACGTGCACGCTGTTATTCAGCGATTCGCCTTCAAGCTTTACGCTACGACAGAGCATCTGGCTTTCGGCTTCCCATAGCAGTCCAAGGGCATCTTCGACCACGGTCGCAATGTCAAAGGTCGCGCCCTTGGCGTGGGGCTGTAGGTTGTGCGCGTACACACCGATGCTCAGCTCTCCCACGCCGCCCAGAGGCCGGTGAATGCGGATGCGATTGCTCAGGTGGACCAGCCCCAACAGCGGAAACGGAAACGCCTTGTCGGTCAGCAGTTGCAGTTGCAGACCGAACGCCAGGATGTGCGGGTAAGTCGCTGGCAGCATCGGGCTGTCGGTGAACCCGCAGACCTTGCGGTACGCCGCGACGGCCTTGGGATCGACGCTGACCCGACAGCGCCAGCCGCGTTCGGGCAACGTGCTGCCGGTGATCTTGCGCTTGAGTGCCGCACGCCAGTACAGCGGGAGTAGCGACGGTGTGCTGTCCAAGGTTTGCCATTGCATGCTTATGCTCCCAGAAGACTTTGCCCACACACACGCAGCGCCTGGCCGCTGACGGCACCGGAGCCCGGCTGGCCGAGCCAGGCCACGGCTTCGGCCACGTCCTGTGGCATGCCACCCTGGCCAAGCGAACTCATGCGTCGCCCGGCCTCACGCAGGGCAAACGGGATGTGTGCGGTCATCTGGGTTTCGATAAAGCCCGGCGCCACGGCGTTGATGCTGATCCCGCGTTGCTTCAAAAGGGGCGCCCATGCCTGGGCCAGGCCGATCAAACCGGCCTTGCTCGCGGCATAGTTGGTTTGCCCACGATTGCCGGCGATGCCACTGATGGAGGCCAGCAGCAGGACCCGTGCGTTGTCGTGCAGAGTGCCGCTGTCGAGCAGGGCCTTGGTCAGCACTTGCGGAGCATTGAGATTCACCGCCAGCACTGCGTCCCAGTATTCGGGCGTCATGTTGGCCAGGGTTTTGTCACGGGTGATGCCGGCGTTGTGCACCAGGATATCGAGCCCGTCGGGCAAGTGTTCGACCAACTGGCTGGCGGCGTCTTCGGCGCAGATATCCAGCACCACCGTACGCGCATTCAGGCGTGCGGCCAGGGCTTCGAGGTCGGCCTTGGCCTGGGGCACATCGAGCAAAATCACCTCGGCGCCGTCGCGGGCCAGGGTTTCGGCGATGGACGCACCGATGCCCCGGGCGGCGCCAGTGACCAGCGCCTTGCGCCCCGCCAGCGGGCGCGTCCAGTCTTCGACCGGGGTGTCGCAGGCTGACAGGCGAATGACTTGGCCAGAAATGTAAGCGCTTTTGGGCGAGAGGAAAAACCGCAGCGCGCCCTCTAATTGATCCTCGGCCCCGTCACCCACATACAGCAATTGCAACACGCCACCGCTGCGCAGTTCCTTGGCCAGCGAGCGGCTGAAGCCTTCCAGGGCGCGCTGGGCGCTGGCGGCAAACGGGTCGCTGAGGCTTTCCGGCGCACGGCCGAGGATCACCAGGTGCGCGCTATGGTCTAGGTTTTTCAGCAATGGCTGGAAGAACTCACGCAGTTGCTTGAGTTGGTCGGTGTGCTTCAAGTCACTGGCGTCGAACACCACCGCCTTGAGCTTGGGGCCGTGCCCGGGAATCCACACGGATGCCGTCGAGGCTTCTGCGCCGTAGCTGTAGATGGCGTCGGTGAGCCGATTGGCAAACGCCAGCACCTTGCTCGTCAATGCGCCGCCGCCCAGCAACAGTGCGCCTTCGACCGGGCGCAGGCGTCCGGCTTGCCAGCGTTCCAGGCGTACCGGTGACGGCAGGCCAATGGCGGCGACCAGGCGATGGCCGAGGCTTGAGTTGGCGAAGTCGATATAACGGTCAGACATGGAACGCTCTCCGAAGGCTGGGGTTCAAAGGGTTGACCATCCCAGGGTAGCAGTCGTTCGACTAGGCTCAGTGATCAAGCCCATAACCGACAGAGGGAGCTTTTCATGACTCAATTGCGCCGAGTGGCGATCATTGGCGGTAACCGCATTCCTTTCGCCCGTTCCAATGGCCCTTACGCCACGGCGAGTAACCAGGCGATGCTCACGGCCGCCCTGGAGGGCCTGATCGAGCGCTACAACCTGCATGGCCTGCGCATGGGCGAGGTGGCCGCCGGCGCGGTGCTCAAGCATTCCCGCGATTTCAACCTGACGCGCGAATGCGTGCTCGGCTCGCGGTTGTCGCCGCAGACCCCCGCGTACGACATCCAGCAAGCCTGTGGCACCGGTCTGGAAGCGGCGTTGCTGGTGGCTAACAAAATCGCGCTGGGCCAGATCGAATGCGGCATTGCCGGCGGGGTGGACACCACGTCCGATGCACCGATTGGCGTGAATGAAGGGCTACGCAAGCTGCTACTCAAAGCCAACCGCAGCAAATCCATGGCAGACAAATTAAAAATTCTGTTACAACTTCGTCCCCAGCACCTCAAGCCGGAACTGCCGCGCAATGGCGAACCGCGCACTGGGCTGTCCATGGGCCAACACTGCGAACTGATGGCCCAGACCTGGCAGATCCCGCGTGCCGACCAAGACCAGCTGGCGCTGGAGAGTCATCAAAAGATGGCCGCGTCTTACGCCGAAGGCTGGCACAACGATTTGCTCACGCCGTTTCTCGGCCTCACCCGTGACAACAACCTGCGCCCGGACCTGACCCTGGAAAAACTCGCCGCCCTCAAGCCGGCCTTCGAGCGTAGCGAAAAGGGCACGCTGACCGCCGGCAACTCTACGCCGCTGACCGATGGTGCCTCCCTGGTGCTGCTGGGCAGTGAAGCGTGGGCCAAGGAGCGGGGGCTGCCGATCCTTGCGTACCTGCGTGATGGCGAAGCGGCGGCGGTGGATTTCGTCAACGGTGCCGAGAGCCTGTTGATGGCGCCGGTGTATGCGGTGCCGCGCTTGCTGGCCCGCAATGGCCTGACCTTGCAGGATTTTGATTACTACGAGATCCACGAAGCCTTTGCTGCCCAGGTGTTGTGCACGCTCAAGGCGTGGGAAGACGCCGATTACTGCAAGACGCGCCTGGGCCTGGATGCTCCGTTGGGGGCTATCGATCGCAGCCGGCTCAACGTCAAGGGCAGTTCTTTGGCGGCAGGCCATCCATTTGCCGCTACCGGCGGGCGCATCGTTGCCAACCTCGCCAAGTTGCTGGATGCGGCGGGCAAAGGGCGGGGGTTGATTTCGATCTGTGCTGCTGGCGGCCAAGGGGTGACAGCGATTATCGAACGCTGATTGCCAAAAAAATTGGCCCATTGCATGCATTCTGAAGGGGTCAGAGGTCGGTAGCCTCTCCCACCGGCGAGCTGATTGCCGTATAACGAGTGCCACACGCGTGTTTGGTAATACAGGACCCACAATAAAAGCTGATGAAGACTCCTAAACGCATTGAACCCCTGATCGAAGACGGTCTGGTCGACGAAGTGCTGCGCCCACTCATGAGTGGTAAAGAAGCAGCTGTTTATGTGGTGCGCTGCGGCAACGAATTGCGTTGCGCGAAGGTTTACAAGGAGGCGAACAAACGAAGTTTTCGTCAGGCGGCCGAATACCAGGAAGGCCGAAAGGTCCGTAACAGCCGCCAGGCCCGGGCCATGGCCAAGGGCTCCAAGTTCGGCAAGAAAGAAACCGAAGATGCCTGGCAGAACGCCGAAGTGGCGGCGCTGTTCCGCCTCGCCGGTGCGGGCGTTCGCGTGCCCAAGCCGTACGACTTCCTTGAGGGCGTGCTGTTGATGGAGCTAGTGGCCGACGAGTACGGTGATGCAGCGCCGCGCCTGAATGACGTGGTGCTGGAGCCGGACCAGGCGCGCGAGTACCACGCCTTTCTGATCTCGCAGATCGTGCTGATGTTGTGCACCGGCCTGGTGCATGGTGACCTTTCCGAGTTCAACGTACTGCTTACGCCGACGGGCCCGGTGATCATCGACCTGCCCCAGGCAGTGGATGCGGCGGGCAACAACCACGCCTTCAACATGCTGGAGCGGGACGTGGGCAACATGGCTTCCTACTTTGGACGCTTTGCCCCGGAGCTGAAGAAGACCAAGTACGCCAAGGAAATGTGGGCGCTGTACGAAGCCGGCACCTTGCACCCGGCCAGTGTGTTGACCGGTGAGTTCGACGAACCGGAAGAGCTGGCGGACGTAGGCGGTGTGATCCGCGAAATCGAAGCGGCGCGGCTGGATGAAGAGCGTCGCCAGGCGATTCGCGCGGCAGACGATGCGCCACCGAGCAAAGTGCCGGACGAGCCACCGCCGCCGCCTTGGATGCAGTAACTCAAAACGGCGCGTTCCAATGTGGGAGCTGGCTTGCCTGCGATGCAGACCCCTTGGTGTATCAGTGACACCGAGGTGATGCTATCGCAGGCAAGCCAGCTCCCACATTGGGTTTTGTGTTTATCCGGTCAGGCGCAGCAGTTCCCCGCCGCCAACTCCTTGAGTATCGGGCAATCGGGCCGATGATCGCCCTGGCAGTGCTCCATCAGGTCCTGCAGGGTGTCGCGCAGTTGCCCCAACTCGCGAATCTTGTGGTTGAGCTCGTCTATGTGCTGGCGCGCCAGGGCTTTTACGTCGGCGCTGGCCCGCTGCCGGTCTTCCCACAAGGTCAGCAGCTTGCCGACCTCTTCCAATGAAAACCCCAGGTCCCGCGAGCGCTTGATAAACGTCAGGGTGTGCAGGTCGTCGTGGCCATACACACGGTAGCCGCTATCGGTGCGATGGGCCGTTTTCAGCAGGCCGATGGATTCGTAGTAGCGAATCATCTTTGCACTCAGCCCGCTGGTGCGGGCGGCTTGGCCGATGTTCATGGGCGTTGATCCTCCAGGTCCTTGGGTTTCCAGGTTTTCAACAACAGTGCATTGCTCACCACGCTGACGCTGGACAAGGCCATGGCAGCCCCAGCCAGTACCGGGTTGAGCAGGCCGAAGGCGGCCAGGGGAATGCCGATCAAGTTATACACAAAGGCCCAGAACAGATTCTGTCGAATTTTTGCATAGGTCTTGCGGCTGATCTCCAGCGCGGCCGGCACCAGGCGCGGGTCGCCGCGCATCAGGGTGATACCGGCGGCGTGCATGGCCACGTCGGTGCCGCCGCCCATGGCAATGCCGATATCGGCAGCGGCCAGCGCCGGGGCATCATTGATACCGTCGCCCACCATGGCCACCACCCCGGTTTTTTTCAGCTCGGCAACGGCGGCAGCTTTGTAAGCCGGCAGCACTTCGGCGTGCACGTCATCGATCCCCAACGCCTGCGCAACGACCCGTGCACTGCCGTGGTTATCGCCGGTAATCAGGTGGCTGCTGATGTGCTGCGCCTTGAGTTGTTGCACCGCCTCAAGTGCGCCGGGCTTGAGGGTGTCGCCAAACGCAAACAGGCCCAGCACACGCGGTTGCGCACCTTGCTCGATCAGCCAGGACAAGGTGCGGCCTTCGGCTTCCCATTCCTTGGCACGCTGAGCCAAATCGCCTGCGTCCAGACCGGTTTCCTCCAGCAGGCGTCGATTGCCAAGCGCCAGTGGGCGACCGTCCAGCGTACCGGCAATGCCGCGTCCGGTCAGGGATTGGCTGGCGCTCACATCGGCCACGTCCAGACCTTTCTCTTGGCAGGCATCCAGCACGGCTTTGGCCAGCGGGTGTTCACTGCCGCGTTGCAAGGCGCCGGCCTGTTGCAATAAGAGGGCTTCGTCGCCGTCTACCGCCGCCAGGTGCGCAATTTTCGGTGCGCCGGAGGTCAGGGTGCCGGTCTTGTCGAACACCACGGCGCTCACGGCATGGGCGCGTTCCAGGGCTTCGGCATCCTTGATCAGAATACCGTGGCGTGCTGCGACGCCGGTGCCGGCCATGATCGCGGTCGGCGTGGCCAGGCCCAGGGCACAAGGGCAGGCGATCACCAGCACGGCGACCGCATTAATGATCGCGGTTTCCAGCGATGCGCCATACAACCACCAGCCCACTACGGTGATCAGTGCCAATACCAACACGGCCGGTACGAACACCTGGCTGACTTTATCCACCAGTTTCTGGATCGGTGCCTTGGCGGCCTGGGCGTCTTCGACCAGGCGGATGATGCGCGCCAGCACGCTCTCCGCGCCCAGGGCCAGGGTGCGCACCAGCAAACGGCCTTCACCGTTGATGGCACCACCGGTGACCGGGTCGCCGGGCTGTTTCGGCACGGGCAGGCTTTCGCCGCTGATCAGCGCTTCATCGGCATGGCTTTGGCCTCCCACCACCTCACCGTCTACCGGGAAGCGTTCGCCGGGTTTGACCAGCACCAGGTCACCGTGCTTCAAGGCATTGATCGCGACGTCTTCTTCGCGGCCATCCAGCACGCGGATCGCCCGTTCCGGACGCAAGGCTTCAAGGGCGCGGATGGCGCTGGCGGTCTGGCGCTTGGCGCGGCTTTCCAGGTATTTGCCCAGCAACACCAGAGCGATGACCACCGCTGAGGCTTCGAAGTACAGGTGCGGCGTCACGCCTGGGGCGGCGGTGAGCCATTCATAGATACTCAGGCCGTAGCCGGCGCTGGTGCCGATCGCCACCAGCAGGTCCATGTTGCCGGCGCCGGCGCGTACGGCTTTCCACGCGGCGACGTAAAAGCGCGCCCCTAGAATAAATTGCACCGGTGTAGCCAGGGCGAACTGTATCCAGGCCGGGAGCATCCAGTGCAGGCCGAAGGGTTCTACCAGCATCGGCAGCACCAGGGGCAGCGCCAGCACAATCCCCGCCACCAGCGCCCAGCGTTCGCGGCGCAGGCGCCCGGCCTGGTCGGCTTCGGTGGCGGTTTCGCTTTGTGGCAGGGTGGCGGTGTAGCCGGCCTTGTCGACTGCGGCGATCAACACGCTGGCATCCATCGGGCCGAGCACTTCGATATGGGCGCGTTCGTTGGCCAGGTTGACGCTCACGCGTTGCACCCCCGGCACCTTGCCCAGCGCGCGTTCGACGCGGCCGGCACAGCTGGCGCAGGTCATGCCGCCGATGGGCAAGTCAAATGTGGTGGATCCATTCATGGGGCAGTCCTCCAGAAGAAGTTGCCACTAGGATCAACCTTAACCTGTGGGGAAGGTCAAGCGTCTTCAGTATTCCAATGCGGCAGGTTTGAGGTACATGCCGTCCTGGCCCTGGGCAATACGCAATTTGCGGACATCACCGGCTTTCAACGTAATGTTCTGCGCCGCTGGCGCCAGCATCCCTGGCTGGCAGCCCGGGGACTGGCCTGGCAATAGCTTGAGGCGCAGCGACACGTTACCTGCGGGCAGATTGAACGAGGTGGCTTGTTCCTGGAACAGGCGTCCGGCCAGTTGGTCCTGAAGATACAGGCCAATTTCGCAATTGGTGGGTACTTCCAGGCGTTCGCGGGAAATGATCAGCACCGCATAATCTTCAGCGGCGAGAGCCTGGGGCGCAGCGGCAGACAAGCTCATCAGGCCGGCAAGGGCAAAAAACGACCAGCGCATGGCGAATGCTCCATGGTTCACAGCGAGGAAAGTTGAAGCTTGGCCGACGTCGCCTGCGAATACCAGCCCGGCCGATTTTTTTGAAACTTGACCTTGCCATCATGGCAAGCTTGAGACTGGGTTCAACCTCATCAAAGGAGTCATGTCATGCAAATATTCAATGTTGAAGGAATGACCTGCGGCCATTGCGTTCGATCAGTGACCCAGGCGGTACAGAGCCAGGACCCGGCAGCGAGTGTCGAAGTAGATTTGGGCGCTAAAGAAGTGCGCGTGGCAAGCAGTCTGCCCTCGGATAAGGTCATCCAACTGATCACCGAGGAGGGCTACACCGCCAAACTGGCGTGATTTTTTCTGATCGTTAGCGACCTAACGTAATGTTCACGGCACCCAAGCGCGGCTAGACTGTCGAGCTGCCGACTCACTTGGGTGTCTGATGAACCTTCGCATAATCCTGATTCTGGGCGCCTTGAGCGCCTTCGCGCCGTTGGCGATCGACTTCTACCTGCCGGGCTTTCCTGCCATGGCCACGGCCTTTGCCACTGACGAAAAACATATCCAGTTAACCTTGGCGGTGTATTTCGCCGGCCTGGCTATCGGTCAATTGATCTACGGCCCGCTGGCTGACCGTTTCGGTCGGCGCGTGCCGCTGCTCAGCGGCGTCACCTTGTTTACTCTCGCATCCTTCGCCTGTGCCTACGCGCCGTCGCTGGAGTGGCTGATCGGCGCGCGTTTCGTGCAGGCCCTTGGCGGTTGTGCGGGCATGGTGATTTCCCGGGCGGTGGTCAGTGACAAGTGCGACGCGGTGGGCTCGGCCAAGGTGTATTCGCAACTGATGCTGGTCACCGGCCTGGCGCCGATCCTTGCGCCATTGGCGGGTGGGCTGATGGTCGGGGTGTGGGGCTGGCAGTCGATTTTCCTGGCACTGTCGTTGTTCAGCGTGATGGCGGCTATCGCCGTGGCAGTCGGGTTGCCGGAAACCTTCCCGGCCGATCAGCCGCGCCAGCCATTGTCTGGTTCGTTGCGCCGCTACGGCTCGCTGTTGTCGGACCGCGTGTACCTGGGCTATGCCTTGACTGGCGGCATCTCGATTGCCGGGATGTTTGCCTACATCGCCGGCTCCCCCTTCGTATTTATCAAACTCTACGGCGTGCCTGCCGAGCATTACGGCTGGCTGTTCGGTTCCAACGCAGCCGGCTTTATCCTGGTGGCGCAGTTGAATGCGCGGTTGCTGGCCAAGCGTGGCCCGGCGTTTTTGCTGTCGCGTACGGTGTGGGTCTACGTGGCGGCAGCGTTGACGCTGCTGGGGATTGCCGCGCTGCGTACTGAGGCGCTGTGGCCGTTGCTGGTGCCGCTGTTTATCTGCATCGCCAGCCTGGGCTGCATTTTGCCGAACACCTCGGCCTGTGCCATGAGCGGGCAAGGCGCACGGGCGGGCAGTGCCTCGGCGTTGCTCGGGTGTATCCAGTTCGGCGTGGCGGCGGGTGCGGCGTCGCTGGTCGGCGTGTTGCATGATGGTACGGCGATGCCGATGGCCATGGTCATCAGCTTGTGCGGCGTGCTGGCGGTAACGATTGCAATGTCGACCCAGCGCCTGCAACGGGCAAGGGCCACGCAGGCGCAGGTCTGATAGACGGGTCAGCCAGCGGCAGAGCGCTGCTGGACGAGGGGGAAACGGTGGGGGGCCTGTATCCGCGCTTGCAGGGTGTCAACAAAGGCGCGGGCCTCGGCTTCACTGCGGAAGGTGATGGCTTCGCCGTCGAGACGAACCTGCCATTGGCTGCCTGGGGATTTTGCTGACGCTTTTATCAGGATCTTCATTGCTGACTTCCTCGCGTAAAAGACTCGTGGCAAAGGCGGCCAATATAAACCCGAATCCCCTTAAAAATATGACAAGGGTCAACTCTCAGACTAATGGTGTCGTCCATTACTTACATGAATAACGGACGACACTGACAGTCGTTTTTTCAGAACCCTTCCAGCACGATCTTGCCCTTGGCCTTGCCGCTTTCCAGCAGCGCGTGGGCACGGCGCACATTGGCTGCATTGATCACACCGAAATGCTCGCCCACCGTGGTTTTCAGGGTGCCGGCGTCGATCAGATCGGCCACGCGGTTAAGCAGGTTGTGCTGCTCGATCATGTCGGGGGTCTCGAACATCGAGCGGGTGTACATGAACTCCCAGTACAGCGACAGGCTCTTGCGCTTGAGCTTGCTTACATCCAGCGCCTTGGGGTCGTCGATCAACGCCAGCTTGCCTTGGGGTTGCAGCGCTTCCACCAGTTGATCCAGGTGATGCTCGGTTTGGGTCAGGCTGGCGACGTGGGTCACTTGCCCAAGGCCTGCCTGTTTCAGCGCTTCGCTCAGCGGCTGGCTGTGGTCGATCACTACGTGGGCGCCCAAGGCTTTGGCCCATTCCTGAGTCTCGGGGCGCGAGGCGGTACCGATGACTTTCAGCGCCGTGAGTTGGTTGGCCAGTTGGGTCAGGATCGACCCCACGCCGCCGGCAGCGCCGACGATCAGCAGGCTCTGGCCGTGATCTTCCTTGCCTTCGGGTATTTGCAAACGTTCAAACAGCAGCTCCCACGCGGTGATAGCGGTCAACGGCAGCGCGGCCGCTTCGGCAAACCCCAGGCTTTTGGGCATATGGCCGACGATGCGTTCATCGACCGTATGCAGTTCGCTGTTGCCGCCTGGGCGCACCAGGGAGCCGGCGTAGAACACCTTGTCACCGGCTTTGAACAGCGTCACATCGCTGCCGACCGCCTTGACCACACCGGCCACGTCCCAGCCCAACACCTTGGCGTCGCCATTTTCCGGGGCGACGTTGTGGCGCACCTTGGTGTCCACCGGGTTGACCGAGATGGCTTTGACTTCCACCAGCAGGTCGCGCGGGCCGGCCACGGGCTCCGGCAGCTCTATATCTTGCAGGGATTTTGGGTCGTTGATCGGCAATGACGTGTAGTAGGCAATGGCTTTCATGAGGGCTCCGGTAAAAGGTCTGAGTGATATAGCTAAGAACGGGATGGGCAGATGATTGGCTATTTCCTACGCAGATAAAAGCGGCTAAAACAGCAGTCTGTTTCAACCAAATTTTGATAATTGGCGGAATTCCATGCTGCGTTTTGATGATTTGCAGTTGTTTGTACGTGCTGCGGACCTGGGCAGCCTGTCGGCGGCGGCACGGGTGATGGACCTGTCACCGGCAGTGGCCAGCGCCGCGCTCAAGCGTATCGAACAACAGCTGGGCACGCGTTTGCTGGCGCGCTCCACCCGCAGCCTGCGCCTGACTGCCGAAGGCGAGGGCTTCCTGGAATATGCGCGTGCGTCATTAAGTGCGCTGGACGATGGCCGGCGCTTATTGGCCAGTGGCCAGGATCATGTGAGCGGCGTGCTGCAATTGTCGGCGCCGTCGGATTTTGGTCGCAACCAGCTGTTGCCGTGGCTGGATGAGTTCCAGCAGCAACACCCGCAACTGAACGTGCGCCTGTTGCTGGGCGATCGCATTGCCGACCTGTTCCGCCAGCCAGTGGACATAGCCCTGCGCTATGGTGAACCCGAAGATTCCAGCCTGGTGGCTCTGCCCATCGCCCCGGACAATATTCGTGTGCTGTGCGCCGCGCCGAGCTACCTCGCCCGGCATGGCGAACCCCAGCATCTGGAGCAACTGGCCCAGCACAATTGCCTGCTGTACATGCTCGGCAGCCGGGTGCATGACCATTGGGGGTTTTATGACGGCAAGCGCCACGTGAGCCTGACAGTCAGTGGTGACCGGTTCAGTGATGACGCCGATGTGGTGCGGCGCTGGGCGGTGGCGGGCATGGGCATCGCTTACAAATCCTGGTTGGATATCAGCACCGACGTGCTGGCCGGGCGCTTGCGTTTGATCCTGCCGCAGCTGCAGGGCGAGCGCACACCGCTCAACTTGCTATGTGCCCATCGTGCGCAATTGAGCAAACCCATCAATCTGCTGCGGGAGATGCTCGTGTCCCGCTGTGCGACCTTGACGGCGCAACGACCGGGGCGAACGGCGACTGGGCAATAGCCTGCGTAATGATCGGAAATTTCACTCATACCCTGTCCTGATCCGAGCTGTCGGAGGCCGCGGAACCTGCTGCGTGCGCACCTATACTTTGGCGTCAACCGCAGCAGAAAAATGGTCTTACAGGGAGTGAATACATGGAAGCAGCACCTTGCATCAGTCAGATCGCCAGCTTGCTTGCCGAGCCCAAACGCACGGCCATGCTCTGGGCCCTGATGGACGGTTCGGCGAAGTCTTCAGAAGAGCTGGCAACGCTGGCCGGGTTGTCGCCGGCGTCGGCCAATGCCCATTTGGCGCGGCTGACCGGCAGCGGTTTGCTGCGGACCGAGGCCCGACGTGGCAAGCGCTTGTTTCGCGTGGCGGCTGCGGATGTGAGTGCCGCCATTGATGCGCTGGCCAGCACCACCATGGCCAGCGCGGCGCGCAGCACACCGCAAGCCTTGCCGCCGGCACTGATGGCACCGCAGTTGTTGCGCCGTGCCCGCTGGTGTCACGGCCATCTCGGCGGCGAGTTGGCGGCGCAGTTGTATCAACGGATGCTTGAGGACGGATGGTTCGAGCGCCATGAGCAGCGTACCGAGGTTACGGTCAAGGGCGCGCAGCATTTGGCGGACCTGGGGATTTTTATCCAGGCCCTGGCAGCGCCGCTGGTGTGCGACTGTTTCGACTGGAGCCAGCAGCAACCGCATCTGGGCGGAGCATTGGGGGCGGGGTTGATGCAGCTGTTTCTGCAGGCCAACTGGATCAGCGTGATCAACGAGTCGCGTGCCTTGTCAGTCAACGAGGCAGGGCTCAGGGAGATCAGCCGGCTGGCGGCACGTTAAGCGCGTCGTTCAGAGCTGCAATCAGGTCGCATCCAGCAATAGCCAGGACAAACGATGCCGCACACTCGCCAAGGGGATTTTTCATACGGGGGGATGCGGCATGGTCAGGCAGGGTTATAGCGCAGCACAGCGGCTGGAACGGTTGCCCATCAGCGGTTACCACCGAGTCATCTTCATCATCATTGCCTTGGCGTTTTTCTTCGACTCCATGGACTTGGCAATGATGACCTTTCTGTTGGGCTCGATCAAAACCGAGTTTGGCTTGAGCACGGCCCAGGCCGGGTTGCTGGCCAGTTCGAGTTTTTTCGGCATGGTGGTGGGTGCTTCTCTTTCTGGAATGCTCGCGGATCGCTTTGGGCGCAAACCGGTGTTTCAGTGGAGCATCGTGTTGTGGGGCGTTGCCAGTTACCTGTGCTCCACGGCGCAGACGGTGGAGGCGTTGACGTTGTTTCGGATCCTGTTGGGCATTGGCATGGGCATGGAGTTTCCTATTGCTCAGTCGATGCTGTCGGAGTTGATTCCCGCCAAACGGCGCGGGCGTTACATCGCGTTGATGGATGGTTTCTGGCCGTTGGGCTTTGTAGCCGCCGGGGTGCTGTCGTACTTTTTGCTGCCGGTGATTGGTTGGCGCGACATCTTCCTGGTGTTGGCGGTACCGGCGGTGTTTGTGTTGGCCATCCGCTTCTTTATTCCAGAGTCGCCGCGTTGGCTGGAACAGGCCGGGCGCCACGAAGCGGCGGACAAGGTATTGCTGGGTATCGAGCAGAAGGTACGCGACTCCCTGGGCCGCGCCGATTTGCCGGAGCCGATGGCCCTGCCATGGGTAGAGAGTACGCCGGGTACATTCTTTTCCGCGTTCCAGCAGCTGTGGTCGGCGCAGTACCGCCAACGCACGATGATGATCTGGAGCGTGTGGTTCTTTGCCTTGCTCGGGTTCTACGGGCTGACGTCGTGGTTGAGCGCGCTATTGCAGCAATCGGGTTTCGCCGTGACCCAGTCGGTGTATTACACGGTGATCATTTCCCTGGGCGGGATCCCCGGCTTTTTGATGGCGGCCTGGCTGGTCGAGCGCTGGGGGCGTAAACCG
The DNA here is from genome assembly GCF_019891455.1 of Pseudomonas sp. P867. Taxonomy (NCBI): domain Bacteria; kingdom Pseudomonadati; phylum Pseudomonadota; class Gammaproteobacteria; order Pseudomonadales; family Pseudomonadaceae; genus Pseudomonas; species Pseudomonas sp. P867. Next base: position 12,204 of record NZ_JAFLXB010000013.1, on the reverse strand, counting down.
GTGTGCGTCGTGACGCTGCTGGGTGGCGGGGTGATGGCGTTTCTGTATGGGCAAAGTGCTGTGTTTGGCGGCAATGTGGCCCTGCTGATCACCTCCGGGTTGTTGATGCAGTTTTTCCTGTTTGGCATGTGGGCGGTGCTGTACACCTACACGCCGGAGCTATATCCCACTTCGGCGCGAGCTACAGGTTCCGGATTTGCGTCAGCAATTGGCCGCGTAGGCTCGTTGCTGGGGCCGTTGGTGACCGGGTTGGTATTTCCGATAACCGGGCAGGGCGGGGTATTTGCCTTGGGGGCGTTGTGCTTTGCCGTGGCGGCGCTGGTGGTGTGGGTGTTCGGGATGGAGACCAAGGGCAAGACGCTGGAAGAGCTCACCCAAATCTAAAGGTCAGCGCAAAACCTATGTGGGAGGGGGCTTGCTCCCGATGAGGGAGTGTCAGTAAACACATCTGTGACTGACCCACCGCCATCGGGGGCAAGCCCCCTCCCACATTTAGCCTGCATTCGTTCAATGATGGCCGGTTATGGCTTTACGAGCCGCGCATCCAGGCTGTTCTGCGCCAGGCGTTTGGCCTGGTCCTGGGTCATGCCCAGGGAGGTATGCAGCGCGTGGAAGTTCTCGGTGACATAACCGCCGAAGTAGGCCGGGTCGTCCGAGTTCACGGTGACTTTCACGCCACGTTCGAGCATGTCGAGGATGTTGTGCTGGGCCATGTCGTCGAACACGCAGAGTTTGGTGTTGGACAGCGGGCATACCGTCAGCGGGATCTGTTCGTCGATGATGCGCTGCATCAAGCGTTCATCTTCAATGGCACGCACGCCGTGGTCGATACGCTGGATTTTCAGCAGGTCGAGCGCTTCCCAGATGTACTCGGGCGGGCCTTCTTCGCCGGCGTGGGCGACGGTGAGGAAGCCTTCGTGGCGGGCACGGTCGAACACGCGCTGGAACTTGCTCGGCGGGTGACCCATTTCTGAGCTGTCCAGGCCCACGGCTACGAACGCGTCACGGAACGGCAGGGCCTGGTCGAGAGTTTTCTCGGCTTCGGCTTCGCTCAGGTGGCGCAGGAAGCTGAGGATCAAGCCGCTGGTGATGCCCAGTTGCTGCTCGCCATCTTTAAGCGCAGCGGCGATGCCGTTCAGCACGACTTCGAACGGGATGCCACGGTCGGTGTGGGTTTGTGGATCGAAGAACGGTTCGGTGTGGATCACGTTCTGGGCTTTGCAGCGCAGCAGGTAGGCCCAGGTCAGGTCGTAGAAATCCTGGGACGTGCGTAGCACATCGGCACCTTTGTAATATAGGTCGAGAAACTCTTGCAGGTTGTTGAAGGCGTAGGCCTTGCGCAGGGTGTCGACGTCGTTCCACGGCAGCGCAATCTTGTTGCGCTCGGCCAGGGCGAACAGCAACTCAGGCTCCAGCGAACCCTCCAGGTGCAGGTGCAGTTCAGCCTTGGGCAGGGCGTTGAGCCAATCGTACATAGTTAAAATCTCATCAGGTGCAATGGCGGCATTCTACAGGCCATGGCTGAAATAATCGGCAAAACCTGACCAGCAGGAGAGTATTTGTGTCACTCACGCAAGGGTGAGGTGAACTAAGGTGTAACGAAACGTTAGCGGCTTGGCGCAGTCTGTACCCCATCAATGACTGATTCGCTGCACGAAAAGGCCCGTAATGCTCACACACCTCAAGCAAGAAAAATTCATGCTGCTGGCGCTGATTGCCGCCATTGCGGCTTATCCGCTGGAGCACTGGATGCTCCACAGTGGGCAACTGGTGGCCCTGCTGGCCGGTGCTGCGCTGATTGCGTTTATCGTAATGGCCTCAATGCGCGTAGCCCACCACGCCGAGCAGTTGGCAGAAAAGGTTGGCGACCCCTACGGCACCATGATCCTGACCCTCGCGGCCGTGTTGGTGGAAGTGGTGATCCTGGCGATCATGATGAGCAACGAGCCATCGCCCACCCTGGTGCGCGATACCATTTACTCGGCGGTGATGCTGGATATCAACGGTATTCTCGGCCTGGCCGCCTTGATGGGGGGCATCAAGCATGGGGAACAGTCCTACAACGATGACTCAGCGCGCACCTACAGCGTGATGATCCTCACCGCCATGGGCGTGTCGATGGTGGTGCCGGAATTTATCCCCGAGGCCGATTGGAAAATTTACTCGGCCTTCACCATTGGCGCGATGGTGGTGCTCTACACCTTGTTCCTGAGGATGCAGGTAGGCCCACACAGTTATTTCTTCAGCTACAGCTACCCGGAAAAACGCCGCAAGAAATCAACCGAAGAAGAACACACACCGCCCGTTAACCTCGCGTTCTCGATAGGCACGTTGGTGTTTGGCGTGATTGTGATTGGCGCGTTGGCCGAGGTGATGTCCAAAACCCTGGATCTGGGCCTGGAAGGCACGGGCGCGCCGCCGGTGATCACGGCGATTGTGGTGGCGGCTATCTCGGCCGCGCCAGAGATTCTGACGGCATTGCGCGCTGCATTGGCCAACCGTATGCAGTCGGTGGTGAATATTGCGTTGGGTGCTTCGTTGTCTACGGTGATCCTGACGGTGCCGGTGATGGAAGCCATGGCGCTCTATAGCGGCCAGCCGTTCCAGATGGCGATGACGCCGGTGCAGACGGTGATGGTGTTTATCACGCTGATTGTCAGCGCGATCAACCTCAACGATGGCGAGACGAATGCCATTGAAGGGATGACTCATTTTGTGTTGTTTGCGACTTTTATCATGTTGTCGCTGCTGGGGCTGTAACTGTTTTTGATGACGCCGTAGACCCAATGTGGGAGCGAGCAGGCCCCCCTCCCACATTTTGATCGGCGTCTGGCTCAGGTGCCGGCGATGAGTTGGCGAGCCGCCTGGGTGTGATCGGCGATCAAGCCTTTCAGGTCCAGGCCTTCGACTTGGCCGTCGATCACCCGCCACTGGCCGCCGATCATCACTCGATCCGCCCGATCTGCACCGCACAACAGCAGCGCTGAAATCGGATCGTGGCTACCGGAGAAGCGCAGTTCATCAAGTTTGAACAATGCCAGGTCAGCCTGCTTGCCTACGGCCAATTCACCGATGTCCGTTCGGCCCAGCAACTGTGCCGAACCTTTGGTTGCCCAGCCCAGCACGCCTTCTGGGGTGATCTTTTCTGCGCCATAACGCAGGCGCTGAATGTACAGGGCCTGACGCGCTTCAAGGATCATGTTCGAGGCATCGTTGGACGCCGAGCCGTCCACGCCCAGCCCGATGGGCGCGCCGGCGGCAAGCAGGTCCAGGGTCGGGCAGATACCGGAAGCCAGGCGCATGTTGGAGCTTGGGCAGTGGCAGATCCCCGTACCGGCGGCACCCAGGCGTGCGATTTCATCCGGGTTGAAGTGAATGCCATGGGCCAGCCAGGTGCGTGGGCCGAGCCAGCCGACGCTGTCGAGATAATCCACGGTACGCAGGCCGAAGCGTTGCAGGCAGAAGTCTTCTTCGTCGAGGGTTTCCGCCAAGTGGGTATGCAGGCGCACATCCAGGCGGTTGGCCAATTCGGCGCTGGCTTGCATGATCTCGGGGGTGACGGAAAACGGCGAGCACGGAGCCAGGGCAATCTGAATCTGCGCGCCGTCACCCCGCTCGTGATATTCGCGGATCAGGCGCTGGCTGTCGTCAAGAATGATTTGGCCTTGTTGCACGGTCTGCTGCGGTGGCAGGCCGCCATCGGCTTCGCCCAGGCTCATGGAGCCGCGGGTGAGCATGGCGCGCATCCCCAGTTCGCGCACGCTGGCTACCTGCACATCAATGGCGTTTTCCAAACCATCGGGGAACAGGTAGTGGTGGTCGGCCGCCGTGGTGCAGCCCGACAGCAGCAATTCAGCCAGGGCGACTTTGCTGGCCAGGGCGAGTTTTTCCGGGGTAAGCCGCGCCCATACCGGGTACAGCGTTTTCAGCCAGGGAAACAGCGGCTGGTTGACCACCGGGCCCCAGGCGCGGGTGAGGGTTTGATAGAAATGATGGTGAGTGTTGATCAGCCCGGGCAGGACCACATGTTCGCGAGCATCGAACACCTGCGTGCAGGGTTGTGCCGGTTCTTGGCCCTGGGCCAGTAATTCGGTGATCACACCGTCTTGCAGCACCAGGCCGCCACGGGCGTCGAGGCCATTGGCAGTGAAAATCGCGAGGGGGTTTTTTAACCAGATACGGGTCGCAGGCATTGGCCGGCTCCTCTGAATGATGGGTTCAGGTTTGCCAGCTCAGTGTTGCCCTGTCTGCTGATCCAGGGTCGCCGGGGAGGGCGAGGGGGCTAGATTACGTGTAGTTCATTACGGGGTCTAGCTGTAGGAGTAGGTACAGAGTGGGAGGGGGGCTTGCTCCCGATAGCGGTGGGCCAGTCCACACAGCATTGACTGACACTCAGCCATCGGGAGCAAGCCCCCTTCCACAGGTTGATCGGTGTATTTACCAGGCGATGGTGTCGCCCTTGTAGTCCACGAAGTGATGGCCGCCCTTGCCGGTGTAGGCATTTACTTGATCCACCAGGCCGCGCACGCTGGTGTCGACGTCGATATGTGCGTTCTCTCCGCCCATGTCGGTTTTCACCCAGCCCGGATGCAGCGACAGAACCGTCGGCTTGTGGTCGCCCAACTGGGTGATAAAGCTGTTGGTCATTGAGTTGAGGGCAGCCTTGCTGGCCTTGTACAGCGCCAGGTCCGAACCGTCGGGAATGGTCACGCTGCCCAGCACCGAACTCATGAACGCCAGCACGCCGGTGTCTTTGCGGATCTGCCCGACAAAGCGCTGGGCCAGGTTGATCGGCGCCACGGCGTTGGTGAAAAACAGCTGGCCGACCTCTGCGAGGGTGGCGTGGCCTGGCTCCTGGTTCGCCGGGCCCTTGACGCCAGCGTTGACGAACAGCAGGTCGAAGGTGCGGTCTTTCAAGCGTTGGGCCAGGGCGATCACGGCTTGCTGATCATCCATATCCAATTTCTCGATCTGCACCGGGCCCACGGCTTTGAGGGCATCGGCCTTGTGCGGATCACGCACGGTGGCGGTGACGTCCCAGCCATCCTGGAGCAGTTGCTTGACCAGGCCAAGGCCCAGCCCGCGCGAGGCGCCGATGATCAGTGCGGTTTTTGGCGTAGACATGAAGGCTTCCTTTGAAGTCGCGGTTCAGGGAGTTCAGCGCCTAACAGTAGCAGTTTCAGCGTTGCAGCAGGATGCGCCCACGGCTCAGGTCGGCGAGCTGGGTTTGCAGGGTGTCGATGTGTGCCCCTGCCAGCGCAAGGTGTAGCTCCACGCCGTTGGCGGTGAAGGTTTCTTCCAGCACTAAACCGCCGAGTTCGGCGACGCGCAGCTTCACCAGGTTCAGCTCGGAGAACCCACAGGCGCAGCTCAGGGGCACACGGCTGATCAGTTCGATACGCTCGGCATTTTGCAGGCATTTGTTTGCGCCACCACCGTAGGCGCGGGCGAGTCCGCCCGTCCCCAATTGAATGCCGCCGTACCAGCGGATCACCAGCACCGCGACCTGATCGAACCCCTGGGCCTCGATAGCCGCGAGGATCGGTCGCCCGGCGGTGCCACCGGGTTCGCCGTCGTCGTTGCTGCGGTATTGATCGCCCAGCTTCCAGGCCCAGCAGTTGTGCGTGGCGTTCAGGTCGCTGTGCTGCTCGAAAAACGCCTGGGCGTCCTGCGGGCTGGTGATCGGCACCGCCAAGGTGATAAAGCGGCTTTTGCGTATTTCTTCACGAAATTCGCAAAAGCCTGTCAGCGTAAAAGACATAACTCGCTTCGTTTTTATAGGGCCGGCTTGATGCCGCAGCCTTTGAGAATGATATGGATCAGGTTGGTGCCGGCGTCTTCCATGTCCTGCTTGGTCAGCTTGGTGCGACCGGTGACGCGGCAGATCTGGGTGGCGAAGTCGGCGTAGTGCTGGGTGCTGCCCCACAGCAGGAAGATCAAGTGCACGGGATCGACGGGGTCCATTTTGCCGGCGTCGATCCACGCCTGGAACACCGCGGCTCGGCCACTGAACCAGGCGCGATAGTCCTGACCGAAATATTCGGTGAGGCATTCGCCGCCGCTGATGATCTCCATGGCGAAGATCCGCGAGGCTTGTGGTTGGCGCCGCGAGAACTCCATCTTGGTGCGGATGTAGCGCGCAAGCGCCACGGCCGGGTCATCCTCGGCGGTCAACGCGTTGAAGGTGCTGTCCCATAATTCGAGGATATTGCTGAGCACCGCGATATACAGGCCCAGCTTGTTGGTGAAGTAGTAGTGCAAGTTGGCCTTGGGCAGCCCGGCACTGGCAGCGATGGTGTTCATGCTGGTGCCTTTGTAGCCATGGCGGGCGAATTCATCTTCAGCAGCCTGGAGAATAGCTTGTTCGTTCTTTTGCCGAATGCGGCTGGCGGGTTTACCGGCGTGGTTGCTGTGGGCAGGAACTTCGAGGCTCATGGACGTTTCCGTGCTGATCGATAAAGGCGACGTGTGCACAGATAACCCACCCTCAAGCCTCAGACAAGTCCCGATGCAATAAAACCGTCAAAGCGGCTCCAGGCTTTCGCTTTGCGCTGTTGGGTTTGTAGCGCATGTACTCGCCTTGGCTTCCGGCAGCAACAGGCACAATACGATGGCGGTGAGGCCGCCGCTGGTGATGGCCGAGTCGAACAGGTTCTGTACCAGTGTCGGCATCAGGTGCAGCAAGTTGGGTTGAGCGGCGATACCCAGGCCGACGCCAAACGAGGTGGCAATGATCAACATGCTGCGTCGATCCAGCGGCGCCTGGGCGAGGATACGCACGCCGGCGGCGGCCACGCTGCCGAACATCACCAGGGTCGCGCCGCCCAGCACCGGCTTGGGGATTTGCTGCAGTACGGCGCCGATCAATGGAAACAGGCCCAGACAGAACAGCAGCACACCGATATACAAACCGACGTAACGGCTGGCCACGCCGGTGAGCTGGATCACGCCATTGTTCTGGGCAAAGGTGGTGTTGGGGAACGCGCTGAAGGTGGCGGCAATCATGCAGCTCACGCCATCGCCCAGCACGCCGCCCTTGAGCCGGCTTATATAAGATGCACCGCTGATGGGTTGGCGGGCGATCATGCAATTGGCCGTGAGGTCGCCGACGGTTTCGATGCTGCTGATCAGATAAATCAGCGCAATCGGCAGGAAAGCGCTCCAGTCAAAGTTGAAACCAAATCGGAACGGCATCGGCAGGCTGATCAAGGGCAAGTCGGGCAGGGCTTGGGGCACCAATTTGCCGCTGAACCACGCCGCGAGGCTCCCCAGGGCCAGGCCGATGATAATGGCGCTCAAGCGTACCCACGGGGTATTGGAGCGGTTGAGCAGGATGATTGTCAGTACCACGAACAGGCCGAGTGCGAGGTTCGCAGGGGCGCCGAAGTCTGGCGCATTAAAACCGCCGCCGAGGTCGGTAATCCCCACTTTGATCAGGCTGATGCCGATCAACGTGATGACGATCCCCGTTACAAGGGGGGTGATGACACGACGCAGTTGGCCAATGAAGCGGCTCAACACGATCTGTACCGCCGCGCCGAAGAAGCACACGCCGAAGATCATCGCCAGAATGTCTTCCGGGCTGCCGCCGCGTTGCTTGACTAGAAAGCCTGCCGCCAACACCGCGCCGAGAAACGCAAAGCTAGTGCCTTGCAGGCAGATCATACCGGCGCCGATACCATACGGCCTGCGTGCCTGGATGAACGTGCCTACGCCGGACACCATCAGCGCCATGCTGATCAGATAGGGCAGGTGGGCGGTGAGGCCGAGCGTGGAGCCGATGATCAGCGGCGGAGTAATGATGCCGACGAACGCCGCCAGCACATGTTGTAGTGCTGCCAATAGAGCCGGCAGTGGTTTGGGGCGGTCGTTGAGGCCGTAGATCAGGTCGCTGGGGCTGGCAGATTCTGGTGGCATGGCGGGTAGACTCGAGGCGGACGGTTCAAGGTCCTTGTGCCTTGCAAAAAGCTGTCCAAGTGCTCAGCTTTTTGCGTGAGGCCCGAGTTAGCGCGTCGCGGCCAGGCTTTCAAGGAAACTTTCCAGCACCAAATGAGGGCGCCGGCCTTTGCGCGTGACCGATGCCAGGCTCAAATCGTAAAAACGTGTAGCCGGTTTCAGCGCGCGCAGTCGGCCTTGTTGCACCCACAGGCTGGCGTAGTGATCGGGCAAGTAGCCGATATAGCGGCCAGTGAGGATCAGGAACGCCATGCCTTCACGGTCCGAAGCGCTGGCCGTGCAGTTGAGTGCCTGGTAGTGGGCCTGGATCTCTGCGGGGAGGCGAAAGGTAGGGGCGATGGCGTCCTGGCTATCGATGCGCTCGTCATCGAGTTGTTTGTTGTCGGCGTAAAAGAGCGGGTGCCCGACCGCGCAATAAAGCAGTGAGCGCTCGCTGTACAGCGGTTGGTATTCCAGACCCGACAGGGCGCTGGCCTGGGGCACCACGCCGACATGCAGGCGGCCATCAAGTACACCTTGTTCTACTTCATTGGGGGCGATCATGCGGATCTGGATCTGCACGTCCGGGCCGCGTTCCTTCAACTGCGCCAGTGCGTGGGTGATGCGCATATGCGGCAGGGTGACGAGGTTGTCGGTGAGGCCGATGATCAACTCGCCGCGCAAATGCTGGTGCAGGCCGTTGACCTCGGTGCGAAAGCTTTCCAGGGCGCTCAACAATTGCAGGGCTGACTGATAAACCTCGCGGCCTTCCTCCGTCAGGGAAAAACCGGCGCGGCCGCGTTGGCAAAGTCTGAGGCCGAGCCGCTGCTCCAGGTCGCTCATCTGCTGGCTGATGGCCGAGCGGCCGATGCCGAGCACGGTCTCTGCCGCCGAGAAGCCGCCGCATTCCACCACGCTGCGAAAGATGCGCAGCAAGCGAATGTCGAAGTCGCTGACTTGGGCCAAAGGGTCGGGACGACGGCTGCTCATAGTTTAGTGAAGTCCAGACTGAAGGTTAGAAGAGTTGGATTTCACCGACTTTATCCCCGTGGCAATTTAGCTGCAACTAAGCTTTTTCAATCCCGACGCTGCCTTTTGCCTTGCGAGGTTTTGCTGATGAACATGCCCGAAAACGCCCCATCGCCCCTGGCCAGCCAACTCAAGCTGGATGCGCACTGGATGCCCTACACCGCCAACCGCAACTTCCAGCGCGACCCGCGCCTGATCGTGGCCGCTGAAGGCAGTTGGTTGACCGATGACAAGGGGCGCAAGGTTTATGATTCGTTGTCGGGCCTGTGGACCTGTGGCGCCGGGCATACGCGCAAGGAAATCCAGGAGGCGGTCGCCAAGCAATTGGGCACCTTGGACTACTCCCCAGGCTTCCAATACGGTCATCCGTTGTCCTTTCAGTTGGCGGAAAAGATCACCGACCTGACCCCAGGCAACCTGAATCATGTGTTCTTCACCGATTCGGGCTCTGAATGTGCCGATACGGCGGTGAAGATGGTGCGGGCCTACTGGCGCCTCAAAGGTCAGGCCACCAAGACCAAGATGATTGGTCGCGCCCGTGGTTACCACGGTGTGAACATCGCTGGTACCAGCCTGGGCGGTGTGAACGGTAACCGTAAGCTGTTTGGCCAGGCGATGATGGATGTCGACCACCTGCCTCACACCTTGCTGACCAGCAACGCCTTCTCCCGGGGCATGCCGGAGCAGGGCGGTATTGCCTTGGCTGATGAGTTGCTCAAGCTGATCGAGCTGCATGACGCGTCGAATATTGCCGCCGTGTTTGTCGAGCCGATGGCCGGTTCAGCTGGCGTATTGGTGCCACCGCAGGGTTATCTCAAGCGCCTGCGCGAAATTTGCGACCAGCACAATATCCTTTTGGTGTTCGACGAAGTGATCACAGGCTTTGGCCGCACCGGCTCGATGTTCGGTGCCGACAGCTTCGGCGTGACGCCGGACCTGATGTGCATCGCCAAGCAGGTCACCAATGGCGCTATTCCGATGGGCGCGGTGATCGCCAGCAGCGAGATCTACCAGACCTTCATGAACCAGGCGACGCCGGAATACGCCGTGGAATTCCCCCACGGCTACACCTACTCGGCGCACCCGGTGGCTTGCGCGGCGGGCTTGGCGGCATTGGACCTGTTGCAGAAAGAAAACCTGGTGCAGAGCGTAGCCGAAGTCGCACCGCACTTTGAGAATGCGCTGCACGGTTTGAAGGGCAGCAAGAATGTGATCGACATTCGCAACTACGGCCTGGCCGGTGCTATCCAGATTGCCCCGCGTGATGGGGATGCCATCGTGCGTCCATTCGAGGCCGGCATGGCATTGTGGAAGGCCGGTTTCTATGTGCGTTTTGGCGGCGACACCCTGCAGTTCGGGCCAACCTTCAACAGCAAGCCGCAGGACCTGGACCGTCTGTTTGACGCGGTCGGCGAAGTGCTGAACAAGATCGACTGATTTCTCCTTCTATATAGAACAATTTTTCAGGAGCCCTGCATGAGCCTTATCCAGCATTTGATCAACGGTGAGCTGGTCATCGACAGCGGTCGTAGTGCCGACGTCTATAACCCGTCTACCGGCCAGGTGATTCACCAGGTGCCGTTGGCCAGCCGTGAAACCATTCAACAGGCGATTGACTCAGCCAAGGCGGCGTTTCCGGCCTGGCGCAATACGCCTCCGGCCAAGCGTGCCCAGGTGATGTTCCGTTTCAAGCAACTGCTGGAGCAGAACGAAGCACGTATCTCGCAGTTGATCAGTGAGGAGCATGGCAAGACCCTGGAAGACGCGGCGGGTGAACTCAAGCGTGGGATCGAGAACGTGGAGTACGCGTGCTCGGCACCGGAGATTCTCAAGGGCGAATACAGCCGCAACGTGGGGCCGAACATTGATGCTTGGTCGGACTTCCAGCCGCTAGGCGTGGTGGCGGGTATCACCCCGTTCAACTTCCCGGCGATGGTGCCGTTGTGGATGTACCCGCTGGCGATTGTGTGCGGTAACTGTTTCATCCTCAAACCTTCGGAGCGTGATCCGAGTTCTACGTTGTTGATCGCGCAACTGTTGCAGGAGGCTGGGCTGCCTAAAGGCGTACTGAGTGTGGTGCACGGCGACAAAGGCGCGGTGGACGCATTGATTCAAGCGCCGGAAGTTAAAGCCTTGAGCTTTGTAGGCTCGACGCCGATTGCCGAGTACATCTATAGCGAAGCGACCAAGCGCGGCAAGCGTGTGCAAGCGTTGGGCGGGGCGAAGAACCATGCGGTGCTGATGCCGGATGCAGACCTGGACAACGCCGTGAGTGCCTTGATGGGCGCGGCTTATGGTTCTTGCGGCGAGCGTTGCATGGCGATTTCGGTGGCGGTGTGCGTGGGCGACCAGGTGGCGGACGCGTTGATCGCTAAGCTGGTGCCGCAGGTCAAGGCGTTGAAGATCGGCGCGGGCACCTCCTGTGGCCTGGATATGGGCCCGTTGGTGACGGGGCAGGCACGAGATAAGGTCAGTGGCTATATAGAAGAGGGTGTTTCGGCGGGTGCAGAGCTGGTCGTTGATGGTCGCGGCTTGAGCATTGCCGGGCATGAACAAGGATTTTTCCTTGGCGGCAGTCTGTTCGACCGCGTTACCCCCGAGATGCGGATCTATAAAGAAGAGATCTTTGGGCCAGTGTTGTGCGTGGTCCGGGTGGATAGCCTGGAAGCGGCGATGCAACTGATCAACGATCATGAATACGGCAACGGTACCTGCATCTTCACGCGTGACGGTGAAGCAGCGCGGCTGTTCTGTGATGAGATTGAGGTCGGCATGGTAGGGGTTAACGTACCGTTGCCGGTGCCGGTTGCATATCACAGCTTCGGTGGCTGGAAGCGCTCTCTGTTTGGCGACTTGCACGCCTATGGGCCGGACGGGGTGCGTTTCTATACCCGTCGCAAGGCGATCACTCAGCGTTGGCCGCAACGGGCCAGTCATGAAGCGTCGCAGTTCGCCTTCCCTAGTCTGTAAGACTCGATAAGCGAAAGCCGGCCCCCTTGGGGCCGGCTTTCGCGTTTCTAAGGCATTTTCGACCGATATGACAGAAATGTGAAAAAGAAGGTTGACGGCAGATTCTGGAAGCCTATAATTCGCCCCACTTCCGGCGCAGTCGAAACGGAAAACTCCTTAGTAAACAATGAGTTACGTAGTTTTCGGCAGCAGGTTGCTTCAGTTCATCGAAGCCAAAAGGAAGTTGAAAAAGAGGTGTTGACAGCAGCGTGTAACGCTGTAGAATTCGCC
>NZ_JAFLXB010000012.1:0-208224 GCF_019891455.1 Pseudomonas sp. P867 | reverse complement strand
CACGCGCCATCCATGGCGCGGGGCGGCTAAACCGGCATCCCTGCCGGTTTACCCCCCAAATCCCTGTCGAATTCCGGCCAGCGTGGTTTAACGGGGCGCCCAAGATCAAAAGCAAGATCAAGAGCGGCTCGCTTCGCATCGTGGTTACGGTCGGCAGCTAATAGGTTGTGTGGATATCCGTGCCCATCGGGGGCAAGCCCCCTCCCACAGGGGACCGCCTACAGCCTGAGGATTTACCAGAACCGCTGCTGGGTCAAACGGCTCCACCAGGTCAGCAATACCCGGTCTACCGAACCGCTGGCCGCCAGGCCCACGCGCTCTTGCAGGCTTTTACGCTCGGCATAGTGCAGGTGGAACACTTCGGCAGTCTTGGCCTTGGTGGCCAGGTATTCATCGCTGGTCTGCAGCTCGTCGACCAACTGTTTGTCGAGGGCGGCCACACCCAACCACACTTCACCGGTCGCTACATCATCAATCGCCAATTGCGGGCGGTACCGCGAGACAAAGTTCTTGAACAACTGGTGGGTAATGTCCAGGTCTTCCTGGAACTTCTCCCGGCCCTTCTCGGTATTTTCGCCAAACACCGTGAGGGTGCGTTTGTATTCACCGGCGGTCAGCACTTCGAAGTCGATGTCGTGCTTTTTCAGCAGGCGGTTGACGTTGGGCAACTGCGCGACCACGCCGATGGAGCCGAGGATGGCGAACGGTGCGCTGATGATCTTCTCGCCGATGCACGCCATCATGTAGCCGCCGCTGGCCGCCACCTTGTCGATGCACACGGTCAATGGCACGCCGGCCTGGCGGATGCGCGCCAGTTGCGACGACGCCAGGCCATAGCTGTGCACCATGCCGCCGCCGCTTTCCAGGCGCAGCACCACTTCATCCTTGGGTGTGGCCAGGCTCAGCAGCGCGGTGATTTCATGGCGCAGGCTTTCGGTCGCCGACGCCTTGATGTCGCCATTGAAATCCAGCACGAACACCCGTGCCTTGGCCTGGGGCTTGTTCTTGTCTTTCTTCTTTTCGGCTTTGCTCTCGGACTTGCGCAGCGCCTTGAGCTGGTCTTTGTCGAGCAGGCTCGACTCCAGGCGCTCGCGCAGGCCCTTGTAGAAATCATTCAGCTTGCTGACCTGCAGTTGGCCGGCGGACTTGCGACGACCCTTGCTGCGCAGCGCTGCGAAGCTGATCAATACCACCAGAATAGCGACCACCAGGGTGACGGTCTTCGCCAGAAAGCTCGCGTATTCGGCCAGAAAATCCATATGTCTCCTTAAAAAATGCACTGCGCCAGGCGCGGATGGCCCCAGCATACCGACGCCACTGCGTTGGAGCCAGTGCTCAAACCGCCAGCAGGCGGGCTCCAACGGGCTTTTAAAACAAGCGTATGTTTTTTCATTGACAGCTCGCAGGCATCCTCATAACCTCGCCAGACTTTCAACGTACCGGGAAAACGGACGTGGGCAGCATCTATCTGATTCGACATGGCCAGGCCTCCTTCGGTGCAGACGACTATGACGTCCTGTCGCCCGTCGGCGTGGAACAGGCGCAAGTGCTCGGTCGCCATCTGGCAGACGTGGGCCTGGTGTTCGACCGCTGTATCGCCGGCGACCTGCGTCGCCAGCAACACACCGCCAGCGCCACGTTCGATCAATACCGCGCCCTCGGCCTGCCGGCCCCCATACTCGAAACCGACAGCGCCTTCAACGAGTTCGACGGCGAAGCCATCATCCGCGGCCTGCTGCCTGATTTACTCGGCAGCGAGCCCGATGCCATGCATATCCTGCGCAATGGCCCGCAGAACCGCAGCGAGTTCCAGCGCATCTTCGCCCTGATCATCGAGCGCTGGCTGGCCGGCACCTATGACCCACCTGGACTGGAAAGCTGGCTGGGGTTTGTCGAGCGGGTCCAGGGTGGCTTGCAACGCATCCTTGAGGCCGCCCGGAGCGCAGACAAAATCGCGGTGTTCACGTCCGGCGGCACCATCACCGCCCTGCTCCACCTGATTACCCGAATGCCTGCAGCCCAGGCGTTCGAAATGAACTGGCAAATTGTAAACACCTCGCTCAACCAGCTGAAATTCCGTGGTCGCGAGGTGGCACTGGCTTCCTTCAACAGTCATGCCCACCTGCAACTGTTGAAGGCGCCGCAGCTCATCACTTTCCGATGAACTGCGGCCAACCGTGACCCCAAGGTCACTGGACTCACCATAAAAGGATCGAAACCATGACTGACGTAGCCAAAGCTGTAGAAGCAATGAAAGCCAAATTCAACCCAAGCGCTGCCGAAGGCTTGGACCTGGTGTTCGGTTTCCGTATCGACGACACCAAGAATTTTTCGCTGGTGGTCAAGGACAAGACCTGCAAACTCCAGGAAGGTGAAAACCCTGACGCCCAGGTCACCCTGGTGATGGACAGCGAGACCCTGGAAGGCATCGTCGACGGTTCCACCGACGGCATGCAGGCGTTCATGGGCGGCAAGCTGCGCACCGAAGGCGACATGATGCTGGCGATGAAGTTGAGCGAACTGTTCCCTTCCTGATTCGGTAACCCGGGTCAAACAATCCCGTCTTTACAGGCGGGATTTTTTTGCCTGCACGCCTGGTCCCATCACCACCCGTCTCTCAGTATCCGCAACTCCAAATGCTGCAATAACATAATCGTTTTTCCATCCACAATATCCCCACTCTGCACCATCGCCAGCGCCTGCTCGAAGCCCAGCTCCAACACCTCGATATCCTCGCCCTCTTCTTCCAGGCCACCGCCCGCCCCAACTCGATCGCCTGGCTGATACTCACCGATAAAAAAGTGAATCCGTTCAGTCACCGATCCCGGGCTCATAAACGCTGCATAGATTTTCTCCACATGCCCCACGCGGTAGCCGGTCTCTTCTTCGGCTTCCAGGCGTATACGCTCTTCGGGGCTGGCGTTGTCGAGCAAGCCGGCCGCTGCTTCAATCAGGTAGCCGGAGTAATCGTTGACGAACGTCGGCATACGGAACTGGCGAATCAGCAGCACCGTGCGGCGCTCGCGGTTGTACAAAAGGATCGTTGCGCCGTTGCCCCGGTCGTAGACCTCACGCGTCTGGGCTTGCCAGCTGCCGTCGCGACGGCGCAGGTCGAAGCTGTATTTCTTCAACAGGTACCAGTTGTCCGAAAGGGTTTCTTCGCCAGTGATGCGCACGGGGCTATTGTTCATGGTCAAGCCTTGGTAGAGGGAGACAGATTCAGGTGATGGCCTGGGTAGGCGGCTGTTTGATGCGCGACCATGCGGCAGCAACATCTTCAGCACTCCCCGCTTTTATACGGGCGAGATTGCGCGGGTAATCCACACCGGGATTTTCGCTGAAACGCGTCGCGGTGAATTGGCCGTTGCTGGCGCGCAGTATGTAGCCGGTATCCGTGCACTGCGACGAAGCAAGGAACAAGACCCCCGGCGTCACCCACTCCGGCTTGAGTTCGTCCGGCTCGTCGGTCACGCCCCACATGCGTGTCTTGGCCACCGGCGAGATCGCGTTGACGCGGATTCCGGCCTCGGCACCTTCATGACTCAGCGCGTTCATGATGCCCAACTGTGCCATCTTGCCGGCGCTGTAAGCCACTAGCCCGGTTTGCTCGTATTGCGCATACATGGCGCGGTCGGAAGTGGTGAGGATGATGCGCGGCGCGCTAGAGCGCAGCAGGTGCGGCCAAGCATGCTTGCACAGCCACAGCGGGGCGTAGAGATTGATGTCCATGGCGCGCTGAAGGAAGCTGGCGTCCAGTTCTGCGATGGGCTGGTAACCCACCCAACCGGCGTTGTGAATCAGGATGTCGAGCCGGCCGAACATTTCGAGGGCAAACGCGATCAGTTGCCGGCACCCCTCGTCCGTGGACAAGTCACCGCCATGGCCCACCACCGTCAGCCCTTCGTCACGCAGGGTGTCGGCGGCCTGTTGCACCACCGACGCATCGGTGCCTGCACCCATCTTGTCGGCACCAATATCGCTGATGACCACACGGGCGCCGGCCAGGGCCAACCCTCGTGCATAACTGAGCCCCAAGCCGCGTGCGCCGCCGGTGACGATCGCGGTTTTGCCGGTGAAATCCATGTACTTACCCTCCTGTTGGCCGTCTACCCTAACAATCGGCACCCGTGTTGTTCAATGCTGTAACACTTTCATCCGTCACGACCGTCGTATTAATACCTGCGCTCGCGGACCTTCTGGTAAAACCCGTGTTTCGCCTTTGTCCTGGAGCCTTCATGCCATCCTCTTTTCCAAAGTGACCCGCTGTAAAAGCGGAACCAATAGCGGCCGTTACCACAGGAATGGACATGTACTCGGTCTGATCCAGCCTCGTGGTCGGCCCTGAGGCCGCCATCGGGAGCAAGCTCCCTCCCACAAGATCAGTGTTGCTTTTAGGCCGTCACGAGAACAACCTGGCTGCCGCAATCGAGCTCAGCGCTGCGTCGGAATGCGAATATCACCGCTACGGCATTGGCTTTTTACACTGCGCGGGCATCCGGTGAATGCCAGTTCCTTGGTCAGGCACACGCGCACCTCCGACAGCACCTTGCCCTTGCAGATCACTGCCAAGCCGTGATTGCCCATGCGCGGGTTACTCTCGCGAAACAAGTCCTCAATCTCACGCGCCTGTAGCGACGGTGGTGTATTGAATGGCTGCAGTTGCGGCGGGATGACCACCGCGCCGAGTGCCGTGTCGGTCTTGTCCAGATATTCCAGCGGTTCGAGCCCGCTGCAGGTGCCATGCTTGGCCCACTCGTGCTTGAGCAGCGCACGGGTTGGAAACATTGCCGCCCCCTTGTCCATTTCCTCGTCATTCAAGCGTGACTGTGGCGCACAGGAGGCCGGCCACCCTCCCCGCGCGTATTGCGGCCACAAGCCGTGTAACACAAACCCATAGCCCTTGCCCGTGCACTGTTCATTGCCTGGGTGCGTCAGGCAGAAGGTCGGTGACCACGACAACGACAGCACATAAAAGTCAAACTCCCCCGGCAGCCCTTGGTCACGCGGCGCCGCAGTTGCAACTGTGGCGATCAGGAGCCACAACACCATCCAGTATTTCATCCCGGTATTCCTTTAAAAAATGAAGTCTTACGCTATCGCGGCAGCTAGGGATGATTGGAGTAACGTTGCAACACCTTGTCCAGGATGATATCGGTCTTCAACGCCTCGATCGCCAGCGACGGATGTTCGGCGTCCCCGCGAATATGCGCATTCATGCCCAGTACGTGGTGCCACTGGATATGTGCATGGCACGGCACTTCCAACACCTCGCTGGTTTCGCCTTCCAGGCGCAACGGCTGGTCCTCGAACACTGAAAACTGAATGCGGCCACGGCTGCCGATCAATTCGACACGGTCTTCGCGACGGTCCGCCACGAAGTTCCAGCAGCCCGTGCCCAAGGCACCATTGGCGAAGGTCCAGCAGGCCGTCACGGCATCCTCTGCCGCGTAGCGCCCGGCCTGACGCGCGGAAAAGCCTGAGACCTCGACAATATCCCCGGCCAGGTACTGGAACAGGTCGAACCCGTGGCTGGCCAGGTCGGCGAAATAGCCGCCACCGGCAATGGCCGGATCGGTGCGCCAATTGGCGGCGTTGCTATCAGTTGCAGCGGCAGGCTTGCACAGGGTCCAGGTCAGGTGCCGCAACTCACCGATACGCCCTTCCTGCAGCCAGCTGCGCACTTGCTGAAAGCGCGGCAACGAGCGCCGATAGTAGGAAACAAACAGGTGCAGCCCGGCGCGCTCGAAGGTGCGTTGCATCAATGCGCTCTGCTCGGCATTCAGCGACATGGGTTTTTCGACGCAGCAATGTTTGCCCGCCGCCGCCACCATCAGGCTGTATTCAAGGTGACTGTCGGGCGGTGTGGCGATGTAGACCGCATCCACCTCAGGGTCATTGATCAGTGCCTGGGCATCGGTATGAAAGCGCGCGATACCGTGCCGCGCCGCATAATCGCGCACCGCCTCGATACGCCGCCCCATCACGGCCACCAATGCCGAACCTGGCGCTTTGTAGAAAGCGGGTCCACTCTTTAACTCAGTGACACTGCCACAGCCGATCATGCCCCAGCGTATGGTCTTCATCGAATGCCCTCGTTCGTCTTCGTCAATCGGGCAGTATCCACATACAGAACCCGGCACGCCATAACCACTTAGCATGACATTTGCATTACACTTTTGTGACATTCATCCGGCGCGGGGGCACATACGATGAAAATTAGGGCAACCGTCATTTGCGAACATGAAGGGCATATTCTCTTTGTGCGCAAGGCCAGATCAAAGTGGGCCTTGCCGGGCGGCAAGGTAGAACGCGACGAACGCCCGGTGGGCGCCGCCGAACGCGAGCTGGAAGAAGAAACCGGATTAAGCGTCGATGGCTTGCTGTACTTGCAAGAGCTGAAGGCCCGCGACACGCTGCACCACGTGTTCGAGGCCTCGGTGGTGAATATCGAGGAGGCGCGGCCGTGCAACGAAATCGTTGCCTGCCAGTGGTACGCCTACAGCGCCCTGGACGAACTGGACACCACCGACGCCACCCGTCACATCGTCAAATCCTTCCTGCGGCGCCTCTGACGCCGCGCACAACCACTAACCTACCGCCGCAAACCCACGGCGCCCGGCCTTGATCTCGGCACGCAACTCACCAATCAGGTTTGAGATGGAACGGATGCTGTTTAGGCCTTCAGGGGATACGCACGTCAACAGAAGATCGACGCGACCGGACTGCGGCTCATAGATGCTGATGCGCAGCGAGCCATCGCTGTTCAAGGTGCAGTCGCAGCAAAGAGGCTGGAACCCCGAGGCCATGATGCGGTTGAATTCGACGATCGAGATCATGACAAGCGCCCTTGTACGGGCCTACCTGATGGTTGTGATCCAAACAGCGTAGATGAGGTTTTGCCGCAGGCCGGACGATTGATGCAAAAGTGTTAGCCATGCCTCATTTCGCCCGGCAACGAGCGCGTTTCGAGTGACAGGCCGTATCGCTGCCGTTATTGCCCGTACTTAATTCCAGGCAAAAAAAATCCCAAGTAGCTGATGGAAACTTGGGATTTAAAAATGCATAAACCGTGGGAGGTGAACGCCCGGCTATAGTAGCGACTGTAAAAACGTGTAACAAGATTATTTTAATCCTTTCGTCGGATTGAAAGCGCCGTAAGTCATTCAATAACCACATGTTTTTTATGGTAACGGGAACAGTTAGTGCCACTTTTTGGTGCAAGTAACGGTTATACCCGTGCCATAAGTCCATTTATAAAAAAGGGTTATTGATTAGGTACGGCACACTGTTCAATCACTGTTCACTCAATTGCTTGCACGTCTGTTGAAGTTCAGCGCGCCTGGCAGCGCTCACCTCCACGACGGTCTCCATGTGCCGACAAAGCGCCAGGCGCTCAGCGGCCTCTTCACGCTGGCGGTCCACCTGGGCGTTGAGTTGAACGAAATAGAACCCCAGTAGCGCCGCGAGGCACAGCACCCCCACGGCGAGATACAGCAAGCCGTTGGAGGATGGGGGTTTTTGGGCACTCATGACCTTAGGGTGCCCTGCTCTTTTCGTAGCGAACATCGTCGCCATCAACTGGGCCGACGCTGGACCAGCCCAGGCGTTGATAGAAACCGTTGGCACGGATTTCATCACGCCCGTCAGTGATCAGGTACAGCCTGTTGTGGCGTTCAAACAAAGCGGCTTCAGCCACTGCCATCAGTTGCCGTCCCAGGCCCAGGTTCTCGTGTGTGGGCAACACGAACATCGCGAACACTTCACCTTCATCCAGATCAACCATGGAAAATCCGGCGGCCTGGCCGTTGACTTCGGCGACCCAGGCGCAAGGCGCTTGGCGTATCGCGTCGACCAGTACCGGCGGCGTGATCCCCCGTTCGGCCATCTGCTCAAGGCTCAGATGGTTTTGCACCACCGAGGTGCGAATAGCGCACAGCGTATCGACATCATCGGCTGTCGCCGCTCGAATAAGCACTCGCATACAAGCCTCCATGAAGAAGTGCGCAATTGTATGCAAATACTCACACAGGGTTTGTGGGGGATTTGTAAGCGTCGTTAAACGGCTTCGGCTTATTTACGTGCGACTTTGTAGCGCAGGCAATCCTGGTAAAAACTTTTGCGGATCGCCTCCGGCTTCAGTCTTGAGTGGCTGTCATAGGTTTGCTCGGTAATCCCCATGGCCATCATGCGCATCCAGGATTTGTTGAACTTGATGGTCTGGATCTTCTGCCGAGCGGCATACAGCGACACTCCGGACAACTTCAACTCCTGAGCCCTGGCAGCTGTGCCCGCGCCCCAACTGCACATGTACTTGTCACCCTCACGCAACTCCCGAGCCTGTACGGTGGTCGCGCCCCCCGCCAGGGAGCAGGCAATCAGCATCATTCCAACAGTGCGCATTTGCATCCCCGCCTAACCACCTGAAAATAAAAGTGATTTTGGCGAGGATTTTGTTACAAAGGGGCCATTAAATTGCCTTATTGCGCAATATTTCGGGAACGCTGCGCACCGTGGCGAGGGTGCAAGCGCCTTCGCCACAGCAAGTTCACATCAAGGCTTGAGTTCGAATAGCGCCGGCATCGGCGGCCACTCCGAGGGGACTTTGCGGAAATGGCTGAAACCGGCCGCCTGCGCCATCTGGCGCGCACGTTTCTCACCCATGAACGCTCCCAGCCCTTCCCCGCCATGGGACAGCGAGCAAGTCATGCAATAGAGGGTGCTCTGCGGGTACATGACGCGGCCGAACAGGTTCATGTTCTCGTGCAGCTCTTCGGACAGGTTGAGTTCTACCATCAGGTAGGTGCCGTCTTTGGCCGTGGCGGCGCGCAGGTCCTTGAGCATTTGCTGGGGGTCAGTAGCGTCGTGGATCACCACGAAAGTGGTCACGAAGTCGAACTGCTGGCCGCGCAGGGCATCCGAATCGTTGACCTCGAACTGCACCCGGTCGCCCACCCCGGCCGCCTCGGCGTTGGCGCGGGCCAACTCGATGGAAGGCAAGTGGAAATCGCAGCCGACGATGCGCGCCTCGGGGTAAGCCTTGGCCATAGTGATCGCCGCCAAGCCCGCGCCGCAGCCGAAATCCAGCACACTGCCGCCGGTTTTGAGCTTCTCTTCGACACCGTCCAGGGACGGGATCCAGTGCTGGACCAGGTAGTGCTTGTACCAAGGCATGGTCATGCGCTCCATGCCTTTCCAGGTTTCCAGCGGGAACGCTTCTTCGGCGCAGCCACCGCCATGGCGGAAGGCTTCGATGACTTTGGGCGCCATGCTTACGAACGGCACGCTCAACTGGATGATGCCACCGGCGAAATACGGCGAGTCTTCATCGGCGAGTACCGGCACAAATTCAGCGGGCATCCGGTAGCGGCGAGTTTGAGCGTCATAGGTCACATAATTTCCGGTGACCATACTGCCCAGCCATTCACGCAAGTAGCGGGCGTTGTAGCCGGTCTTGTGCGCCAATTGTTCCAAGGTGACGGCCTCGCCGTCGGCCAGTGCCTTGAACAAGCCCAACTGGTCGCCGATGTAGAGCATGGCGCCGCGCAGCGTGTTGCCGTAGTCCTCCATGATGCGCGCCGAAAACTGTTGAACCTTGGCTTGATCAACTTCCATAAGTTTGGACATCTGTCGCTCCTTGATGATTGTGTAAGTCTGTTCAGTGATCAACGCGCCGCCAGTTTGGACAGCACGTTATCGACGATGTGTTCGGACATGCCCAGGTGAGTTCTCGGCTCGAACAGTCGCGCCAAAGCGCCTGCATTCATGACGGCAAGCACCCGGGCGTCGGCTTCGATTGCGGCGCGGATCGACACGTGATCACGCTGGCTGGCCTGGGACACTTCAAAGATGATCTGGTAGGCGCTGCTCTTGCCCAACTTGCGCGCCATTTCGAACACCACGGCTTCGGTGCAGATCGCATCGCCGTAGGCATGGGCAGTGCCCTCCATCTTTTTGACGTTAACGGTGAGCCCATCGATGGTGTCGGTCAGGATCGACAGCGCCATCAGCGCATAGTGAGAAACGTCCGCCACCGCACACCATTCCAGGCGTGTGCCGCGATAATCGCGCTCGTGTTCGAGGATCATCGCGTCCAGGGCCAGCATGACCTGGGCCTTGGCCAGCCGCGCCAACACCACCACTTGCTCGCAGCCTTCGGGGTTGCGTTTGTGCGGCATGGTGCTGCTGCCGATCTGCTGGTCGCTCCAGCCCACTTCCACTTCAGCGATTTCCCAGCGATTGAGCGTGCGGATCTCATCGGCCACACGGGCCAAGGAGGCCGTGACCATGGCCAGGGTGCTGACGAACTCCGCGACGCGGTCACGGGACACGTGCCACCCCGTCAGCGGCACTTGCAGCGACAGGCGCTGCGCGAAGCGTTCCAGCATCGGTATCGCTTCCGGGCCGAACGCCGCCATGGTGCCAACCCCGCCGAACAGCTGCACTACCAGCACACGCTGACGCGCTTCGGCCAGGCGCTGGCGATGCCGCAACAGTTCATCGATCCAGCCGGCGACCTTCAGCCCGAAGGTGGTCGGCAATGCCGGGATCGAGTGAGTCCTGGCCACCATAAGCGAGTCACGGTGCGCATCGGCCAGGGTCGACAACTTGCCGAGCAAGGTCTCCAGGGCCTGGTCCATCGCGTCGAGGACGTCGCGCATTTCCAAGGACTGGGCGGTGTCCTGGATATCCTGGGTGGTGGCGCCGTAGTGAACGTACTCGCGGGCGCTTGGGCTGCAATTTTTTTGCAGGGCGCTCAGCAACGGCATCAGCGAATGGCCGGTGGCAGCCACGCCGTCGGCCAACTGACGCACATTGATGCCCGATAGCAAGGCGGCTTTCTCGATTTCAAGGGCGGCCTCGCGCGGGATGATATTCACATCGGCCTGAGCCATGGCCAGCGCGGCTTCCACATCCAGCCAGCGTTGCAAGCGACAGTGACTGCAGAAGATCTTGCGACTCTGCGGGCCGGCATAGCCTGAACCGTGGGTTTTCGAGTCGAGAATGTGGCTGTGTTCATGGCGGCATTGCTCGCCTTCATGATCGAGGCCCAGGTGTTCGGTGCGTGCGGTGCAAGACGCACGGGCTACCGTTTCCAACGTTTGCGCATCCATTACATACCCTCCATAGCGTACTGGGACTGACTGGTATTGCCTTGGGTTGCCATCACCGCTTCAAGGTCATCGCTTGAACAGCGGGGGATTGTTTTATTGGCCACCTGCTCGACCATCTCCGCCGCCAACCCGGTGTAGGCGGCCGGGTCAAGCAGGTCGTCGAGCGCCTGGCGGGTGAAACAGCCGTGCAGACGTTGATCGCTGAGCAAGGCTTCGCGAAAAGAACCGCCCGAACCTTGAGCCTGCAGGGCGATGTCGTGGATCAGGTGATGGGCCGTCTGCTTGCCCAGACGCGGCGCCAGCGCGAGCATGATGCGTTCCGACAGGATCAGCCCGCCGAGCATATCCAGGTTGCTGCGCATCCGTGCTTCGCGCACGTCCAGGCCGGCCAGCAGTACGCCTTCCATACGGGCGAGCAAGGCCCCGGCATAGATGAACAGCTCCGGCAAGGCAGCCCACTCAATCCGCCAGGTGGTGCCGTCTCGTTCATGCAGCTGGAATGCCGCGTCGGTGAGCGCAAGCATCTGCGCACGCACCAGGCGCGACAGCGCGCTGATCAAATCCACCGTCGACGGGTTTTGCTTGTGGGGCATGGTGCTGCTCCCCACCTGCCCTGCCCGTCGCCCTTCGCGCACCTCATCAATCTCGGTGCGTTGCAGGTGGTAGATCTCATTGGCAACCCGGCCCAGGGTTGCCGATGCCTGCACCAGCAACCACGCCGCCTCCAGAATGCGGTCGCGGGCGCTGTGCCAACTGCTCAACGGTGCCGCCAGGCCGAGGCTTTCCAGAGTCCGGCGCTGCACCTCCAGGCCCTGCGGGCCAAGACCGGCCAGGGTGCCCACGGCGCCGGTGAGATTGCCCACCATGACCCGGGCATAGGCTTCGTCAAAACGCTCAAGGTGTCGATCGATCTCATCGACCCACACTGCCACCTTGTAGCCGAACGTGGTGGGCAGCGCTTGTTGCCCGTGGGTCCTGGCGACCATCGCCGTGTGTTTGTGTCGCAGCGCAAGCTTGAGCAAATGCCCACGGATAGCGCGCAAACGCTGCAACACCAGGCCCCAGGCATCGCGGACCTGCAACATAAGGCCGGTGTCGAGGATGTCCTGGGTGGTCACGCCGTAGTGCACGTATTCACCCAGGCCATCGGCGCACAGGGCCTCCAGTGCGCGAAGGGTCGGCACCAGGATATGCCCGGTTTCCATGCTCTGGCGCCCCAGGGCATCAAGGTCCAGCAGTTCCACACTGGCGACCCGGGCGATTTCCCGCGCGGCCTCAGGGGGGATGATGCCCATCTGCGCCTGGGTCGCCGCCAGTGCTGTTTCAACATCGAGCCACTTCTGCACCTGATTGGCATCAGAGAAGATCGCGGCAAATTCCGGGGACGAGTAAGCGCCCCCGTGGATACGGGATTCAGTGATATGACTTGGCATGTCGGGGTACTCGCGTTGTCCAGGGAGGGCTATTTCACGCGCTGCATTTCTTCCCAGACCGCATCGTAATAAGCCCGCTCCAGCCGGAAGTGCTCGGCCAGCGACGTCAGAAACGCGTTCTGGAACCCGAGGTCCGGAATACGGCGTGAAATCAGCGCCCATTCACGCTTGGCCCGTGGCGGCACCAGGCTGATATGCACTTCGTAGTACTGCGCGTCGTCCTGGCTCAAGCCCGCGTTACGCAAAGCGTTGTACAGCTTGCCGTGATTGCCGGGCACCACCAGCTCGGTGATATAGAACACCGCCAGGCCCCAGCCGACATCGGGGTTACGGAAACACCGCGCGCGGTTGTTCAGGTAGGCGATTTCTTCGGGCATGGTCGAGATGGCTTCGAAATCGGCGGTCAGGCCAATGGCGGCGAGGAGCTTGGCCAACAACCGAGGGTGGGAGCGCTGCTCGTCCTCTTCGCCCAGTTCGCCGTACAGATAACGGCCGAGTGCGGCGGCCTCGTCGACGTCGGTCAGGTTGACCAACAGGTCGGCGGCATCACGGTACAGGCGGTAGGTGCGGAACCATTGATGGCGCAGAAATACCTGCAGTTGTTCGCGGGAAGCCTTGCCCTCAAACACATACTGCGACATCGGGTGATGCTCTCGCGATTGCGCGGCAATTTGTTCTTCCAGGCGTTGCTGGAAGCCGGTTTCGGACAAGGGCGATGCCAGATCCACCGACGGCATGAAGCGCTCTTGCACGCGATAGATGGCATTGGCCAGCCAGCGACGGGTCGAGGCGCTGGCAACGTCATCGCTGAGCGAAAGGATATACAGCAATTGCTGGCACTGCGCCGCGTTTGCGGCGTCGCCCTGCAAGCCCGACTCGCACAGGCCGCTCAGCATATTGGCGGCAATTTCGATGCGATTGAACGTTGCCTCGGGCTTCAGCGCTTCGGCCAACAAGCGGGCTTCGGCGGTGTGGATATTCTGCAACTGCGGCTGCGAGAAATTACGTGGGCTCATCATGTGCTCCATTATTGTTGTTCTGCGATCACAGGGCTCAGGCAGACAGGCGCAGTGCCTGCATCTGCTGCCACAAACTGTCGAAGTAGGCCTTGTTGATTTCGAAGTGACGTTTCAACGCACGCATGAACGTGCGCTGGAAGCCTTCATCGCCGGCGAACTTGGCAATCAGTGCCCACATCTCCTCGGTATCGATCTCATCCTGGGTGCCATGCAGGCGATGGAATTCACTGGGTTGCTGTGGAACATCCAGACGTTGCAACAGCTCGTAGATGCGCCGATGGTTGACGCAACTGACTGACTCCACCGCATAGAGCAGTGCAAGGCCCCAGGCGACATCGGTGTGGCGCACGCAGCGAATGCGATTATTGAGGTAGGCCTTTTCCAACGGATGCAGCGCAGGAAAATCGATCGCCAGCGCTATATCGAAATATTCCATCAGATGGGCCAGCATCGCCGGGTGCGAACGCTCCGGCGTCTCGGCACCCGCTTCACCGTAAAGGTTGCGGTAGAACACCGAGGCGTCTTCGATCGCTTCAAAGCGAAAGGCCAGTTCGGCCAGCAGGCTGTAAAAGTTGTAGGAGCGGGTCCAGTGATGCTCCAGGAAGAACCGCACATCTTGCACAGGCGGCGTACCCTGGAACAGGTGCACCGACATGGGGTGGTTGACCCGGCTGCGAGCGGCGATTTCAGCGTCGACCAGCTGTCGGAACTCATCCACCGGCAACGCGGTGAAGCCCGGCAGGTCAACGGCGAACTCATCTTCGGCGCGGTAGACCTCACTGGCCATCCAACGGCGGGTCGGCTCAGTGCGTGGATCGCCCGGAATGTGCAGTTGCAGCAGGGCTGCCTGGTAGTGGGCGTAGGCATCGGCATCCCCCGACAAGCCTTGCCGGGTCAGCGCGAGCAGTGCTTCCAGCGCGCGGGTGACCTGGGCGTAGTGGGCGCCGGGTTCCAGGGCACTGGCCATCAGTGTCGAGGCCGTGGTGAACAGGTCGGAATCCGAGCGTTGTAACAGGGCAGCAGTATCCATTGATAACCCCTCGATTCTTGTTTTTGTGATTTGGCGTACTCGAAGAAAAGGCTAAAGGTTCCTCTAGTGGCAAGGTCAATACCTGTAGGAAATTTCTTTTCCCAATGGACATTTACCTGGCGTGTGGAGAGCAAAATGTGGGAGGGGGCTTGCTCCCGATGGCAGTGGGTCAGTGCCAGATGTACTGACTGACCCGCCGCCATCGGGAGCAAGCCCCCTCCCACATTTGCACTGCCGTGCTGTGTTTTTGCTCGGCTGTGGCTAACGCAGCGCCGCAGCCCCACTGCAAGCCTGCCCCGCCTGTTCACAAATCTGCCAGCCACCGCCCAGCGCCTTGTAGATCCCCACCACCGCCAAGCGCTGCTGGGTGCGCGCCGCCGTTAACGCACGGCGGCTGGTGAAGTCGGCACGTTCGGCCTCAAGCACATCCAGATACATGCCCTCGCCTTCGGCAAATCGCGTGCGCGCAAACCTGGCCGCCTCGCGATTGGCCGCCGCCTCCAGCAGCCGCAGGCCCAAGGTGCTGCCCGCGGCACTGTTGGCCTGGAACGCATCGTCGGTTTCCTGCAGGGCACGCAATACGGTCTGGTCATAGGCGATCAAGGCCGCTTGGGTACGCGCCTCGCTGGCGGCGATCCGTGCGCGTACACGCCCGGTGTCCAGCAGCGACCAGCGAATCACCGGGGCGATAACGTTCGACTGCATGCCTGCATCACCCAGGGAGCCGAGGCTTCCGGCCAGTAGTCCGATGGAGCCCTGCACCTGGATATCCGGATACAGGCCGGCGGTTTCCACGCCTATTTGTGCAGTCTCGGCTGCCAGCGTGCGCTCGGCCGCAGCGATATCGGCGCGCCGGGCCAACAAGCCGGCCGGGTCGCCGACTTGCAGGGTACGCAGGCTCAAGGCCTCACGGCCGGGCTTGGCCGCAGGCGGATTGAACCCCTGCGGCGCCTGCCCCAGTAGCACGGCCAGCGCGTTGGTGGAGGTTGCGCGTCGCCGTTCAAGGTCGGGCGCTACCGCCTCGACATTGCGCAGCAAGGCCTCGGCGCGCAGCCGGTCGAACTCGGTGGCGGCGCCGACGCTGACCAGATGTTCCACCAGGCCTAGGCTGTCGCGCTGGCTCTGGCTGATATCCGCGACCACCGCCTGTTCAGCTTCGATCCCTTGCAGTTCGAACCAGGTGGCCGCGACGGTGGCGGCGACGCTCGCCTGCACACTGCGCAGCAATGCCTGGCGCGACCCCGCCTGCGCTTGCGCTGCCTCTACCGAGCGGCGGACGCGCCCAAACAGGTCGATTTCCCAGGCCGCATCCAGCGCCGCGCGGGTGGTTTCGATTGAGCGTTCCTGGCCCAGCGGCGTCTCGACTTCACTGCGCCGTCGGTGCTCATAACCGAGGGCGGCACCGCCACTGGGCAGAAACCCTTGGCGGCTCTCGCGCAGCATCGCCTTGGCTTCATCCAGGCGTACGGCGGCGATGCCGATGTCGTGGTTGGCCGCCAGCGCCTGCTGGATCAATTGGCTGAGTGCCGGCTCGTCGAACACTTGCCACCACTGCACCTCGCCCTCACCGCTGCCCAGACCTGCAACGGGCGCACCGAAGCTTGCCGGCCTATGCGCGGCGGGCAGCACCGGCGCGGAATAGTCAGGCCCAACCGCAGCGCAGCCGGCCACCAGCAGCAACGGCAACATAAAGAGTGGAAAAGACCGTTTCATGATGCGCGCTCCTCCAGCTGCAACTTCGGACTCGAACCCTGACGCTGCAAGCGCAGCGCCAGGCTGCGCATCACCACGTAGAACACCGGCGTGAGGAACAGGCCGAACAGCGTCACGCCCAACATCCCGGCAAACACTGCAACCCCCATGGCATGACGCATTTCGGCCCCGGCGCCACTGGCCAATACCAGCGGTACCACGCCGGCGATGAATGCAAGCGACGTCATCAGGATCGGCCGCAAGCGCAGTTGGCACGCGTGGACAACCGCCTCCAACGGGCTCGCACCTTCGGCTTCGAGGCTGCGGGCAAACTCGACGATCAGAATGGCGTTCTTCGCCGCAAGCCCCACCAGCACCACCAACCCGATCTGCACGAACACGTTGTTGTCACCGTCCACCAGCCACACGCCGATGATCGCGCTGAGCAAGCACATGGGCACGATCAGCAAGACCGCCAGAGGCAACAGCCAACTGTTGTACTGCGCGGCGAGGATCAGGTACGCCAGCAACACACACAGCGGGAAAATAAACAGCGCCGATGATCCGGCGAGTTTTTGCTGGTAGGTCAAATCCGTCCATTCATAGGTCACGCCTTCGGGCAGTACCTCCTGCGCCAACCGCTCCATCAGCGCAACAGCTTGCCCCGAGCTGACCCCAGGCATCGCCCCACCGGAGATATCCGCCGAAGGGTAGCCGTTGTAGTGAATCACCCGGTCCGGGCCGGAACCCGGTGTGACGGTGACAAACGCCGACAACGGCAACATGTTCCCGGCCGCATTGCGCACTTGCAGGCGGCCGATGGCTTCGGCCTGCATACGATGGTCGGCATCAGCCTGGGCGGTCACCTTGTAGGTCCGGCCGAAACGGTTGAAGTCGTTGACATACAGCGACCCGAGATAGACCTGCAAAGACTCGAACACATCCGCCAGACGCACGCCCTGGCTCTTGACCTGGGTGCGATCGATGTCGACGTTCAACTGCGGTGCGTTGACGTCCAGGCTGGTCATCAATCCGGCGACCTGGCCCGACTCAGTGGCTTTGGTCATCAATACCTGGGTCTGCTGCACCAATGCCTCAAGCCCAACCCCGCCACGGTCCTCGACCTGTAACTTAAAGCCACCGGTCACCCCAAGGCCGGGCACCGGCGGCGGCGGGAATACGCCGAGGAATCCGTCAGGGATGCTCGCGAACTTGGCTTGCAGGCGCCCGGCGATGGCAACCGCGGTCATATCGGGCGAGGTTCGTTCCTTGAATGGATCGA
The DNA here is from genome assembly GCF_019891455.1 of Pseudomonas sp. P867. Taxonomy (NCBI): domain Bacteria; kingdom Pseudomonadati; phylum Pseudomonadota; class Gammaproteobacteria; order Pseudomonadales; family Pseudomonadaceae; genus Pseudomonas; species Pseudomonas sp. P867. The sequence continues at coordinate 190,657 of NZ_JAFLXB010000012.1, read as the reverse complement.
GCATGACGAACATCACCGCAGCATTCGGCACATTGACGAAGCCGTTGACCGATAACCCCGGGAACGCCACGACGCTTTCGACGCCCGGTTCATCCAGGGCGATCTTCGACATCTGCCGCACCACCGCATCGGTACGGTCCAGCGAGGCCGAATTGGGCAATTGGGCGATACCCACCAGATAGTACTTGTCTTGCATCGGCACAAAGCCCGCCGGTACAGCGTTGAAGCCGAACCAGGTCAGCGCCAGTAATGCGCTGTAGGCGACCAGCGCCACCCCGCGGCGGCCGACGACCTTGCGCACCGAGTTGCCATACGCCTGCGGCGCCCGCTGGAACGGTCGGCTCAGCACCTGCACCCAATGCGCAGCACGACCGCGCAGGCTGCGCGGGTCGTGCGCCACGGCGGCGCTGCGCGGGCGCAGCAACAGGCCGGCCAGCGCCGGACTCAGGGTCAACGAGTTGACCGCCGAGAGGATCGTGGAAATCGCGATGGTCAGCGCAAATTGCCGGTAGAACTCACCCTGCAGGCCACTGAGAAACGCGGTGGGAATAAACACCGCCGCCAGCACCGAGGTAATGGCGATGATCGGGCCGGTGACCTCCCCCATTGCCTTGCGCGCTGCCTCGGTGGGCTCCTTGCCGTTCTCGATATGCCGCTCGACGTTCTCGACCACCACGATGGCATCGTCGACCACGATGCCGATCGACAACACCAGCCCGAACAACGACAAGGTATTGAGGGAAAACCCCATCAGATGCATGACCGCGAAGGTGCCAATGATCGACACCGGCACAGCCATCAACGGGATCAGCGATGCGCGCCAGTTACGCAGGAACACCACCACCACGATGACCACCAGCAGGATCGCTTCCATCAGCGTGATGGCGACTGACTCCAGCGAAGCGCGCACAAACACGGTCGGGTCGTAGGCTATCCGCGACACCAGCCCTTCGGGGAAGTTGGCCTGCAGGCGCTGCATGGTGTCACGCACCGCCTGCGCTACATCGAGCGCATTGGCCCCTGGGCTCTGGATGATCTGCAAAGCCACGGCCGGCTCGCCATCCAACAGGCTGCGCAGCGCATAGGCATCGGCGCCCATCTCGATACGGGCCACATCGCGCAGGCGCGTGACCTGGCCGTTATCGCCGGTGCGGATGATGATGTCGCCGAACTGCGCTTCGTCCGTCAGGCGCCCGAGAGTGTTGACCGTGACTTGGAAAGCCGCATTGGAATCAGATGACTGGCCGACCGAGCCGGCTGCCACTTGCACGTTCTGCTCGCGTACGGCGCCGATCACATCACCGGCGGTCAAGCCACGGGCAGCGATCAGGTCCGGGTCGAGCCACAGCCTCATGCTGTATTCACCGGCGCCCCACACCAGCACGTCGTTGATCCCCGGTATGCGCGACAGCTCATCGCGCACCTGCAAGTAGGCGTAGTTGGAGATGTACAGCGGGTCATAACGTTGGTCGGGAGACAGCAGGTGGACCACCATGAGGATGTCCGGCGAGGTCTTCTGCGTGACCACACCGAGACGCTGCACCTCTTCGGGCAAACGCGGCAACGCACGCGAGACGCGGTTTTGCACCTGGATCTGCGCCATGTCGGCATTGGTGCCCTGGGCGAAGGTCGCCGTCAGGATCATGCGGCCATCGGTGGCCGACTGTGAGGTCATGTAGAGCATGCCCTCAACGCCGGTGATCACCTGTTCCAGTGGCGCCGCCACCGTCTCGGCAATCACTTGCGGGTTGGCCCCAGGATAATTCGCGGTGACTTGCACAGTGGGTGGCGTGACCGCGGGGTATTCGCTCAGCGGCAGGTGGAAGAAGGCGACAAGGCCGCCGATCATCATCAACACCGACAGGACGATGGCGAAGATGGGCCGATCAATAAAGAACCGTGGAAAGCTCATTGCACGCCTCCCACAGTCAGCGGTGCCTCAAGCGGCTTGCCCTCGATGCTGGCGGCCAGCGGCGTCACCGTCATGCCCGGGCGCACCAGCCCTTTGACGACAATGCGCTCGCCCGGTTGCAGGCCCTGTTCAATCACCCGCAGGCCGTCAGCCATCGGGCCCAATTCGACCGGGCGGTATTGGGTCTTGTCGCCGTCACCGACCACCAGCACATAGCGCCGGCCCTGGTCGGTGCCGATGGAATGGTCGGCAATCAACACCCGCGTTTGTGCCGCGCCGGTGTCCAGCTTGACCTTGGCGAACAGCCCGGGGGTCAGGCGCCCGTCCGGGTTTTCGACCACCGCACGCACGCGCACGGTGCCGGTCTTGCGGTCGGCTGCGTTGGCCAGAAAGTCCACCCGCCCGGCCCGCGCATAGGTCGCATCATTGAGCATCGCCACCATTACCTGGGCAGCTTTGTCCCCCTTCGATCCGGCGTGTTCACGGGTCGCTGCCAACGAGTGCAGATAGGTGCGCTCGTCGACATCGAAGTACACATGCAACGGATCGACCGAAACGATCGTCGTCAACGGCGTCTCCCCTCGGGTGACATAGTTGCCTTCGGTGACGAGGGCACGATCGATGCGGCCGCTGATGGGCGCGGTGACGCGTGTGTAGCTCAGGTCCAGCTGTGCCGTATCCAATGCCGCCTTCGCCGCCTCGACCTGGGCCCTGCCGGCATTCAAGGAGGCAATGGCGGTGTCGAGGCGATCACGCGCCACCACCTTCTTGGCGAACAGTTGCTCGGCTCGGCCATGCTCGGCCTGGGCCAGCAACGCATTGGCCTCGGCCTCGCGCAAACGCGCCTTGGCAGCGTTCAACGCGGCCTGAAATCCCCGCGGGTCAATCACAAACAACGGGCTGCCCTTGGTGACGAACTGGCCTTCGGGCACGCTGACACTTTGCAGATAACCACTGACACGCGGGCGCAGTTCGACCTGCTCAATGGCGGTCAACGAACCGGTGTACTCGACAAACGGCGTCACCGCTCGCGCCACCACTTCGGCCACCGGCACGCTGGGCGGCTTGGCGGCAGCGGCCGGCGGCGCGTTGTCTGTGCATCCGCCCAGCGTCAACACCACGGCCATTGCCCCGGTGATCAGGCTTATTGGTTTGGCGTACATCGTTCACCCTCCTTGGAATTTTCAAGACAAATCGACACTGGAGGTTTTTATCGGGCTTGCCACATTGGGAAGGTCAAGCGCTATAAAACCGGGAGGGTGTGTTTTTGTCTGGAGGGTGTTTTGAGTGGGGATTGGATGCGCAGGTCAAGCGCTACCGGCGCTATAGCCACTTTGATGTGGCTAACCACGATGCGAAGCGAGCCGCTCTTGATCTTGATCTGCTTTTGATCTTAGGCGCCCCGTCAAACCACGCTGGCCGTAATCCGACAGGGATTTGGGGGGTAAACCGGCAGGGATGCCGGTTTAGCCGCCCCGCGCCATGGATGGCGCGTGGCGGCGCCCCCCCAAATCCATGGCGGATTACGGGCACACCGAGCCTAAGCGAGGTGCCGAGTGGTGGGGCAAGAGCGTTTTGCTTACTTTTGCGCTTTTCAAAAGTGAGCCGCCGTAAGGGCGGAACCAATAGCAGCCGTTACCTGAATAACGGATATGTACTCGGTCTGATCCAGCATCCTGGTCGGCCCTGAGGCCGCCATCGGGAGCAAGCCCCCTCCCACATTTGGATCTCGATTTGTCAGGTAGATATGTGCTGGCTGTCCGACCGTCACGAGAGCAAGCTCCCTAGCCACAGGTATGGCGCCGAGACCATCAGGTCCACGCCACCACCAACAACCCGGCACCCAACACCAGGCACAACGGCGAGTACAGGTACGTATCCAGGCGTGCAAACCGAGAGTTGCCGACCTTCTTGAAAAAACCTACCAGCTCCGAATCGCCAATCGCCCGGGCAAACATCAGCACCGCAATCGCACTGATGCCCCACTGCAACGCGCCATGGGACACCGGCGAGAAATACAGCCCGGCGCGCAGGCAAACCAGCAAGGCAATCGCTACCAGCCCCATCGCGACCAGAAAGGTGCCCAGCGCCGACGGCTTGAACGCCGGTCGCGGCCCGCTGGCAAATTCGCCAGGCAGTTGCGGAATCGCCGCCAGGCTGCCGAATTTGCCGCCAGCCGCCCAGTAAAGATGCACCATGCTGATAAAGGTAAAAACCCCGACAATCCATCGCGCAATGACAAAACTCATGGCGGACGCTCCCGAAAAATGTGGGAATCAGGATAGTCGCCCTGAGATTTTTTGCAGGCATTTCGTCGGCGGCTGATGTTAAAGTGCCGCCCCATGAAACTCGCCCGTGCCGACCGCTCGCTCATTGCCTGGATGCTCTACTGCTGCGTCCTGTTCAATGTATTCGCCTGCAGCATTGGTCATGGGCAGATGGTGGGGATGCAGCTCAACGGCATCAGCGGCCAGTTCTGTACGGTGGACCCGCGCACCCAGGCGCCCCTGCCCAGCAATTCCACGGATGAAAGTCTGCCAACCCTGTCGAAGGCCTTTGGTTGCCCGCTGTGTTCTACCGGCGGCATGGGGCCTGCGCTCAACTCCCATCTGAATGTGGCGGTACTGCCACAACCCCATGCGCCACCTGCTGCGGTGGTGCTCGCCGCGGATATTCCTGCCCGTTTCACCTGGCCCACGGCTAACCCGCGTGCGCCACCTGCCTTCGCCTGATCCCTGCGCTTTCTGATCTGCATTGCCGACCGTTTCCGAGAGGAAGGACCGGTGGCTGTGCGTTGTTTTCAAGCCAAGTTTTCAGGATTCAACCATGAAACATCTACCCCTGTTGGCGGGCCTGTTCGGCTGCCTGCCCGTTTGCGCCTGCGCCCTTGAGTTGGCGCCGACCACCATTGAAGGTGATCAAAACATTGAGCCCGGCCTGGCTCTGGATCAATCCAGCGGCATGGCCTCGCGCCTGGGCCTGAGCGTGCGGGAAACCCCGGCCTCGGTGGCCATTGCCAACCGCAACGATATCGAGCGCCGTGGCGCCAGGACCTTTCGCGAGGCGGCCAATACCCTGCCCGGCGTCAACGCCAGCGCGCCGCCCGGGTTTGGTGGTTTTGTCTCGTACCGCGGGTTTACCAGCAGCCAGATTACCCAGATGTTCAACGGCATCAATGTCGCCACAGGCCTGGCGCGGCCGGTGGATGCGTGGATCTACGACCGTGTGGAACTGGTCGGCGGCCCCTCCTCCCTGATCAACGGCGCCGGCTCCGTGGGCGGCTCGCTCAATTACGTGACCAAGTTGGCGACCCGTGAAGAACAGGCCGCAGAAGGCCAACTGACCTACGGCAGCTACGACACCGCCGGTATGGCCTTCGGCCTTAATCACGCGCTGACCGAGCCCGGCGCCGATGTGCAGCATTACGCGCGACTGGATGTGAGCCGCAACACCAACCACAGCCACATTGACCGCGCTCAACGGGATGCCTGGAGCGTGGCGTTTTCCCTGCTCAGCGACCTCACGCCCAACCTGTCCCACACCCTGGCCCTGGAATATCAGGATGAGCATGAAGACAGCCCGTATTGGGGCACACCGGTGCTCAATCCCAAGGCCGGCGAACTGAAGATCGACAAGCACAACCGCTTCAACAACTACAACGTCGCCGACGGACGTTATGAGCAGCGTACAATCTGGGCCCGCTCGATCATCGATTATCGGATCAACGACAGCACCACGCTGAAAAATACCCTCTACCACCTCGACAGCCAGCGCGATTACCGCAACCTGGAGACCTACCAGTACAACGCCGACAACAGCGCCGTTAACCGCTCCACGGCCTATCAGGTGCGGCATCAGGGCGAACAGAACGGCAACCAGTTTGAACTGCGCCATGACACCGGCGTGTTCGGCCTCTCCACCACTTGGTCTGGCGGTTTTGAGTACAAGATCAACAGCACCACCAACAGCCCCTTGAACGTATCGGGTCAAAGTACCGTCGACCCGAACAACTACAACCCGGGACACTTCTATGACATCCCCGGCACCCGACCGGGCTTCATCAAGGACAAGACCAACCAGGTCACCACCAAGGCACTGTTCGTGGAAAACCGCCTGGGGCTCACGGACAAGCTGTCACTGCTGACCGGCCTGCGTTATGACGCCATCGACCTGGACGTGACCAACCACCGCACAATCACCGCTACCAACCCTCGGCACTTCAAGCGCAGTTGGGAGCCAGTAACCGGCCGTGTGGGGCTTACCTATCAGTTTGTTCCGTCGGCCAACGTCTATGTGCAATACAGCACCGCCGTCGAACAGCCCAATACCACCACCCAGGTGTTCGACGTATCCACCGGCAAGCAGTGGGAGATCGGCAGCAAGTTCGATTACCTGGACGGTCGCGGCTCGGCAACGGTCGCCGTCTACAAGATCGAACGCGAAGACTTTGCCGTCACTGACCCACAGGACCCCACCAACAGCATCCCGGTGGGCGCGCAGTCGTCCAAGGGTATCGAACTGGCCAGCTCACTGCGCATCACGCCAAGGCTGCTGGCCGAAGGCAACTTTGCCTGGGTGGATGCCGAGTACGATGAATTCAATGACAAAGTTGCCAGCGGCGCCGTGGTATCGCGCAAAGGCAATACGCCGACCAATGTGCCCAAGCGCGTGGGCAACCTGTGGTTGACCTACGACTTCTCAGAGGATTGGCAAGGGGGGGTGGATGCGCGCTATGTCGACCAGGTGTATGCCGATTATGCCAACACCCAGACAGTGCCGGCTTACACGCTGTTCGGTACGTTCCTGCGCTACAAGCTGGACGCCCGCACCTCGGTGACCGCGCGCGTGCGCAACTTGACCAATGAGGTGTATGCCGAGTTTGCCCATGTGTCGCCGGCGTATTACCTGGGTTCGCCGAGAACGTTTGAGGTAGCGGTGCAAACCAAGTTCTGAGCCTGAAATGCAGTCAACTGTGGGAGGGGGCTTGCTCCCGATAGTGGTGGTTCAGTCAATGCATATGCAAGCTGATACACCGCTATCGGGAGCAAGCCCCCTCCCACATTAAGACTATCGGTTACTTGAGACTCGCCTCAACCTTCTGGGCTACATCCGGCGTCAACCACGCCTTCCACACCTCAGGGTGCTCCTTGAGGAACGTCTGGGCCACGTCCCGTGGCGCGGTGTGGTTTTCGCTCATCTTCGCCAGGGCCTTGTTAAGCGGCTCGATGGGGAACTCGACTTTTTCGAAGAACTGGGTGATCTGCGGATATTGCTGCTGGAACGGCGTCGATACGCCAATGCTCAATTTGGATGCCAGCGAGCGCGTAGGCTTGGGGTCAGTGTTGTCCGCGTCGGTCAGGGTCTTCCATGCATCGGCATCAAACGGCGGTTCTTCCAGCTGGATCAATTTATAGCGCCCCATCAACGGGGTGGGTGACCAGTAATAGAACAGCACCGGCTTGCCCCGGCGGATCGACGAGGCAATCTCGGCATCCAGCGCTGCGCCCGAGCCGCTGCGGAAGTTCACATAAGTGTCGTCCAGGCCATAGGCCTTGAGCTTCTGTTTGTTGACCACTTCGGACGTCCAGCCGATGGGGCTGTTGAGAAAGCGCCCCTTGCCCGGGGATTCCGGGTCTTTGAATACATCCTTGTAGCGCGCCAGGTCCTGTACGCTCTTCAGGTCCGGCGCCAGGGCCTTGAGGTTTCTGGACGGGTCGCCCTTGACCACGTATTCCGGCACCCACCAGCCTTCAGTGGCGCCTTTGACCGTGTCTCCAAGCCCTACCACTTTGCCTTCGGCTTCAGCCTTGACCCAAACAGGGCTGCGGCCCGCCCACTCTTCGCCGATCACCTGGATGTCGTTCTTGGCCAGGGCGGTTTCCAGGGTGATGGTGGTGCCAGGCAAGGTGTCGGTGGGCAAGTCATAACCCTTTTCGACGATAAAGCGCAGTACTTCGGTGATCAGGCTGCCGCTTTCCCAGTTGAGGTCGGCAAAATGCACCGGTGCCTGAGCAGCCGATACCGGCAGTGACAAACTCAGGGCCGTCAGTGACGCTGCCACCAGTGACTTCAATCCTCTCATGCCTTTGCACCTCGCGTTCTCTCAGTCATGGCAAACGGCTTTGCCGCTAATGCGCGAAGCCTCTGAATAGTTAAGTCAACTCAACTGTAGTAGAGGTTCCGAAAGACAAAGGTGCACAGCGTATTTATCGGTTATTCGCTGGCCTTGAACGTCACCAGTTCACCCTTGCGCCACTTGGCGGCCTTGCCCGTCACGGCCTTGAGGGTTTTGGTCAGCCCTTCCTGCAATTGTTCATGGGCGGCAAATACCAGCATCACGCTATGGCCTTCCTTGAACACAATGCCCTGGCCTTCGTTCGACGATACAAAGGCGTAGTCGCCGAGGCCGTAAACGGTCAACTTGATATCGCGAAACTTGAGTTCGAACTTTCCACCTTCGCGGCTGGGTAAAACAGCCGCACGGAAATGGTCGCCCACCTTAAGTTCCAGGCGTGGCTTGTCATCCACGACCAGTGCCGCTTCGGTATCGATCTCGGCGATGTAGATGCCTTCCGGCGTCTGTTCAGTGACGTAGACAAACCGGGATTGAAACTGTTTGACCAACTTTGCGCGCAAATCACCCAGCACGAATAACGCGTGCATATCCAGATTACTGACTGCCAAGGAAACGCCCCCACATCAAGAAAGCGCTGGCCGCCGAAGCGGGCAGCACAAAAAAACGGCCGTTACGGCACGATCACACATTCGTCAAAAACCTGAAGATAACCCGCAGGACTCGTACACCCAGCCGCGGTGGACCTAAAGCAAGGTCAGCCGGTGGCACAGCAAATCACAGGTTCAACGACCCGAGAATACGAGTCGACCAACTTCAGAGAATAACCCAGTCAAAAGTGCACTTTCCGACACCCGAAACAAAAAATACACGGGCATGGAACCAGTTGCGAACTACCGACGACAATACTAAAACAGCAAGCCGGGTCAAAACCACCCGAAACGCCAAACACAGGCTAACAAGATCGATCGACAGGAGCTGAGCATGCAACGACGTCAACACAATGCTACGTCCTTCCACACTCGTTCATCATGTCCAGACGAACGCCAATACTACTGCTTGCATAACCTTGATGGGTACTCCCATTCGGTTATTTACCAAGTGGTACCGGCCGGAAAGAACTTTTTCCACATTCTTGAAGTGCCCAGTGGCAGGATCAAGGGGTTTCGCAGCGACCACAATAAAGCCTGTGAATTGGCCAAAATGCTTGAAGCCAGGCTGCATGCCCTTTGCGGGGGACTCGTTTCGTCACCTGGGTGACTTTACTGCGCCTGCGCCCCTCAACAACTGCCATACTGGCCCGTCCATTGAAGTTTGCCCCGTGCGGGTCAGGTTTCATCAGTGCAGTTACCTTGAAGGGAAGGCTATACGTGACGGAATTTGATATTGGCGAATTTTTTATCCACGGCGATGCCAGGGAAGTAGACGGAGAGTTTCAAGCAGTCATTATCATGCGGGCCAAACCACCGCTGACCACTGTGACCGCGCACCAAGTAGAAAAAGACCGTTGGTTCAAGACTGTAGACGCCGCTGCCTTTGCAGCAAAAGAAGCCGCAAAAGCCCTGAAAACCGCCGTGGATTCGGGTGCTCTCAATTCCTGACACCTCGATAGAACTCTAACGCGCCTCAAGCCTCCCATACACAACGATCCTCACTTTGTATGGAGTACCCAATGGACGCGCCAATCCCCACGCTCGAAACCCTGTTTGAACAACTGGGCCTGGATTCAACCCCTGAGGCCATTGATGCCTTCATCGTCGCGCATCCGTTGCCGGAAGGCGTGAAGTTGATCGATGCGCCGTTCTGGACGCCTCAACAGGCGCAGTTTCTTAAGGAAGAACTGCGTGAAGACGCTGAGTGGGCCATCCCGGTGGATGAGTTGAATCAGCGCCTGCATCAATCTCACTAGCACGGTCTCAATGCAGGCTGTCTGACTGTTCCATGCGCAACAGCGCTTGCCAGGCAGCCTGACACTCCTGCGCCTCATCGCGACTGGCAAAAGCGGTGCCGCGCTGTTCACCATTGAGCAACACTACCCAGCAGGCTTTCTGACCCAAGGCACGCAGGGTCTCAGGTACACCGCTGCCGATCATCACGGCCACATCGACTTTGTTTTGCATGGAAGTTCTCCGTAGCATTAGTTAGCTGCCTAACAATGTTGGCCATGCTACGGTTTTATTCCAGTTGGAAAAAGCTATCCTGGGAATAGCTTCATTGCATAAACAGCAACAATCCATCGCGCCAGACGCGGGCCGGATGATCTCGGGAGGTTGTTGCAGACGGGGCAGCCAGCTCACTGGCAGGCCCCCCATTCAGCACATCAGGCTTGACGCTGATGCTTGTCGATCTGCTCGTGGCGCTCTTGGGCTTCGATGCAGTACTTGGTGGTCGGGCTGATCAGCAGGCGCTTGAGGCCGATCGGCTCGCCGCTGTCATCACACCAGCCAAAAGAATCTTCCTTGATGCGCTCCAGGGCGCGCTCAAGTTGCGGCAGCATACGCTGGTCGCGGTCGATGGCATTTACCAGCCAGGTGCGCTCTTCTTCGACGGAAGCCGCGTCAGCCGGGTCCGCCGGGGTGTCCAGGCTTTCAATGGCGATGCGGTTCTGTTCAATGCGCTCGTGGTGTTCCACCTTCATGTCTTGCAGCAACTTCTCGAAAAAAGCGTGCTGTTCGGCATTCATGTAGTCATCCGCCGGCATGGCCAGCAACTTTTCCTTTGTCATTGATTTCTCTATAAAAAATACGTGCATTAAGGCGAATAAGGGAGCGTTCCGCAAGGCCTGTGCAGGTCTCGGAAGGGCGCCGTCCATTTCAAGCGCCACCCGGCACTCAATTTACGAGGGGCGGCAGTCTAAGGCCGACTTGAGAGCGCAGCAACTGAAAAGACAGGCATTTTTTCCCAATTAACCCCCAAAGGCACCAGGACGGGCTTGGCGAACGGTCATCGGAGTGCGTTTATAGCAAGAAATTCAGTGCAGTGGAGCTATATAGAAGACAAACGGTTGAAACAGACTGGCACGATACCAAATGTGGGAGGGGGCAAGCCCCCTCCCACATTTGATTGGTGCTGTCCTTGAGATAGGCTCAGCGCTTGAGCTTGCGCTTGTTGCGGTACTGGTCGATCACCACTGCCACCACGATGATCAGGCCCTTGATGATGTCCTGGATGTACGCATCCACCCCCACGAAGGTAAACCCGCTGGCCATCACGCCGAGGATCAGCGCGCCGATCACGGTGCCGGTGATGCGCCCTACCCCGCCCGCCAGGCTGGTGCCGCCGATCACCGCGGCGGCAATCGCATCCAGCTCGTAGGACATGCCCATGCCCGCCTGCCCTGTCGCGGCACGTGCCGAGGCCACCACGCCGGCCAGGCCCGCCAGCAGCCCGGCGATACTATAGACGATGATCAAGTGGCGCTTGACGTTGATGCCCGAGGTGCGCGCCGCCTGCATATTGCCGCCGATGGCGTAGGTGTACTTGCCGTACTTGGTATAACGCAGGGCAATATGGAAGATCACCGCCACCACCAGGAAGATGATCACCGGCATGGCACCATGGCCGATGGCCGTGTAGGAATCCGAGAGCATGCTCACCGGCTGGCCTTCGGTGTAGTAACGCGCCAGGCCACGGGCCGAGACCATCATGCCCAGGGTCGCGATAAACGGCGGGATGCCGGTCACCGCGATAATGCTGCCATTGATCGCCCCTGCCAGCAGCCCCACGCCCAGGCCCATCGCCACCGGGATCCACACCGGCAAGTCGGTCAGGGACGGAAACACCGCCCGGGAAAAATCCGAGGTCTGCGCCAGGCTGGCAGCGATCATCGCCGACAAGGCCAGCACCGAGCCTGACGACAAGTCGATCCCCGTGGTGATGATCACCTGGGTCACGCCGATGGCCAGCAGGCCGATGATCGAGACTTGCAGAATCATCAGCACCAGGCGCTGGGAGTTCATCAAGAAGCTCTGGTCGCGCACGATCCAGCCGAACAGTTCAAACACCAGGCCGATACCGATCAGCACCAAAAAGATGCTCAGCTCGGTGGGCATGCGTCGACGATTCTTCACCGGTGCCGTCGCCGGCTTGTTGTCTGTTATTGCGTTCATAGCCCATCACCTTCTTATTCTGTAGATCAGTGGACCGCGGACATGCCGGAGGCCAACTGCATGACTTTTTCCTGGGTGGCCTCGGCACGATCCAGGGTGCCCATCAGTTCGCCTTCGTGCATCACCATCACCCGGTCGCTCATGCCAAGCACTTCGGGCAGTTCCGAGGAAATCATGATCACCGCCATGCCTTCGCTGGCAAGAAAGGCGATCAAGCGATAGATCTCGGCCTTGGCGCCCACATCGATACCGCGGGTCGGTTCATCCAGGATCAGCAGCCTTGGGTTGGTCATCAGCCAGCGTGCCAGCAGTGCCTTTTGCTGGTTACCGCCCGACAAGGTGTCGATGCATTGCTCCAGGGACGGAGTTTTTACTCGCAGCTTCTTGCACATCTCTTCGCACAGGCCGCGCAGGGCCTTCTGCTGGATAAAGCCACTGCCCGAATAGTGCGGCAACACCGCCATCTCCATGTTTTCCAGCACCGACAGGCACGGGAACAGGCCGCTGAGTTTGCGATCTTCGGTCAATAGCGCAAAGCCTTTCTCGATGGCCATGTGCGGGTCGGTAATGCGCACCGCCTTGCCGTCCAGGGTGATTTGCCCACCGGTGCTTGGGGTAATGCCAAAAATGGTTTCCGCCACATTGGTACGCCCAGAGCCCATCAGGCCGGCGATACCGAGAATCTCCCCGGCGTGCAGGTCGAACGAGACGTCCTTGAACACGCCGTCCAGGCTCAGGTCGCGTACCGACAGCAGCAACTCACCTATCGGCGTCTCGCGCACCGGGAACAACTGGCTCAACTCTCGCCCCACCATCATCGAGATCAGGCTGTCGCTGTTCATGCTGTCGGCACGTTGCAGGCCTATGTACTGGCCGTCGCGGAACACCGCCACTTCATCGGCGATAGCGAACACTTCGTTCATTTTGTGCGTGATGTACACGATGCCTTTGCCCTGTGCCTTGAGGTCGGCAATGATCGAAAACAGGTGGGCCACTTCCTTGTCGGTAATGGCCGAGGTGGGTTCATCCATGATCAGGATGTCGGAGTCGTACGAGACCGCCTTGGCAATCTCGACCATCTGCCGTTCGGCGATGCTCAGGTTGCCCACCTGCTCTTCAGGGTCGAGGTTGATGCGCAGGCGCGCCAGCAACTCGGCGGTGCAGCGATGCATTTCGCGGTGGTTGACCATGTGCAGGCTGTTGAGCTGCTCGCGGCCGATCCAGATGTTCTCGGCGATGCTCATATGGGGCATCAGGTTGAGCTCCTGATGGATCATGGCGATTCCGGCCTTTTGCGCCGCCAGCGGCGTTTCGAAGGTAATAGGCTTGCCACGCAGGCGGATTTCCCCGGCGTCGGGCTGGTAGATGCCGGCGATGATCTTCATCAGCGTCGATTTACCCGCGCCGTTCTCGCCCATCAATGCCAGCACCGTGCCGGGGCGCACCCGCAGTTGCACATCGTCCAGGGCGACAACACCGGGAAAGCCTTTGCTGATGTTGAGAATTTCCAGCAGGTAGGGTTCGTCCAGCGGCAACGGCTGGATGCCCGGGGGCTGCGAGGCAGCGGCTTGAGCAAGCATAGGGAGGCACTCCATCTGCAGGGCGGCCGTGACCGCCCTGCCGGCTTATTGTTGTTGTGTCAGGGCTACTTGAAGTCTTTGACGTTGTCCGGGGTGATCAACTGGAACGGGATCACCACGTTCTGCTCCACCGGCTCTTTTTTGGCCATCTTGCGCGCCGCTTCCACGGAACCCACCGCTTGGCCCTTGGCGTCCTGGAACGCCGAGGCGGCCATGTCACCCTTGGTGATCGCGTTCAAGCCATCCGGCGTACCGTCAACACCGGCAATCAGCACGCTGCCTTTTTCCTTGCCGGCCGATCGCAGGGCCATGGACGCCCCGATCGCCATCTCATCGTTGTTGGCCAGCACCGCATTGAAATCACGCCCCTGGGTCAACCAGTCGTTGACCAGGGTCATGCCCCGGTCACGCAGCCAGGCGCCGGTCTGCTCCTGCTCGATCTTGATGTCCGGGTACTTGGCCAGCACTTCCTTGACACCCTTGGTGCGGTTGGTGGTGGAGTTGTTCGCCAGGTCACCCAGCAGGATCACGATCTTGCCCTTGCCGCCGAGTTTTTCGGCGATGTATTGCATTTGCAGGCGCCCGGCCTCGACGTCATCGGAGGTCACTGCCACCACGTCCTTGGGCAAGTCTTTCTGGTCCGGGCGACGGTTGACGAACACCAGCGGAATGCCCGCCTTGGTCGCAGCCGCAATGATGTTCTTGGTCGAAGCGGTATCGACCGGGTTGACGATAATGGCGTCGACTTTCTGGCTGATAAAGTTCTCGACCTGGCTCAATTGCTTGACCACATCGGCCCGCGCGTCTTCAAACTGCAATTGCACGCCATCGCCCTTGGGGTAGGACTTGGCTTGCTTATCCATGTCTTCGCGCAGGTAGGTGAGGAAGGTGTCATCGAACGCAGACATCGTGACGCCCACCTTCAGATCGGCGGCGCCGGCAACGCCACTGGCCAGCAGCATGGACAGGGCCAGCGCGGTAAAACGGATCGGGGTCTTCATGAACGGTCTGTCTCCACTTTCTTGTTGGTTTTTTTCGACGTTGCGTTTATCAGGACTCGGCTGTCAGTCGCACCACTGGCGCCCCTGGAATGCAGCACACCAGCGCGCCCTGGTTTTCGACGCACAGCACGTTAAGGAAGGAGAAGTAGAACGGCCGGGCGCGGGGCAGTCCGCGTGGCGCTTGGGCGGGGCGTAAAACTCGAAGTACAGCGTTGAAGATTTTCATCTGACGGTACCTGGTTGTTTTTGATCTTGTTTTTGTTGAGTCGCCCGCTGGGTCCGGGACGTACTTTATGCAACCTGGAAACGACTGTATTAGAAAATAATTTCCATATCAACCTGTTTTAGAATTTTATTCTATTTTTGTCGAAACCACTTGCTGGCGCTCGGCGCTCAGGCGTGCGGCGTCCAATATACGGGTGGTTTCCAGCGCGTCATAGGCGCTCACCGGCAGCGGTCCCTGCCCTTGCACGGCCAACTGCAACTGGCGATAGAACTGTGTCCAGCAGCCCTTTTCCGACGGCACCCGCTCACGCTCCGAGCCTTGTTCGAACCAGCCCCAGCGTCGATGCTCCTCCGCGCCCCAGTGCTCGCCTTCGGTCTTCGGCGATTTACCGGCGATCAGCGCTTCTTCCTGGCCATCCAACCCTTCGACGGTGTAGCAACCCAAGGTGCCACTGACACGAAAGCGCGGCGCCTGGCTGTTCTGCAAGGCGTTGCCCCACAGGTGTGAAATCACGCCGTTGGCGTGGCTCAGGGAAACAAAAAAGCCGTGATCCACGCTGGGGTGTTCAGGGGTGTAGTGCAGTTGGGCGAACACTCGGTCCACCGGGCCGAACAGTTGCAGCGCCTGATCGACCAAGTGGCTGCCCAGGTCACGCAGCCACCCGCCGCCGCTGGCATTGCCCACGGCTTGTGGGCTGTAGCGTTCTACACGAGATTCAAAGCGGGTGATGGTGCCCAGGGCACCGGCATCGATGAGTTTGCGCAGAGTCAGGTAATCCGAATCCCAGCGCCGATTCTGGTAGACGCTGAGCAGCGAGCCCTGGCGCTCGGCGGCAGTGATCAGGGCTTGGGCTTGTTCGGCGTTGGCCGCAAAGGGTTTGTCGCTGACCACCGCCACGCCGTGTTCGATGGCTTCCAGTACCAACGCTGGGCGACCTTTGAGGGTGGTGGAAATCACCAGGGCGTCGACGCCGGCTTCGACGATCTGGCCGATGGAGTCGAAGGCCTTCACGCCTGGTAGATCGGTACTTAATTGCTGGCGACGCTCCGGCGAGCGTGTGACAACGCCCACAAACGTCGCACCAGGCAACGTCGCAATCAGCGGCGCATGAAAGAAGCGCCCTCCGTGGCCATAGCCGACTAGTCCAATTCGCATGATTCACTCCTGCTTTGAAGTGCAAACACTGTTCAAATGTGGGAGGGGGCTTGCCCCCTCCCACATTGACCAGGTTCCACCTGTGAGATTGGGATCAGCCGTAGAAGTGTGGGCGATCCGGCAAGCTCACCGGCACAATCTGCCCACTGCCCTGGGCTTCAATACACGCATCCGCCGCCACTGCCGCCGCATACCCATCCCACGCCGACGGCCCGCCGACCTGCCCAGCCCGCACGCTGTCGATAAACGCCTGCAACTCCACGTCATAGGCACCGATAAAGCGATCTTTCCAATCCATCAGGATCGCATTGGACAGCTTCGCACCGCTGCGCAGTTGCACCTGGGACGGCTCCGGCAACTTGGCGATGCCGGTCTCCCCCACCACTTCGCACTGGATGTCGTAGCCGTATTGGCAGTTCACAAATACCTCCACGTCGATACGCGTGCCCTTGGCGGTTTCCAGCAGCACGATCTGCGGGTCGCGCAGGTGGGCCAGGGCCTTGCTGGTCTTGCGCGGGAAGACCACCTGCACGGACACATAGTCGTCATTGAGCAACCAACGCAGCACGTCCAGTTCGTGGATCAGGGTGTCGGTGATCGCCATGTCGGTGTTGTAATTCTCGCCCACCGTCGGGTTACGGTGCGCGCAATGCAGCATCAACGGCTCGCCGATCTGGCCGCTGTCGATCACGGTTTTCAAGGCCCGATAGCCTTCGTCATACGGACGCATGAAGCCCACCTGCACCAGGCGCTTACCGCAGGCCACTTCGGCCTCGACGATCTTGCGGCAGCCTTGCGCGGTGACCGCCAGGGGTTTTTCACAGAACACCGGTTTGCCGGCGGCGATGGCGGCCAGCACGAACTCTTCGTGGCTCGGCCCCCACGACGTCACAAGGATGGCTTCGACCTCTGGCGAGTTGATCAGCGCATGGCCGTCCGGGTACACCTCGGCGTCCAGCTTCAAGTCCGCCACCACCTGCGCGGCCTGCGCAAGGTTGATATCAGTGACCGCCACCACCTGGCTGTTGAGCAAGGTCTGGCTGCAACGACGGATATGGTCCCGGCCAATGGCGCCCGTACCAATCACTCCAAGCTTCAAAGACATGTAAACACTCCTCTTGTTATTAGTACTGCCGGGCCTTGGCCAGGTGTTCATTGAGTTTTTTTGCCGCTGCATTCGTGCGTTCACTGGTGGACACCTGCGCCACACCTACCCGCCACCACGACAGGTAGCCGTGGACCATGGTCTTGGGCAGCACTTTGATATCGATCAGCGTCGAGACGGTTTGCGTGCGCGCATCGGCCAGGGCCGCTTCCAGCTGCTCTAGCGTGCTGACCTTGTAGGTCTTGCAACCATAGGCCGCCGCACTCATGGCGAAATCCACCGGCACCAGGCCGCCGTCGAGCTTGCCGCTCTCGGGGTTGCGGAAGCGAAACTCGGTGCCGAAGCTGTCCATGCCATTGCCGATTTGCAGGTTGTTGATGCAACCGAAGGCCATGTTGTCGAGCAGCACCACGTTGATCTTGCGCCGTTCCTGGATCGAAGTGGCCAGCTCCGAGTGCAGCATCATGTAGGAGCCGTCACCGACCAGGGCGTAGACCTCTTTGGTCGGCTCGGCGAGCTTCACGCCCAAGGCGGCATTGATCTCGTAGCCCATGCACGAATAGCCGTATTCGACGTGATAGGTATTGACGCCCTTGCTGCGCCAGGCGCGCTGCAAGTCCCCGGGCAGGCTGCCGGCGGCGGCGACGATGATCGCATCGTCGGCCAGCGCCTGGTTGAGCACGCCCAGTACGCGGCTTTGGGTCAGGCAGGAGCCGGTCAGCTCGATAAACTCGCGCAGTACGGCGCGGTCCAGAAGGTCGTCAACTTCCGGCACGAAATCATCGTCTGAGTATTGCACCTGGTACACGCGATCCACTTCGGCATTCAGTTGCGCCTTGGCGTCAGCGATCTGCTCGCCCCAGCCGGAACGGTAATCGCCGAGGGCATCGGCCAGCGCTTCAAGCGCGACTCTGGCATCCGCCACCACTTGCACACCGTCCAGCTTCAACGCGTCGCAGGCGCTGACATTGAGGTTGAGAAAAGTCACCTCGGGGTGCTTGAACAGCGATTTTGACGAGGTCGTGAAGTCGGTATACCGCGTGCCGATGCCGATGATCAGGTCCGCCTCGGGGGCCAGCAGGTTCGCCGCCAGGCAGCCGGTTTCGCCGATGCCGCCGACGTTCAGTGCATGGCTGGAGACCACCGCGCTTTTACCGGCCTGTGTTTCGGCAAAGGGAATCTCAAAGCGCTCGGCAAAAGCTTGCAGCGCCGCATTGGCGCCGGAGTACTTCACCCCGCCGCCACAAATGATCAGCGGTTTGCGCTTGCCGCGAAACGCCGCCAGCGCATCGCCGATCATCGCGGCGGTGGCCGGGCGCCGGTCGATACGGTGCACGCGCTTTTGCAGGAAGTAGTCGGGATAGTCCCAGGCCTCGGCCTGCACATCCTGGGGCAAGGCCAATGTCACCGCGCCGGTTTCGGCAGGGTCGGTGAGCACGCGCATGGCGTGGATCGCCGCCGTCATCAACTGTTCGGGGCGGTTGATGCGGTCCCAGTATTTGCTCACGGCGCGGAACGCGTCGTTGGTGCTGATGCTCAGGTCGTGGAACTGCTCGATCTGCTGCAGCACCGGGTCGGGCTGGCGGCTGGCGTAGACATCGCCGGGCAACAGCAGCAGCGGTATGCGGTTGGCCGTGGCGGTGGCTGCGGCAGTGAGCATATTCGCAGCGCCAGGCCCCACCGAGGCCGTGCACGCATAGATCTTGCGGCGCAGGTGCTGCTTGGCAAACCCGATGGCGGCATGGGCCATGCCTTGTTCGTTGCGGCCCTGGTGCACCACCAGGTCGCCGCTGTCCTGCTCAAGCGCCTGGCCAAGGCCCAACACATTGCCATGCCCGAAAATAGTGAACACCCCGGCAACGAACTTGCTCTGTACGCCGTCGACTTCGATGTATTGGTTATCCAGAAACTTCACCAAGGCCTGGGCCATGGTCAATCGTGTGGTGCTCATGTCGCGCCCCTTATCGTTTTTGCAGGTGGGCGATGCTTGCCCCCAACGCCTGCCGGATATCCGCCAATCCATGCACGCTTTCGGCAAACGGCTCGAACGACAGATAGCCGCTGTAGCCGGTGCTCAGCAAGGTGTCGATCTGCGCCGCATTCCCGAGAATATCGTCCTCGCCGACCAGCACGCGGTGGCCGTCGCGGATTGAGTCAAGCGGCGCCTCGTGGTCTTCCACCCCGGAGATATGCACCAGCCCGGTCAGCTCCGGGAAGAACTCATGCTCGCCGGCCAAATGATGGTGAAAGGTGTCATGCACCACACGAAACACATCCAGGCCACCGATGGCCTTGATCGCATCCACTGCCACGCGCTTGCGGCGCAGGGCGGATACTGCGAAGCCCAGGGGTTCGATGAAACCGAGAATCCCGTACTCACGCAGGATCAACGCCAGTTCGCTCAACGCGGTGCGCAAACCAGCGGCGCGCTGCGCGTCGTTACGCGTATCGCCAGGCTGATTGAACGGGCACATCACCAGGCCCTGGGCCCCGCACTCACGGGCGTAGGTGGCCAGTTCGATTGCCTGAGCGCGGCGTTCGTCGTTCCACACATCAAAAGGGTACAGCGCGTTGATCGACAGCACCTTGATGCCCTGCGCCGCGCACAACTCACGCACGCGGGCGGCAGACATGCCGTATTCGATTTCGCGGTTTTTGAGGTCGTTGCGAATCTCGATGGCATCGCACTGGAGGGCTTTGGCCAGCTGGATAAAATCCGCCAGGGGCAAGTCAGGCGCGACCATACGGTTAAGGGCAAAACGTAGCGGCGACTTCATTGTTGTTGTTCTCCGTCCAAAACCGTTTAAAGGTCCAGCAGCCAACTGTGCTGCGGGTCGTTATGGAAATGCCAGGCGCGCTTGGGGCCGGCCATGACATTGAGGTAATAAGACTCGTAGCCATACGGCACGCTGACCGGGTGATATCCCTTGGGCACCACCACCAGGTCGCTGTTTTCCACGGCCATGGCCTGGTCGATGCTGCGGTCGTCGGTGTACACGCGCTGGAACACAAAGCCCTGGGGTGGATTGACCTGGTGGTAATAGGTTTCTTCCAGAAAGCTCTGGTGCGGCAGGTCATCGGTATCGTGTTTGTGCGGCGGGTAACTTGAGGAATGCCCCGAAGGTGTGCGCACTTCCACCACCAGCAGCGAATGGGCCGGCTCGCTGTCGGGCAGGATGTCGCAGACGTAGCGGGTGTTGGCGCCTTTGCCGCGCACACTGCGTTTGCACTGCTCGGGGCGGATCAGGCGCGGGGCAAAACCCGCCGCACCCGGCGCCGCACACACGGCGATCTGTACATCGCTCAGGGCCGTGACCTGGGCGTCGGTGCCCGGCGGCAAATAGGCGGCGAACGGTGATTTGTCTTCGAACACCGACTGGCGATCACCCAGGTTCTGCCAATTGAAGCCTTCGCCTTCGATATTCACCCGACCGCTGAGCAGCACCAGGCACAGCTCCTGATCGCCCGCGCTGACCGGCAAGGTTTCGCCCAGGCTCAAGCGGTAAGCGGCGAAGCCTACGTACTCCAGGTGCCCCGCCTCCAGGGCAACCATGGTTTGCCCGCGTTTGCTGCTTTTGACCAACAAGCTCATCACTCAAACCCTCTCGTCGAGAAGCGCACGCAAGGTGTCATAGCCCTTTTTCGCGTAGATATAACTGGGCGCCACGGCCGGGTCCTGCTCGGCTTCCACCACCAGCCAGCCTGCGTAGTTCGCAGCGAGCAGCACGTCCAGTAACGACGCAAAGTCGATATCGCCGTCCCCTGGCACGGTGAAAGTGCCGTTGACGATGCAATCGGGAAAACTCCACATCTGATTGCGCGCCAATTGCACCACGGGTTTGCGCACGTCCTTGAAATGCACATGGCAAACGCGGTCGATGTGCTTGCGCAACACCTCGATGGGTTCGCCGCCGCCCATGTAGCAGTGGCCCGAATCGAACAGCAGGCCGACTTCCGGCCCCGTGCGTTTCATCAACTGGTCAATGTCTTCGGGAGACTCGACGTAGGCGCCCATATGGTGGTGGTAGGCCAGGCGCACGCCTTGAGACAAGGTGAAACGCGCCAGCTCGGTGAGCTTGTCGGCGTACGCCTGCCAGGCCTGTTCGCTATGAAAACGCGGACGTTCTATCAGGCGAATGCGTGAACCCTGGATCGAATCGGCGACTTCGCCGTACACCAGTACGTTGGCACCGTTTTGTTTGAGCAGTTCGACATGGCCGGCAATGGCATCGATCTCCTCGGCCACCGAACGACGGGCCAAGCGGCTGGAGTACCAGCCCGAGACCAGCGCCAGGTCATAGGGACGCAGCACGTCGCCGACGCCCTTGGCATCCTTGGGAAACTTGCCATTGAGTTCAAAACCTTCGTAGCCGATGTCCTTGCCTTCACTCAGGGCCGTGCTCAGCGGGGTTTCACCGCCAAGGGCCGGGAGGTCGTCGTTGCTCCAGGAGATCGGGTTGATGCCAATTCGGATTGCGGGCATGGCTGCACCTTTTATTGTTTTCTCTAGAGATCACTGAGATCTGCTTTATGTGGGAGGGGGCTTGCTCCCTCCCACATTGGATTGCATTGCACATTTGGAATGTGTGACTAAATTCGAGCACTGCGCCAGGCGTTGATGAGTTGTTCGAAGGTAGCCTGTACCTGCTGGATCAAGGTCTCATCATCGATCTCCCCCGCCATCCACGCCCGGCTCGGCTCCTGGAAGATCGTGCGGCCGACGGCAAATCCGCGGCAGGTGGTGCTCAGGCGGGCTTGCTGAAAACCGTCGGCAAGACATTCAGCCGACGCGTTCAGGCCAAGCAGCACCACGCCACGGCAGTATGGGTCGCGCTCCTGGATCAGTTCGTCGAGCTTTTTCCAGTCGGCGGCCGACTGCGCTTCGATCTTCCACCAGGCCGGGTAGATACCCAAGTTGTACAGGCGCTTGAGGCTGCGATACAAAACGTCGGGATAAGTGGAGGGGTGATCCTTGGGCGGGATGACTTCCAGCAGCAGTTCATGGCCGCTGACGATGGACGCCTCATACACCGCCTTGAGCTGCGCCTCCTGTTCCAGGCGCAGCATAGGTTCGTCATCGGGGTGAAATTGCACCAGGCATTTGATGATCTGTTCCTGGGGCCAGGCAATCAGGTTGCTGCCCACCGAGCGACCGTGTTCGAACGCCAGAGGCCGTGAGTTCTGCACTTCGACCGGGCGGGCAATCCACCAGCCTCGGCCGCTGGCGGCATTGAGGGCATCCTGGCCAAAACGCTGATCGGCAAGCAGGCCCACGTCGGCCTCGATGCCCTGCTCGGCGAGCTTGGTCTCCACACGTTCGATGGCCTGGATAAACAGCTGCTTGATGGCGCTGATTCGCGTCAAGTCCTGGCCGCCTTTTTGCGCCAGGTCCACCAGCTGCCAGCGGTGATCGAAGGCAAACACGAACAGTTGCTTCCAAGCCTTGCGCGGCACCGTGACGCGGTGCAGGCGCTGCAGGGTCGCATCCTGATCGGGACGGGTGATCGGCACCGGGCTGTTGAACAGGTAATCGAGTTCGGCGGGCGTGGGCATGGCCGGCGCACAGGCGTGCCGCGAGACCACCAGGCCGCCACAGGCATTGGCCAACTGGCTGCAACGCTCGTCGCTGGCGTCGTTGAGCCAGCCCCTGAGAAAGCCTGACATGAAGGCATCGCCAGCACCCAGCACATTAAGCACTTCAACGCGCACACCGGGATAGATCGCCCCGTCCTCCAACCGCGCAGGGATCTCGCCGTGGATCACCGTGCAGCCTTGCGGGCCGAGCTTGACCACCAGGGTGGCGGGCGTCAGTTCGCGCACCGTGCGCAGGGCGGTGAGCAGGTCTTCACTGCCACCGGCGATGAGGAATTCTTCTTCAGTGCCGACGATCAGGTCGAAACGCGCCAGGATTTTCTGCACATGCTGGCTGACATTCTGGTCGGCAACAAAACGGGTTTCGCCATCGGCCTTGCCCGCCAAGCCCCACAGCACAGGGCGGTAGTCGATATCCAGCACCCGTTTGACGTTGTGTTTGGCTGCGTAATCCAGCGCCTGAATGCTGGCCTTGTGCACACCGTCGGTGGAGAAATGCGTGCCGGTGATCAGCAGCGCCTTGCTCGATGCAACAAAGGCTTCGCTGATGTCTTCGGCGCGCAGGGCCATGTCGGCGCAGTTTTCGCGGTAGAACACCAGGGGAAAGGTTTCACGGTCTTTGAGACCCAGCAGCACCAGGGCGGTGAGGCGTTCGGGGTCGACCTTGATGCCGCTGACATCGCAACCTTCGCGGGCCAGGGATTCGATCAGAAAACGGCCCATATGGTCGTCGCCCACCCGGCTCAGCATCGCCGACTTGAGCCCCAGCCGAGCAGTGCCGAAGGCGATGTTGGCGGAGGAACCGCCGAGGTATTTGGCAAAGCTGGACACATCCTCAAGCCGCGCACCCACTTGCTGCGCGTAGAGGTCGACGCCCAGGCGCCCCAGGCAAATCAGATCCAATTGACGCCCACTGGCAAAACGAGTCTGGCCCATGCTGGCTCCTGTTATTTTTATCAGCCTGCGTTGTGCCGCCGTAGTGGCGGCAAACGCTCTTGGTGGGAGCAGACTAGAACGTCCGACGGCGGCAATCAATATTTATTCCATAATTATTTTTAGTGGAATATATTTTCCAATACGTCAGCATAGCGGCACGCCAGCGCCCGTGCATCGTTTCAGCAGGCCACGCGGGCCGTGATGCCGAGGTATTTTTTTGCGCCTACCCTGTAGACTTGCGCCACCCATCAGCGCATCAGACGAACACGCCAGAAGGATTGCCCATGTCCCGCACCGATCCCGAGACCACCCTGGAAGCAACTGTCGCCAGCCCTCCGATCAATGCCGAACGCCTGTTGCAGCTGATCACCGACGAATACGAAAGCCTGCCGCGCCAGCTCAAGCGCATCGCCAGTTACATGAGCCAGCAGAGCGACCGGATCATGGTCGATCGCATCAGTGACATCGCCCGTGAATGCGAAGTGCACCCCTCGGCCATCGTGCGGTTTTCCCAGCGTTTCGG
Source organism: Pseudomonas sp. P867 (assembly GCF_019891455.1). Lineage (NCBI taxonomy): Bacteria > Pseudomonadati > Pseudomonadota > Gammaproteobacteria > Pseudomonadales > Pseudomonadaceae > Pseudomonas > Pseudomonas sp. P867. The sequence goes on along the minus strand of NZ_JAFLXB010000012.1, from coordinate 166,445 downwards.
CTTCAGCGGTTTCAGTGAAATGCAGGCGCTGTTTCGCGAGGCCTATACCCACAAGACCACACCGGTGCAGAACTACCAGCAGCGCATCCGCAGCATGATCGCCAACAAGTCGCAGAAAGCCAGCGGCGGCGACCTGGCGCGTGAGTGTGTCAACGCCACCCTGTCCGGGATCGAACGCCTGGGCCTGGAACTGGACGATGCGGCCTTCGAGAAAGCCGTGGACCTGGTGGTCAATGCCGACAACATCTACGTGGTCGGTGTGCGCCGTTCCTTTGCCGTGGCCGACTACCTGGTCTACAACCTGCAGCACACCAACAAGCGCATCCACCTGATCTCGGGGCTAGGCGGCAGTTATCGCGAGCAGATGCGCAGCGTGCGCGCCAATGACCTGGTGATTGCCATCAGTTTTACGCCCTACGGCAAAGAGACCCAGCACTGCCTGCGCATTGCCCAGCATCACCAGGCCAAGACCTTGATCATCACCGACAGCAACCTGTCGCCGCTGGCCAAGCGCGCGAATGCGGTGCTGTTGGTCAATGAAGGCTCATCGTTTGCCTTTCGCTCGCTGAGCGCCACCTTGTGCCTGTGCCAGGCGTTGTTTATTGCGGTGGCCTATCGGTTGGAATTGAAGGTGGATGAAATTCATGAGCAGGTCGGGTTCGACGACTGACGCGCTCCTACAGCAATTGCGCCAGAGCCCGGCCGTGGAAGCGGATCTGCGCGAGGGTCAATGCGGTGTAGCCGACAATCACGGCGGGCGGCAACGTTACATCGACACAAAACTTGCCCAGTGCCTGCAAACTCAGCCCGGCGTCGGCGGCGTGGGCGCAGAAATCCGCCTCTGGCACCCCTGCCGGTAACCACAGCACAAAATGCAGCCCGGCCTGCTCGCCAGTGACCGTGACGTCCGGCGGGAGGCAGGCGAGCAAGGCATCCCGCCGCGCCTGATAGGCCTGACGCGAAGCGCGCAAATGCCGCACAAACGCACCGCTGCCAAGAAAGTCCACCAGGCCCGACTGATCGCTGGCGCCCACCGAATGCCCGGTCAGTTGCAAGGTGCGCAGCAGTGACGGACGCAGGGTTTTGGGCACCACCATGAAACCGACTCGCAACCCTGGAAACAGGTTCTTGTTGAAGCTGCCGCAGTAGAGCACGCGGTCGTTCGCATCCAGGGACTTGAGCGCGGCCAAAGGTGCGCTGTTGTAGTTGTACTCGCTGTCGTAGTCGTCTTCGACCACCCAGGCATCGGCTCGACTTGCCCAGTCCAGCAGCGCCAGACGGTGCGACACCGACAGGGTCACGCCCAGCGGGGCCTGGTGCGCGGGGGTGACATACACCAGTCGTGCGTGGGCAGGCAACTGAGCGGTATCGAGCCCTTCGGCGGTGACCGGGATCGACTGCACCTGTGCGCCGGCCAGCTTGAACAGACGCCGCGCCGGGGTGTAGCCGGGGTCCTCGACGCAGGCCAGGTCACCCGGTTGGAGCAGCGTGCGGGCGATCAGGTCAAGGCCATGACGAATACCCGTGGTGACAATCACTTCATCCGCCTCGCAGTGCATGCCGCGATAACTGCGCAAGTAATCCGCAATGTGCTCACGCAGGGCCGGCAGCCCACCAGGATGCGCGGCCTCCAGTACACCAGGGCCTGCGGCCAACAACCCACGGGCGACGCAACGCGCCCAGGCTTTCAGGTCGAACAGGCCGGCATCCGGGCGCCGTGCGACAAAGGGCACATGGCTCTGTACCCCGGCGTGGGGTGGGTCGGGGTCAACCGGGCGGCGCAGCATTTGTTTTGACGCCGGGGCCGCAATGAATTGCTCGGGAATCACCGCGCGCACCCGCGTGCCAGAGCCCGCCACGCGCTGCACATAGCCTTCGCTGTGCAAGCGGTCGAACACGACCTCAAGGGTGCCGCGCGAAACCTGCCAGCGCTCGGCCAGGCTGCGGGTCGATGGAAAACGGCTGTCGGCCGGCAACTGCCGAGTCAGGATCGCCCCCCGCAAAGCCTCATAGGCGCCCTGCTGTTTACCCTCGCCCAAGTTGTCCGGGCGCGGCAAGTCAAGGTTGGAGGCGGCTTTTCCTCGGCTCATAGTGGTCCAGTCCTTCCATGCACAAGTGGTTCTGCGGATTAAACCACAACGCCGCTAGAGTCCGGGCTCTACCCCTCGCGAAGTAACCGCCCATGACGCAACGCATTCTCGCTCCCTGGTTCTGGCTAACGCTGCTGACGGTCCTGGTGGGCTTGCCGCGCCTCACCCTGGACCTGCACTTGCCCGCCCTGCCCGCTATGGCCGCTATGGCCGACTACTTCCAGACCTCCGATAGCCAACTGCAGCTGGTACTGACGCTCTACACCCTCGGATCGGCGATTTCCTTGCTGGTCAGCGGCCCGCTTACCGACCGCTTCGGCCGGCGTCCGGTGTTGCTGGCTGGGTTGACGACGTATGTACTGGCAACCCTCACCTGCGCACTGGCCGACAGCCTGAGGGTATTGATCATTGCGCGGCTGTTCCAGGCCCTTGGCGGGTGTTGCACCACGGTAATAGGCCGGGTGATCGTGCGCGACTATTTTGCCCCACAGGAGCAGGCGCGCTTGCTGGGGTTGATCTCCATGGCAATGGCGGTCTCGCCCATGGCCGCGCCGGTGCTTGGCAGCGTGCTGTTGCCCCTCTTGGGTTGGCGGGGTTTGTTTGTTTTGCTGGCGGTGATTGGCAGCCTGTTGTGCCTGGTGGTCCAGCGCCGCCTGCCGGAAACCCGTCCGCCACAAGTGGCCGCCGCGCCACCCACCCACTTGCTGAGCATCTACGGCCAACTGCTGCGCGACCGCTATTTCCTGCGTTATGCCTTGGCGATCGGCTGCGTGTACAGCACCTATTTTCCGTTTATCAGCGAGTCTTCGGCGTTGCTGCAACGCGGCTTTGATTTATCGCCGAGCGCCTACGCCCTGGTATTTGCCGCAACGATCAGTGGCTATATGTTCGGCGCCAACCTGTTCCGCCGCCTGGTAGCGCGGTTCGAGGCAGACCGCTTGATCAGCTTCGCCATCGGCCTGAATGTGCTGGGCAGCGTACTGCTTGCGACGGCCACGACACTGCTGGCGCAGGATTGGCTGGCGATTGTGTTGCCGATGGTGGTGATCATGGTGTCGGTGGGGCTGACGATGCCCGCCTGCCAGTTGTCGGTGTTGCAGCCCTACGGCGCGATTGCCGGTACGGCGTCGGGGTTGTTCTTTTTTATTCAGATGTTTGTGACGGCTGTGAGCAGTTGGGCCACCGGGCTGCTATCGGATGGCACTGCACAACCGTTGGTAATCATGACATCGCTGGCCAGCACCTTGCTGGTCATCAGTTGGCTGACGTTGCGCAAAACGAAAAGTGGGAAGGAGCAAAGCCCTTCCCACCCTTTACCGAGCCAGGCCCGGGTTTAGTGCATGAAGATCGCGATCAGAATGATCACCGGAATCGGCACGCCGAGGAACCACAGCAGTAATGAGCGCATGATGCTTTCCTTAAATGAATGGGCCTTGAATTAACGAACGTAGTTTTCGGTTTCGACGTACACCACGGCATCCCGGCGGCGACCGCCGAAGGTGGCAGCGAAGCTGGCGAAGAATGCACCGATCAACAGCGCCACGAAGGTCCACAGCGAGGTATAGGCAGCCACTTTCGCGGCGGTCTCGGCGGCCTGCTTGGCTTTGAGCTTGGCGTCTTCGATGGCTTTACGGGCATCGCCGTACACTTTATCGATACGCGCTTCGGCATCCGCCTGGCTGAGGTTGGTACGCTGGGTGATCAACTGGGCCAGGTAGGCACGGTCTTCGGCGGCCAGTTGACCGTCATTGCTCAGGGTCCGGGCGAAGATACGGCCGACCACGGCATGGGCCGCATCGTCGCTGACCGCGGCTGGGCGGTCATCGCGGAACAGGCTGTCGACGTAGTAGCCGAAGTCGCCGCTGTCGGCACCTTTGGCTGCGCTGCCGGCTGCTTGGGTCAAGCCACTGGCGGCGCCCGACGCAACGCTGGCACCGGCTTTCACACCACCACTGACGACACTGCTGACCGAACCGACCACCAGCATTGCCGTGATCAATGTGGCCACGGCCCACGCCAGGAAACCATGGGCGGTATCGCGAAAGTACACTTCATCGCCATGCATGTTGGCCCACTTCACCCGCAAGCGGCCGGCGATGTAGCCACCCAGGCCCGAAGCGACGATCTGGGTAAAGGCCAGCCAGACAATCGTGGAAATGCCAAGGCCCTTGGCACTGATACCGCTATCGGCCCACGGCGACACCGCCGAAAAGCCCAGGCCGAAGCCCAGCAGCACCAGAATCAGTGACAGCGCAGCCGCCGCAGCGGCCCCGGCGAAGATCGCCCCCCAGGAAACCCCGGAGAGCGTGCTTGACTCTTGCAGCGCGGATGAGGATGTGATCATTGTTGTTTTGCTCCAGGCATGAAAAATAGTGTTACAAGTCTCAAAAGGGACAGTGCAGGCACCATGCCAGTCGGCAAATAATTTAAATTCCTTGTATTTCAATAAGTTAATTAAATTGAACTTACTTAAGTCATGCAAGTTGCAAGAAACGGCCGTTAAGGGCGGGCGATATGCATTCATGTGGTGGTGCCAGTCATGAACAGGTGGCAGTTTTGCCAAGATGAAGTTTTATTTAGGAAACATTCAGCAACTTCTTGGCAAAATAACGTCCACTTCTAGTGTGAACGCTCACCAGGTAATCCTATGACCCGCATTTTGACCATCGAGGATGACGCCGTAACGGCCCGCGAGATCGTCGCCGAGCTGAGTAGCCATGGACTGGACGTAGACTGGGTAGACAACGGCCGCGAGGGCCTGGTCCGCGCCGTAAGCGGCGATTACGACCTGATCACCCTCGACCGCATGTTGCCCGAACTGGATGGCCTGGCCATCGTTACCACCTTGCGCACGATTGGCGTATCGACGCCGATCCTGATGATCAGCGCCCTCTCCGATGTCGACGAGCGTGTACGTGGCCTGCGTGCCGGCGGTGATGACTATCTGACCAAGCCGTTCGCCTCCGACGAAATGGCCGCCCGTGTCGAAGTGCTGCTGCGGCGCAAAAGCACGGTCAAGGAGTTCGAAACCGCCCTGCGCGTGGCAGACCTGGAATTGAACCTGATCAGCCGCGAAGCCAGCCGCGCCGAGCAGCCGCTGACCCTGTTGCCCACCGAATACAAACTGCTGGAATTCCTGATGCGCAACACCGGGCAGATCCTGTCGCGGATGATGATTTTCGAGGAAGTCTGGGGTTATCACTTTGACCCGGGCACCAACCTGATCGATGTGCACATCGGTCGCCTGCGCAAGAAAATCGATCCCCCGGGCCTCACGCCGCTGATCCGCACGGTACGAGGTTCCGGGTATGTCATTGCTGAACCCCTCTAAGGGCTGGCGCTCTTCCAGCAGCCGCCTGCTGGCGCTGTACAGCTCGTTGTTCGTGGCGTGGAGTTGCATCCTCATGGGGGTGCTGTATTACGAGGTGTCGGGCTACCTTAGCGACCTCTCGCGCCATTCTCTTCTGCAACGCCAGCACTTGTTCCAGCGCTTCGACGGCGAAGCCCTGGTGGAAGCGCTGACCACCAGCATGACCTTCGACATGAAGGGCGTGGATGCTTATGGCTTGTTCGATGAGCAGTTTCGGCCCTTGAGCGGGCCGATCCGCACGGTACCGGCGGACCTGCCCCTGGATGGCAAGATCCACACCCTGGCCAATTGCGTCGAATCCGATGACCCCAAGCTGCCCAAGGACAGCTGCGACGCCGTGGCCACCCACACCGACGACGGGCGCTGGCTGGTGCTGGTGCGCGCCAACGGTTCGTTGTTCGGCGTGACGCGGATCATCTGGCATGCCCTGTTGTGGGCGCTGTCGTTGACCATCATCCCCGGCGCTGCGGGCTGGCACCTGCTGCGCCGGCGTCCGTTGCGGCGCATCCGCGGGATCCAGGCCAGCGCCGAAGCCATCGTCGCCGGCGACCTGACGCACCGCTTGCCGCTGTCCAATCGGCGCGACGAACTGGACATGCTCGCGGCCATCGTCAACGCCATGCTCGAACGCATCGAGAAACTGATGAACGAGGTCAAGGGCGTGTGCGACGCCATCGCCCATGACCTGCGTACCCCCCTCACCCGCCTGCGCGCACAGCTTTACCGCATCAAGCAGCAAGCCGAGGAAGACTCAGCCCACGCAGTGAAACTCGATGACGCCATTGCCGAAACCGACACGCTGATGGCGCGCTTTCGCGGGCTGCTGCGCATTTCCGAACTGGAAGATCACCAGCGCAGGTCAGGCTTCCTGGTGCTGGACCCGCTGCCGTTGCTGCGCGAATTGCATGACTTTTATCTGCCCCTGGCGGAGGAAGGTGAAATGGAGTTGGTATTGCAGGCTCCCGAATCGCTGCCGTGGGTAACGGGCGACCGCGCCCTGTTGTTTGAAGCCTTGGCCAACCTGTTGAGCAATTCGATCAAGTTCACTCCGCCCAATGGCAAGGTCATCCTGCGAGCGGTCAATGATATGGGCAGTTCGCGCATTGAAGTGCTCGACTCGGGGCCCGGAATTCCGCCGGCTGAACGCGCGTCGGTGTTCCAGCGCTTTTATCGGGTGGATGAAAACGATCAGCAAGGTGGCTTTGGTCTGGGGCTGTCGATTGTGGCGGCGATCATCAACCTGCATGGCTTCAAGCTCGACGTCGGTACCAGTGAGCTGGGCGGCGCCCGACTGGTGCTGGAATGTCGCCAGCAGTTGATACCTGAATAGGTCAGATGGGGTCATGAAGACCCCTGCCACATTGTGCCTAGAGCACACTTCCCATGGCTTTGATCAACACCGGATCAAGCGCATAGATATCCGGCGCATAGACCAGGCTCCCCTGGCGATCCACTTCCACCGTCCAATACCCCAACAGCACCGGCACCGGGGTGGCCAGCCTGAATTCATGGGTCAAGCCGGTGGCCAACAGTTCATCGGTACGGGTGCGTTCGGCCGGGGTCACCAGCAGGTCACGCAGCAGCAGCGGTTGCTCGACCCTCACACACCCCGAACTGAACGCCCTTGGCCCCTTGGTAAACAGCGGCTGGCTGGGTGTGTCGTGCAGGTACACCGAGAACGGGTTGGGGAAGCGCATCACGATCTTGCCCAGCGGGTTGCGCGGGCCAGCCTGCTGGCGCAGCAGGATATTACCAGGGCGCGCCCAATCAACCTGCTCGGGGGGCAGCGGATGACCTTCGGCGTCGAGTACTTGCAGGTTTTGCTGGCGCAGGTACTCGGGGTTGAGGCGGATAGCCGGGAGCTTGTCCTCGCGCATGATGGTCGGCGGGATGGTCCAGGTGGGGTTGAGGGTCAGCCGCGTGATGCGCGACTTGAGCAGCGGTGTCTGGCGTTCGGCGCGGCCCACTTGCAAGCGGGTTTGCCACACAGGGATGCCGCTCTGGTACACGCTCAATTGCGCGGCGGCCACATTGACCACTACGCCTTCAGGCTCAAGGTCCTGGGCCAGCCAGCGGAAACGCTCCAGGTTGATGCGCAGTTGCTCGCGGCGTACCGCCGGGCTGATATTGAGTTCGGCCACGGTGCCGGCGCCGATCACGCCATCGGCTTGCAACGAGTGGCTGAGCTGGAACGCCTTCGCCGCCTTGACCAGGTCGCCCTGATATTGCTTGCCGTTGGGCAACTTGGCCAGATAGCCGCCACTGTGCAGGCGTCGCGCCAACTCCGGCACACGCGGGTCTTCCATGCCGGGGCGTAACAACGGGCCACTACCCACCACGTCCCAGTGCGGTAAAGGCTGCTGGCGCAGGCTGGAATAGACGTTGCGCAGGCTGCGGTACAAGTCTGCACTTGGGCGTGCCTGGTCAAACGCTTTGGCCATGTCCTGCAAGCCAGTGGCGGCAAATGCCAATACTACGGTGTTCGGGTCCGTCGCAGGCGGTTGCGAATGCCAGAGCGGTTCATAGCGCGATTGCAGCAGGCGCCCGTAATGCAAATCGTGCAGGGCTTGCAGGTATTGCTGGCTGGTCGCGATATCGCTGCACAGCACGTTGGCCGTGGCATCTACCGCAGGCAAGCTATAGTGGGTGGGGTCCAGGCCGTCGTCGGCCAGCATCAACAACTGGGTTTGCAAGGCTTGCCGGGACTCGTCGGCCGACCATAACGGTGCATTGCCTTGCTGCTGGTAAAAGGCTTGCAGGCGCACTTGGGCGGTGGCATCGACCCGCGAGACCAGGTGGGGGCAGACGCTGGGCAGTTGCGCCAGCGCCTGCTGTACCGGCGCCAGGTCGACGGGCGCAGGCGTGGTCACAGGCAGCGGCTCAGGCGCCAGCGCATCGGCTGTCGCGACCAATGGTGCAACGAGCAGGCAAATGCTCAAGTAACATGCGTGTTTTTTGAACAATTGACTTAGCTCCACTCCACAGCGGGGGAATCGACTGTAGATGCTGACTTTTATGCGCCACCTCGGCTTGATCACCGGGGGCCTGGCTTTACTGAGCAATTTTGCGCTCGCGGCCACTGGCACCCCACCTTCCTTGTATAGCAGCCTGGCGCGCTCGGCTCCAGAACTCAATCCCACTGTACTCAAAAGCGCCCTGAGCGCGGTGCAGTGCGCTGTCAATAACGGCGAAGAACGTTCCGATCGCCTAGCGGTTATTGACTACTCCCAGCCCTCGACCGCCCGTCGGCTGTGGATCTTCGATTTGCGCAAACAGACCCTGCTGCTGCGTGACCTGGTGGCGCATGGCGCCAAGTCCGGGGAAAACTTCGCCACCCAGTTCTCCAATCTCGAAGGCAGCCATCAATCCAGCCTGGGCTTGTTCCGCACCCAGGAAAGCTACCTCGGTGCTCATGGCTACTCGCTGCGCATGGATGGCCTGGAGCCCGGCTTCAATGACCTGGCGCGCGACCGCGCCATCGTGATCCATGCCGCCGACTACGTCAGCCCGTTGTGGAGCAAGCGCGAAGGCCGCATCGGCCGCAGCCAGGGCTGCCCGGCAGTACGCCCGCAGGTCGCCCGTCAAGTGGTAGACAAGCTCAAGGATGGGCAGTTCATGTTTTCCTGGTACCCCGACCAGCGCTGGTTGAAGTCCTCGACGTACCTCAATTGCAAGCCCCAACAGGTAGCGAGTAGTCGTACAATCCGTGGCGGATAGCCTGTCCCCACAGATAAAAGAGAGCCTCGCATGCTTCTACACACCAGCACCTGGATCGAAATCGGGCAGTTCCTGGAACGCAGCCGCACGGTCGTGATCCCCATCGGCTCCAACGAACAACACGGCCCCACGGGCCTGCTGGGCACCGACTGGATGTGCCCGGAGATCATCGCCCATGAGGCGCAAAAAAACGCCGACATTCTGATCGGCCCTACTTTCAATATCGGCATGGCCCAGCACCACCTGGGGTTTCCCGGCACCATCTCGCTGCGCCCTTCCACCTTTATCGCCGCGATTGGCGATTGGGTGCGTTCGCTGGCCGGGCATGGCTTCGAGAAAATCCTGTTCCTGAACGGCCACGGCGGCAATATCGCCACGATCGAAGCGGCGTTTTCCGAGCTGTACGCCGAAGCCAGCTTCGCCCGCCGCCCGGCCGGGTTTGCGCTGAAGCTGGTGAACTGGTGGGACCTGGAAGGCGTCACCGACCTGGCCCAGCGCCAATTCCCGGTCGGCCACGGCAGCCACGCCACGCCGTCGGAGATTGCGGTGACGCAGTGGGCTTACCCGCAGTCGATCAAGTCTGCCGATTACTCACCGCAAATTGCCAACACCGGGCCGATCCGCGAGGCGCTGGACTTTCGCGCGCGCTTCCCCGATGGCCGCATGGGTTCAGACCCTGCGCTGGCGACGGTGGAGAAAGGCGGTGAGTTGGTGGCGTTGGCGGCGCTGGGGCTGATCAAGACCGTGAGCAGTTTCAGCAATGAAGCCAAACCCTGAGCCGAGTGTTGGTCCAAATGTGGGAGGGGGCTTGCTCCCGATAGCAGTGTGTCAGTCAGCTCATCTGTAGCTGACCCACCGCCATCGGGAGCAAGCCCCCTCCCACATTTTGAAATGCATTGCCTTTCAGAGCGGGCTTACTTGCAGTCCTGGGCCGCCTGCTCAAGCCGCGACGGTTTGATCGCCGAGGCCAGCGGTTTGCGCTCATACAGGAACACCTTGGTGCCGTCCTGGGACTTATAGGCTTCCAGCACATCATCAGCAGCAATCTTGCTGGTCAACAGCACCTTGGCGTGACGCGAATTCTGCGTCACGGTCGAGGTGATGCCGTGTTTTTCCAGCTTGGGCAATACGCATTGCACATAGCCTTCTGGGGTCTTGTCGGTTTGCAGGGTCAGCGATGGGGCATTGGGAGCCGTGATACAACCGGTCAGCAACGAGGCTGCAAAAGCCAGGGCCGGAGCGAAAAAAGAGCGCATACAGATTCCTGAAAATAACCAATAGGGTTCACATCCACCCGCGAATCAACCTGCGCGAACCAGGGCCTTGAGCGACACATCGAACTGCTTCAGGGCATCTTGCTGTACATCTCGCTGCTGCTCGATCAGCGCGGCAATCTCCGGCGCCGCCTTGCCGTGCACCCACACTGACGGCACTTGCCTGTCCACCGAACCTTCGGCCTTGGCGATGTATTGCAGGTTCGCGTCATAGAAGCGTGCTGCAAAGCGTGCCTCGACCCGGTCGTTACGCTGGGTCAGCAATTGGTTATGGGTATCGAGCACCACCACCACATCCGGATGCGCCTGCACCATGTCATCCAGGCTGCTGTAGACCGTCACCGAGAAAAAAGCGCCCTGCAGCGAGTTCATCAACCAGTCGATGGCCAGCTCGGGATCGGAGCTGTTGACGAACGCCTGGCGAATCCGCCCATCCAGAGCATCCTTGGCGCCGTTAAGTGCCATGGCATGGTAGCGCTCAAGGTAGATGAGGTTGTCGCGGGTATTTTCGCTGAACAACACCCCTACCCTCTGGGTGCGTTGCAGGGATTCTACGCTAGCGGCCAGCGGCAGCAAATGGCCTGTACGCAGCTCATCGGCAATCGCCGGGGTGGTCATGAGGGTGGTGCCCAACATCAGGGCCATTAAAGTAAGCTGGATAATCGTCCTCATCGCGCATTTCCTTGAGCTGCGTCTGGATGAGCAGATTCTGCGCGCTTGGCGAAAAAACAGAACTTGTGATCCTTGATGGTGACTATCATTTGAACCGATAGTGTCAGGCAGCCCATAAAACCTATAAGGACCCCGCCATGAAGCCCTACCAGAAAACCTTCGACCGTATCCGCGATGCCGTACTGCCGGAATTTCGCGAGCGGGTCGCCGATTACCTGGTCGAGTATGAAGAAGTGTTGCTGGACCCAAGTGCCGACGCCAAACAACGCTCGGCCAGCGCCCAGCAACTGCGTGGTTACCTGCGGGGCTTGAACACCATGCGGGTGCTGGGCATGGCCCACTGGGAGGACCTGGACCGACGTGTCGAGGAAGAGTGGCAGCTAGAGCACAGGCCGTCGCAGGTTGACCCACTCCCGCACTGACGGCCGTTGCCACTGGCGTTGCGCGTACATCACCAGCTCGGCCGGCACGGGGTCGCCGTTGAGGATCAGGCGATTGAGCATCACCGCCAGGTCTACATCGGCGATCGACCACTCGCCAAACAAATGCTCAGGGTTGCCTGCCAGGAGAACCTGCGCCGCGCCGATCAACTTACGCGCAGCAGCCTGAGCCACCGGCGATAGAGGCGGCATCTTCTGCCCGCAGAACACCACCAGCGTCGAGCGTTCCTGGCGAATCGGCAGCAAGTCGCTGCGCAACCATGCCTGAACCTGCCGCGCCCTCGCCCGCTGCTGCAGATCAGCCGGGTAAACGCTGATCTGGGGGTACGCCTGGTCCAGGTACTCAGTGATTGCCGAAGATTCCGACAGCGTAAAATCACCGTGCTCCAGAGCCGGTACCCGTTGGGTCAAGGAGCGCTGGGCGTAATCTGCCGACTGGTTTTGCCCAGCATCCAGGTCCAGGGTGACCGTGTCGAACGTCAGGCCTTTTTCCCGCAGGGCAACGAACACCGACATGGCGTAGGGGCTGGTGAACAGCGAATCAACGTAGAGGCGCAGCGGGGGTTGGCTCATGGGCTATCTCCGAAGATGAAACGCCACGCTACGAGATTCAGGTCGATAAGGACAATGCAGGGTTTTTATGGGGGCATTCCTGGTGGGAATAGCATCAACCAGCGAAACCACCCGCTTTGAGGAACAGGTGCTCCTGCTCGGTGGTGACCCTGCCCAACACCGCATTGCGATGGGGAAAGCGCCCAAACCGCTGGATAATATCGGCATGTTCCCTGGCCCAGTGATAGGTGCTGGCGTCCAACTGCTGGTTAAGCACCAACGAGCGCTGCTGGTCTTGCGGGTCTTCCGAATGCTCAAACGGTAAATAACAAAACGCGCGTAACTGGGGATCGATCTGTTGATCCAACCCGGCGTCCACCATCTGCTGCGCATACAGACGCGCCAGCGGGTCGGTGGCGAACATATGCGCAGTGCCGCGAAAGGCGTTGCGCGGGTATTGGTCCAGCAGGATCAATAACGCCAGTGCGCCGTCGGCCGTGGCCAGCCAACCGTCCAGCTCGCGCCGCGCGGCTTGCATATGGGTGGCGTGGAAGGTGTCGCGAAAGGCTGTATCGAAGCCATCGTCCTTGGCGAACCAACGCTTGGGCCCCGCCTGTTTCCAGAATTCGATCACGGCCTCGGCTGATTGCGTCTTCATGCTGATCATCATGTGCCTCAATAAATGTTATAGGATAACGTCAATTATTTGCCCGCTTGTGATTCCCACTTATGACTGACGCTACTACCTTACGCCAACGCCTGCAGTCCATCGACGCCCTGCGCGGCCTGGTGATCCTGTTCATGCTACTGGACCACGTGCGTGAAACCTTCCTGTTGCATCGCCAGGTCAGCGACCCCATGAGCATCGACAGCACCGAGCCTGCGCTGTTTGTCAGCCGCACCCTCGCCCATCTCTGCGCGCCGGTATTTGTGTTGCTCACTGGATTGTCGGCGTGGCTGTACGGCCAGAAGTATCAGGGGCGACGCGATGTGTCGGCCTTTTTGTTCAAACGTGGGCTGTTTCTGGTGGTGCTGGAATTCACCTTGGTCAACTTCGCGTGGACCTTCCAGTTGCCGCCCAGTGTGATCTATATGCAAGTGATCTGGGCCATCGGCGTGAGCATGATCGCCCTCGCAGCACTGGTGTGGTTGCCGCGCCCGCTGCTGATCAGCTTGGCGCTAGTGATCATCGCCGGGCATAACCTGCTCGACGGAGTGCACTTTGCCCAGAATTCGGCGTTGCAGAGTGGCTGGTCAATCCTGCATGAGCGCAGCTGGATCGAGGCGTCGGAAAACCTGCGTCTGCGCGTGACTTATCCGGTGCTGCCGTGGATCGGTGTGATCGCCCTGGGTTATGGATTCGGGCCATGGTTTGCCGCTACCGCACTACCGGCTGTGCGTCAGCGTCATTTGCTGATCGCGGGCGTGGCGGCATTAATGGGTTTTGTGCTGCTGCGGGCAGTCAATGGCTACGGCGAGCAGCCTTGGTACGTGTATGACAATGGCGTGCAGACCCTGATGAGCTTCTTCAACATCACCAAGTACCCGCCGTCGCTGTTGTTCCTGGCGTTGACGTTGGGGGTTGGGTTGTTGCTGTTGCTGGCATTCGAACGCGCTGGGCATAAGCGCTGGATTGGCGTGCTGGCGGTGTTTGGCGCAGCGCCGATGTTCTTTTATCTACTGCATCTGTATGTGTTGAAGGTACTGTATGTCGCCTGTGTGGCGTGGCTTGGGCTCAACCACGGCAACTATTTCGGCTTCGACAGCATCGGTGCGGTGTGGCTGACAGCTTTGGTGTTGCCGCTGGTGCTATACCCGCCGGTACGTTGGTTTGCCGGGCTCAAAGCGCGCCGGCGCGATATCGCCTGGCTCAAGTACCTCTGACCTGACGCGGCTCAAAATGTGGGAGGAGGCTTGCTCCCGATAGCGGTGGATCAGTATCCAATTCCTTGGCTGAACTACCGCTATCGGGGCATAGGTATCTACACAACTTTGTAGCTGCCGACCGTAACCACGATGCGAAGCGAGCCGCTCTTGATCTGCTTTTGATCTTGATCTTAGGCGCCCCCCCAAATCAGTGTCGGATTACGGGTACACCGAGCCGAAGCGAGGTGCCGAGTGGTGGGGCAAGAGCGTTTGGGTACTTTTGCGCTTTTCAAAAGTGAGCCGCTGTAAAAGCGGAACCAATATCAGCCGTTACCGCAGGAATGGATATGTACTCGGTCTGATCCAACATCCTGGTCGGCTGTCAGGCCGCCATCGGGAGCAAGCCCCCTCCCACATTTAGATCCTGGGGTGTCAGGTAGAGATGCTTCGGCTGTCAGGCCGCCACGGGGGCAAGCCCCCTCCCACACTTGCAGACAATATCAGGCCAATTCGGCGCGCAGTTGGCGGGCGGCGGTGACCATGTGAATGAGCGCCGCCTCCGTCTCCGGCCAACCGCGGGTCTTCAAGCCGCAATCGGGGTTGACCCACAAACGCTCTGCCGGAATCCGCTTGGCGGCCTTGCGCAGCAAGTTAGCCATCTGCGATACATCCGGCACCCGTGGCGAGTGGATGTCATACACACCGGGGCCGATGTCGTTCGGGTAGTCAAAGGCTTCAAAGGCATCAAGCAACTCCATGTCCGAACGCGACGTTTCGATGGTAATCACATCGGCATCCATCGCCGCGATCGACTCGATCACATCGTTGAACTCGCTGTAGCACATGTGAGTGTGGATCTGGGTTTCATCGCGCACACCGCAGGCGCACAGGCGGAACACTTCAGTAGCCCAGTCCAGGTAGTGTTGCCACTGCGCCTGGCGTAACGGCAACCCTTCGCGGAACGCGGCTTCGTCGATCTGCACGATCTTGATGCCAGCGGCTTCCAGGTCCACCACTTCGTCACGAATCGCCAGGGCCAGTTGCCGGGCCTGCACTTCGCGGCTCACATCTTCCCGTGGGAACGACCACATCAGCATCGTTACCGGGCCGGTCAACATGCCCTTCAATACCTTGTCGGTCAGCCCCTGGGCGTAGCGGATCCACTCCACGGTCATGGCTTTCGGTCGGCTCAGGTCACCGAAGATCACTGCCGGCTTCACGCAACGAGAACCGTAGCTCTGCACCCAGCCGAAACGAGTGAACGCGTAGCCATCCAGTTGTTCGGCGAAGTACTCGACCATGTCGTTACGCTCGGCCTCACCGTGCACCAGCACATCCAGGCCGAGGTTTTCCTGCACCTGGACAGCGTGCTTGACCTCGCTGTGCATGGCTTCGACGTATTCGGCTTCGCTCAACTTGCCAGCCTTGTACGACTGGCGCGCCAGGCGGATCGACGCGGTCTGCGGGAACGAACCGATGGTGGTGGTCGGCAACAGTGGCAGGTTCAGGCCGGCGCGCTGCTTCTCGATACGCTGGGCAAACGGCGATTGGCGCTGGCTGTCCTGCTCGGTGATGGCGGCGACGCGGGCTTGTACGGCAGGCTTGTGGATCCGTGTCGATGCCTGGCGAGCAACCTGTACGGCACGGCTTTCAGCCAGGGCGGCAAGTACAGCGGGTGCCTCGGGCTGGTCGACAGCCTGGGCCAGCAGCGCCACTTCTTCGCACTTTTGCACGGCAAAGGCCAGCCAGCTTTTCAACTCGGCATCCAACTTGTCTTCACGGCCCAGGTCGACCGGGCTGTGCAGTAACGAGCAGGACGGCGCGACCCACAGGCGATCGCCGAGCTTCTCATGGGCATGCTGCAACGTGGCCAGGGCCTTCTCCAGGTCGCAACGCCACACGTTGCGGCCATTGACCACGCCCAGGGACAACACCTTATAGGCCGGCAAGCGATCCAGGATGGTCGGGTACTGTTCCGGTGCTCTCACCAGATCGATGTGCAGGCCATCCACCGGCAAGTTGGCCGCCAGGCCGAGATTTTCTTCCAGGCCACCGAAGTAGGTAGCCACCAGTTTTTTCAGCGGGTCCCGCTGGATCAGGTTATAGGCACGCTCAAACGCGTTCTTCCAGTCCTGCGGCAAGTCGAGCACCAGGATCGGCTCATCAATCTGCACCCACTCAACGCCCAGGTCCGCCAGGCGCTGGAAGATTTGCCCGTACAGCGGCAGCAAGCGCTCAAGCAGATCAAGCTTGTCAAAAGCGTCGCCCTTGGCCTTGCCCAGCCACAGGTAGGTCAGTGGGCCAATGACGACAGGCTTGACGGTGTGGCCCAGGTCACGGGCTTCCTTGACCTCTTCGAACAGTTGATCCCAACCCAGGTGGAACTGCTGATCGGCGCTGAACTCCGGCACCAAATAGTGATAGTTGGTATCAAACCACTTGGTCATCTCCTGGGCGTGAGCACCGCCGCAGCAGTTGTCACTGACGCCGCGAGCCATGGCGAACAAGGTGTGCAACGTGGCGTGGCCATCGGCCGGGCGGAAACGCTCGGGGATCACGCCAAACATCAGCGAGTGAGTCAGCACCTGGTCGTACCAGGCGAAATCACCAGCAGGCAGCAGTTCAATACCAGCCTGTTTTTGCAGCGCCCAGTGGGTCTTGCGCAGGTCACGGCCAACGGCGCGCAGGCCGGCTTCGTCGAGCTCGCCTTTCCAGAACGCTTCCTGCGCTTTTTTCAGTTCACGATCGCGTCCAATGCGCGGAAATCCGAGGGAATGAGCGACTGCCATGACGTAAAGCTCCAATGTCGATGTTTATGGCGCTCATTGTCGGCAGTCGGCAATAGTGAGACAAACTCATTTAATTCTAGATCATCACAAGATCCATTCATGTTCGTACGACTGCGCATTGCCCATAACCGCACTGGCAGTTATTACCGTCATCCTAACGAACGGTCACACTCGTTCCGTATGCTTAAACGCAAGCGCGCAATTTCCGCCCGCTAACCTTTCGATCTGCCCCAAGTGCGGGCACAATGCGTGTCCTTTTTTGGCAGGCACCGCCGCAGGCTCTCAAAAATGATCAAAACGCCGTACTACCTCATCGATAAACAGAAGCTTCTGGTCAACATGCAGAAGATTGCCTACGTGCGCGAGCAGTCCGGCGCCAAGGCTCTGCTGGCGCTCAAGTGTTTTGCCACCTGGTCGGTGTTCGACTTGATGCAGCAATACATGGACGGCACCACCTCGTCGTCGCTGTACGAGTTGAAGCTCGGTCGCCAGAAGTTCGAAGGTGAAGCGCACGCCTACAGCGTGGCCTGGGCCGACGATGAAATCGAAGAGATGCTCGAGAACTGCGACAAGATCATCTTCAACTCCATCAGCCAGCTGCAGCGCTTTGCCGAGCGCAGCGAAGGCAAGACCCGTGGCCTGCGCGTAAACCCGCAGGTGAGCAGCTCCGATTACCTGCTGGCCGACCCTGCGCGCCCGTTCAGTCGCCTGGGCGAGTGGGACCCGGTGAAGATCGATGCCGTGATCGATCAGATCTCCGGCTTCATGTTCCACAACAACTGCGAGAACGGCGACTTCAGCCTGTTCGACAAGATGCTCGGCACCATCGAGGAACGCTTCGGTGAGCTGCTGCACAAGGTCAAATGGGTCAGCCTCGGCGGCGGCATCCATTTCACCGGTGAAGGCTATGCGCTGGACGCGTTCTGCGCGCGCTTGAAGGCGTTTTCCGAGAAGTACGGCGTGCAGGTGTACCTGGAACCCGGCGAAGCAGCGATCACTAATAGCGCCTCCCTGGAAGTCACCGTGCTCGACACCCTCTACAACGGCAAGAACCTCGCCGTGGTAGACAGCTCCATCGAAGCCCACCTGCTGGACCTGCTGATCTATCGCCTCAACGCCAAGCTGGCGCCGAGCGAGGGCGAACATACCTACATGGTGTGCGGCAAATCCTGCCTGGCCGGGGACATCTTCGGCGAGTATCAATTTGATCGTCCGCTGGCCATCGGCGATCGGCTGTCGTTCATCGACACCGCGGGCTACACCATGGTCAAGAAAAATTGGTTCAACGGCCTGAAAATGCCGTCCATCGTAGTGAAACAACTCGACGGTACAGTCGAGGTGGTTCGTGAATTTGGTTACGACGACTACCTGTCCAGCCTTTCCTAAGCTGGCGGATATAGGAGAAATAAAGCAATTGAAAAAGAACGTTCTTATCATTGGTGCAGGAGGTGTCGCCAAGGTGGTGGCCCACAAGTGCGCGCAGCACAACGACGAACTCGGTCGTATTGCTATCGCGTCGCGCAACATCTCCAAATGCCAGGCCATCATCGACAGCGTCAAGGCCAAGGGTAGCCTCAAGGTACCCGCCGATATCCAGGCCTTTGCGCTGAACGCCCTGGACGTGCAAGCGACCAAGGCCCTGATCCGCGAGACCGAGTCGCAGATCGTCATCAACGTAGGTTCCGCGTTCCTCAACATGTCGGTGCTGCGTGCCTGCATCGACACGGGCGTTGCCTACCTCGACACCGCCATCCACGAAGAGCCGGGCAAGGTCTGCGAGACCCCGCCGTGGTACGGCAACTACGAATGGAATCACCTGGAAGAATGCAAACAGAAGAACATCACCGCCATCCTTGGCGTGGGCTTCGACCCGGGTGTCGTCAACGCGTACGCCGCGCTGGCGCAGCAACAGCATTTCGACCGCATTGATTCGATCGACATTCTCGACGTCAATGCCGGCTCCCATGGCAAATACTTCGCCACCAATTTCGATCCGGAAATCAACTTCCGCGAATTCACCGGGCAGGTGTGGAGCTGGCAGAACAGCCAGTGGACCAGCAACACCATGTTCGAAGTCAAACGTACCGACGACCTGCCGGTAGTCGGCTCGCAAAACCTCTACCTCACCGGCCACGATGAAGTGCACTCGCTGTCGAAAAACCTCGACGTGCCCAACGTGCGGTTCTGGATGAGCTTTGGCGAGCACTACATCAACGTGTTCACCGTGCTGAAAAACCTCGGCCTGCTCTCGGAAAAACCGGTCAAGACCGCCGAAGGCCTGGAAGTGGTGCCGTTGAAAGTGGTCAAGGCCGTGCTGCCCGACCCGTCATCGCTTGCCCCGGGCTACACCGGCAAGACATGCATCGGCGACCTGGTCAAAGGCACCAAAGGCGGCCAACCACGCGAGATGTTCATCTACAACGTGGCCTGCCATGAAGAAGCCTTTGCCGAGACCGACAGCCAGGGCATCTCCTACACCGCAGGCGTACCACCGGTAGCCGCAGCGCTGCTGGTTGCGCGTGGTGAATGGGATGTGAAGCACATGGCCAACGTCGAGGAACTGCCGGCTGAGCCGTTCCTGAAAGCGCTGGACGTGATGGGCTTACCGACTCGGATCAAGGACGAGAACGGTGATCGGGCTTGGGATGCGATTGCCTGAATAGGTGATTGCTGACTGACAAAAAATGCGCCCCCAGGGGCGCATTTTTTGTTTGGGCAAGCACACCACAATCCACCCAAGATAATCGCCAATCCATCTAAGCAACTGTCAATTCTCACAGGTTAAGGGCCGCACAAATTCCACTAGTCTGACTCACTTATCCCCTCACCATGTGCGAAAGGAATCGTCATGAGTCCGCAAAAACAAACCAACGACCTCACGGTACATCTGGCCTGGCTGCTCTACAGCATTGCCTGCTATCTGATTTTCCTGACCGTGTTTTTATACCTTATAGGCTTCACTGGTAGCGTGCTGGTGCCCAAAGCCATTAACGATGGGCAACCTGTCAACTGGCCGCTTGCAGCGCTGAGTAACGGCCTGCTGATGATTCTGTTCGCTGCCCAGCATAGCCTCATGGCACGTAGAAGCTTCAAGAATACAATGACCACACTCATTCCCCCCGTGGCTGAACGTTCCACCTATGTGCTGCTCAGCAGCCTGGTGCTTGGGTTGATGTTCTGGCTGTGGCAACCCATTCCATACACCGTCTGGGAGGTTGAAGCGGCTTGGGCCAAGGCACTGTTGTCAGGTGTGTTCTGGCTGGGCTGGGGCATGGTGTTGCTGGCAACCTTCCTGATCAGTCACTTCGAGCTGTTCGGGTTAAAACAGGCCGTTGATCATTGGCGAAACACCCCACAAAAGGCGGCGATATTTAAAACGCCGCTGTTCTACCGTGTCGTGCGTCACCCGATGTACCTGGGATTTTTGATCGCTTTCTGGGCAACCCCGCATATGACGGCAGGCCATCTGTTGTTTGCGCTGGGGATGTCGGTTTATTTGTTCGTGGGTGCCCGTTTCGAAGAAAGGGATCTGGTGCAGCTGTTTGGTGAGCGGTATCGACGCTACAGGCGTGAGGTGGGCATGATTGTGCCGCGCCTCAAAAAGCCACGTCGCTAGATTCCTGCAGGAGCGAGTTTGCTCGCGAAGATCGTCAAGGATGACGCAGGCAGCCTGGATGAACGCTGGGCATCTGCCGGATGCTGAAGGCGCGCAGTTGCTGGTAGACAAAGTCTTGGTGAAGCCTGCCCCGCCGCATAAAGCCAGGCCGTACACCACTCCCCAGAACACTGAAGATGCAAATGTGGGAGGGGGCTTGCTCCCGATAGCGGTGCGTCAGTCAATTAATTTATATCTGACACACGGCTATCGGGAGCAAGCCCCCTCCCACATTGTGTTTTTATAGCGCCTGTTGATCAGCGTTCCACTCGCCCCTAGAACACCGACCACCCAATCCGCTCACTCAACAATTCCAACGCCTTCATCCCCGCCAGCGAGTTCCCTGCCGCGTTCAACTCCGGCGACCACACGCACACCGTAAACTGCCCCGGTACCACCGCGACGATCCCCCCGCCTACCCCGCTCTTGCCCGGCAACCCAACGCGATAGGCAAAATTGCCCGCCTCGTCATACAGCCCGCTGGTGGCCATGATCGAGTTGACCTGCTTGGTCTGGCGCGCTGTCAAAATCTGCTCGCCACTGTGGGCACTCACGCCTTCATTGGCCAAGAAACTGAAGGCCCGGGCCAAGTCCAGGCAGCTCATCTGCAGCGCGCAATAGTTGAAGTAGCTGTGCAGCACCGCGTCCACATCGTTATGGAAGTTGCCGAAGGATTTCATCAGGTAGGCCATGGCCGCATTGCGCGCACCGTGCTGGGCTTCGGATTCGGCGACCACGCTATTGACCAGGATCTGCGGGTTGCCCGACAGGCGCCGTACAAAGTCGCGCATTGACAAAATCGGCACCGCAAAGCGCGATTGGTTGATGTCGCAGATCACCAGAGCGCCGGCATTGATAAACGGATTGCGCGGGCGGCCGCGTTCGAATTCCAGTTGCACCATGGAGTTGAACGGTTGCCCTGAGGGCTCATGGCCCAGGCGTTCCCAGATGCTTTCGCCGCCGTGATCGATGGCCTGCACCAGGCTGAAGACCTTGGAGATGCTTTGCACCGAGAACAGTGTGTCGGCATCACCGGCGCTGTAAGCCGTGCCATCGTTGCCGTAGACCGCAATGCCCAGTTGGTCGGCGGGCACGTCGGCCAGCGCAGGGATGTAGTCGGCCACTTTGCCGAGGCCGATCAGGGGGCGCACTTCGTCGAGAATCGACTCGAGCAGCGCCTGCATATCTTGTCCTGTCATCTTTGTTTGAATCAGTGAAAAACCAGGCGCGCAGGATACGTCAATGGGCGCGGAAGCCCCACACAATCTCTACCACCCGCTCGGCAACCACCACGTACACCAGGATCAACAACAGTTGTAGCGCCAGGTGATAGCGCAACTTGGCCAGCCTTCGAATGCCGTCACTGACGTTCAGCAACATCAACAGCGTCGACAGGATAATCAACCCCCAACCGGCGACGTTGGAGGCGAACACCCCGATAAACAACTCCTGTTGCCCCACCAGCGTATTGGTCCCCGCTGCGAACAACAGCGCGCACACCAGCAGGTTCTTTACGTTGTCGAAGATCTGTGTGCTCAGGTCGTTGTCCAGCAACGCCAGATATCGCGTCCATAACGTGCGCATACTTGAGTACCGATTGGGAGGGCTCGTCACTCAAGGTAGTTCATTTGCAGGCGCTGTCGAGCCAAGGCGAGGCATTAGAAATGCGCCACGTCCGAGAACAGTTTTTTAGAGGCCTTATCTATAAACGCTCTCCATTTGAGATCGAAGCCAAAAAACAGCTTCTATAATAATCAATCATAATTATTCTTTAATTTTATAATTAGGTTAGAACCAATCGGCATTTTACAGATTCGCCCGTGAGCCCTACTTTCATGCGACGGACCGACCCCCTGCCCGGTGGAGGCTTGTTTACCGACCTCGACAAGGACCTGACCATGAGCATCGAATTCATCGGCTATATCGGCGGCCATCACGCCTCGGAAATCCACCCGCGCAGCGGCCCGACTCTGCAACCGGACTACGTTGAAAGCGTCGCCCGTGCCCACGAAACGGCGGGGTTCGACCGCGCCCTGGTGGCATTCCATTCCAACAGCCCGGACAGCACGTTGATCGCGGCCCATGCGGCCAGCGTCACCACCCGACTGCAATTTCTTATCGCCCACCGCCCGGGCTTTGCCCAGCCCACCCTGGCTGCCCGCCAGTTCGCCACGCTGGATGTGTTCAACGGAGGGCGTACCGCCGTGCACATCATCACCGGTGGCGATGACAACGAACTGCGTGCCGATGGCAGTCATATCGGCAAGGATGAACGCTATGCGCGCACCGACGAGTACCTGAGCGTGGTGCGCCAGGAATGGACCAGCGAGCATCCCTTCGACTTCACCGGCACGTACTACCAAGTGCAAGGCGCGCACTCCACGGTGAAGTCGCCGCAACAACCGCATATTCCACTGTACTTTGGCGGTTCCTCAGCTGCTGCGATCGCAGTGGCCGGCAAGCACGCGGATGTGTATGCGCTGTGGGGGGAGACCTATGAACAGGTACGCGAAGTGGTGACCCAGGTGCGGGCAGAAGCGGCCAGGCATGGGCGTACGATTCGCTTCAGTTTGTCTCTACGGCCGATCCTCGCCGAGACCGAGGAACTGGCGTGGCAACGTGCCGAGCAGATTCTGCAGCAGGCCACAGCACTGGCCGAGCAGCATGGCTTTGTGCGCCGTGAACCGCCGAATGAAGGCTCGCGGCGGTTGCTGGCGGCGGCGGCACAGGGGTCGCGGCTGGATAAGCGTTTGTGGACCGGGATCGCCGGGTTGCTCGGGGCACAGGGCAACTCCACTTCGTTGGTGGGCACCGCAGAACAAGTTGCAGAGGCACTGTTGGATTACTACGACCTGGGGATTACCACTTTCCTGATTCGCGGGTTTGATCCGCTCAATGATGCGATCGACTATGGCAAGAAGTTGATTCCCCTCACCCGCCAGTTGGTCGCAGAGAGGGAACAGGCCCAGCAAGTGGCTTAAGAACAATGTGGGGGGGGCTTGCTCCCTCCCACATTTGATTTGCTGCGCACTCAGGATCAGTTCTTGTAGTCAGTATCAGTGCGCTCCAACTGGCGTACCAGCGCATTCCAATGCCGTGCCACGCCCGGCCCTTCCCCATTGCTGAACACCTTGGCCTGCTGCTCGACCTTGGCTACCACCTCTGCGGGCGGGAAAACCAACTCGGCATTCCCCGCCGCCTGCGCAGCAATCTGGATATTGCACGCGCGCTCCAGGCCTTGCAGTTGCTGAAAGGCGTGCTCAACGCTGACACCCGCCGTCAACAAGCCATGGTTACGCAGGATCATCACGCTCTTGTCGCCCAAATCCGCGACCAGCCGCTCGCGCTCGTCCAGGTCCAGGGCCACGCCTTCATAGCCGTGGTAGGCCACGCGCCCTGAGAACGCAATGGCGTGCTGGGAGATCGGCAGCAAGCCGCCCTTCTGCGCCGACACGGCAATGCCGTCGCGGGTATGGGTGTGCAGCACCGCTTGCAAATCGTGGCGCGCGCCGTGAATGGCACTGTGGATCACATAACCGGCGTAGTTGATGCCAAGGCCCGTAGGGTCATCGACGAGAGTGCCGTCCAGATCGACCTTAACCAGGTTGGACGCAGTGATTTCATCGAACAACAGCCCAAAGGCGTTAATCAGGAAATGCTCATCGGGCCCCGGCACACGGGCCGAGAAATGGGTATAGATATGGTCGGTCCACTTGTACAGGGCCGCCAGGCGATAGGCGGCGGCCAGTTTGACACGCACCTCCCATTCCTCTGGCGTAACACGTTGGCGGACAGTATTGGAAACACTCGATAGCGAGGTGACGCTGCTCATAACAAAACTTCCTGGATGGCCTTAAGGACGTCAGGCCAGCCTAGGGGAAGCAAAAAAATAATAAAAAGCACATTTTAATCTAAGCTAATTATTATTTTTTTTCATATCACGCCACTTCGCGAACCTTATGCAAAGAAGCCGCCACCCATTGCCCGAACGCATCCACCGGCCCTTGCAGGTTGCCGAGAAAGTGCGGATAGATCAGCCACAAATCCATCACCGGTTTGAAATCCTTGAGCGGCATCACTGCCAGGTGCTCACGCTGAGCGCTGCGTTCCAGCAACGGACGTGGCACCAGGCCAAGGCCCAGCCCATCCGCCACCAGGCCCAGTTGCAACTCGGTGCCGAAGGTTTCCAGGTTGACCCGCAACGCCAGGCCCTGGTCCGACAAGGTGCGCTGCAACCCGGCACGGAAGCCGCAACCATCCGGGTTGAGGATCCAGCCGTTCTGGTACACGTCCGCCAGCTTGCAAGGCTTCTTCGGCAGCTGCGCCTTGGCACAGACCACCACCAGTTCCATCTTGCCGATGGACTCGCCGACAACGTTGTCCGGGAAAATCTTGCCCGCCGGGAACAACGCCACCGCCGCATCCAGTTCGCCGCGTTCGATCTTGCCGACCAATTGGCTGCCCCAGCCGGTGGCAACCTGGGCGCGCAGGTCGGCGTATTCAGTGCGCAGGTGCTTGAGCGCATCCAGCAACACCACATCGCCAATGGTTTGCGGGACGCCCAGGCGTAACACGCCGGTGGGCGGTGCATCGGTGGCCACCAGTTCGCGCAGGGCATCCATCTCACGCAAGATCAGCCGGCATTGTTCATAGACGCGGGTGCCGATCAGCGTCGGCTTGAGGGGTTTGGTGTTGCGGTCGAACAGCTCCACCCCCAGCGCCTGCTCAAAGTTCTGCACACGGCGGGTAATAGCCGGCTGGGTCAGTTGCAACGACTCGGCGGCATGGCTGATGGACTGGCAACGAATCACTTCGACAAAGGCATCGATATCGTCAATTTTCATTTGGGCCGCACATAGAGATCAGTCATTAAGATGTGCGTGAAGCATAGTTGTCGCACACCGCTCTGGATAGCCCACCTTGGGATCGATAACGTCTAACGCTATTCACGGCGGTTCTAAATTACCTGTGGCTATAAGCTAATCATTAAAAAATAGCATATTAACTATAAACATTATGCTTATATAAACCCATCACAACAGCACGATGGAATGGTCATGCCCCAGGCCCGACACCCCGAGAGACTCAGAGCCTTCATAGGCGCCCTGGCGGAATTGATCGACGCCAACCCACGTGAAGGCGACCTGCTGCACCGCGGCGGCAAGCTGCTGGCGCAACTGGTCAGCCATGATGACTGGCTCCCCGACGAGTTCGCCCAGCCCGATCCCGAGCGCTATCAGCAATTTTTGCTGCATGCCGATTCGCGCCAGCGTTTCAGCCTGGTCAGTTTTGTGTGGGGCCCAGGGCAAAGCACGCCGATTCATGACCATCGGGTGTGGGGGCTGATCGGCATGTTGCGGGGCGCTGAGTTTTCCCAGGGCTTTGCACGTGCGCCCGACGGCAGCCTGGTGGCGCAAGGCTCACCCGTCCAGCTGCT
The DNA here is from genome assembly GCF_019891455.1 of Pseudomonas sp. P867. Classification (NCBI taxonomy): domain Bacteria; kingdom Pseudomonadati; phylum Pseudomonadota; class Gammaproteobacteria; order Pseudomonadales; family Pseudomonadaceae; genus Pseudomonas; species Pseudomonas sp. P867. The sequence continues at coordinate 140,583 of NZ_JAFLXB010000012.1, read as the reverse complement.
GCCGGGCCAGGTCGAGGCGGTATCGCCCAAGATCGGCGATATCCATCAGGTCAGCAATGCCCACCGCGATCAGGTGTCCATCAGCATCCATGTATACGGCGCTAATATCGGTGCGGTACGCCGTGCGGTGTACCAGCCCGACGGCAGCGAAAAATTGTTTATCTCCGGTTATTCCAACGCCACGCTCCCGAACATCTGGGACCTGTCCAAAGAAAAGAGCCCTGCCCTATGACCACCGTATCGACCCGCAGCTTTGCCCAGATTCGTCAGGCCCTGTTGGACCGTGAGGAGCTGGCGTTGATCGACGTGCGTGAAGAAGCGCCGTTTGCCGAGTCCCACCCGTTGTTCGCCGCCAATATCCCGCTGTCCAAGCTGGAACTGGAGGTGTACGCACGCATTCCACGCCGCGATACCCAGGTCACCCTGTATGACAACGGTGAAGGGCTGGCCAGCCGCGCTGCCGAACGTCTACTTGAGCTGGGCTACACCCAGGTCAGCCTGCTTGAGGGGGGACTGGACGGGTGGCGCCGCGCGGGTGGCGAGCTGTTTATCGACGTCAACGTGCCGAGCAAAGCCTTTGGCGAGCTGGTGGAAAGCCAGCGCCACACGCCATCCCTGGCCGCCGAAGAAGTCCAGGCCCTGCTCGACAGCCAGGCCGATGTGGTGGTGCTCGATGCCCGCCGTTTCGACGAATACCAGACCATGAGTATTCCAACCGGTATCAGCGTGCCGGGTGCCGAGCTGGTCTTGCGCGCCCGCGAACTGGCGCCAGACCCGGCCACGCGCATTATCGTCAACTGCGCCGGGCGCACCCGCAGCATTATTGGTACCCAGTCGTTGATCAATGCCGGCCTTCCCAACCCGGTCGCGGCGCTACGCAACGGCACCATCGGCTGGACCCTGGCCGGGCAAACACTTGCCCACAGCCAAGCCCGCCGCTTCGCGCCAACGCCAGAGGAACATCGCCAACCCGCCGCCGAGGCTGCACGCCGCGTTGCCGACAAGGCCCGTGTCGGCCGCGCCACCCTTGGCGATCTACACCACTGGCAGCAGGACACGACGCGCACCACCTACCTGTTCGATGTGCGCACCCCGGAAGAATTCGAAGCCGGGCACCTGCCCGGGGCACGCGCCACACCCGGCGGGCAACTGGTGCAGGAAACCGACCACGTCGCCAGCGTACGCGGTGCGCGCCTGGTGCTGGTCGATGATGACGGCGTGCGTGCCAATATGTCCGCCTCCTGGCTGGCTCAGTTGGGTTGGCAAGTGCATGTGCTGGATGACCTGCAAGCCGAGCACTTCAGCGAACGCGGCGGGTGGGTCGCGCCAGTGCCTGCGCCACCCCAGGCCGAACTGATCAGCCCGCACACCCTCGCCGACTGGCTGGGCCATGGTGACACCGTGGTGCTGGACTTCACCGCGAGCGCCAATTACGTCAAACGCCATATCCCCGGTGCCTGGTGGGTGCTGCGTGCGCAACTGCCCCAGGCCCTGGCCAAGGTGCCGCGTGCCCAGCGCTACGTATTGACCTGCGGCAGCAGCCAATTGGCACGTCTGGCGGTGGCCGAGGTGCAAGCGCTGACCGGCCAGCAGGTGTTCGTGTTGCAGGACGGCACTGCCGCCTGGATCGCCGCGCAACTGCCCCTGGAGGAAGGCGAAACCCACCTCGCCTCACCGCGTATCGACCGCTACCGTCGCCCCTACGAAGGCACCGACAACCCACGGGAAGCCATGCAGGCTTACCTGGATTGGGAGTTCGGCCTGGTCGAGCAACTGGCCCGCGACGGCACCCATGGTTTCTACGTGATCTGACCTGCTGCTGCATCGTTTTCGCCTATCCGACCCCTTCTCCAGGTGGAGGTATCCCCCTTATCCAACGCCTGGAGTGTGTCCCATGCTGTACGCCATCCCTTTCAAACACCTGCTACTGGGCGCCGCCCTGGCCCTCGGCCTGCTGTCCAGCGTACAGGCTGCCGACCTGCAACCGCTGCGCGTGGCCAACCAGAAATCCACGATCAAGGCGCTGCTGCAAGCCTCTGGCGAAACCCGCAACGTGCCCTACGAAATCAAGTGGTCGGAATTCCCCTCGGCCTCGCCCTTGGGCGAAGCGCTGAATGCCGGCGCCGTTGATGTCGGCGCCCTCGGTGACGCTCCTTATGTGTTCGCCCTGGGCGCCGGCGCATCGCTCAAAGTGATCAGCATCATCCATGCACAAGGGCGTAACACCACCGCGCTGCTGGTGCCCAAGGACTCGCCGATCAAGACCGCGGCCGATCTCAAAGGCAAAAAAATCGTCACCGGGCGCGGCTCCATCGGGCATTACCTGGCGATCAGGGCCCTGAACGATGCGGGCCTGAGCACTCAGGATGTGCAGTTCATATTCCTGCTGCCTGCCGAATCGCGGCTGGTGCTGGACAACGGCACTGCAGACGCCTGGGCCACCTGGGACCCGTACACCACCGTGGTCACCTCACAGAGCAACGCTCGCGTGCTGGTCAGCGGTAAACACGTGCTGAGCAATCACCTGTACTTCGCTGCGACCGGCCAGGCCATTGCCGACAAGCGCGCGCAACTGGACGACTTTGTCGCACGGGTTGACCGCGCCTACGCTTGGGCCAACGCCCACCCCGATGAGTATGCCGCCGCCCAGGCCAGGATCACCGGCTTGCCGCTGGCCGTGCATATCGAAGTGGCCAAGGACACTCACCTGTCGCCGGTCGCGATTGACGACGCGGTGATCAGCGGCCTGCAAGCCACCGCCGACACGTATGTAAAAGAGGGGCTGCTGCCCAACCGCATCGATGTCTCCCATGGCTTCGATCCAAGCTTTAACGCCAAGCGTGCCACCCTCGACCAGGCCTTGCGCTAAAGAGGGATGCAGTGCGAGCCCCGCTCAAGGCTAGACACCCTCCCACACTTGACCGAGTACATGCTGATGACTCACTCGTCTCTACGCGCTGTAGACGTCGTCGATTTCGACACCACGCTCACCCGCCTCAGCGCCGAACTGGCCGGGACCGCTCATGTCTATGACGAAAGCGGCGCCTTCCCCCACGCCAACTTCAACCTGTTGCACCAACACGGCCTGGTCGCCCTCACCGTCCCCAGCGCCCTCGGCGGCGGCGGTGCCAGCCTGGCACAGGCGCGCAAGGCCATCAGCGCCCTCGCCAAGGGCGAGCCCTCCACGGCGCTGATCCTGGTGATGCAGTACCTGCAACACGCCCACCTGCAAGACAGCAAAACCTGGCCCCGGCACCTGCGGGTACGCGTCGCCGAGGACGCGGTGCGCAACGGTGCGCTGATCAATGCCCTGCGCGTCGAGCCGGACCTGGGCACACCGGCCCGTGGCGGTTTACCCGCCACCACCGCCGTGCGCACCGTTGACGGCTGGCGTATCAGCGGGCGCAAACTCTACTCCACCGGCAGCCATGGTTTGAGCTGGTTCAGCGTATGGGCGCGCAGCGACGACGCAGACCCGCTGGTGGGCGCCTGGCTGGTGGCCAAGGACAGCCCCGGCGTGAGCATCATCGACACCTGGGATCACCTGGGTATGCGCGCCACTTGCAGCCACGAGGTGGTGCTCGACAACGTGCTGGTGCCACTGGACCACGCCGTCAGCGTCAGCCCCTTTAGCGCGCCGCAGCCGGAGCTGGATGGCGAAGGCTTGCTGTGGATGTCGGTGCTGCTGTCGTCGGTTTACGACGCGGTGGCCCAGGCGGCGCGGGACTGGTTGGTGAATTGGCTGCAAGAGCGCAAGCCATCCAACCTGGGTGCTGCGCTGTCCACTTTGCCGCGCTTTCAGGAAACCGTCGGCCATATCGACACATTGCTGTTCGCCAATCGCAGCCTGCTTGAGGCTGCCGCTCAAGGCCACACGCCGACCGCCAACGCCGCACAATTGAAATACCTGGTGACCGGTAACGCGATCCGCGCCGTCGAGCTGGCCATCGAAGCCTCGGGCAACCCAGGCTTGTCACGCCATAGCCCACTGCAACGGCATTACCGCGATGTGCTGTGCAGCCGCGTGCATACCCCACAAAACGACGCCGTGCTGCAAGGTGTCGGCAGAGCCGTGTTTACCCAACACCAGAAGGAGCGCCCATGAGCCACGTGATAATTGCCAGCCAGTTGGACGAAGACTTCAACCAGGTCATTCGCGAACGACTGGCGCCGCTGCACCCCCAAGCTCAGGTGATCGGTGTGCCGGTGGGTGCGCCGAACGACCTGCCACCCCAGGCCAATATCCTGCTGTTGCGCCCGATCAATGTGCGCGGCTATATCGCCCCCGACACGCCCCCACCGGGCTGGCCCTACGGCGCGCAATGGGTGCACCTGGTGTCATCGGGCATCGACTTCTACCCGCAGTGGCTGTTCAACGGCCCGCCTGTGAGCACGTCCAGGGGCAGCGCGGCCGACAACCTGGCCGAATTCGCCCTGGCAGCAATCTTTGCCGCCGCCAAACACCTGCCGGACATCTGGGTGAAAGACTCGCAGTGGAATTTCACCGCCCTGCGCCCGCTCAAAGGTACCACCCTGGGTATCTTGGGCTTTGGGGCGATTGGCGAAAGCCTGGCGCAAAAAGCCCTGGGCCTTGGCCTCAAGGTGATCGCGCTGCGTCAGAGCCAGGCTCCGTTCAGCGCCGGCGTGGAGGCCGCCACTGACATCCACGACCTGTTCGCCCGCGCCGACCACCTGGTGGTGGCGGCACCACTGACCGAGGCAACGCGGCACGTTATCAACCGTGACGTACTGGGCAGCGCCAAGCCGGGGCTGCACCTGATCAACATCGCACGCGGTGGCTTGCTGGATCAGGAGGCGCTGCTGGAGGCGCTGGATAACGGGCAGATCGGGCTGGCATCGCTCGACGTGACCGAGCCGGAGCCGTTGCCGGACGGGCATCCGCTGTATACCCATCCCAGGGTGCGGTTGTCGCCGCATACGTCGGCGATTTCTACCAACAGCAAGGAGGAGATTGCGGATACGTTCCTGGCGAATCTGGAGCGGTATGTGGCGGGCCTTGAATTAACCAACGTAGCAAACGCCTGACGCTATTCAAAGTACAGGAGCTGGCTTGCCTGCTCCCACACGTATCAGCAACCGCCAGCCAGGCGTTCACGCAGGAACTCGACCAACGCCTGTACCGGCCGTGAACTCTGCCGGTGCTGGGGGTACACCGCCGACAACGTCAGGGCTTCGGGCGCGAACTCGTCCAATACGCTGACCAGGCGACCGTCCTTCAATGCCTCGCCGACTATGAACGTCGGCAGGTAGGTAACCCCCAACCCGGCAATGGCGGTGTCACGCAGCAAATCGCCGTTGTTGACCCGCATGCGCCCGCTCACATTCAGCGCTTGCAGCTTGCCCTTGAAACGCCATTGCACCTGGCGGCCGTGACCGTAAGGCAGGCAGTCGTGGTCGGCAAGGTCGTCAGGTTTTTGCGGCGTGCCGCGCAAAGCCAGGTAATCGGGGCTGGCGCAATACACCCTCGGGATGCTGGCGATACGGCGGGCGATCAAGGTGGAATCTTCCAGGGTGCCGATCCGCAGCACCAAGTCGTAGCCTTCGCCGATCAGGTCTACCGGGCGGTCGCTGAGATCAACCTCCACCGACACGTCGGGATAGCGCTGCAGGAACAGCGGCAGCAGGCAACCCAAGTGCGCCATGGCAAACGAAAGCGGCGCACTGAGGCGAATCGTGCCGCGCGGTTCGCTGTTCTGCCCGGCAATGCCCTGCTCCACCTGCTCGACATCACTGAGCAGGCGCAAGGCGGATTCGTAGTAACTCTGGCCCAGTGGCGTGACATCCAGGCGCCGCGTGGAGCGATTGAGCAGGCGCACGCCCAGGCGTTCTTCTAGCTGGATCAGGCGGCGGCTGACAAATTGCTTGGACAGGCCCAGTTGCTCGGCGGCGGCGGTGAAACTGCCGGACTCCATGACCTGACAGAACAGGCGCATGTCTTCGAAGGGGTTCATTGTCGCTACTCAGTGGACGATGGGCTGTTTTATAGCGGGTTAAGAGGCACACCACAAACCTGATGTGGGAGGGGGCTTGCTCCCGATAGCGGTGGGTCAGTCAATTAATCCATATCTGACTCACCGCTATCGGGAGCAAGCCCCCTCCCACAGGGATTACCTACAAGTTTCGAGAACCGGTTATTTGGCAGTAAACGCCGAGTAGCTGTTCATCAGGTTGCGGTAGTTGGGGATGCGCGGCGACAGCAGGTTGGCCAGGCCTTCCATGTCGTTGCGCCAGTCCACTTGCAGCTCGCAGGCCACCGAGAACCAGTTCACCAGTTGCGCACCCGCGGCGGTCATACGTGCCCAGGCAGCTTGTTGCACGGTCTCGTTGAAGGTGCCGGAGGCGTCAGTGACCACAAACACCTCGAAGCCTTCGGCCAGGGCGCACAGGGTCGGGAAGGCAACGCACACATCCGTCACCACACCAGCAATGATGATCTGCTTACGGCCGGTGGCCTTGACGGCCTTGACGAACTCTTCATTGTCCCAGGCGTTGATCTGGCCAGGGCGAGCGATGTACGGCGCGTCCGGGAACAGTGCCTTGAGTTCCGGAACCAGTGGGCCGTTGGGGCCGCTTTCAAAGCTGGTGGTCAGGATGGTCGGCAGGTTGAAGAACTTGGCTACGTCGGCCAGGGCCAACACGTTGTTCTTGAACTCGTTGGGGGAAAAATCCTGCACCAGGGAGATCAGACCGGTCTGGTGATCGACCAGCAGGACAACGGCGTCATCTTTGTTCAAGCGCTTGTAAGTCATGGGTTAACTCCTTCGATTTGCTGATTAAAAGGCAAAGCACGAGCAGCCGAACGCGCCCCAGAAACCCTGGAAGTCGCTGACCGGCACGCTGGAAAGACGGGCTTTTTCATGGCTGTGGGCGTGTACGCCGCACGGGCCGCTGCACTGATGTACCTGCGCCTGCATCGGCGAAGTCGGGCGCCAGTGCCCCGGCACCTTGGCCACCGGCGACCAGTCCGGCAGCACCGGCACGCGCGGCGGGGCGTAATCTTCGAAGTCGCCAGCGCCGTAGACGACCTTGCCGCCGACCACGGTGAGTACCGACTCGATCCACTTGATGGCTTCTTCATCGACACTGAAAAAGTCCGCCGACAGCGCTGCGACATCGGCCAACTGACCGACCTTGATCTGGCCTTTCTTGCCCTGCTCGGACGAGAACCAGGCGCTGCCGTGGGTAAACAACTCCAGCGCGGTAAGGCGCGGCAAGCCCTCGGCATGCAGCTCCAGGCCGCCGACCGTGCGGCCGCTGACCATCCAGTACAACGAGGTCCAGGGGTTATAGCTGGAGACCCGCGTGGCATCGGTGCCCGCCCCTACCGGCACGCCTTCGGCCAACATGCGCTTGATCGGTGGCGTGGCTTCGGCGGCCTTGGCGCCATAGCGCTCGACAAAGTACTCACCCTGGAACGCCATGCGATCCTGGATCGCAATACCACCGCCGAGGGCGCGCACCCGTTCGATGTTTTTCGGGGTGATGGTTTCGGCATGGTCGAAGAACCACGGCAGGCCATTGAACGGAATGTCTCGGTTGACCTTCTCGAACACGTCGAGCATACGCGAGATGGATTCGTCGTAAGTGGCGTGCAGGCGGAACGGCCAGCGCTGTTCCACCAGGTGGCGCACCACCGGTTCCAGCTCCTGTTCCATGGTCAGCGGCAGGTCCGGACGTGGTTCGAGGAAGTCTTCGAAGTCCGCAGCGGAGAACACCAGCATCTCCCCGGCACCGTTGTGGCGCAGGTAGTCGTCACCCTGATGCAGGGTGACGCTGCCGGTCCAGTTCTTGAAGTCGCTGAGTTCTTCCTTGGGCTTTTGGGTGAACAGGTTGTAGGCGATGCGCACCGTCAACTGCTGGTCCTTGGCCAGTTGCTCGATCACCGCGTAATCGTCCGGGTAGTTCTGGAAACCACCGCCGGCATCGATAGCGCTGGTCAGGCCCAGGCGATTGAGTTCGCGCATGAATTGGCGGGTGGAGTTGACCTGGTATTCCAGCGGCAGTTTCGGGCCTTTGGCCAAGGTCGAATACAAAATCATCGCGTTGGGCCGCGCCACCAGCATCCCGGTGGGGTTGCCGTTGCTGTCACGTACGATCTCGCCGCCCGGTGGGTTCGGCGTGTCCTTGGTGTAGCCGGCCACGCGCAGCGCCGCACGGTTGAGCAAGGCGCGGTCGTACAGGTGCAGCACGAACACCGGCGTATCCGGCGCGGCCTGGTTGAGTTCTTCCAGGGTGGGCATGCGTTTTTCGGCGAACTGGAATTCGTTCCAGCCGCCGACCACGCGCACCCATTGCGGCGTGGGGGTACGGTCGGCCTGGTCCTTGAGCATGCGCAAGGCATCGGCCAGGGACGGCACACCCTCCCAGCGCAGTTCGAGGTTGTAGTTCAGCCCGCCACGGATCAGGTGCAGGTGCGAGTCGTTTAGGCCGGGGATGACGGTGCGGCCCTTGAGGTCGATCACCTGGGTGCCGTTGCCGCGCAGGGCCATGGCCTCACCGTCAGTGCCGACAGCAACGAAGCGCCCGTCGCGGATGGCGACGGCGCTGGCGCGTGGGTTTTCCCGGTCCACAGTGTGGAACTGGCCATTGAACAGAATCAGATCGGCGTTCATAGGGTTTCCTTTACAGAGGCTTCAAGCCAGGGAGCGAACAGGCGGGTGGCTGCCGGCATCAGCAGGTACACCACCAACAGCACGATGGTGAGGGTGACCAAAAAGGTCGAGACCACGTAGTTGGACAAAAACGGATGCAGCCGCAGGATCGGCCCCCAGATAAAGGGCAGCAGCAAGGTTTGCGGCAGGATCACAAGCAGGCTGACCACCGCCTGCTTCCAGCGCGGCGGCTTGGCGGCGCCGTCGGCCTGAGGGGCGAACCAGAACTCATTGGCGCCGCCGATTTCAGTCTGATCGCCGTCAGCCAGCATGGGCGCGGCTTCGTCGATCAGGGCCTGGCGTTGCGGGGAGTCGAGCCACAGTTCCAGGGCATCGGTGGAGCTATAGCGCAATACGCAGGTGAACAGGGCCGTGCCGTTTTGCTGGCTGCGCACCACGTCGACGCCCAGGTGGCCGGGGCGTTCGCCAGCGATACGCACGATGCGGCGTAGCCAGGCTTCGTACTCGGTTTCACGGCCGGGCTTGACCCGGTGCTTGACGACCAGCGTGACGACTTCGTCAGAGCTGGTTTTAGGTGTTGGGTCCATGATTGGGTGACTCCCCCGCAGGATTGAGCGATGGGAGGAGTTTGCCGGGCCGGGGGTACTGGGAATTGGATGTATGTGCTGTCTGGGTTTCTGTGGGAGGAGATCACCGACAGTCACTTGGCAGTCAGCTCGCCGCCATATGCTCGGCAATCCGCCCGCGTAGCCAGCGCTCCGCCGGGTCATTGTCATGCACCCCGCTCCAGACCATCGACAGCTCCGCCGCATCAATCGCAAACGGCGGATCCTCGGCCCGCAAGCGGGTGCCTTCGGTCAACGCGCACGCTGCGTAGTCCGGCACGGTCGCGATGATCTGTGTACCCGCCAGCAACGCGCGCAACCCGCTGAACTGCGGCACCGCCAGCACCACCCGCCGCGAGCGACCGATGCGCGCCAGGTCCAAATCGATATTGCCGCTCAAGTCCCCTGAAAACGACACCATTGCATGGGGCCTGGCGCAGTAGTCATCCAGACTCAGCGGCGCCTCACCGTCATCCCCGCGCAACACCTTGCAGGGAATATCCCGCAGTTTCTTACGTTTGGCATTGGCCGGCAGTTCGGTGGTGTAGCTCACCCCGACCGAAATTTCGCCGCTGGCCAGCAGCGATGACATCAACAGGTAATTGGCCCGGCGCACCACCACGATGATGCCCGGGGCCTCCTCGCGCAATTGGCTGAGCAACGCGGGAAACAGCCCGAACTCGGCGTCATCGGACAGGCCAATGCGAAACACCGCGCAACTGGTGGAAGGGTCGAAATCCTTGGCGCGGCTGACGGCGCCGGAGATGGTGTCCATGGCCGGTTGCAGCTCCTTGAGTATTGCCACCGCACGTGGCGTGGGCTCCATGCCGCGACCGTTGCGCAGCAACAACGGGTCGTCGAACAAATCGCGCAGACGGCCCAGCGCCGCGCTGACCGCCGGTTGGCCCATGAAGAGCTTCTCGGCAACCCGGGTCAGGTTTTTTTCGAACATCAGGGCCTCGAAAATCACCAGCAGGTTCATATCGACGCGACGCAGGTCGTTGCGGTTCATGGCGGTATCCAGACAATTTGCAGAGGGCAAGCAAAGCATGCCCCGCACGCCTGCGATTGCATAGCCGTGCTGTCTTTTATGCGACGGCACCTGGCGAAATTAACAACGATTAACTCGTCAGCCAGGCGGCCCGGCAACAAGATAAGCCGCGTCTACACTGCATCCATTCACGGGAACGCTCCCATCGACTGCGGATATTTGTCATGGCCCGACTTGAGCAATATGCCCCTCGTTTGTCCGCCACCGGTGGCCTGTGCCCCCGGCGCGAGCGCATCGCCAAGCAATTGATCCTCGCCAATCTCGGCGAAAGCCTGGCCATCGCCGACCTGGCCCAGGCCTGCGCCTTGTCGCGCAGCCATTTCTCCCGCGCCTTCAAATGCACCACCGGGGTGTCGCCCCAGGAATGGATTCGCCAGCAGCGGATTCTGCGGGCCAAGGAATTGATCACCGGTTCGTCCTTGAGCCTCACGCAAATCAGCCTAGAATGCGGATTCTGCGACCAGGCGCACTTCTGCCATATGTTCACGCGCAGCGAAGGTGTGAACCCGATGACCTGGCGAAATCACCACTCGCGTCCCAAACCTGACGTGATCGCCGCCTAGTGGTCGTGACGCAGCTGGAATATGCTGGCCCAACCCCTACTCCATAACCTGGGCAACCATGACAGACCTGAGCGACCAGGCCGTGCACTTCGGCCCCTACTGCATCCACCCGCGCCAGCGCCTGGTGCTGGAGGCTGGTCGCCCGTTGCGCCTGGGGCGGCGGGCGGTGGATATCCTGCTGATCCTGCTGGAGCAAGCCGGCAATGTGGTGAGCAAGCAGGAGCTGATCGCGCGGGTCTGGCCCACAAGCGTGGTGGAAGACGGCAACCTGCGGGTACACATGGCGGCGTTGCGCAAGGCGCTGGGTGACGGCCAGGCCGGGCAGCGCTATATCGTCACAGTCGCCCAGCGCGGCTACAGCTTTGTTGCGCCACTGAGCATCGAACCGATGACGCTACCCACTGACGGCGCCCCCCAGCGCCCGCGCCATAACCTGCCGCTGCGACGCACGCGAATGATCGGCCGCCAGGCCCTGATCGACGCGCTGGTGCAGCAACTGCCGCAGCAACGCTTCATCACCCTGACCGGCGCCGGTGGCATCGGCAAGACCACCGTGGCCCTGCGTGTCGCCGAATTGCTGATCGGGCATTACCGCGATGGGATTCATCTTCTGGACCTGGCGCCGCTGAGCGCCGCATCGATGATCCTGCCCAATCTCGCCGCCCTGCTCGGCCTCACTCCCGGCGAAAATGCGCCACTGGTCAGCTTCGCCCGCAGCCTGCAGGCGCGCCAGATGCTGCTGGTGATCGATAATTGCGAGCACCTGCTCGACGACATTGCCCTGATCAGCGAAACCCTGTTGCGCCATGCGCCGCACCTGCACATTCTCAGCACCAGCCGCGAAGCCCTGCGCGCCGAGGGTGAACATGTACAACGCCTCGAACCGCTGGCCTGCCCGCCCGCCACCGGCAACCGTGCCCAGGCCCTGGGTTACCCGGCCATGCAGTTGCTGATCGAGCGGGCGATGTCTCATCAGGACAGCTTTGCCCTCAGCGAAGCCGAACTGCCGTTGGCAATCGATATTTGTCAGCGCCTGGACGGCATTCCCCTGGCGATCGAACTGGTCGCCGCGCAGATCGAACGCTTTGGCTTGCAGGGGCTGCTGGTGCAGATGGAGGACAACTTCCGTCTGCTGACCCGCGGGCGACGCAGTGCCCTGCCCCGCCAGCAAACCCTGCGAGCTACGCTCGACTGGAGTTTTGACCTGCTCACCGAATGCGAAAAAATCTGCCTGCGCCGGCTCGCGGTGTTTCGCGGTGGTTTCAGCCTGGTCAGCGCGGCGGCGGTGATCGCCGGGGAAAACATTGCCCCGGCCCAGGTGCTGGGCTCCATCACGCAACTGGTGGCCAAGTCGCTGTTGAACGTGGAAGCCAGCGATGACGAGATGGTTTATCGCCTGCTGGATATTACCCGCACCTATGCCCTGGAAAAGCTCAGCCAGGCCGGCGAGCTGCACGCCACTCGCGAACGCCACGCCGCCAGGTGCCTGGCGCTGATGGAACAGGCGCAAGGCGACTGGGAACTGATCGCCACGCAGCCCTGGCTCGACCGTTACGCACCGCTGCGCGAGGACGTGCGCGCCGCACTCGACTGGAGCTTTACCGAGGAAAACGAGCACCTGTTGGCCATTCGCCTGACGGTCAGTGCGATGCCGCTGTGGCAGGAGCTGTCGTTACTGCGCGAGCACGGCGGTTATGTGCACAAGGCGCTGGCGCTGATTGATCAGGTCAAGGCCCCTTGCACCCAATTGACCCTGCAATTGCAGTTGGCTTTGGGCAGTCTTTCGTACCATGCCTTGGGCCCCGCGCCCCAGACCGTCGCAGCCTTCGTGGGTGCCGCACGCCTGGCCGAAATGAATCAGGACCTGGCCGGCCAGTTGCGTGCGGTCTCAGGCCATATGGCCGTGAACCTGTGTGCCGGACGCTATGCCGAGGCGCTGGAGCAAAGCGTACAGTTCGAGCGCCTCGACCCGCGCACCGAACCGCTGCTGGGCCTCAGCGTCCAACGCTTGCGCGCGCTGGGCCAGCACTACATGGGCAATCAGCCGCTTGCTCGTCACCATGCCGAGCAGGTGCTGCAGCGCATGACCCACAGTGGCCACGTGAACCGCTTCGCCCATGGCGTGGGCGTGCAGTACGACCAAAACGTCGCGTCCCTGACCATCTTGGCGAGAATTCTGTGGCTGCAAGGCTTTCCCGAGCGCGCCTGGCGCACCGCCAGCCAGGCGCTGGAGCTGGCGCTGCAGATCAATCACGGCACATCGATTTGCTACACCCTGGCGTTGGCCAGCGTGGTAATCGCCCGCTACAACGGCGCCGAAGACGACGCACACGCGTTGCAAACGCTGCTGCTGGAGCAATCCCACAAGCATTCAGTGCAACTGTTCCAGACCTGGGCCGGGCATTACGCCGGCATCCTGGGTGACAACCATTTGCAGGGTCTGGGACTGATCGAGGATACCTTGATCACACTCGGCTCCCGTGAAGCCGACGCGGCCGCCATCGAAAGGGCACGCAGTGGCGCTGCCGGCTGGTGCGCCGCGGAAATCCTGCGGGTGCGTGCCGAACAGTTGGCGCGTCAAGGTGATATGCGCGTCGCTGAAGCCCTCTTGCTCCAGGCCCTTGGCCTGGCGCGCCAGCAAGGCGCGCTCGCCTGGGAGCTGCGATGTGCGCACTCCCTGGCGCAACTGTGGCAACAGCAAGGGCGCAGCCTGGCTGCCAGGAACCTGCTGAGCCCGATCCACGCGCAATTTACCGAAGGCTTCGCCACCCAGGACTTAATGCGCGTGCGCGGCCTGCTCGACCAGTTGCAAGACAAACGGCCGGCCTGAACACACATCCAGGCAGTCTCCATAACCTTGCTGCAACCGCTGCACCTGGTCCGGATCACGCAATTGTGCCAAAGCATAGCTGCGCACGCAGTTGAGCAACCGGTAGCGCCGCGGGCCAAGCCCAGGCTCGATGACCAGCAGCGAGGTATTGACCAGACGCGCCAACAGATAGGACAGGTCGGCGTGCTCAAGCTCGGTACCGCGTACCATCTCACTCAACGTGGGCAAGCTCACCGCCATCTTGAACAAGGCCAACTGCAAGAACAGCCAGCACTGCGGCAGGCTCAGACGCTCGTAGCTCCAATCCAGGGCAGCGGTGATTGAGCGATGGTGCTCTACCGCTGTGCGGCGACCGCGCGTCAGCCCCTGCAGGCCGCTGCGCAACTGCTGCTGCACTGCGCCGATGCCCAGCGCATCGACCTGGGCGGCCGCCAGTTCGAGGGCCAATGGGATACCGTCCAGGCGTCGACAAATATCGCGCAACGGCGCCAGGTCCTGCGGCCGCAATACAAAATCCTGCTGGCTGGCGCGGGCGCGGGCGACAAACAGCTGCACTGCGGCACACGCCATGGCCTGCTCGACACTGCGGCACGCCGACGGTGAAGGCAGTGCCAGCGCAGGTACACGCAACACCCACTCGCCGGGCGCCAGCAAGGGTTCGCGGCTGCTGATCAGGATACTCACCTCGGGCGCTCTTTCGCGCAGTGTGCGCACCAGCTTTCGACAGGCGCCGAGCAACAGGTCGGCACCGTCGAGCACCAGTAGCAGTTGGCGCGAGGCCAACTGGCGAGACACCTCATCGAGGCTGTCAGTGGGCTTGAACTGCATGACCGTGGCAACGCTGGCAAGCAGTTCGCCAAGGGTTTGCATCTGGGTCAGGTCGAGCCACCACACCCCGTCGCGATAGCGCGACAACACGCGTTCGGCCAGGACCAGGGCCAGCGTACTTTTGCCGACGCCGGCCACACCGGTGAGGGTCAGCAAGCGTTGCCCGGACAAGCGCCGCGCCAGCAGGCTCACCAGCTCTTCGCGACCGAACACCGGGCTGAGCCGGGCAGCCAGGTTATGCGCGGCCGGCAGCGTCGGCACAGTGGCTTGCACGGGGCCAATGAAGCAATAACCACGCTGGGGGTGATTGAGGATCAGGCGTCGTCCGTCCAGCGCCCGGCGCAACGCGGCAATATGCACGCGCAGGTTATTGTCTTCGACGACGCTGTTGGGCCAGACCCGTTCGATCAAGGTGGCCTTGCTGATGAACTGCCCCGGCGCTTCCAGCAGTACCGTAAGAATATCCAACGCACGCCCGCCCAACGGCACCGGCCAGCCAGACTTGCTGACCAGGCGCTGTTGCCGATGAAAGGTGTAGGGGCCGAAGCTCAGCGTCGCAGAATCTTGCATGTCCGTAACTGCGCTGAAACACCCGTGCTTGAGTGCCTGCGCATCCTTTTCCATGGGCTCGGCCCTATCTTGCCAGCTAGCGATGACAGGACAATGCTGGCACGGGGAGCGATACGGACAATCGAGTGCCTCAGACGGACATTGTGTCGTTAACTGAACTGTTGTCGGTATTGGGTCGGGTTCAGGCCCAGTTTTTCACTGAACAGAAAGCGCATATGCCGCACGCTGCCAAAGCCTGCGTGGAACGCCACGGTCTTGAGCGGCAGGTCGGTGGTTTCCAGCAGTTGCCGGGCACGGTCGATGCGTGCGCCCTGCAAGAACGCCATGGGCGTCATCTGCACGTCCTTGGCGAACAGTCGCGCAAAATGGCGTGCACTCATGCCGGCCAGTTCGGCCATGGACTCGATGGTAAACGGCTGATCAAGATGCGCCAGCACGTGGTTCTGCACGCGGGTGATCGCGGTTTCCTGGGGCGCTACCGCAGCCGTCATGGGGCTGAACTGGGCCTGGCCACCCTGGCGCTTCATCACCACCAGCAAGACTTTGGCCACATCCACCGCCACTTGCTTGCCATGGTCCTGGGCAACCACCGACAGGGCCAGGTCGATACCCGCAGTGACGCCGCCGGAGGTAATCAGGCGCCCGTCCTGCAAGTAGATGCGGTCGGTCTCGACGATGGCCTTGGGAAAAGCCTTGATCAAGCGCTCGGTGTAGTGCCAGTGGGTGGTCACGCGGTGCGCGTCGAGCAAACCTGCATGTCCGAGCACAAAGGCCCCGGTGCAGATCGAGCCGAAGCGCCGGGCACGCGGCGCGGCGGCCTTCAGCCAAGGCAGCAACGCGGGATGGCATTCGTTATAGGCACCTGGGCCACCCGGCACCAGCAGCAGGTCATAAGCCGCCTGAGCCTGTTCCAACAGTAGATCGGTCTGGACCACCACACCATTGGATGCCCGCAACGGACCAGGCTCCGTGCCAATGGTCAGGATCTGGTAGTGATCGGCCGCCGGCAGATAGCGGTTGGCAATCGAAAACACTTCAAGCGGCCCGGCCATGTCGAGCAGCAGGAAGTCCGGGAACAGCGCCATGGCCACGGTTTTCATAAGCGGGAAATGTCCATCGAGAAGGAGTGCGACGGGCATTATGGCACGACTTTTACTGTCAACCTGAAGTTGACAGTAATTCTATTTCCACCTTCTTAATCAATCTTTTGTTAACCATTAACCTTCTTCTCAACGCAAGCGCCCTGCATCTCGCAGCCTGCGCTCACTTGAGGACTGGACCATGCTGACCCTTCGCAAAGCTTCCGAACGCGGCGCCGCCAATCACGGTTGGTTGAAGTCGTTCCACACCTTCTCTTTCGCCAACTACTGGAACCCTAAGGAGCAGGGGTTTTCCGACCTGCTGGTGATCAATGATGACCGTGTCGCCGCGGGTAAAGGCTTCGGCCAGCACCCCCACCGCGACATGGAGATCTTCTCCTATGTGCTTGAAGGCGCACTGGAGCACAAGGACACCCTGGGCACTGGTTCGGTGATTCGCCCCGGCGATGTGCAACTGATGAGCGCCGGCAGCGGCGTGGCCCACAGCGAGTTCAACCACAGCCAGCGCCTTGGTGTGCATTTCCTGCAAATCTGGATCGTGCCCAACGAAGCCGGCGCCAAGCCACGCTATCAGCAGGAGCACTTCAGTGAAGCGCAAAAACGTGGGCGCTTGCAGTTGATCATCTCGCCGGACGGCGCCAACGGTTCGCTGAAAGTGCGCCAGGACGCGCGGGTGTATGCCGGGCTGTTCGACGCTGACGAAAGTACCCGCCTGGAGCTGGCACCGGATCGCTACGCCTACGTCCATGTGGCACGCGGCAGCGTTGAACTCAATGGTCAGCGCTTGCAGGAAGGCGACGGTGTGCGAGTGCGGGACGAGCGCCAGATCCGCCTGAGCCATGGCGAGGACGCCGAAGTGCTGGTGTTTGACCTGCGCCCCAACGAACTGCCGCAGATGCCATGACGGTCACGGTGATGGCCCCGTAAGCGGGACCATCGCTGGCATCGATAGTCACCATCAGCGCAATGAAGTTCTCTTAAAACATGCAGCGCGTAACATCAAACCCATGCCAAACGGCACCCAACTAAAGCACTCGGAGCACACCATCATGAAACGCCAAATCCTGCTTAGCCTCGCTTTCTCGGTACTCGCTGCAAACGCTTTTGCCCACCCGGTAGTCGCTGAAGGCGGTGCCGACCGGCTGATAGAAACCCGTGTTGCCGAAGGCGGCGCGGATCGCTTGCAGGAACGTGGTCTGGCCGAAGGCGGTGCTGACCGCTTGCAGGAACGTGGTCTGGCCGAAGGTGGTGCTGACCGCTTGCAGGAACGTGGTCTGGCCGAAGGTGGTGCTGACCGCTTGCAGGAACGTGGCCTGGCCGAAGGTGGTGCTGACCGCTTGCAGGAACGTGGCCTGGCCGAAGGTGGTGCCGAGCGTCTGCTGAGCTCCCACGTATAACCCCGCGCTGTTTGCGGGAGCCCCCAAACCGGCCTGATCAGCCGGTTTTTTTTCGTCTGCGATTTGCTCGGCTGCCAGGTCGCCTCCGGGGGAAGTCGAATCGTCGCAGCGCCCCTTCCACATTTGAGTCAGCCCTGGATGATCAGGAATTTCTTGCGATACGCCGCCGGCAACATACCCACCCGCTGCTGAAACAGGCGCCGAAACGAATTGCTGTCTTCATAGCCAACGGCATAGGTAATGCTGTCGAGCGTCATGCGCGTTGACTCAAGCATCTGCTTGGCCCGTTCCAGACGCAGGGTTTGCAGGTAGCCGATTGGCGTATGACCGGTGGCGTCCTTGAAGCGGCGCTTGAAATTACGCACGCCAAAGCCGAAGCGCCGGGCCACCTCGTCGATCACCAATGACTCGGTAAAGTGCTGCTCCAACCAGTGCTGTACGCGCAGAATCTCGCTATCCCCGTGGCTTTTGGGCAACGACCACATGGCGTACACCGACTGTTCGGTGCGCCCGGTATCGATCAGCAAATATTTGCCGCAGGTATAAGCCAGTTCCGCAGAGCCGAAGCGGCGGATCAGGTGCAGCATCAAATCCATCGCCGCCGTGGCGCCACCGCAGGTAATCAAGCGGTTTTCTTCGCAGAGGATCTGCCCCTCATCCAGGCAGACCTGGGCATAGCGACGACGGAAGAACTCGGTAAACGCCCAATGGGTGGTGGCGCGCAAGCCCTGCAACAGGCCCGTCTCGGCCAAGAGAAACGCGGCCGTGCACATCGAGGCCAGCACTGCGCCACGACCATGCTGCTCACGCAACCAAGGGCCGTAAGCGGCAAACGTCGGCAAGACTTCCTTGAGGGTAAACAGAAAGCCTGGGATCAATACCAGGTCGGTCCGGGCCACCTGCGCCACGCTGCAATCCACCTCCAGGCGCTGGCCGCCCCATGTCACCACCGCCTGCCCATCCAGGGAAGCCAGCACCACCTCAAAGCACGGGCTATCCGCAAACAGGTTGGCCGCACTGAGTACTTCCATGGCAAGGGTGGCATTGGCAGCGGAACATCGGTCAGCCAGAAGCAAGGTAATGTGCATTTAAAAACCAGTTTGCGCTTTTCGCATGAAATAAGTCATTTGCGCACCTACCTTATCCGATTCCTCGCCTTTACAGTGCGGTCATTGTTCAACTGTCTGGCGTCTTTTCATGAATCTCTGGTTTCGATTACTGCACATGCTGTTGCGTCGCCCCTGGCGCAAACCGGTCCACGGCCTGGCCACTACGGTGGTGCGCATGAGGGTTTGGCCGTTGGACCTGGATCTGAACCGGCATGTCACCAATGGTCGTTATTTCACCCTGGCAGATGTGGCGCGCATGGATTTTGTGTTGCGCACGGGTGCCTTTCGCGTGGCGCTGCGCCACAAGGCAGTGCCGATCGTAGGCGATACCTGGGGCAAGTTTCGCCGCGAGTTGAAGCTGTTCGAGGTATTTGAAGTGCACACCCGAATGCTCGGCTGGGACCACAAGTGGAGCCTGATGGAGCACCGCTTCGTCAGCCATGGCCGAGTGATCGGCGTGGTGGTGATCCGTGGAGTGTTCCGCGGCGCCAAGGGCAACGTGCCGCCGTCGGATTTCGTGCGCGAACTGGGTCTGGAAGAGACTTCGCCGCCTATGCCCCAATGGCTCAGCGACTGGGCGCGCAGTTGCGATCAGATGAGTGCGCAACTGCGGGCAGAGGAGCAAGATTGAAAAACCCTAGCTTTTCGGCTTCAGCTTCTTCAAGTTGGCTTGACCATCCTCTCTAGCAACGTACAAGAAACTCTTGCCTTCCTGCACTTTGAACAGCACCTTCATGCCGGCCAGCCTCTCCAGGTCCTTGCGTGCGGTGTTTTCCGAAATGTCATAGTCGTGCGTGAGTTCCTTGGGCGTAAAGATGCGCCCAGGGTGGTGGAGCACTTTTTTCAAGAAATGCCCTTGTCGGTAATTCAGCTCAGCCTGCAATCCAAGCGTACCCAGCCAGCCCATCAGTTCCACGGCTTCTTTACGTTTGCTTTCAAAGTACGCCATGAATTCGTTAATGGCGCGCTCGATAACCCTTAATTGATAAATGACGAAATAGGTCAAATCAAAAGCGTCGGTTTCCGTATGAACATATGAGCGCCCATATTGCATGGGTGCCTCCTTGAGCAGTGTGCTGATGGAGATGTACTCAAAGGGCCAGTAACCGCTTTTGAGCATGAACCAGTAAAATAAACACCGCGCAGTGCGCCCGTTGCCGTCCCTGAATGGGTGCTCATAACCGAGCATGAAGTGCAGGATGATCGCCTTCACCACGGGATGGATAAAATGCCTGCCGGCTTGGCCGTCATGTCGGTCATTTGCAAACCGGCAAAGCGCTTCGAGCCTGTCCGGCAGCAGCGCTGCCTGAGGAGGTTGGTGAACGACTTCTCCCGCAGCCCCGCCCACAAAAATATCGTCAGCGATTCTAAGCTGCCCAGGATGAACGTCGCCCTCTTCAATCCCCGCCGTAGCGATGCCGTGAAACTCGCAGATCAGCGCGATAGAGAGGTTTGCATCCTTGCTGTATTTGGCCCGCTTCATCAGATGATAGTTGTTCAGGATCATCCGCTCATCGTCATTCTGCGGCGTGCGCTCCTTGACCAACATGTCCTTGGCGATCTTGCGAGTGGTAGCAGCGCCTTCCAACTGGGCACTGGAGATTGCCTCCTCCATCATCAATGAATCGACCAGATACTGAGTGTTGTCGCG
This sequence comes from Pseudomonas sp. P867, assembly GCF_019891455.1. NCBI lineage: Bacteria > Pseudomonadati > Pseudomonadota > Gammaproteobacteria > Pseudomonadales > Pseudomonadaceae > Pseudomonas > Pseudomonas sp. P867. The sequence continues at coordinate 120,246 of NZ_JAFLXB010000012.1, read as the reverse complement.
GTATTGAGGAGAGGAAGCAGTCGCCCCTCCTAGCCTGGACGTGACTGACTCCACGGCATGAATCACCGCGTCGCAAAAATCAGTGGTGTACAGGAAAAAAGGCCTGCCGCATTCACTGCGCAGCTCCAAGGTTTTGCTCGCACACGCACGGGACATTTTGATAGCGGCCCACGCTGCCTCTTTGTTGAGGCCCGGTGCGGGATAACGGCGAAACTCATCCCAGTGCAAATACCTACCTTTGTCGTCGATCGCCTTGAAAGTGCGAGCCAGCTCGAAAATTTCCAGGCCGTAGCGTTTTAATAACACCTCGAAATCAACCGGTTTCTGGATCTTAGCCATGGCCGAAACTCAATTTATTAAAATTGAGTTGATCGTTGCGTACGGACCTGAAGGTGTCAAGGTCTACCGCGCAGTCATGTCTCGCGCTTGACCTTCAAATGCCGCGCATACCAAGGCCGCCGCGGTACGCGTTTGAACAACCCCTTGAGCAGGTCCTCATCGGCGCCGAAGGTAATACGCAGGGCCAGTTTCATGATTTCCGGGTCCATTTCCATCGAGCGACCCTGCTGCAAGCCCGGCGTGGTGCTGCAACCGTGGGTGTCCGGGCCCAGCCAGGGGTCGCCCACTTCAACCCAACGGCCCGGCGCAAACCAGGCCACACCGTTGACTTCAAGGCGACGCACTTCGCCCGGATTGAAGCGCTCGTGGGCGCGGAACCAGTCTTCGATGCGGTCATCGATCCAGCCGTGGAAGTGCCAGAACACCGGATTGACGTGGGATGAAAACGGATCGCCAAGGAAGTCATTCTCAGGCGCATACCAGCGTGCCGAGAAGTCTGCTGGGTCACGGGCGAACGGCACAGGTGCGCCGTTGGACGGGTCGCGGGGCACCGAGGCCCACCGCATGTGCAGCCAGTCGTGCAGGCCCAGTTCCATCTCCGAGCCCAACTGGCCCAGTGTCAACTTGGCCAGGTAGCGCGGGTCGCGGTACTGGGATTCCCAGACCTGGAAGTTGCTGTGGTAGGTCTCGGCCGTCTTGATATCACTGACCCACTGGGTGTAGTCGGCGTCGTCCGGCGCCGACCAACAGGGCGGCAGCGCGAAGCCGTCGTGGTTGTCGAAGTAGCGCACAAAGCCCAGGCGATCACGCTCCAGCGCCGGTTGCGGCGCGGGGAATTGCGGCCACGACGGCAGGTCTTGCATGGAGCGCGCAGTACCGAGCATATGCCGGTGCATGAAGAAGAAGTCGATGCCCGAGCCATTGCGATCCTTGCGTTTGCCGCGGGCATCGCGCTCCTGGCCACGGGGCCCCGGTTGCCAGCCGATGCCACGCAGGGCCTCGCGTTTTTCTTCGGAGAGCTTGTGCCACTGGTCACGCGTGGCGTGCCACAGTTGGTGAAACAGGCGATGTTCGGGAGAAACCAGCCAGGCCAGCAACGTGGGATTCAGACCGATGCGTTGTCGAGCCTCGGGGAACAGCTGTTTGTGCGCGATGAAACGATTGTCGCGCTCGATCAACGCCAGGGGGCGATCGAGGTCGAGGATTTGCCCGCTGAGCGTGGCGCTGCCGGCATTGCCGAAGGCAGCCCAGACTTCATCCAGGGTCATCTTGAACTCATAGGCCGGCACACCGCCGACTGAGTCGCGGTCGATCAACCGCCAATAGAGCACGGCGCTCTCGCCCGTCAGCAGGTCGCCCAAGACTCGATAGCGTGGCTCGCCGTCGGCACGCAGGTTTTCGGCGGTATCCAGGTAACCCCGCAGCCCCCGGCCACGAGGGGCGATGTCGAGCAGCAGCTCCAGGCCGTGTAACGGCAAACCCGCAAGGCCGGCATCGCGCCCTGCCAGGCGCAGGCTCCAGACGCCGCGCAGGGTGTTCGCCAGGTGCTGGCCCTGGGTGTCGGCCAGGTCCACCGTGGCTTCGCCGGGGGTGATGGGGAATTCTTCTTCCCGCGTCAGCTCGCGATGGGCATAAAAGGCCGCCGGCACGGCCGCGCCGGTCAGCGCCAGGCCTGCGATGAACCCACGTCGAGAGATTGTCATTGGCTACCTTAGGAAACGGCTTGATCAGAGCTAGAACGTTTGCAGCCCGCTGAAATTTACCGTCGCGCCAGCGCCGCCTAAATTTCCCCCGCCAGCGCTCGTTCTTCCCTGATAGCAAAGGCCGCAACTGACTGAGATGGCAATGACAAAATCACGTTCGAAAAAGGCGTTGTATATCGGCCTGCCGTTGGCCCTGGCTATCGGCGCCGGGGTCGGTTTTCTGGTCTGGGACCAATGGTTCAAGGGCAACGCCGGCTACCCGCTGGAGGTGATCAAGCAGGCCAATGAAATGCAGGATCGCCTGTTGTCGTTCGACAGCCACATCACCCTGCCCCTGGATTTCGGTACGGCAGGCAATGAGGCCGACAAGGATGGCAGCGGCCAGTTCGACCTGGCCAAGGCGGCGCGGGGCCGGTTGTCGGGTGCCGCGCTGACGATCTTCGGCTGGCCGGAAATCTGGAACGGCGCGAACGCCCCGCACAAGCCCACCGACGGTTTTGTCGAAGAGGCCCGCCACGAACAGGAGGTGCGCTACAAGATCATCTCCGGCATGGTGCGCGACTTTCCCAACCAGGTGGGCATCGCCTACACCCCGGACGATATGCGGCGCCTGCACGGCGAAGGCAAGTTCGCGATCTTTATCAGCATGCTCAACGCCTACCCGCTGGGCAACGACCTCAACCAGCTGGACCTGTGGGCTGCACGCGGCATGCGCATGTTCGGGTTCAGCTACATCGGCAATAACGCCTGGTCCGACTCTTCGCGCCCGCTGCCGTTTTTCAATGACTCGCCCGACGCCCTTGAAGGCCTGTCGCCGATCGGCCGGCAGGCGGTGCATCGCCTGAATGACCTGGGCGTGATCATCGATGTGTCGCAGATGTCGACCAAGGCCCTGGAACAAGTCGCGCAGTTGAGCCGCACGCCGATGGTGGCATCCCACTCGGCGCCTCGGGCGTCGGTGGATATCCCGCGCAACCTCAGCGACAAAGAACTGCAACTGATCAAGAACAGCGGCGGCGTGGTGCAGGTGGTGGGCTTCCCCGCGTACCTGCGCCCCTTGAGCCAGCCGACCCAGGACAAGCTCAACACCCTGCGCGCACGCTTCGACCTGCCACCACTGCCCAACCTGGCCATGGCCTTGATGCCCGGCGATGCAATCATTGCCGCCTGGCCCGAGCAACGCTTCGGCGAGTATGCCGGCGCGCTGTACGCCATCCTTGAAGAAGAACCCAAGGCCACCCTCAAGGACCTGGGAGACGCCATCGACTACACCGTGCGCAAGATCGGCATTGATCACGTCGGCATCGCTTCGGACTTCAACGACGGCGGTGGTTTGCAGGGCTGGGAGAACGTTGGCGAAGTACGCAACGTCACCGCCGAATTGATCCAGCGCGGCTACTCCGAAGCCGATATTGCCAAACTGTGGGGCGGCAACTTCCTGCGGGTGTGGGACCAGGTACAAAAAGCCGCCAAACCATTGGCCAATCGCTAACCAGCACGAAGTAAGTCCATGACCGACCGCCGTACATTTCTCAAGCAGGCCGGCATCTTTGCCGCGAGCCTGCCACTGGGCGCCGCACTGCTGCCCGAGGCACTGGCAGCCACTACAAACGACCCATGGACGGGACTCAAACAGCTGTTCAACCAGGACCCGGACTACCTGCACTTTTCCAACTTTCTGGTGGCCTCGCACCCCAAGCCGGTGCGCGAAGCCATTGAACGCTACCGCCAGCAGATCGATCGCAACCCCGGGCTGGCCATGGACTGGGACCTGCAGGAGACCTGGAAGCGCGAAGGCCAGGTACGCGAGTGGGCCGGCCGCTATTTGAAAGCCAAACCCGCACAGATCGCCCTCACCGGTAGCACATCCGAAGGGCTGGCGATGATTTACGGCGGGATCAAGGTGCGCGCCGACCAGGAAATCCTCACCACCGTGCACGAGCACTATGCCACCGAGTTCAGCCTGGATTTCAGAGTGCGCAAGGAGCAGACCCAGGTTCGTAAAATACGCCTGTTCGAAAACGCCAATCAGGTATCGGTCGATGAGGTGCTGAGCAATATCCAGCGCAATATCCGCCCCAACACTCGCGTATTGGGCATGACGTGGGTGCAGTCGGGCAGCGGCGTGAAATTGCCCATCGGCGAGATCGGCAAGCTGGTGGACGAACACAACCGCAACCGCGACGAGCCGGACCGCATTCTCTATGTGGTCGACGGCGTGCACGGCTTCGGCGTCGAGAACCTCGACTTCCCGGACATGCACTGCGACTTCTTTATATCAGGCACCCACAAGTGGATGTTCGGCCCGCGCGGCACCGGCCTGGTGTGCGCCCGCGAGACCGAAAACAAATACGTCACACCGATGATACCGACCTTCTCGGAAGACAAGGACTTCGCCACGACCATGACACCCGGCGGCTACCACGCCTTCGAACATCGCTGGGCCGCCGACGAAGCCTTCAAGTTGCACCTGCAGTTGGGCAAGGCGCCGGTACAGGCACGCATCCATGCGCTCAATACCGAACTGAAAGACCAGTTGCTGGCTCACTCGCAGATCGAACTGGTGACACCACGCAGCCCCGAGCTGTCGGCGGGCTTCACCTTCTTTCGGGTCAAGGGCCAGGACAGCGATGCAGTCGCGGCCCACCTGATGAAAAACCGCGTGGTGGTGGACGCGGTAGACCGTGACGTCGGCCCGGTGATTCGCACCTCGCCCGGCCTGCTCAACAACTCGGCCGAGATCCAGCGCTTCATGACCTTGCTGAGCCAGCGGTTATGACCTTTTTCCCTTTGAACGAGATGCCCACATGACTCCATCCCGACTCAAACCCCTGACCGCCCTGGCGCTCACCGCCCTGTGTGGGGCCCTGCTGCCCAACCTGGCCCATGCTGCCGCCCCGCAGCCGGGCAAGGTCTTCAAGGACTGCAAGGACTGCCCCGAGATGGTGGTGCTGCCCGCCGGCACCTTCACCATGGGCACCCCGGACGATGAAGTGGGGCGCGAGCCCGATGAAGGCCCGATGCATGAAGTGACCTTCGCCAAGCCGTTCGCCATGAGCCGTTTCCACATCACCGCCGGCGAATGGGACAGTTACGTGCGCCAGACCGGCGTGAAGATCGCCAACGGCGACGACCGCCCCGGCCGCGAATGTATCGCCAGCAAGCCACGCTACCCCCAGGGCCCACGCCAGCCGGCAGTATGCATGGACATGGACGACATCAAGCAATACGTGAATTGGTTGTCGAAGAAGACCGGACACACGTACCACATGGTCAGCGAAGCCCAGCGTGAATACGCCGCGCGCGCCGGTACCACCGGACCGTTCCCCTTTCCGTTCGACGAGGGCAAGGGCTACAGCATCGCCAGGCACGCCAACACCTACGGCCCGGCGGACGGCTATAGCTATTCGTCGCCGGTCGGCAGCTACCCGCCGAATGCGTTCGGGATGTATGACATGCACGGCAATGTGTATGAGCGGGTAGCCGATTGCGAGCACCCGAACTACGTCGGCGCACCGACTGATGGCAGTGCGTGGGTGGAGCCGAACTGTGAGGCTTATCAGATTCGCGGCAATGACTGGGGCGAGGCGCCGGTGTTTTCACGTTCGGGCAACCGCAACAACATCTATCCGCAGACGCGCGGGGACTGGATTGGGTTTCGGGTCGTGCGCGAGCTCTAAATTGTGGGAGGGGGCTTGCTCCCGATAGCGGTGTGTCAGTCACCCATGCATTGACTGACATGCCCTCATCGGGAGCAAGCCCCCTCCCACATTTAGATCCCATGCATCAGCAAGATTGTGCTCAGCCTTGTTTGGCCAACAGCTCCAAGCCCTCGTGCAGCGCCGGGAACAGGCTGTTATTGAAGTTGTTCCAGCGCAGTTCGAGGATGGTGTCCTCGGGCGAAATCTCCGTCTTGAGCACGTCGTGGAACACTTCACCGGAGTCGATACCGTTATCCACGTAGTGGAACGATGCACCGGTCAGGTACAGCGGCTCGCACGGCTGGGTCTGCCTGGTCGCCCAATCTACAACCGCTTGCCCACGCGCACCGTACAACGCATTCCAGGTGGCATAGGCCCCACGGCGCTCGTAAGGCGATTCGATGCGGGTGATGCCCGGATGAATGTTCATGATGCGACGGGCAAACGGCGCGCCCGGACGCACCAGTTCATCGAGGATAACCAGCAAACCGTCAAGCACCACGATGTCGGCCTTCAACTCCACCAGGATGTCATGCAGGCGCCGCTCGAAATCCTGCTTGCCGGCGATATGTTCGGCGCTGCCCCGTGGCAGCCGGCGATAGGTGGATGGCACGCTCAGCAGCAGGTCATTGACCAACTTGCCCTGCACGCGCAAATCCGCCGGGTACAACCACTGGCGGCCCGGCTTGTAGGCGAAGCCATAGTCCGCTACCAACTGCTGGTCGCGCGGGTTTTGCTCATCGTCGTCATACACCACGCCCACCAGGTTGTAGACCTCGCCCAGCGGCGTGTCGTTGAGCGAGCCCACCAGAAACTCCAGCACCGACTTCATGTAGCGCTCGTGGTCCTTATAGGCCACCGGCTGCCCGGCCTTGTCGGCAGCGGCATTTCTCAGGGACCAGACATACACCAGGTTCTTTTTCGTCATTTGTTTCGCTCTCGCTGAAAGGGCCACGCACAGCGTCGATACGCGTGCGCCTACACAACAAGAACGAACCAGGCCCCAGGCAATTTATCGCCCACGGCCACCGCCCGGCACAGCGAGCTAAATAGTCACGCCGGCACTTCGTTTGTCATGGGTAAGGGTCTGTGTGCCCAGCCCCCTCTTTTTCATTTCCCGGGAAGTATTTATGACCGACCCCAAGCGCGGCGCCTTCAAAGGTTTGCTCGCATTGCTCCGGCCCTTTCGCACCATTGTGACGGTCTCCGTCGCCCTCGGCATGGTCGGCGGCCTGGCCATCACCCTGCTGCTGGCAACCATCAACAATGCTCTGCATTCCGAGGGCGGCATGACACAGGGCGTGGTCCTGACCTTTGCCGCCTTGTGCGTGGTGGCGCTTATCAGTTCGATCATTTCCGACATCGGCACCAACTATGTCGGGCAACGGATCATTGCCGCCCTGCGCAAGGACCTGGGTGAAAAGGTGCTGTCAGCTCCGATCGGGCAGATCGAGCAGTATCGCTCCCACCGCCTGATCCCAGTGCTGACCCACGACGTGGACACCATCAGCGATTTTTCCTTTGCCTTCACACCCCTGGCCATCGCCGCCACCGTCACCCTGGGTTGCCTCGGTTACCTGGCTTACCTGTCGGTGCCGATGTTTCTGATGATGGTGGTCGCGATCATTGTCGGTAGCGCCGTGCAGTTCATTGCCGGCGGCAAAGGCATCCAGGGCTTCGACCTGGCCCGCAGCCACGAGGATGAATTGCAGCGCTATTACAATGCGATTGCCTCCGGCGCGAAGGAATTGCGCATGCACCGCCCGCGGCGGTTTCGCATGAACACCCATCGCATCCAGGAAACCGCTGACCGCATCAGCGACATCCAGGTGCGCTCGGTCAATATTTATATTCTGGCCAAGACCTTCGGCTCGATGCTGTTCTTCGTGGTCATCGGCCTGGCTTTGGCGATGCAGGCGTACAACCCCAACCCCGACCCTACGGTGATTACTGGCTTCGTGCTGGTGCTGTTGTACATGAAGGGGCCGCTGGAGCACCTGCTGGGTTACTTGCCGGTCGTGGGCAAGGCCAAGATTGCCTTTGGGCGCATCAGCGAACTGTCGGAGCGTTTTTCTTCGCCAGAGCCCCACTTGTTGATGGACGACAGTGAAGCGCCAAAGCCGCTGGTCAACAGCCTTGAACTGCGCAGCGTCAGCTACAGCCCACCAGCGGTAGAAGGCAGCCAGCCGTTCCATCTGGGGCCGATCAACCTCAGCATCAAGAAAGGCGATATCGTATTTATCGTAGGCGAAAACGGTAGCGGCAAGACCACCTTGATCAAGCTGCTGCTGGGCCTGTATCCGCCTCAGGCCGGCGAGATTGTGCTCAACGGCACAGCGGTGACCGACCCTGAACGCGACGATTATCGGCAGTTGTTCACTACGGTGTTTTCTGACTACTACCTGTTCGACGATTTGGTACAAGGCAGCGCAGCCCAGTCCCTGGACAGCGCGACCAAATACCTGGAACGCCTGGAAATCGCGCACAAGGTCAGCGTCAAGGATGGTGTGTTCAGCACCACCGACCTGTCCACCGGCCAGCGCAAACGCCTGGCCCTGGTCAATGCCTGGCTGGAGGAGCGCCCGGTACTGGTGTTCGACGAATGGGCCGCCGACCAGGACCCGGCCTTTCGCCGCATCTTCTACACCGAGCTACTGCCGGACCTCAAACGCCTGGGCAAGACCATCATCGTGATCAGCCATGACGACCGTTATTTCGACATTGCCGACCAATTGGTGCGTCTGCGCGCCGGCCAGGTGGTGCATGAAATGGAGCCTGCATGATGCATCGGAATATTTTTTTCCGGTTTTGCGAAGTAGGAACGTCTCACTAGTGGTAATGAGAACTAACCTCAATAAACACTTATAATTGCCCACTTAAAACACAGAAGAGAAAGCATCCATGCCAGCACGACTCGGTCTCAGCCCCCTGAGCAAAGCGCTATCCATGCGCCGGGCCCTGAACATCAACCTCTTGCCGAGTACCCTGGCGCTGGCTGTGTCGATGCCAATTGCAGGTTATGTGCAAGCCCAGGAGATCGAGCTGAATATTCCTGCACAGTCGCTGGGGAGCGCACTGCAGGAATTTGGCCGCCAGACCAATGTGCAAGTGCTGTACAGCCCGGGCGATGTACAGGGCAAGAACAGCCGCGCCGTCAAGGGCAAGATGCAGCCGCAGCAAGCCATTGACGCATTGCTGGCTGGCAGCCAGACCACCTATAGCCTCAATGGCAATACCTTGACCGTTGCCGCCGCCAGCAGCGGCGGTTCAATGGAACTGAGCCCGACCCAGGTGACAGCCAACTACCTGGGCAATATCACCGAAGACTCCGGTTCCTACACGCCGGGCACCGTTGCCACGGCTACCCGCCTGACCCTGACGCCACGGCAAACCCCACAGTCGATCACGGTGATCACGCGCCAGCACATCGAAGACTTCGGCCTCAACAACGTTGATGATGTGATGCGCCACACGCCGGGTATCACGGTTTCAGCCTATGACTCCGACCGTACCAACTACTATTCCCGTGGCTTCTCGGTCAACAGCTTCCAGTACGACGGTATTCCGTCCACCGTGCGTAACGTCGGTTACTCCGCAGGCAACACCCTGAGCGACATGGCGATCTACGACCGTGTCGAGGTCCTCAAGGGCTCAACAGGCCTGCTCAACGGTGCCGGCTCCCTGGGCGCGACCATCAACCTGGTCCGCAAGAAGCCAACCTCGGAATTCAAGGGCCACGTCCAACTGGGCGCGGGTTCCTGGGACAACTACCGCAGCGAAGTGGATGTGAGCGGCCCGTTGACCGACAGCGGCAATGTCCGTGGGCGTGCCGTGGCGGCGTATCAAGACAAAAAGTCCTTCATGGACCACTACTCGCGCAAGACCGAAACCTACTACGGCATCACCGAATTCGACCTCTCCCCGGACACCATGCTGACGGTGGGCTTCGATTACCAGGACAACATTCCGCAGGGGTCGAGCTGGTCCGGGTCCTTCCCACTGGTCAACTCCAACGGCAGCATCAACAAGATGCCGCGCTCGTACAACAACGGCACCACGTGGAGTTCCTGGGAGCAGAACACCCGTACCGCGTTCGCCATGCTCGAGCATGACCTGGGTGACGGCTGGGTGACCAAGTTCCAGCTCGACCACAAGATCAACGGCTACCATGCGGACCTGGCTTCGATTCAGTTCATCCAGCCGAAAGCCGATGGCACCGCCGAGATCAACGGGCAGAAATACACCGGCGAAACCAAGAGCACGTCGGCCGATCTCTACGCCACCGGGCCGTTCAGCCTGTTTGGTCGCGAACATGAACTGGTGGTGGGGGGGTCCATCGGCACCTCGCGCTGGCAAGGCAAGGGCTACTGGTCGCCGGAATGGCCAGGAGGCAACAAGGTCGATTTCTATAACTGGAACGGCCATATCGCCAAACCGATCTACGGCCCGGCCCAACAGCACATCGATGACACCATTCGCCAAACCGGTTACTACCTGACCGCACGCTTTAACGTGATAGACGACCTGAACGTGATCCTGGGTGGGCGCGTGGCCAATTATCACGTCACCGGCAACAACCCGTCCTACAAGGAAACCGGCCGGTTCATTCCTTATGCCGGTGTAATCTACGACCTCAACGACAACTTCTCGGTGTACGCCAGCTACACCGATATTTTCCAACCTCAGGAAAGCACCTATAAAGATCGGAACAAAACGCTGCTGGAACCGGATGAAGGGCAAAACTACGAGCTGGGGCTGAAGGGCGAATTCTTTGAGGGTCGCCTGAACACCAGCATTGCGTATTTTGAAGTTCACGAGACCAATCGGGCTATCCCGGACGATGCCTACAACAACCAGACCCCAGCCCCAGACGGCTTTCAGTATGCATTCAAGGGATCCAAGGCAGTCACCAAAGGCTACGAAGCGGAGATCTCCGGTGAGTTGAGCCCAGGCTGGCAACTCCAGGGCGGCTACACCCATAAGATCGTGCGCGATAACAAAGACAAGAAAATCTCCACTTTCGAACCCGAGCACCAGGTCAACCTGAACACCACCTACAAACTCAAGGGCAGCCTGGACCAGTTCACCATCGGTGGTGGCCTGCGCTGGCAGACGAAGGGCTGGAATTCAATCTGGAACGGCGTGACCGAGACCAACCAGGACATCACTCAGGAATCCTACTGGTTGGTGGACTTGATGACCCGCTACCAGGTCACCAAGAACCTTTCGGCCACCGTCAACTTCAACAATATCTTCGACAAGTCCTACTACAGCAACGTGGGCTTCTATGACTCAGCCGCCTACGGCGAGCCACGCAACGTGATGGTCAGCACCCGCTGGGACTTCTGATCGCACCCCTTGATCGACCGCACGCCCGGTGAGAGTTGAACGCTCACCGGGCGTTTTTTTTCGTACGAAAATAGTCTGTGGCTGCTTCATTGATCGGCATCAGCCAAAAAGACTATGCCGCTCACCCACAAAAAACCCGGATACAGGATCCGGGCTTCTCGTAAAGCGGCGGCTTACCTCATCGCATCCGCCAAACTGCTGATGAACACTGCGCTGTCGATAATGCCGTCATGATCAGTCTCAATCATCACCGAGCGCTCGATACGCCCCTGGCTGATCACCGTCGCCATTTGCTGCTCAATCACGTCCTTGAATCGCCCTGCCCGGCTCTTGGCTGCCCACCAGCAACTGATGGGAGCCTTGATCGGCTTGAAGTCAGCCTGCAGCAAGCGCTCACTCAGTGCCCGGTCAACGTCCCAGGATATCTGCGCCTCATTGCCACGCAGCAGTTCCTCTTTGACGGCAGTAAATGCTTCGCCCAAGGTCTGTTCAGCCCAGCTCACGAACCCCAGCCATTGCTGCGCTTCATCCTCGGTATCCCGCCGGCATTGCTGCCAGGCACCCTGGATGGACTCGGCAAATTCGGGGAACATCACCCCCAACAAGGCGGCACGTCGCTCATTGGCTGAGACTTCGAGGTCGTCCTCGACCTCCACAGCATCCCAGTAGGGTTTGACCCACTGTGGCGGCGCAGCGTCGATCCAGCCTACAAACTCAACCTCGCGGCCGGCTTGCTCCAGGCCGTAGGCCACTTCCATGGCCAGATTACCGCCCAACGACCAGCCGGCCAGGCGGAACGCGCCATGGGGTTGGGCCGCCAACAATTGCGCGGTGTAATCCTCGACCATCACCTGCCAATGCGGCACCGCGGCGCCGTCTTCAGCCAATGCGCGACACATTACCCCGTACACCGGGCGCTGCTCACGCAGGGCCAGAGCAATCGCGGTGTAGCAATGCACCGAGCCGAAGCTTGGGTGGAACATGAACAACGGCGTGCCTTGCGTCTGCTGGTTAAGCTTGACGATCAACGACGCTCGGCTATCGCCCTGCAAGCACTTGACCTGCCCCGCCACGGTGGGGTTAAGCATCAATTGGCTGACGGACAGGTTCACGCCGCTGACCTTGCGAATCCGCTCCTTGAGCATCAGCACCCGCAGCGAATGGCCGCCGAGTTCGAAGAAATTGTCGCGAAGCCCCACACGCTCCACTTCCAGAACCTCGCGCCAGATCGCCGCGATCTGCTGCTCGATCTCGGTGACAGGTGCCTGGTGTTGCTCAGCGCTCTGAGCCTCAGGCTTGGGCAGTGCCTTACGGTCCAACTTGCCGTTCGGGCTCAGCGGCATCTGCGTCAGCACCACCCACTGCGCTGGGACCATGTAGTCCGGCAACTGCGCGGCCAGGTACGCAACCACCGCCGCTTTCCAATCCTCAAGCGGCTGTTGCAGCACCAGGTAACCCACCAGGTGCGTGCCGTCCACCGCCAGCACTGCGGCTTCGCGGATACTGTCGAGCTCCAGCAGGCGCGCTTCGATTTCTCCCAACTCGATACGCAGGCCACGCAGTTTGACCTGATGGTCCATGCGCCCGGCATATTCGATCACGCCATCGTCGCGATAACGCGCCAGGTCGCCGGTGCGATACAGACGTGTGCCGCTACCGAACGGGTCAGTCACAAAACGCTCAGCGGTGAGTGCCGCGCGGCGATGGTAACCCCGCGCCAAGCCAATGCCGCCCAAGTACAATTCACCCAACACGCCCACCGGTGCCGGCTCCAGATTGTCATCCAACACGTAGCAACCCAGGTTGGCAATCGGTCGGCCAATCGGCACGGCATCGCGGCCTTCCTCGACACAAGTCCAGTGGGTCACATCGATAGCCGCTTCGGTGGGACCGTACAGGTTGTACAACCCGGCGTGGGGTAACTTGGCGAACACCTGTTGCTGGGCGTCCGCGGGCAATGCCTCACCGCTGCAGACGATGCGTTGCAGGCTCTGGCACGAAGCAACTGCCGCGTCTTGCAAGAACGCTTGCAGCATGGACGGCACGAAATGCAGCGTGGTGATCTGCTGCGAGTTGATCAGGCTCACCAGCCTGGCAGGGTCACGATGATCCCCCGGCGCCGCCACCACCAGGCGGGCGCCGGTCATCAACGGCCAGAAGAACTCCCACACCGACACGTCAAAGCTGAACGGGGTTTTCTGCAATACGCTGTCGCGGGCGTCCAGACCATAGGCCTGCTGCATCCAGCACAGGCGGTTGGTCAGTGCGTTATGGCGGTTGCCGGCGCCCTTGGGTTGGCCGGTGGAACCGGAGGTGTAGATCACGTAGGCGAGGTTTTCGCCATGCACGGTAATATCCGGGTTGTGGCTGCCGAACGCCTCCAACCAGGCATCGCCCTGCTCCAGCACCAGAGTGTTCACACCCGCTGGAACCGGCAGCTGCGCCAGCAGGTGGGTCTGGGTCAACAGCAGTTGTACGCCACTGTCTTGCAGCATGTAGGCCAGGCGGTCACCGGGGTATTCCGGGTCCAGCGGCACATAGGCGCCACCGGCCTTGAGCACCGCCAACAGGCCGACCACCATTTCCACCGAGCGCTCCAGCGCCAGGCCCACCAGCACATCCGGGCCGACTCCGGCCGCCATCAAGCGGTGCGCCAGCCGGTTGGCCCGGGCGTTCAACGCGCTGTAACTCAGGGTTTGCCCGTCAAACACCAACGCTTGCGCATCCGGCGTGCGCAATACCTGAGCCTCGATCAAGCGGTGTACTGCTTGATCGAGCGGGTAGTCCACCGCCGTGGCATTCCAATCCTGCACCACCAACTGACGCTCGGCCTGCGCCAGAGACGGCAACGCGCCAAGACGTTGACTGCCATCGGTGGCCAGGGCCAGCAGCAACTGCTGGAAGTGCTCGGCCAAGCGCTGGATATGCGCGGTGCTGAAGACCTGGCGGGCGTAATTGAATTCCAGGCCCAGTGTCTCGCCGAGGGCCAACAACACGGTCAATGGATAGTGGGTCTGCTCCAGGCTGTGCACTGCACCAAACCGCAACCCCGACGGTGCACCCTGCTCCAGCGCCTCGGACACCGGATAATTTTCAAACACCAGGATACTGTCGAACAGGGCTTCACCGCCCAGCCCGGCCCAACGCTGGATCTCGAACAGCGGCGTGTGTTCTTGCTCACGCAAGCCAACGTTCTGCTGCTGGAGCTGCTGCAACCAGTGGCTGACCGACATCTGCGCATCCGGCGTCGCCACCACGGGCAGCGTGTTAATGAACAATCCGACCTGCTGTTCAATCCCGCGAAGTTGCGCCGGACGCCCTGCCACCGTGGCGCCGAAGGCTACGGTGGCTTGCCCGGTGTGGTGATGCAACAGCAACAACCAGGCGCCTTGCACCAGGGTATTGAGGGTCACCTTGTGGCGCTGGGCAAAGGTTCTAAGCTGTTCGGTTTGCGCGGCATCCAGGCTCAAGCGATGTTCGCCATTGACCGCCAGGACCGCGTCCGCCTCAGACTGTGCGGAACGGGACAGACGCGTAGGCTCTTGCAGGTTGACCAGTTGGTCTTTCCAGAACGCTTGACTGGCAGCTTTATCCTGCGCCTGCAGCCAGGCGATATAGTCACGATAACGCCCGGTCGGCGCGGGCAGCGCCTCACCCGCATACTGTTGCAGCACCTCACCGAACAGCTGCGAACCACTCCAGCCATCCATCAGGATATGGTGATTGGTGTAGATCAGGTGGTAGCTCGATACCCCCGTGCGCACCACCGTCAAGCTCAGCAACGGCGCCTGCTCCAGCACAAAGCCCTGGGCCCGTGCCGACTCGGCCAAGTCATCAAGAGCCTGGTTGCAGTCTGCACGCGTTTGCCAATCCAACTGCACAAACGGCAGGTGCGCCTGCTTGTAGACCACCTGCAAAGGCTGCTCAAGCTCCGCCTGCCAGACAACACCGCTGCGCAGGATCTCATGACGCTCCACCGCCACCTGCCATGCCTGGTGGAAGCGCGCTGCGTCCAGGCCCTGCACATCAATGCGCATCTGGTTGATGTAGTCACCCGAGCCTTCGCCGTACAGCGATTGGAACAACATGCCTTGCTGCATCGGTGACAACGGGTACAGGTCTTCGACCTCGGCCACGTTCAGCGCCAGGCCATCCAACTGTGCCTGGGACAACCGCGCCAGGGGGAAGTCCGACGGCGTCACGCCCTGGTGCGTCGACTCACAGCAGTGGTCGATCAGCGCCTTGAGTTCAGTTGCATATTCATCAGCCAGGCATTGCACCGTCGCTTCATCGAACATCGCCTGGCTGAAGCTCCAGTTCAATTTCAGCTCGCCGCCAAAGACTTGGCCATTGATCTCCAGCCAGTTGCCCAAAGGCGCCTGCTGGCTTTGCTCGGCACCGCTGGCATCACCGGTCGGTGTGAACAGCCCTGGCTGTTCGCCATTGTCAAAACTGGCGTCAAACTGCCCCAGGTAGTTGAAGGTAATACGTGGGCGTGGCAAGGCCGCCAGCGCCAGTTGCGCCTCGGTATCGCCCAGGTATCGCAATGCGCCAAACCCCAGGCCCTTGTCGGGCACGGCGCGCAATTGCTCCTTGATGTGTTTCAGGGAAGTACCCAGGGAGTCAGCGGGAACCAGTTGCAATGGGTAAAGGCTGGTAAACCAACCGACCGTGCGGGTCAGGTCGATCTCATCGAACAGGTCTTCACGACCGTGGCCTTCCAGCCGTATCAACATCGAGGCCTCGCCGCTCCAGCGTGTGATCACCCGCGCCAGGGCGGTGAGCAGCAGGTCGTTGATCTGGGTGCGGTAGGCGCTCGGCGCGTCTTGCAGCAAACGTCGCGTATACGTGCCGTCCAACTGCGTGCTCACGCTCAGCGCCAGCTGATTGCTCAAGCTTGCCTGTGGATCAGCGCCGGGCAAGCCGACCGGGCTACCTTGCAATTGCGTCTGCCACCAGGCCAGTTGGTGTTGCAGCGCAGCGCTACGGGCATAGGTCTGCAAGCGTGCGGCCCAGGCGCGGGTGGCGCTGGTCTTGGCCGGCAACGCCACAGGAGCGCCCTGCGCCAGTTGCTGGTAAGCGCTTTGCAGGTCTTCAAGCAGGATGCGCCACGACACACCGTCCACCACCAAGTGATGGATCACCAGCAACAAACGCTGGGAGCCATCGGCCAACTGCGCCAACACAGCACGCACTAACGGCCCCACAGCCAGGTCGAGGCTGCGTTGGGCTTCTTCACCCAGGGCGTCCAGCTCCTCGACGCTGTTCAAGGTGGTTTGCCACAACACCTGTTCAGCCTGGTGCTGATCGGGACCGCGGTAAGCTGCGCTCCAGCCTTGCGGCCCCTCGACGAAAGTGCTGCGCAAGGCATCGTGATGCACGATCAACGCCTGCAGTGCCGCCACCAGCAGCGGCGCCTGCAACGGCTGGTGCGGTTGCAGCACCACAGACTGGTTCCAGTGGTGACGCTGGGGAATGTCATCGGCAAAGAAGCCTTGTTGCACTGGTAGCAGCAGCAACTCGCCGGTCAGGGCCGACTGGTCCAGTTGCACCGTGCCCTCGCCTTCCCGGGCGACGGTCGCCAGGCTTTGCACAGTCTGATGCTGGAACAGATCCTTGGGCGTGAAGCGCACCCCGGCCTGGCGAGCCCGGCTGACCACCTGGATCGAAATGATCGAGTCGCCACCCAGTTCGAAGAAGTTGTCATGCAAGCCGACTTGCGGCAGGCGCAGCACGTCGGCCCAGATGGTGGCGATCTTGTGCTCCAACTCGCTCTGAGGTGCCACATACACCTGCTGCATCTGGCTCACATCCGGCAGCGGCAAGCCCTTGCGATCGAGCTTGCCGTTAGGGGTCAGCGGCATACGTTCGAGGAACATCAAGTGCGTCGGCACCATGTAGTCCGGCAAGCGGGATTTCAACGCGCGACGCAAGGTTTCGCGGCCGTTTGATTGAGCGACTGCGTCGTCCAGAAGTGTTGAGTCCAGCGGCACGACATAGGCCACCAACTGCTTGCCGGTCGGGCCCTCCTGAGCCACCACCACGGTTTCACCGACGCTGACCTGCTCGCGCAAACGCGCTTCGATTTCACCCAACTCGATACGGAAACCCCGGATCTTCACCTGATGGTCGACACGGCCCAGGTAGTCCACCACCCCATCCGGACGCCCACGGGTCAGGTCGCCGCTGCGGTATACACGGCTGCCCGGTTTGCCGTATGGGTCCGGCACGAAACGCTCGGCAGTCAGTGCCGGGCGCTCCAGGTAACCCCGGGCCACGCCCTCGCCGCCCAGGTACAACTCGCCTGCCACGCCGATGGGTTGCAGATTGAGTTGCGAATCCAGGACGTAACCGCTGCGGTTGCCGAGCAAGGTGCCGATGGGTGCGTAGACTGCACCGCATGGATCGCCCTTGCGCGCTTTCCACAACAACGGCGTAACCACGGTTTCGGTAGGGCCGTAGCCGTTGAACAGGTACTTGGGTTTCAGCGCGCGCCAAGCCAGGTCATAGCTGGCTTGAGCAACGGCATCACCGCCAAAGCAATACACCCGTACCGCCGGTGGGTTGCCGTCGCGTTCGGCATGTTCGGCCAACTGTTGCAGGTACACCGGCGGGAAGACCGCCATGGTCACGTTATGGCGGTGCATCTGCTCATAGGTGTATTCCGGCAACCACAGGCTGTCATCACGGATCAACACGCTGGCGCCGTTGATCAACGGGTGCATCCAGCCTTCGTGGGAGCCGTCGAAGGCGAACGACATAAAGTGCAGTTCGCAATCGGCCGGCGAGGTTTCATAGCGCTCGCCGGTGGCGATAATGTGCGCCACCAACGGCCCATGAGACACCGCCACGCCCTTGGGCAGGCCGGTGGAACCGGAGGTGTAGATCACGTAGGCGAGGTTGTCGCCATCCAGCGCCACATTCGGTGCTGTTTCGCTATAACCTGACCAGGCGTGCACCTGATCCACCGCCAAGGCTTCCAGGCCCTCCGGGATCGGCAACCGCTGCTGCACTGCAGAATGAGTCAGCAGCAATTTCGAGCGGCTGTCTTGCATCATGTACAGCAAGCGATCACGCGGGTACTCGATATCCAGCGGCACATACACGCCACCGGCTTTCATCACCGCCAGGAACGCCACCATGATTTCGGCACTGCGCGGCATGGCAATGGCCACGCGCACTTCCGGGCCGACGCCACGGGCAATCAGGGCATGAGCCAGACGGTTGGCCTGGCGATCCAGTTCGCCGTAGCTCAGGGTTTGTGCGTCGAACTTCACCGCCACCGCCGTCGGGTTTTCCCGGGCGCGATCGGCAAACAATTCGTGCACCCAGCGCTCGGCCGAGAAGCCAGAATCCGTGCGGTTCCAGAGTTGCAGGATCTGTTGTTGTTCGGCCGCGTCCAGCAAGCTCAACTGACTGAGCTGCTGCCGCGGGTTGGCAACCATCCCCTGCAGCAGGTTCTGCCAGTGGCGCGCCATGCGTTGCACAGTGCCAGCTTCGAACAGGTCCTGGGCATAACCCAGGGTGGCCCATATGCCTTCGGTGGACTCCTGGATATCCAGGTCCAGGTCGAAATGAGCGGTCTTGCTTTCCCACTCCAGCCCTTCCACCTGCAACGCTGGCAATTGGCGCTGAACCTGGACCTGGCCGACATCGGTCTGGTGGTTGAACATGACCTGAAACAACGGGTTGTGACTCAGGCTACGCTCGGGTTGCAGAGCTTCCACCAGTTGTTCGAACGGCAAGTCCTGGTGGGCCTGGGCCTCGACCGCGCGTTGCCGAACGTGCTGCAACAACTGCTCGACACTCATCTGCCCATGCACATCCGCCTTGAGCACCTGAGTGTTGACGAAAAAGCCGATCAGCCGCTCGGTCTCGCTGCGATTGCGGTTGGCAATCGGCACACCGACGCGTATTTCTTCCTGGCCGCTGTAGCGGTGCAACAAAGTCTGGAACGATGCCAGCAGCAACATGAACAGGGTCACGCCCTGCTCTTGCGCCAACACCTTGAGGCCCTGAGTGAGTTCGGGCGCCAGCTCGAAGGCCAGGCGCGCGCCACGGTGGCTCTGCACCGCCGGGCGCTGGTGGTCGAACGGCAACTCCAGCACGCTCTGCTCACCGCCCAACAGCTCACGCCAGTAGGCCAGTTGACGTTGCTTCTCGCCGGCGTCCATCCAGTTACGCTGCCATACGGCATAATCGGCGTACTGGATCGGCAACACCGGTAGCGGCACATCCTGGCCTTGGCTGTAACCGGCATACAACTGCACCAACTCCTCGACCACCAACTGCATTGACCAACCATCGGAGACGATATGATGCTGCACCAGCACCAACACATGCTCGTCGGCGGCCAGGCGCAGCAACGTCACGCGTAGCAACGGGCCCTGCTGCAGGTCGAACGGCTGGGCAATCAACGCTTCTACCCGGGCCTGAAGCTGGGCCTCATCGACATCAGTCTGGGTGATCGGCAAGGCCACCTGCGGTTCAATCACTTGCACCGCGCCGTCGTGATCCTGGCGAATATGGGTGCGCAAGCTTTCATGGCGCGCCAGCAAGCTATCGAAACTGTGCTGAAGCGCGCCTGGATCCAACTGCCCTTTCAAGCGTAATGCACTGGGGATGTGATACGCCGCACTCTGGGGCTCCAGTTGCCACAAAAACCATTGACGCTCCTGGGCATAAGACAACGGCAACGGCTGCTCGCGGCCCGCCGGCAGCAGAGGTGGCGCCGTCGGCATCGGGCTGTCCTGGGCCTGCAAGGCGGTGACAAATGCCTCCAGGCGTGGGTGTTCGAACACGGCCTTGAGCGGCACTTCCAGGCTCAGGGTCTGGCGAATCCGTGATACCACCTGCATCGCCAACAGCGAATGCCCGCCCAGTTCGAAAAAGTGCTGGTTCAGGCCCACGTGCTCGGCGCCGAGGATATCCGCCCAGATCGCTGCCACCTGTTGCTGCAACGGCGTGACCGGCGCCAGCCAGTCCTGTTGCAAGGCGGCGGCTTCGGGTTTGGGCAGCGCCTGGCGGTCCAGCTTGCCGTTGGGGTTCAAAGGCATGTGGTCGAGGAAGATCAGGTGCGCTGGCACCATGTAGTCCGGCAGGTGTTCACGCAAGGTCAGCATCAGTTGTTCGCCAGCCTCCGCGCGCTCGGTTTCAGACAGCGTCTGCGCCGGCACCAGGTAGGCCACCAGTTGGTTGTCAGCCGCCAGCAACAAGGCTTCACGCACACTGTCCTGAGCCAGCAGTACGCTTTCAATCTCACCCAGTTCAATGCGGAAACCACGGATCTTGACCTGGTGGTCGACCCGCCCGACATACTCCACCACGCCGTCGGCGCGATAACGCGCCAGGTCGCCCGTGCGGTACAGGCGCTCGCCTGCCGCGCCGAACGGGTCCGCGACGAAACGTTCGGCAGTCAGGCCCGGCCGTTGTAAATAAGCGCGGGCCAAGCCACTGGCGCTGGCGATATAGAGTTCACCGACTGCGCCCAGCGCCAGCAAGTTCAGGTCGCGGTCCAGCACATACAGACCACGCCCTGGCAGCGCCCGGCCAATCGGGCTGGCACCGGCGGCGCTGACGGCGCTCGCGTCGGTGCAGTCCAGCACACTGGAGACCACAGTGGCCTCGGTAGGCCCGTAGGTGTTGAGCAAGCGCACATGGCTAAGCCCTGCGCGCTGCCACAGGAGTGGGCCATCCAACGGCATGGCTTCGCCGCCGATATGGATCTGGCGCAAGGCACCATAAGACCTCGGGCCCGCTGCCAGGCAGTCTTGCAGGAACAGCTTCCAGTAGGCCGTGGGCAAGTCGGCCAAGGTGATGCCCTGGGCGATGATCTGCCGATACAGCTCGGCACCGTCCCACAGTTGCGGGCCGCGCAGTACTACGGTGGCACCGAGGGTCAGGGCCGGGTACAACTGCTCGACAAAACCGTCGAAGTTCAGGGTGGCAAACTGCAACACCCGGTCTTGGGCAACCAGTTGCGAGTAATCCGCCGCGATGCCAACGAACTCACTCAGGGCAGCATGGCTGATGGCAACCCCCTTGGGCTTGCCGGTGGAGCCGGAGGTGTAGATCACGTACGCCAGGCTCTGGGGCTCGACATCAGTCGGTAGATTGTCCTCGGAGCACTGCGCCAATGGGGCCAGATCAATATCCACGGACGACACATGAGCCGGCAACGGCAGGCGCCCGCGCAGGTGGGATTGAGTCAACACCAGCCCGACGCCGCTGTCCTCAAGCATATGCACCAGGCGTTCGCGCGGGTACTCAGGGTCCAACGGCACATAGGCTGCGCCCGTCTTGAGCACCGCCAGCAAGCTGACCACCATGGCAAAGGAGCGCTCGACGCAGATCCCCACCCGCCCATCAGCGCCGATGCCCTGGGCCAGCAGGTAATGCGCCAGGCGGTTGGCTTGGCGATTCAGTTCGCCATAGCTGAGGGCCTGGTCATTCAGGGCCAGGGCCTGGCGGCCCGGCTGCCGGTCGGCCTGGGCTTCAAACAGCCGGTGCACCGCGTGCAGGGTGGTGGCACACGCCGGAGCATTCCAATCCTGGAGCATCACCTGTTGCTCCACGGCACTCAGCATCGGCAGCTCGCAGAGACGGCTGCGCGGTGCGTTCACCACCGCCTGCAACACGTGCTGCCAGTGCTGCGCCAAGCGCTCGACGGTGGCGGCGTCGAACAAGTCAGTGGCATAGGTCAGCGCAGCCCAGAGGCCCTCGGCGGATTCATGGGTATCCAGGCTCAGATCGAAATGGGTGGTCGGGCTGTCCCACTCCAGTTCCACCACACGCAGGCCCGGTAACTGCTGGCCTTCGCGGCCGCCCTGGGCATCGGTCTGGTGGTTGAACATCACCTGGAACAATGGGTTGTGGCTCAAGCTGCGTTCGGGCTGCAACGCCACCACCAGTTGTTCGAACGGCAGATCCTGATGGGCCTGGGCCTCCAGGGCGCGACGCTTGGTTTGTTGCAGCAGTTCGGCAAAGCTCATCTGCCCGTCGAGGTCAGCCTTGAGCACCTGTGTATTGACGAAGAAGCCGATCAGCCGCTCGGTTTCGACACGGTTTCGGTTGGCATTCGGCACGCCAATACGAATGTCCGACTGCCCGCTGTAGCGATACAACAGGGCTTGGAACGACGCCAGCAACAGCATAAACGCCGTTACACCCTCCTGCTGCGCCAGGCGCTTGAGACCGGCCACCAGAGCCGGTGGCAGATGCACCTGCACGCTTGCACCGCGATGGCTTTGCTGCGCCGGACGCGAGCGGTCCAGCGGCAGCTCAAGCACCGGCTGCTCGCCGCCCAGCAGGGCCTGCCAATAGGCCAGCTGGCGCGCCTGCTCTCCGGCCTCCATCCAGCCTCGTTGCCACAGGGCGTAGTCGGCGTACTGGATCGGCAGCTCAGGCAGTTGCAAATCATGGCCCTGACTATGAGCAGCGTAGAACTGCACCAGCTCTTCGACCATCACTTGCATCGACCAACCATCGGAGACGATGTGGTGCTGCACCATCACTAGCACATGTTCATCTTCGGCCAGTTGCAGCAGCGTCACGCGCAACAACGGCGCCTGGTGCAAATCGAACGGCCGTGCGACTTCGGCTTCCACCCGCGCCATCAACTGTGCCTCGTCGATACGCGCCTGGTGGATCTGCACCCGCGCCTGGGGCATCACCGCTTGCCAGAGGCGTTCGCCGTCCTCGACCAGTTGTGTGCGCAAGCTCTCATGCCGGGCCAGCAGGCTGTCGAAACTGCGCTGCAATGCCGCCAGGTCCAAGTGCCCGTGCAAACGCAGGGCGCCGGGGATGTGATAGGCGGTGCTGTCCGGATCCAGTTGCCAAAGAAACCACTGGCGCTCTTGAGCGTAGGACAGCGGCAGATGTTGGCCGTCCTCGCGGATCGAGGCAATCGGCAGTTGAGCGAAACTCATGCCCCGGCTTTGCAGGCGCTGGTAAAACTGCTGGCGCTGCTCCAGAGGCAAGCGAAGAAAGCGCGACACCAAGTCGATATTAGGGTTGGAAAGCATGGTTCAAATCGCCTCTAGTTCGCTCAAAAAGTCACGCAGGTCATCAAAATCCTCCACGCTGCCGGCGCGGAAAGTGGCTGCCGCCTGCACGTAGGCACGCAGCGAATCGGTCTGGAACAGTTCCATCAGCGGCACGTCAAGGCCCAATTCGGCTTGCACCCGGGAGGTGATCTGGATCGCCAGCAAGGAATGGCCGCCGACTTCAAAGAAGTTGTCGTTCAGGCCCACTTGCGGCAGGTGCAGGATGTCGGCCCAGATCGCAGCGATCTGTTGTTCAAGCTCGGTTTGCGGGGCCACGTACTGTTGCTGCATCTGGCTCGCATCCGGCAATGGCAAGCCCTTGCGGTCGAGCTTGCCGTTGGGGGTCAGCGGCATTTGCGCCAGGAATACGAAGTGGCTGGGCACCATGTAGTCCGGCAGGTCGGCTTTCAAGGCTCGCCGCAGGGCATCGCGAAACTCGGCGGGGTCTGCCAGGCTGGCATCTGCCGGTACTACATAGGCCACCAACTGCTTGCCGGTCGGGCCCTCCTGGGCGACCACCACAGTTTCACCGACGCTGACCTGCTCGCGCAAACGCGCTTCGATTTCACCCAACTCGATACGGAAACCGCGGATCTTCACCTGATGGTCAACACGCCCCAGGTAGTCCACCACCCCATCCGGACGCCCACGGGTCAGGTCGCCGCTGCGGTACACACGGCTGCCCGGTTTGCCGAACGGGTCCGGCACGAAACGCTCGGCAGTCAGTGCGGGGCGCTCCAGGTAACCCCGGGCCACGCCCTCGCCGCCCAGGTACAACTCACCAGCCACGCCGATGGGTTGCAGATTGAGTTGCGAATCCAGCACGTAACCGCTGCGGTTGCCGAGCAAGGTGCCGATGGGTGCGTAGACTGCACCGCATGGGTCGCCCTTGCGCGCTTTCCACAGCAACGGCGTAACCACGGTTTCGGTCGGGCCATAGCCGTTGAACAGGTACTTGGGTTTCAGCGCGCGCCAAGCCAGGTCATAGCTGGCTTGAGCAACGGCATCACCGCCAAAGCAATACACCCGCACCGCCGGTGGGTTGCCGTCGCGCTCGGCATGTTCAGCCAACTGTTGCAGGTACACCGGCGGGAAGACCGCCATGGTCACGTTATGGCGGTGCATCTGCTCATAGGTGTATTCCGGCAACCACAGGCTGTCATCACGGATCAACACGCTGGCGCCGTTGATCAACGGGTGCATCCAGCCTTCGTGGGAGCCGTCGAAGGCGAACGACATAAAGTGCAGTTCGCAATCGGCCGGCGAGGTTTCATAGCGCTCGCCGGTGGCGATGATGTGCGCCACCAACGGCCCGTGAGACACCGCCACGCCCTTGGGCAGGCCGGTGGAACCGGAGGTGTAGATCACGTAGGCGAGGTTGTCGCCATCCAGCGCCACGTCTGGTGCCACGTCTAGTGCCGTATCACTGTAACCGGTCCATTCTTCGCTACGATCGATCGCCAGGGTGGTGAGCCCCTCGGGGATCGGCAGTTGTTGCAACGCACGGCTATGGGTCAGCAGCAGTTGCGCACGGCTGTCCTGCATCATGTAGAGCAAGCGATCACGCGGGTACTCGATATCCAGCGGCACATACACGCCACCGGCTTTCATCACCGCCAGGAACGCCACCATGATCTCGGCGCTGCGCGGCATGGCAATCGCCACGCGCACTTCCGGGCCGACGCCACGGGCAATCAGGGCATGAGCCAGACGGTTGGCCTGGCGATCCAGTTCGGCGTAGCTCAGGGTTTGCGCATCGAACTTAACCGCCACCGCATCCGGGGTTTCCCGGGCACGGTCGGCTACCAACTCGTGGACAAGACGCTCGGCGCAGAAACCGGCGTCGGTCTGGTTCCACAGCTCAAGGATGTGCTGTTGCTCATCCTGGCCCAGCAGCTTCAATTGGCCGATAGCCTGTTGTTGGTCGGCCACCATTGCCCGCAACAGGTTCTGCCAATGCCCGGCCATGCGCTCGATGGTCGCCACAGCGAACAGGTCAGTGGCGTAACTCAGGGAGGCGCGCAGCACGGTCGGGCTTTCTTCCACATCCAGCGCCAGGTCGAACTGGGCCACGCCCTCATCCAGATCCAGGACCTCCACGTGCAGGTCGGTCAGGCGACTCAGGTGGCTATCGGCGCCACTCACACGGTGGTTGAACACTACTTGGAACAACGGGCTCAGGCTCAGGCTGCGCTCCGGTTGCAAAGCCTGCACCAACTGCTCGAAGGGCAGGTCCTGGTGAGCCTGAGCCTCCAAAGAGCGCTGGCGTACCTGGCGCAGCAATTGCTCCACGCTCATCTGGCCATGAATATCGGCCTTGAGCACTTGGGTGTTGACGAAGAAGCCAATCAAACCCTCGGTTTCGAGACGGTTGCGGTTGGCAATCGGCACGCCGACGCGCACGTCCTCCTGGCCGCTGTAGCGATGCAACAAGGCCTGGTAAGACGCCAGCAGCACCATCGGCAGCGTCACACCCGCGCTGCGTGCCAGGCTGCGCAAGCCGTCCAGCAGCTCGGGGGCCAACTCTATGCCCAAGCGGGCGCCGCGATGGCTTGGCTGTGCCGGGCGCGGGTGATCGAACGGCAACTCCAGCACCGGTTGCTCGCCGCCCAAATGCTCGCGCCAGTAGGCCAATTGACGTGCCTGCTCGCCCGCGGCCATCCAGTCGCGTTGCCATACGGCATAGTCGGCGTACTGGATCGGCAGCATCGGCAGGCTTGGGGTTTGACCCTGGCTGAAGGCGGCATACAACTGCACCAACTCCTCAACCATCAGTTGCATCGACCAACCATCGGAGACGATGTGGTGCTGCACCAGCACCAGCACATGATCATCGTCAGCCAGACGCAGCAACTTGACCCGCAGCAGTGGCCCGCGCAGCAGGTCGAACGGGTGGGCGACCACTTCGGCGACCCGCGCCTTGAGGCTAGCGTAATCACTATCGACCCGGTCGATATCGACGCAGCCAACGGCCTCAATGACCTGCAACGCACCGGTGGCCTGTTGCTGAAAATGCGTGCGCAAGCTTTCATGGCGCGCCAGCAGGCTGTCGAAGCTGCGTTGCAGTGCACTCAGGTCCAGCGGCCCCTGCAAACGCAAGGCGCTGGGGATGTGGTACGCGGCGCTGGTGGGGTCCAGTTGCCAGAGGAACCATTGGCGCTCCTGAGCGTAGGACAGCGGCAAAGGCTGCGTGCGGTCGGCCTTGAGCAACGCTGGCGCAGTAGCGCCCTCCTCGCCCAAGGCCCGAACGAAATCACTCAGCAGCGGGTGTTCGAACAAGGTCTTGAGCGCAACTTCCAGTGTCAGGGCCTGGCGAACCCGCGACACCACACGCGTAGCCAGCAATGAATGGCCACCCAGCTCGAAGAAGTGGTCGTCGAGGCCGACCTGCGGCACCTCCAGCACTTCGGCCCAGATGGCCGCCACCTGCTGCTCGCGCAGGGTTACCGGTGCTATATGGCCTTTGAGTGAATCGCCAAGCTCCGGCTTGGGCAACGCCTTGCGGTCGAGCTTGCCGTTGGGGGTCAAGGGCAGGCTATCGAGAAACATCCAGTGCGCAGGCACCATGTAATCCGGCAGGCGCTCGCGCAGCGCGGCTTTGTACACCTGCTGTGGCTGCGGTGCGGTGCTGACCAGATAGGCGATCAGGCGGTCGTTATCGGCCAGCACCACAGCTTCGCGTACACCGTCGTGCTCACGCAGGCAGGCTTCGACTTCACCCAGCTCGATCCGGAAACCACGGACCTTGACCTGATGGTCGACGCGCCCGATGTACTCCACCACGCCGTCGGCCCGATAGCGTGCCAGGTCGCCGGTGCGGTACAGACGTTCGCCCGACGCCCCAAACGGGTTGGGCACGAAGCGTTCGGCAGTCAGCGCCGGCTGCCTGTGGTAACCGCGCGCCAGGCCGACACCGCCGATCAGCAGCTCGCCAGACGCGCCTTGCGGGCATGGCATGAGGCCTGGATTGAGGATAAACAACCCGGTATTGGCAATGGGCCGTCCAACGAAAGGCTGCGCTTGGTGCAGACGATGAGCCGCTGACCAGATGGTGGTTTCCGTCGGGCCATAGAGGTTCCATACGGGACCTTGCAGCTCGAGCAGGCGCTGGGCCAAGTCGGCTGGCAGCGCTTCACCACCGCACAGACAGGTTATGCCACTCAGTAAATGGGCGCGCGGGCTATCGAGCAACATGCGCCAGCTCGATGGCGTGGCCTGCAGCACACTCGCGGCCTGACGCTGGGCCAGTTCGAGAATCGCCTCAGGGTCGAGGGCCATGTCCTGGGCGCTCAGTAGCACTGTGCCGCCCATACTCAGCGGCACGTACAGCTCCAGGGCGAAGATATCGAACGAGAAGGTCGTCAGCGACAACAGCCGCGTCTGCCGGCCAATATCCAAGGTGCCGGCCATACCGCTGGTAAAGCTGCACAGCGCCTGGTGGCCTACCATCACCCCTTTAGGCTTGCCGGTGGAGCCGGAGGTGTAGATGACGTAGGCCAGATTTTGCGGTGTAACGCCAACCTGCGGGTTATATGCCTGCGTGCCGACATCCTCGACCATCAGCACCTGCACGCCTTGCGGCTGCACCAGGCGCCCTTGCAGGTGCGCCTGGGTCAGCAGCACCCGGGCGCGGCTGTCTTCGAGCATGAACGCCAGGCGCTCTGCCGGGAATTGCGGGTCGAGTGGGACATAGGCGCCACCGGCCTTGAGAGTCGCGAGCAAGCCGACCACCATGTCCAGGGAGCGCTCCACGTGCACTGCCACCAGCACGTCCGGGCCGACTCCCATGGCGATCAAACGATGGGCCAGGCGATTGGCGCGGCGGTTGAGTTCACCGTAGCTCAGGCGCTCCTCGTCGAAGTGCAGCGCGATGGCGTCGGGTTGCGCCACGGCCTGGGCCTCAAACAGCTGGTGTACGCAGTGTTCGTGTGGGTATGGGGTGTCGCTGCGGTTCCAGTCGTGCACCATTTGTTGCCATTGCGACGTGCTCAGCATCGCCAGTTCATCCAGGGGCTGGGAGGCATCGTGCACGACCGCGCGCAGCAGGTTTTGCCAATGCTCGGCCAGACGTTCCACGGTTGCAGCGTCAAACAAGTCGGTGGCGTAGGTCAGGGACGCCCAGAGGCCGTCGGCCGATTCCTCGGTTTCCAGGTTCAGGTCGAACTGCGTGCTGTGACCCGCCCAGTCCATTGGCTGCAACACCAGGCCAGGCAGTTGCACTGAACCCGAACGCAGGCTGCTTTGATGATTGAACATCACCTGGAATAGCGGGTTATGGCTCAGGCTGCGCTCCGGCTGCAACACCTGCACAAGTTGCTCGAACGGCAGGTCCTGATGGGCCTGGGCTTCCAAAGCGCGCCGTTTGACTTGGCCCAGCAACTGCTCGAAAGGCATCTGCCCGTGCAACTGCGCCTGCAGTACTTGGGTATTGACGAAGAAGCCCATCAGCCGCTCGGTTTCGAGACGATTACGGTTGGCGATCGGCACGCCGACGCGAACCTGCGACTGGCCGCTGTAGCGGTGCAGCAAGGTCTGGAACGAGGCCAGCAGGAGCATGAACAAGGTCACGTCCTGGCGTTCGGCCAAGGCTTTGAGCTCAGCCAGCATCACGCGGTCAAGATGGATCTGCCGGCGTGCGCCGCGATAGCTCTGCACCGCTGGGCGCGGATGGTCCAGAGGCAAGTCCAGCAGCGGATGGTCGTTACCCAGACGGGCGCACCAGTAATCGAGCTGGCGTTGTTGCTCCCCTGCCGCCATCCAATCACGCTGCCAACGGGCATAGTCGGCGTACTGGATCGGCAAGGCCGGCAAGTCCGCGTCACCTTGGTACAACGCTACCAACTCGTCGATCATGACCTGCATCGACCAGCCATCAGAGATGATGTGGTGCTGGGTAATGACCAGCACGTGGTGCTCAGGCGCGACGACCAGCAACTTGACGCGCATCAATGGGCCGTCAAGCAGGTCGAACGGGCGCTGGATTTCTTCGCTGACGGCGTGCTCGATGGCATCGGCGGCAATCGCTTGCTGCTCAATCGGCACGGTCAGACTGGGGTGGACGACTTGCAAGGTGTGCTCGCCCGCCTCCACAAACGTAGTACGCAGCGGTTCATGGCGCTGCACCAGGGCCTGGACGGCGCGTGCAAGTGCCGCACTGTCGAGTTGACCGCGCACGTGCAATGCAGTCGGTACATGGTAAGCCGCGCTGGCCGGGTCCAATTGCCACAGGAACCATTGACGCTCCTGAGCAAAGGACAACGCCAGCGGCTGCTCACGTCCAAGTACTTGGAGCGCTGGCGCCGTATCGGCCGTCAAGCCTGCGCAAGCCGCCGCGAAGGCTGCCAGCGTCGGCTGTTCGAACAGGGCCCGCAACGGTACTTCCAGCTTGAGGTCGTGACGCACCCGTGAGATCACTTGAGTCGCCAGCAACGAGTGACCGCCGCGCTCGAAGAAGTGGTCGTCCAGGCCAACCCGCTCCACGTGCAGCACCGCTTGCCAGATCGCTGCCAACTGCACCTGCAAAGGGCTCTGAGGTGCCACGTACACGGCGCACGCCTGGCTCAGATCCGGTGCCGGCAGCGCCCGGCGGTCGAGCTTGCCATTGTTGTTAAGCGGCAAGGCATCGAGTACCACCCAATGTCCCGGCACCATGTAATCCGGTAACGCCTGACGCAAGCGAGTGGCCAGTGCCTGCGTTTCCAACTGCTGATCGTCGGCGGGTACCACATACGCCACCAACTGCATGCCGATCGCGCTCGGCTGGGCAATCACTGCCGCTTCACGCACGTCGGGCAAGGCTTGCAGGCTGGCTTCGATCTCGCCCATTTCGATACGAAGGCCGCGAATCTTCACCTGATGGTCGATACGCCCCACGTATTCCAGCGCCCCCGCCGCGTTGTACCGGGCCAGGTCGCCACTGCGATAAAGCCGCGCACCGGGCGTGGCGGAAAATGGGTCCGGCAAGAAGCGCTCGGCAGTGAGCGCCGGGCGATCGAAGTAGCACTGGGCCAAGCCCGCCTCGGCGCCGATGCATAACTCGCCCACACCGTCGGTGCTCAGCAGTTCGAAACCGCTGTCGAGCACATACAGCGCACGCCCCGCAATCGCCTGCCCAATCGGTACGCCGTACGCGTCGTTGGCATCGGTCAACTGGCAGTCATGCACGCTGGACACCACCGTGGCTTCGGTCGGCCCGTAGGTATTGACCAGGCGCACATGACCAAGCCCTGCGGCATGCCAGGCACGTACACCCTCCACCGCCATGGCTTCACCGCCCACATGCACCTGGCGCAGCTTGCCCAGGGAGCGGCAGTGCACTGCACATTCCTGCGCCAACAGATACCAGTAGGCCGCCGGCAAGTCGGCCAGGGTTACGCCTTGCTCGACGATCTCCCGCGCCAGTTGCCCGGCGTCCCACAGCTCATCACTGCGCATGATCAACGCTGCACCCACACACAAGGGCGGGAAGCACTGCTCGACAAAACCGTCGAAACTGAAGGTCGCAAACTGCAAGACGCGATCCTCGGCACTCAAGCGGCTGTACAGCGTGGCACTGTCGCAGAATTGACCGAGGGCGGCATGATCGATGGCCACACCTTTGGGCTGACCGGTGGAGCCCGAGGTGTAGATCACATATGCCAGATCAGCAGCGGCGGCAGGGTTGGGCACGTTGGTCGTCGGGTAGCCGGCCAGCTCGTCACCGCAGGCGGTGAAATCCACACGTGCCAGTCCTTGGGGCAATGGCAGATCCACGAGCAAGCCCACTTCGCTGAGCAGCAGGTTGAGTCGGCTGTCGGCGAGCATGTAGGCCAGGCGCTCGACGGGGTATTTCGGGTCCAGCGGTACGTAGGCCGCGCCACTTTTGAGTACCGCCAACAGGCTGACAATCAACTGTGGGCCACGACGCGAAGCCAGGCCCACCCGTTGTCCGGGACCGACACCAAGCTCCAATAGGCGATGGGCCAGACGATTGGCCCGCTGGTTTAGCTCGGCGTACGTCAAGCCTTCGCCACCGGCCAGTACAGCCATGGCGTCTGGGGTGGCCTGGGCTTGGGCAGCGATGCGTTGATGCACGCGCTCGTTATCCTGGGCAGCCGCAGCTGACCGGCTGAGAGCGAGCATATTCTGCTGTGCGGTGGCGTCGAGAAGGCGCAGGTTACCAAGGGGTACATGGGCATCTGCGAGCAATTGCGCCAGCAGGTGTTGAAGGTTGGCGCTCAGGCGGGCGACTTGCGGCTCGCTGAACAGGGAACGGTCGTAGCTGAACTCCAGGCGCAGGTTGGCCCCCAGCTCAATGCCCAGGGTCAATGGGTAGTGCGTTTGTTCATGGTTGTGCAGGCGGCCGAAGGTCAGGCCAGCCGGCGCGCCTTGCTTGAGCGCCTCGGCAACCGGGAAGTTTTCGAACACCAGCAAAGTATCGAACAGCGCGCCGTGATGGCCGGCCCAAGCCTGGATATCGTAGAGCGGTACATGCTCATGGTCGCGCAGGCTGAGGTTGAGCGCTTGCAACTCGCCGAGCCAGCTTGCGACCGACTGGGCTGGCGAGGCTGCACTGATGATCGGCAAGGTATTGATGAACAGGCCCAGTTGCTGCTCGATCCCTGGCAGTGGCGCAGAACGCCCGGCCACGGTGGCGCCGAAGGCCACGCAATCCTGGCCTGTGTAGCGCTGCAACAGCAGGCTCCAGGCGCCTTGCAACACGGTATTGAGGGTCACTTTGTGCTGGCGCGCAAACTCGCCGAGACGTCGGGTAACGTCGCTGTCCAGCGCCACGTGATGGTCCGCCATGCCGATCCCGTCCACCGGCTTGCGCAGTGCCTGGGACAGCAAGGTTGGCGTCGGCAATGCTGCCAGTGCGGCTTTCCAGAACGCTTCGCCAGAGCCTTGCTGTTGCAACCAGCCCAGATAATCGCGCCATTGCCCCAGTGGTGCGGGCACAGCCTGGCCTGCGTAGTGAGCAATGACTTCGCCAAGCAACTGCGCGTTGCTCCAGCCATCCATGAGAATGTGGTGGCTGGTAAAAATCAGGTGCCAGGCCGCGCCCGCACCGCGCACCAGGGTCAGGCGAAACAGCGGCGCGGCATTCAGTGCGAAACCGCGCTCACGTTCAGCCTGGGCCAGGGCGTCGAAGTCGGCATACGGGTCTTCAATCACTTGCAGTTGCAGGTCAACCTGGTGCTGGATCAACTGGTGAGCACTGTCCATGCCCAGCCAGTGGAAGCTGCTGCGCAGGGTGTCATGGCGGTCCAGCGCGGCCTGCCAGGCACGCCCGAAGGCCAATAGGTCGAGCCCTTCGATGTCGAGGCGCAACTGGTTGATATAAGACTGGGCCTCGGGCGCAAGCAACGTGTGGAACAACATGCCCTGCTGCATCGGCGACAGCGGGTAAAGATCGGCAATGGCCGACCCCGCCACGGGCAATGCATCCAGTTGCTGCTGAGTAAGACGTGCCAACGGAAAATCCGACGGGGTCACCTGCCCTGCCGGAGCAGCACAACAATGTTCGATCAACGCCTTGAGTTCAGCGGTGTATTCATCCGCCAGACGCTGGACGCTCGACACGTCAAACATCTCGCGACTGAAGCCCCATTGCAGCGCCAACTCACCGCCATACACCTGCCCTTCCACCGTCAACCAGTTGGCCAGCGGTGCCTCGGGATCCTGGGCTTGGCCGCTGCCTTCACTGGCCGGTACGAAGAGTGCCGACTCATTGAACTGACGGTCGAACTGGCCCAGGTAGTTGAACGTAATGCGCGGTGCGGCGAGGTTCGCCAGGCTTTCGCGGGCCTGCGGCGACCCCAGGTAACGCAGCAGACCGTAACCCAGGCCCTTGTCGGGCACAGCGCGCAGTTGCTCCTTGACCGATTTGATCGCATCGGACAACTCGCCTTCGGCGCGCAGACGCACCGGGAACAGGCTGGTGAACCAGCCGACGGTGCGGCTCAGGTCGATGTCGTCGAACAGGTCTTCGCGGCCATGGCCTTCGAGCTGGATCAGCGCAGCGGGTTGTTCGCTCCAGCGGCTGATCACCCGCGCCAGGGCCGTCAGCAGCAGGTCGTTGACCTGGGTGCGATAGGCCGCCGGTGCGTCTTGCAGCAACCGGCGGGTCTGCTCGGCGTCGAGGCGGGTTTCCAGTTTGGTGCCCAGCCGGTTTTGCAGGCCGCCCTCGGGGTGGTCGCAAGGTAGATCGGTGTCGACCGATTGCGCCTGCCAGTACGGCAGTTGCTCGTCGAGGGTTTGCGCGTGGTCGTGAAGTTGCTGCGCCCAATGCTGGTACGCGCTGGTTTTCGCCGGCAGCGACTGTTCGCGGTAAGCCTGTTGCAGGTCTTCGAGCAGGATGCGCCAGGACACACCATCGACGACCAGGTGGTGGATCACCAGCAGCAAGCGTTGGCTGCCATCGGCCATGCTCACCAATGCGGCGCGTATCAGCGGGCCTTGTTCGAGGTCGAGGCTGCGCTGGGCTTCATCACACAGCGCTGCCAACTCGGCGTCGATGTTGGCGTGAGACTGCCACAGCAGCGGCTCGGCGAGGGGCGCCGCATGGCTCTGATGCCAGCCATCCGCCTGCTGCACAAAACGCAGACGCAAGACGTCGTGATGCTGGATCAGCTGGTTCAAGGCCGCTTCCAGCTGCGCGGGCTGCAACGCCTCTCGCGGGGTCAGCAGCAACGACTGGTTCCAGTGATGATGTGCCGGGATCGCTTGGGCGAAAAAGTGCTGTTGCACTGGGGTCAGAATCACCTCGCCACTGACCGGGCCCTGGTCGATCAGGCTGACTTGGTCGAAGCTGGCCACCCGCGAAAGGCTGCGGATGCTTTGGTACTGGAACAGGTCCCGGGGGCTGAGTCGGATACCGGCCCGGCGGGCGCGGCTGACCACCTGGATAGAAATGATCGAGTCGCCACCCAGCTCGAAGAAGTTATCGTCCTGGCCGACCTGTTCAACGCCGAGCACATCGCTCCAGATCGCCGCCAGGGCTGTTTGCAGGTCGCCTTGTGGGGCGATAAACGCCTGTTGCAGCGCTGCATCCGGCAGTGGCAATGCCTTGCGGTCAAGCTTGCCGTTGGCGGTCACCGGCAGCTTGGCCAGGGTGAGGAAGTGGGTCGGCACCATATATTCCGGCAGACTGTCGAGCAGCCAGGCCTTGAGGTCGGTCGGCTCCTCGCCTTCACACACCAGGTACGCGACCAATTGTTTGCCACCTTGTACCAACACCACCGCTTCGCGCACTTGCGGGTGCTGCATCAGGCGGGTTTCGATTTCGCCCAGTTCGATACGCAAGCCGCGCAACTTGACTTGGTGATCGAGGCGGCCGAGGTATTCGATCACACCATCGGCGCGCTGGCGCACACGGTCACCGGTACGATACAGCCGCTCACCCGTCACGAACGGGCTTGGCACAAAACGTTCGGCGGTCAACGCCGGGCGCCGATGATAACTGCGCGCCAGGCCGCTACCGCCCAGGTACAGCTCGCCAGCTACACCGTCAGGCACCGGGTTGAGTTGGGCGTCGAGCACATAGGTGGCGAGGTTGGCGATCGGGCGGCCGATGGGTACGCTGTCGGCGCCTTCGTCGATGCAGGTCCAGTGGGTGACGTCAATGGCCGCTTCGGTCGGGCCATAGAGGTTGTACAGCGCCACATCGGGCAGCCTGGCGAACACCTGCCGTTGCGCATCCAGGGGCAAGGCTTCGCCACTGCACACGATGCGCGTGAGGCTCGCACACGTTTGAACGCCCGGCTCATGGATAAACACCTGCAACATTGACGGCACGAAGTGCAACGTGGTGATGGCGTGCCGGCCGATGGTTTCGATCAGGCGCGCCGGTTCACGGTGCTCCCCAGGCGCCGCAACCACCAGGCGCGCACCGGTCATCAGCGGCCAGAAGAATTCCCACACCGACACGTCGAAGCTGAACGGGGTTTTCTGCAACACCGCATCCGCGGCATCCAGACCGTACGCCTGCTGCATCCAGCTCAAGCGGTTGACCAGCGCTCGATGGCTGTTGCCGGCGCCCTTGGGCTTGCCGGTGGAGCCGGAGGTGTAGATCACATAGGCGAGATTGAGTGCATCAATAGCGACGGCGGGCGCTGTGTGGCCGTAGCCGTCGAGCCACAGCGCCGGCTGATCCAGAGCGATCACCTGGATTCCGGCAGCCGGCAGCGCGGCCAGCAGGCTTTGCTGGCTGAGCAGCAACCGAATGCCGCTGTCTTCGATCATGTAGGCCAGGCGTTCCTGGGGATACTCGGGGTCGAGGGGCACGTAGGCGCCACCGGCCTTGAGAATCGCCAGCAGGCCGATGACCATTTCGACGGAACGCTCGACACAGATCCCCACCAGCACGTCGGGGCCTACGCCCTGCTCGCACAAGGCGTGGGCCAGCTGGTTGGCCCGGCTGTCGAGCTGGGCGTAGGTCAAGGTGGTTGTACCGAATACCAGTGCCGGTGCATCCGGGGTGCGCTGAACCTGGTCTTCGATCAGGTGATGAATTGCGCGTTCGGTTGGGTATGGCTCGGCAGTCTGGTTCCAGGTGTGAACCAGCTGGTGCTGTTCTTGGGCATCAAGCATCGACAATTCGCCGATACGCTGTTCGCCATCCACCACCATCGCCTGCAACAGGCTGATCCAGTGCCGGGCCATGCGGTCGATGGTCGGCGCGTCAAACAGGTCATTGGCGTAGGTCAGCGCGGCGTGCAGGGTGCCGGATTTTTCATAGGTGTCCAGGGTCAGGTCGAACTGCGTGGTGCGGCCTTGCCATTCCACCAGGGCCAGCTCAAGGCCGGACGCGGTACTGACCGAAGCGATGTCGGCGACGACCGGCTGGTGGTTGTACATCACCTGGAACAGCGGCGTGTGACTCAGGTTGCGCTCGATTTTCAGCGCTTCTACCAGGCGCTCGAAGGGCAATTCCTGATGGGCCTGGGCACCCAACGCGTGTTCCTTGATGCCTTGCAACAGCTCGGTGACGCGGGTTTGCCCGCTCAGTTCGGTGCGCAACACCTGGGTGTTGACGAAGAAACCGATCAGCCCTTCGACTTCAGTGCGGTTGCGATTGGCAATCGGCACGCCGACGCGGATATCACCCTGGCCCGTATAGCGATGCAGCAGCACATTGAACGCGCCCAGCAGCAGCATGAACAAAGTGACGTTGTGTTTTTGCGCGCAACTGCGCAGTTGTACCGCCAATGCCGGATCAATCGCGAAGTTATACCGCGTGCCTTGATGGCTGGGCATCGCCGGGCGTGGGTGGTCGGTGGGCAGTTCCAGTACCGGATGCTCGTCGCCCAGGCGCGCCTGCCAGTATTCCAACTGGCGCGCCTGCTCCCCCGCTTCCAGCCAGCGTCGTTGCCACAGGGCATAGTCGCTGTACTGGATCGGCAGCGCCGGCAATTGCGGTTCTTCGTTGCGCTCATGGGCGTCATAGCAACGAATGAACTCGTCGATCAGCACGTTCATCGACCAACCATCAGAGACGATGTGATGCAGGGTCAGCAGCAGCACGTGCTCTTGATCGGCGAGTTTGAGCAGTTGCACACGCAGCAGCGGGCCGTGCTCCAGGTCGAACGGCAACAGGGACTGGCGGGTAGCGGCGTCGCTGACGGCCTGCTCGCGCTCGGCGGCTGGCAAGGCGCTGACGTCCAACTGCTCGACATTCACCGCCGGTTCTACCGCCACCTGCGCCAAGCGCTCGTCGGCCTGTCGCTGGAACACGGTGCGCAGGGTTTCGTGACGCGCCACCAGGCTGGCGAACGCCTGCTCCATCGCAGGCAGGCTCAGCGCGCCGGTCAAGCGCACCGCGCCAGGCAAATTGTAGGCGCCACTGGCCGGGTCCAATTGCCAGAGAAACCACATGCGCTGCTGCGCGTAGGAAAGCGCCTGGCGATCCTCAACCTCCACCCCTGCCGGTATCGGAAACCTGGAAAAATCCACGCCCTCTTTCTGCAGGGCTTGCAGGAACAGTTGGCGTTTTTCCAGGGGCAGCCCGATAAACCGGCGAGCAAGTTTCAAGGAGTCTTCAGCATTCATTTCTTCGAATCCGGGGCAATAGGCGGGAAGCACAAAGGCACGTCGTCCCTATAAAACGAACCGGGAAGGGAAAAATTAGCGGGGGGATGGGTGGCATCGAGCGAGCTGTCATCAAGGGTTACATCAATTCCGGGAAAGGCACACGCCCCCGAGCTAGCATTGACGAACACCACTTTTTGCAACTACATTTAGTTACACGCAAGGAACGCCGTGTCCAAAAATGAAAAGCTGCTCGCCAAATTGCTCAATGAGCACATGGCATTTACCTGGCCCGAGCTCGTCACGCTGTTACGCCGACTCGGATACACACTGATTGAAGGGGCTGGAAGCCGCGTCAAGTTCGATATCGGCGACCCCAGTGCAATGATCACGTTGCACAAGCCTCACCCGGGCAACGAACTGAAACATTACATTCGGCGCCAGATCATCGAACAATTGAAATCAGGAGAACTGATTCAGTGAACAACCAGCTCAAACATAAAGGCTACATCGGCTCTATCGAGGCCAGCCTCGAAGACAACTGCCTGTTCGGCAAGATTTTATTCATCAAGGCATTAGTGAGCTACGAAGGCAAAACCGTCGCAGAACTGGACGCAGCCTTTCGCGAAGCCGTGGACGATTATCTGGCTACCTGCCAGACCCTGGGGCAATCACCTGAGAAGCCATGCAAGGGCTCGTTCAACGTACGCGTTGGGCATGAACTGCATCTGGCAGCCGCTCTGGCCGCAATGCGTAAAAAGGTGACGTTGAACGACCTTACGCGCCAAGCGCTGAATGAGTTTCTGCAACAGCACGACGACGGTCTAGCGGCGGTTTGAATTGGCCAGTCAGGCAACATCGCCACAGGGCTCGTTCGATGCGTGTGGCGAAGTGACGACGCGAGTCATCCCAAATGGTCTTATTCGGGCATTAGAGGTCGTTGACTCCAATCAGAACTAAAGGGTCCATTGTGTTTTTCCACCCGGACTTCTAAATTGAAATCAACGCCCTTCCTGATCCTTGGTCCGCAGTAACGTCCAATGGCATAGACACCCGGAGTCTTGCTATGAACGACATCAGCCCGCCGCCTCCCCCACAAAAAAACTCAACCGGCCTGGAAATACCTGCGCTTGAATGTCCATTACCGATACGACTGGACGAAGCGCTCGGCAACCGTATCAATGCGCTGTTAATGGCGTGGATCAATCGAATCGGTATTTTCGAGGGGCAGTTGGATCACGTAAGGGCCTCGAACTTCGGGCGTTTCGTAATGCTGTGTCACGCCGACACCGACGACGTTCAACGCTTGCTACTGTCTGCAAAATGCATGGCGGCGCTGTTCGCGGTAGACGATCACTATTGTGATGATGAGCGAAGTGGCGCCAACCCCAAGCTCCTGGGCGCACGCTTGTCACTGGCCCTGGCCGCCCTGGACAGGGCATATCTGATTCCATCCCACGACCTCGCGCTCAAACGTGCGCTCAACGATGATCCGGTTTTACGTGGATTGCGGGGATATATGAACCACCTGGATCGCTATGCGACACCCTCGCAGAAAGCTCGCGTTCAGTCGGAGACCATTGCGATGTTCGTGACCATGAATGCGGAAGCTTCATGGCGCATCGAACACAGCCTGCCTCAAGTCTGGGAATATTTGGCACATCGTCAAGTCAACAGCTTTTTACCTTGCATGGCCCTCATTGATATTGTCGGCGGCTATGAACTGGGTGCCGATACTTATTTTTCTGCGCCTGTACGCGAAGTGATCGCCCTAGCTGCAAGTTTGACCATGCTCGTCAATGACTTGTATTCCGCATCCAAAGAGCAAGAGCCTGGCATCGGTGATTTCAACCTGCCATTGCTGCTGGCAAACGAACAAGGTTGTTCATTACAGCAAGCCTTGTGGTTGACAGCCGATCTTCACAACACGCTTATACGTAGATATGAAGCCAAGGAAAGAAGGCTGCTCAAACAGGCCTCCCCCACGCTCAAGCGCTTCCTCGGCGGGGTAAAAGCCTGGCTGGGCGGCAATTACGAGTGGCATCGACACAGCGGTCGCTATCAAGTGTGAACAAGCCGGCACTCAGCCCAACCGCCGATACCCCAACCATGCGGCCAACAACACCACCGCCCCCGCCGCCAACGCCACCCGGAACCCACTGGCAGCGCCGAAATGATCGATCATCCAACCAGAGCTGGCGGCGCCGATAGCAACGCCGATGCTCAGCCCGGTGATCAACCAGGTCATGCCTTCGGTAAGACGGCTGGGCGCAACGATCTGCTCGACCATGGCCATCGACACGATCAAGGTGGGCGCAAAGAACAGGCCGGAGATAAATATGGCGACGGCCAGGCCGGGGATGTTGCTCACCAGCAACAAGGGCAAGGTAGTCAACGCCGTGGCCACACCGCAGAACAGGAACTGACGCGGCAACGGCGCCTTGAGCTTGAGGGCACCGAAAGCCAGCCCGGCCAGGCACGAACCGATGGCGTACACCGACAGCACAATACTCGCCGCCGCCGGCTGGCCCTGATGCTGGGCGAACGCCACACTGACCACGTCCACCACGCCGACGATCACGCCCATGGCCAGCAGCAAGGTCATCAGGATCAAAACCGCAGGGGAAGCGATCAGCCAGCGGCCATGCGCGCCGTGGTGCTCGTGTATGGGTGGCTCGGTTTGCCGCTGCATTACAAAGGTGGTGACGCCCACCGCCAGTAACAATGCCGCCACCAAAGGGCCGGCTTCGGGGAACAGCACTACGCTCAGGCCCACAGAAATGGGTGGGCCGATAATAAAGCACACCTCATCCAGCACCGACTCCAGAGCAAACGCGGTTTGCAGCCTGGGCTGGCCGCGGTACAACTCGGTCCAGCGCGCACGCACCATGGCGGACATATTGGGCATGCAGCCGGCCAGCGCAGCAAACAGGAACAGCGTCCAGCTTGGTGCCTGCAAACGCGTACACAGCAACAACATCAATAGCGCCCCGCCGCCGATCAGTGCGGCTATCGGCAGGACCTTGCCCTGGCCGTAGCGGTCCACCCAACGCGACACTTGCGGCGCACAAAACGCCGTGGCCAGGGCAAACACCGCCGCCACCGACCCCGCCAGCCCATAACCGCCATGGACTTGGGCGAGCATGGTGATCAGGCCGATACCGGTCATCGAGATTGGCATGCGCGCCAACATGCCTGCGAGCACAAAGGCTCGGGCGCCTGGGACCTGGAATAATTCGGCGTAAGGGTTTGCCATCCTGCGTAACCTCTTGCTCAAGCCGCGGCCTTGCTATCTGAAACGATGCGGGCAGAATACATACGGTGCGTATGTGAGGGATCATGCTTCGCATACGCACCGTATGTCAATCACCAACCAATGAGACTTCCATGAGCCGAGCCCGTGCCGAAATGATCGAAGAGACTCGCGCCCGCCTGATCGCAAGTGCGCGCCGGGCATTCGCCACCCAAGGCTATGCCCATACCTCGATGGATGACTTTACCGCTCAAGCCGGGCTGACGCGCGGTGCGTTGTACCATCACTTTGGTGACAAAAAAGGCTTGCTGGCAGCCGTAGTCGCCCAGCTCGACAGCGAGATGGACGAGCACTTGCAACGCATCAGCGCGCAGGCCATAGAGCCCTGGAGCGGGTTTTGCGAACGCTGCCGAGCTTATCTGCGCATGGCCCAGGATCCGGAAATCCAGCGCATTGTGTTGCAGGATGCGCCAGCGGTGCTGGGGGATACCGGCTCACAACACCACTGCGTTGAGTCGTTGCGCCAACTCTTGGAGGCCCTGATGCAAGCCGGATGGGTGGAGCCGGCACCCAGCCAGGCACTGGCGCAGTTGATCAACGGCAGCCTGGTCAACACGGCGTTGTGGATCGCCCGGGATGCACACCCGAGCGCGCGGCTGGAGGAAGGCTTGCAGGGCCTGGAGGTGTTACTGCGCGGACTCAGCCTCAAACCAACCGCTTGATCTGCTTATGCCGCCATACCAGCCGGTAATACGCGGTCTGCAATACCAGCATTGCCAGGTAGG
The DNA here is from genome assembly GCF_019891455.1 of Pseudomonas sp. P867. Taxonomy (NCBI): domain Bacteria; kingdom Pseudomonadati; phylum Pseudomonadota; class Gammaproteobacteria; order Pseudomonadales; family Pseudomonadaceae; genus Pseudomonas; species Pseudomonas sp. P867. The sequence goes on along the minus strand of NZ_JAFLXB010000012.1, from coordinate 79,065 downwards.
TCACCGGGAACGCCATCCACACCCCCTCCAGCCCGAAGTGTGCGTTGAACAGATAAGCCATCGGCAGCTCCACGCAAAGCACGCAGAAAATCGAGATTGCTACCGGCATCAGCACCACGCCGCTGGCGCGCATGATGCCGCCGATCACCGCCTGGAAGCCGAACACCAGGATGCTCCAGAGCATGATGTGCAGCAGGTGTTCGGCTCTGATCCGGGCGCTGTCGTCAGTGATGAACAGCCCCAGCAACCAGTGCGACAACCCATAACCGAGCACAATCAGGCCCCCGGTCAGGCACAGGTTGATCACCAACCCCGTGCGCAGGATCGGCCCGATGCGCTCCAGGCGCCCGGCGCCGATCGCCTGGGCACCGAGGATCGAGGCGGTGATGGCAATCGACAGCGCCGGGAACTGGACGTAGTTGACGATCTGCGTCACCGCGCCATAAGCCGCCGTGGCCTGGGAGCCGTGGCTATTGACCAGGGCCAGGATGACCAATTCCGACAACGACAACACCACCATCTGCAAGCCTGTCGGCAGGCCGATGCGCAGCACTTTACCGAGGATGACGCGGTCCAGGCGTAAAGCCGCGAGCAGCTCGCGATCCGGTGCCATCACATGGTTTTTATGCCGCAGGCGCAGCACCAGGAACAGCATCGCCAAGGCGTTAGCCACCAAACCTGCGTAAACCGCACTCTGGATGCCAAGGGGCGGCAGGCCGATCCAGCCGCGAATCAGCGCTGGCGTCAGCAGCAAGCCCACCAGGGTCGAAACCATTAACGCCAGCAACGGCGAAATCGTGTCGCTCACCCCACGCAGCAACTGGGTATAGAGGATGAACACCAGCAACAGCGGCATGATCAACATCATCATCTGGGCATAGCCCACCGCATCGTCGAGCACATCCAGCGGCGTACCCAATGCCTGCAAGGCCGGGCGCGCAAACAGGCTGCCCAGCACCGCGGCAATCAGGCCCACCAGGGCGCCCAACGTCAGGGTGGCGCCGGTAATCACCTTGACCAGCCCCGTCTCCTGGGCACCCCACGCCTGGCCGATCAACACTGAGGCGCCCGCCCCCAGGCCGATCACCAGGGCGATAAAGAAAAACACGATGGGGAACATCCCCGACACCGCCGCCAAAGCCTGGGTGCCGAGCATTTGCCCGACATAGATACCGTTGAGGGTGCCGGAAAAGCTTTGCAGAAAATTGGACAGCACCATCGGTGCCAGAAAGATCAGGTAGATCTGCCACAGCGGGCGTTGCAAAGGGGTCAGCATGAAAAATGGGACCTCGAATAACGAAAGCGTCGCAGGGTTATACCGTAAGTGGATCCAATGCTAATGCGTTTTAGCAAAGATCACTCATCCACCAAACGTCTGCGACGGCCTGCGCAACGTAGGGTCGAACGGGTTGATGCATGGCCCGATTGCTGCAGCTTCGCGCTTGAGCAACTCCACCACCATCGGCAATCGGCTTGGCCCCAGGCGGTCACTGATGGTCGCCACACTCAACGCTGCGACCGCATGCCCCTCGCGGTTGAGGATCGGCACTGCCAACCCCGCCATACCTTCCAGCACCCCGGTGTTGCGTGCCGCGTAGCCCAAATTGCGAACGTTCTCAACTTCGGAGCGCAGCAGCACTTCGTCATACAAATGAAAATCCTTGAGCCGTGGCAGGTTGTAGCGGATGACCGTCTCGCGCTCTTCCTGCGGCAGAAAGGCCAGAATTGCCAGGCTGCCCTGCCCTACCCCCAGGGCTACGCGCCCGCCGATATCACCGGTGAAGGTACGAATCGGGTACGGGCCTTCGCTGCGGTCCAGGCAAATGGCGTCGAAGCCGCTGCGAGCCAGCAGGAACAGCGAATCTCCCAAAGATGCACTCAGGCGCAACAGGCTTGGGCGCACCAGATCGCGCAGGTTGCCAGTCTTGCCGGCATTGGCCGCCAACGCAAAGAACTCCAGGCTCAGGCGATAGCGTTTACTGCGCGCATCCTGCTCGACCATGCCTTCATCCATCAGGCTGCGTAGCAAGCGGTGAGTGGTGGGCTGGGAGAGGCCAACTCGGTGGGCGAGCTGGGTGACACGTTCACCTCCCTCGGGCACTTCACCCAGAGCGCGTAGTAAGGCAAACACGCGGGATACGCCACCAGCACCAACTTCCTTGCCGCTACTATTCCGCTGAATGGAATCTGTATCACTCGATATCAACATAAATTCTGCTCAGTGAATAAATCTTAAAATAGTAGTCCGCTGAATGAAATCCCATCTTCCGCCCATCCTAGTCTTCGCTCTAATCTGCGTCCACAGGGGCGAAACGAACAACAACTGGCAGCCGACTCAAGATCGAGCGTCAACGCACCGGCAACACTCTTTTCGCATCTGCCCAAAACAAAAAAGCGCGCTTCGGCGCGGCGGAATAAAAGGTGGAACGCAGACATGGCATTTCTCCAACTCAACGCCTTGAGTAAACGCTACGGCGCCGTTGATGCAGTAGTTGCCACCGACCTCGCGGTGGAAAAAGGTGAATTCGTTTCCCTGCTTGGTCCTTCGGGCTGCGGCAAGACCACCACCCTGCAAATGATCGCCGGCTTTGTCGAGGTGAGCAGCGGCCAGATCCTGCTCGATGGTCGCGACATCACCCGCGCCAAGCCTGCCAGTCGTGGCCTGGGCGTGGTGTTCCAAAGTTATGCGCTGTTTCCCCATATGAGCGTGCGCGACAACGTCGCCTTCGGCTTGAAGATGCGCAAGGTACCGGCCACCAAGATCGCAAGCCTCGTCAAGACCGTACTCGAACTGGTGCGTCTGGCCCCCCATGCCGAACGCTACCCTCGGGAACTCTCCGGCGGCCAACGCCAACGCGTCGCGCTGGCCCGTGCATTGGTGATCGAGCCACCGGTTCTGCTGTTGGATGAACCGTTGTCCAACCTTGACGCCAACCTGCGTGAAGAGATGCAGTTCGAGATCCGCCGCATTCAATGTGCGGTGGGCATCACCACCTTAATGGTCACCCATGACCAGGGCGAAGCGCTCTCCATCAGCGATCGCGTGGTCGTGATGCAGGCCGGGCGCGTGACCCAGATCGACGCGCCGTACAAACTCTATGAACACCCGCGCACGCGCTTCATCTCTGACTTTGTCGGCAAGGCCAACCTGCTGGCCGGCGACTACGACGCGCTCGGTGTCCCCCAAGTGCGTCACCAGGGCGGCGCTGGCCAACTGACCCTGAGCCTGCGTCCGGAAAAGATCCAATTGGTACAAGCAGGTTCAGGCCGCGTGCAAGGCCAGGTGCTCGACCGCTACTTTTTCGGCAGCCAATGGCTGTATCGCATCCATACCCCCCTTGGCGAAATTACCGTGGTGCGCGGCAACGATGGCAGCGCACCGCTTTGCAACGGCGCGGCAGTGGGCCTGCAATGGCAAGCGGATTTGCTGCGGGTACTGGCGGCCGATGAGGTGCACCCATGAGGCGCGGCTACCTGCTCTCGTTACCGGCATTGGTGCTGTTTGGCGGGTTACTGATCTTGCCATTGGCCTTGACGCTGGTACTGTCCTTCAACGTGTTCGATTACCAGGTGGGTGTAAAGGCCGATCAGTGGACCCTGGCCCACTACCTGGCATTGTTGAGCGATGCCTATTTCTACGAGATCTTCTGGCGCACCTTCTGGATCAGTGCGCTGGTAACGTTGCTGTGCGTGCTGATCGGTGTACCGGAGGCGTACATCCTCAGCCGCATGGGTACGCCGTGGCGGTCGGTCTTCCTGATCCTGATCCTCACACCGCTTCTGATTTCCGTGGTGGTACGCGCGTTTGGCTGGAGCTTGCTGCTCGGCGCCGATGGCCTGGTCAACCAAGTGATCCAGGCCATCGGCGGGCGCCCGGTGAAGCTGCTGTATACGCCGTTCGCCGTGATCATCGCGCTGGTGCACGTGATGCTGCCGTTCATGATCATTCCGGTATGGACCTCCCTGCAAAAGCTCGACCCCTCGGCGGAACAAGCGGCGCTGTCGCTGGGCGCAAGCCAGGCCACGGTGATGCGCAAGATCGTGTTGCCGCAAGTGATGCCCGGTGTGCTGTCCGGCACCTTGATCGTGTTCGGCCTGGCCGCCAGTTCATTCGCAATCCCAGGGCTGCTGGGCGGGCGACGTCTGAAAATGGTCGCCACTGTGGTGTATGACCAATACCTCTCGGAACTCAACTGGCCCATGGGCGCGACTATCGCGGTGGTGCTGCTGTTGGTCAATCTACTGATCATGCTGAGCTGGAACCGAATGGTCGAAGGCCGCTATAAAAAGTCCCTGGGGGTTTAAGCGCATGTCCAGAAACGGTCCTTTGGCCCTCGGTTTCCATGGTTTGGTGGTGCTGTTCATGATGGCGCCGCTGGTGGTGGTGTGCCTGGTGGCGTTCACCCCGGAAAACACCTTGAGCCTGCCCACATCGGGCTTTTCCCTGCGCTGGTTTCGCGCCGTATTCGAACGCGCCGACTTCATCCAGGCCTTCTATAACAGCCTGATCCTGGCGTTTACCGCCGCGTCCCTGGCGACCTTGATCGCGGTACCGGCGGCTTTGGCGATCAGTCGCTATACGTTCCCCGGGCGTAACTTTTTCAGTGCACTGTTTCTGTCGCCGATCATCATCCCGCACCTGGTGCTGGGCGTGGCGATGCTGCGCCTGTTTGCGTTGATGGGCGTTAATGGCAGCTTTACCTGGCTGATGCTGGCGCACGTGGTGATCATCACTCCCTATGTACTGCGCCTGGTGCTGGCGGCAGCGATCGGGATTGATCGCAGTGCCGAGCAGGCCGCCGAATCCCTCGGAGCCGGGCGCTTTACGTTGTTCCGGCAAATCACCTTGCCGATGATTTTGCCTGGGGTGGCCGGTGGTTGGTTGCTGGCGTTCATCAACAGTTTCGATGAGGTGACCCTGTCAATCTTCGTCAGTTCACCTGCCACACAAACCCTGCCGGTGCGCATGTACGTGTATGCCACTGAGTCCATCGATCCAATGATGGCGGCGGTATCGGCGCTGGTGATCGCACTCACCGCAGCGACCATGATTCTGCTCGATCGGGTCTACGGCCTGGACCGTGTACTGGTGGGGAAACATTGATGGCGCTGTTCAAGCGGCTGACCGAAACCCAGCGCCCAGCCCTGGCGTTCACCCTTGATGGGCAGCCGGCCACCGGGCTGCTCGGCGATACCTTGCTGACTGCCATGCTGACCTGCGCCGACCATCTGCGCGGCAGCGATTTCAGCGCCGAACGCCGCGCCGGTTTTTGCCTGATGGGTGCGTGCCAGGACTGTTGGGTGCGGCTTGCCGATGGGCGACGCGTACGGGCCTGCTCGACGTTGCTCGAAGAAGGTCACGCGATCAGCCGCGATCCAGGACGGCAGCCATGAAGCCCGTGGCAATTGTAGGCGCAGGCCCAGCGGGCATCGCTGCCGCACGTACGCTGCTCGATCACGGCATAAAACCCTGCTTGATCGATGAGAACCTGCGCGGCGGCGGGCAGATATATCGGCGCCAACCGGCAAACTTCCAGCGCTCGGCCAAACAACTCTACGGCTTTGAAGCGAGCAAGGCGCAGACCGTGCATCGCATCATGGACGAGCTTGCGCCGTTGATCGACTACCGGCCGCAAACCCTGGTATGGAACGCCGAGGACAACCGTCTCGACCTGCTCACCAGCGGTCGCATCGACAGCGTTGAGTATTCGCGCATCATTGTCGCCACCGGCGCCACCGACCGCATCCTGCCGGTGCCGGGCTGGACCTTGCCGGGCGTCTACAGCCTGGGCGCGGCGCAAATCGCCTTGAAGTACCAGGGCTGCGCAATTGGCGAACGCGTAGTGTTTTGTGGTTCCGGACCACTGCTCTATCTCGTCGCTTATCAATATGCCCAGGCGGGCGCCAAGGTGTTGGCCGTGCTCGACAGTGCGCCGTTCAGTGCCCAATGTCGCGCATTACCGGCGCTGCTCAGGCAACCGGCGACCCTGGCAAAGGGTTTGTATTACCGTGCTTGGCTGACGGCCCATGGGATTGCCGTGCATCAGGGCGCAACACTGTCGCAGATCGATGGAGAGCAACGGGTCCACGGCATTCGCTGGGGCGAACAGACGCTGGAATGCGATGCGGTGGCCTTCGCGCATGCCCTGCGCAGCGAAACGCAACTAGCGGATTTACTCGGCTGTGACTTTGCCTGGAATAATCTCAACCGCGCCTGGTTGCCGCAGCGGGACTGCGCTGGGCGCAGCAGCGTCGAGGCGGTGTATCTGGCTGGCGATGGCGCAGGGATCATGGGCGCGGATGCGGCGCAGATGGCTGGCGAATGTGCGGCGTTGGCGCTGCTGGAGGATGCCGGCATTACGGTCGATCAGCACCGCCAGGATACGCTGCAGAAGCAGTTGGCGAGGATCCAGGGCTTTCGTCAGGGCCTGGAAACCGCGTTCCCTTTCCCCGAACAATGGGCTGTGCAAGCCCCCGACGAACTGATTCTGTGCCGCTGCGAAGAGGTCAGCGTCGGTGAAGTGCGGGCAGTAGTGGATGAGGGTCACTGGGAAATAAATCGGGTCAAAGCCCATTGCCGCATTGGCATGGGCCGCTGCCAGGGACGGATGTGCGGGTTGGCGACGGCGGAAATTGTCGCCCAGCGCAGCGGGCGTGGCATCGAACAAGTCGGACGCCTGCGAGGCCAAGCGCCGATCAAGCCGCTGCCGTTTGGCGTGGAGGGGCAACCATGATCGACGTCATCGTCCTGGGCGGCGGCATCGTCGGCGCTTCGGCAGCTTTGACACTCGCGCGAAAAGGCCAGCGGGTGGCGCTGGTGGAACGGGATTTTTGTGGCTCGCACTCCAGCGGCGTCAATTATGGCGGCGTGCGCCGCCAGGGCCGGCCCTTGCATCAGTTACCGTTGTCCCAGCGCGCCCATCAACTGTGGGCCGACTTGCCAGGCTTGATTGGCATTAGTGGCGAGTACGTGCGCTGCGGGCATTTGAAGCTGGCGCGCAGCCCGGTAGATTTTGCTGCGCTGCATGCGTATGCCGAACAAACCCGTGGCTTCGACCTGGGCTTGCAGCTGTTGGATCGCACTGAGTTGCGCGGGCGTTTCCCCTGGGTGGGCGACGTGGCAGTGGGTGCCTCCTTGTGCCCGGAAGACGGACATGCCAACCCGCGACTAGTGGCCCCTGCCTTCGCCCGTGCCGCCCTACGCCACGGCGCCGAGGTGTACGAGCAAGCCGAAGTGATCGGCATCGAGCACAACAGCCAACAGTTCCAGGTGCACTGTGCCAATGGCTTGCATCTGCAAGCCCCCTGGCTGCTCAACTGCGCCGGTGCCTGGGCCGGCAGTGTCGCTGCACAGTTTGACGAGCCGGTACCGATTACCTCGGCGCACCCGGCGATGCTGGTCACCGAACCACTGCCGGTGGTGATGACTGTCAGTACCGGTGTCGAGGGCGGAGGGATCTATGCGCGGCAAGTCGCCAGGGGCAACTGCATCCTCGGCGGCGGTCGCGGCTTTGCCCTCGGCCCACAGCAAGCCAGGCCAGGTCAGGCCGCGCTGCTGGAAATTCTGCGCAATGCCAGCGAACTCTATCCATTTCTCAAGGGTGCCCAGGCGATCCGGACCTGGAGCGGCACCGAAGGTTACTTGCCCGATCACGAACCGGTGATCGGCCCCAGCAGCACCCAACCTGGCCTGCTCCACGGTTTCGGCTTCGCCGGCGCCGGGTTCCAGCTCGGCCCCGCAGTCGGCGAAGCCCTGGCAGAGATTGTCTGCGCAGGGGCCAGCCGCCAACCCATCGAAGCGTTTTCCATCCGTCGTTTCCAAGCCTGAGAGGAAAAACATCCATGCACTCACGCATCGCTTTATCCTGCTTGTCCCTCGCCTTGCTCACCGGCACCGCCCATGCCGCCCCCACGCTGTATCTGGGCATGAACGGCGGTACCATGGAACGGGTGTACGCCGACAAGGTGCTGCCCGCCTTCGAGAAAGCCAACAACGTCAAGGTGGTGATCGTACCCGGCACCTCCTCGGACATCCTTGCCAAGGTCCAGGCCAACAAGGCCAACCCGCAGATGCACGTCATGTTCCTCGACGACGGCATCATGTACCGCGCGATCTCCATGGGCCTGTGCGACAAGCTCGCGCCAAGCCCGACCCTGGAGCAGATCCCGGCCAAGGCCAGAATCAAGGACGAAGCCGTGGCCGTAACACTGGGCGTCACCGGCCTGGGTTACAACGCCAAGATGTTCAAGGACAAGGGCTGGTCCGCACCCACCTCGTGGATGGACCTGGCCGACCCGCGTTTCAAGGACAAAGTGGTGTTCCAGTCCCTGGCCTCCTCCACCTTTGGCCTGCACGGTTTCCTGATGTTCAACCGCATCCAGGGTGGCGATGAAACCAATGTAGAACCGGGCTTCAAAGCCTGGCCTACGAGCGTCGGCCCCAACGTACTGGAATACATCGCCAGCTCCGCGAAGATCTCCGAGATGGTGCAAACCGACGAAGCCGCACTCTTCCCCCTGACGCCGACCCAGGTCGCCACGCAGAAGCTGTTGGGCATCCCCATGGAATATGCGCAGCCCAAGGAAGGCGCGGTGGTTCTCAACGTGGCCGAATGCGTGATCGCCCGCAATGACCAGCCGGAACTGGCGCAGAAACTCGCAGCGTTCTTGCTGACCGCCGAGGCCCAGGCGCCGGCGCTGGAGGACGGCGACCAGATCCCGTCGAACCCGACGACGCCCACCACCGAAAAGACCCGGGCACGGGTGGAAGCCATGCAGGGTTACTTGCAGACGGCGATTTCAATTGACTGGGACCAGGTTAACCAGGCGAGGCCGGAATGGAATGCGCGGTGGAGTCGCTCGATTGAGCGTTGAGGCTTGAGCGCTGCGCAATCGCGGCCAGTTCATCGCGGGTGCTACTGATGACAGCACCCGCCTTGAGCAACTCATTGACCGCCTGTACACCCCCCTCCTCGCTGATGCTGCGGCACGCCGGCAGGTGCAGGACCACTTGCAATCCGGCCTTGAGCAACTGCAACGCAGTGGTCTTGACGCAGTAGTCCAAAGCCAGGCCGCCGACGATCACACGCACCACCCCTCGGGCCTTGAGGTACTCGATGACGCCGGTGGACAGTTTGTCGTGCAGGTCGTGGTAGCAGGCGCCATAAGGGTGCAGGTCGGGTTCGACGCCCTTCCAGATGAAGTAGTCATAGTCATAAGGCGCTGGCAGTTCGTCGAGCAACGTGAAGCCTTCGGTACCCGGCACGCAGTGGCTGACCCAGGTGACATCGGCGTGGGCAAGGCCAGTGGGTTGCAACATCTCGCTGTGCTGCGCAACCACCCAGGGGGCGTGCGGGGTGTGGGCGTCCTTGCTGCCGATGCGATGACCGGCGAGACTGGCCATGTAGTTGAGTTCGGCGCCAATGCGGTCGCCACCGACCACCGGCAATTCGTTGGGGCACAAAGGCGTGAAGCTTTTCTGCGCGTCGACGTCGAATGAGGCGATGGCGGTTTTCGCAAGGGTCATGGTGATTCTCCGGTGGCAGGCCCCAGGTGACGGAGTGTCAGTCACTTTATAGATGGCTGGCAACACCGCCATAGGTACAAGTCGAATCGTCGCACCGCCCCTCCCATGTTTTTAACGGTGCATGGCTTCAGTTCATCCAGTTGCCGCCATCCACGTTGTAGGTCTGGGCCACCACATAGTCGGCTTCCTTCGACGCCAGGAAGATCGCCATTCCGGTCAGATCTTGCGCCGTGCCCATGCGCCCGAACGGTACCTCATCCCCTACCCGCTTTTTCTTCTCGCCAGGTGCCAGCCCCTCATGCCTGGCAAACAGCGCATCAACGGCGTCCCAGTGCTCGCCGTCCACTACGCCCGGGGCGATGGCATTGACGTTGATGCCCTGCTTGATCAGGTTCAACCCCGCCGACTGCGTCAGGCTGATCACCGCGGCCTTGGTCGCACAATAGACGGCTACCAACGGCTCACCCCGTCGTCCGGCCTGGCTGGCCATATTGATGATCTTGCCGCCATGGCCTTGGCTGATCATCTGCCGCGCCGCGGCTTGTAGGGTGAACAGGGTGCCGGCGACGTTGATCGAGAACAGCCGCTCAAAGCTGTCGCGGGTAATGTCGATAATAGGTGCCAGGTCGAACAGCGCAGCATTGTTGATCAGGATATCCAGCTTGCCGGCATGGGCCACGACCGCGGCGATGGCGGCGTCGATGCAAGCTTGATCGGTGACGTCCATCGCCACGGCGTAAGCCTGGGGGCCCAATTCGGCGGCGGTGGCCTGGGCGCGTTGCAGGTTGATGTCGGCAATGGCAACGGTAGCGCCTTCAGCAATATAGGCCTGGGCGAATGCTCGGCCGATACCCCGCGCCGATCCGGTGATCAACGCGCTTTTACCTTCGAGTCGTTTCATCGCGGTGTCCTGTAAAAATGAGTTCGGGTCGCCGGCACATTGCACCTGTTGTTTTTGTGGGCGTGCCTCGATTACAGCAGCTCGGCCTGGCCCTCACAAACGACTGGCGACTGCGCGGCTGATACTTTTTTAACCTCAAGCCCAGGATCAAAAAAGTACCAGTGCAAGGCAAAACCGGGGTAGCACACTGATTGCCGGTGCGCGTATTTTGAGTCCATTGCACAACGACAAGAGGCAGCACCATGCCCATCAGCCGCGCCAGCCCGTTAGAGCACCGCCCTGCGGAGCTTGAAGTGATCCTGCCCGAACCGGAGCATGGTTTTCGCTGGTTCGAACATGACTATCCCTATGAGCTGGCGCGCTGGAACCACCACCCCGAGTTCGAGATTCACCTGATCCGCCAGGGCAGCGGCAAGCTGGTGGCGGGCGACTATATTGGTGCGTTCAGCGCCGGTCATGTCGCGTTGATCGGTCCTGACCTGCCCCACGACTGGATCGGCGACCTGGCGCCGGGCGAATACCTGAGCGGCCGCGACGTGGTGCTGCAGTTCGACGGCGCCGCCCTCCTCGCCCTGCGCACCACCCTGCCTGAGCTCGGCGATCTACAACCGTTGTTTGAACGGGCGCGATGCGGCCTTGAATTCAGCGGCGAAGCAGCAACGAGTGCGGCACGGCTGATGGAGGCCATCGGCAGCGCCCATGGCCTGCAACGCCTGACCCTGTTCCTGCAGCTGCTCGACACCCTGAAGAACGCCTCGCCCACACAGGCCAAGACCCTGGCCAGCCCGTACTACGCACCCACCCTGGATGCGCGCAGTGCCGATCGCATCAACAAAGCCTTTGATTACCTGATGCGCGAACTGACCGGCGACGTGCGCCTATCGGACATTGCGCGGCAATTGGAGATGAGCGAGCCGGGCTTCTCGCGTTTTTTCAAGCGCAACACCGGCCACGGTTTTATCGACCTGATGCGCAAGTTCCGCGTGCAACGTGCCTGCCGGTTGTTGTTGCAAAGCCAGATGTCGGTGGCGGATATCTGCTTTGAAGTGGGCTACGCCAACCTGTCCAATTTCAACCGCCACTTTCGCATCGAAATGCACCAGACGCCGAGCGAATACCGGCGGCAGACTGCACTGCGTGTATTCAATCCCATAGCCAGGATCGCTCGCTGATTTCTGACCAAAGCGTCGGCTAATTCGCGTTTTTTCCAAACAGTTCAAGCCATTGACACAAGTTGGTACAGCCTGTGCAAACGTTTGCGGAACGAACTTGGCAGCCAAGTTCAGCCCTACCCGACGAATCGGGTTAAACCGCGTACGAATAAGGACTTTCAATGCATCCCACCTCTAAGCCTCGTGCTTGCCTTGGTGTTTCCCTGCTACTGGCCGCCGTTACGGGAGTACTCAGTGGCCCCATTTTGGCGCAGCAAAAGCCCGTCGATGATTCAGCCCAGGGCGAAACCCTAAGCCCTGAGGCCAGCCCACCGGCGAAAAAAGGTGTTTACCTGTCGGAGTGGTTCAACCAGGACCTGACGCTGATCGGCAGCAAAGACATCAGCTTCGGCCCCAAGCCGCAGGATGACGTCTACCTGGAGTACGAGTACTTCGGGCGCAAGGGGCCCTTTGAGCTGTACGGCTATATCGACGTGCCGAAGATACTCACCATCGGTAACAGTAATGACAAAGGTGTATGGGACCATGGCTCGCCGGTGTTCATGGAGCATGAACCGCGGATCTCCATCGACTACCTCGCAGGGCGCAGCCTGGCGATCGGCCCGTTCAAGGAGTGGTATGTGGCCTTTGACTGGATCTACGATCACGGCAGCCATAAGGAAAACCGCGCCAACACCCTGTACAGCGGCCTGGGCACCGATATCGACACCCACTCGCGGGTCAACCTGTCGGCCAACTTTTATGGCCGCTACCAGTGGGAAAACTACGGTGCCAGCAATGAATATTCCTGGGATGGCTACCGCGCGCAGATGAAGTACATCGTGCCGATCGGCAAGTTCGACAACGGTGCTTCGCTGACCTATATCGGCTTTACCAACTACGACTTCGGCTCGGACCTGCACAAGGACAACCCGGCGCGCACCGCCAATTCCCTGGTGGCTACCAACGTGTTGCTGTACGCGTTCACCCACCTGCGCTTTACCCTGGTGGGTCGCTACTTTCACAACGGTGGCAACTGGGAAGACGGCAGCGAGTTGAATTTCGGCGAAGGCAACTTCCGCGCCCGCTCTGATGGCTGGGGTTACTACGCCGGCGTGGGTTACCAATTCTGATCAAGGAGCTGTACATGAACGCACTGACTCGTATCTCGCTGGCCGTCGGCCTCGCTCTGCTGCCCCACGTAGTGCTGGCGGATAACCCCGCACCGATCAAGCCCAAGGTGATGTTGATCACCATGTTCGCCCCCGAGGCGCAAACCTGGATCGACCGCCTGGAACTCAAGCAGGAAGTACGCGTGCCAGGGCTGTCTGCCGAATACCCAGTGATTCGCTGCAACACCCAGGACGTGTGCCTGCTGGTAACCGGCATGGGCCAGACCAACGCCGCTGCGTCGACCCTGGCCCTGGCCTTGTCGCCCAAATTCGACCTGCGCCAGAGCTATTTCCTGATTGCCGGTATCGCCGGTATCAGCCCCAAGCACGGCACCATCGGCACCGCCGCCTGGGCCCATTACCTGGTGGAGTTCGGCACCCAGTGGGAGCTGGATTCACGGGATGCGCCCAAGGACTGGCCGACCGGTTATATCGGCATCAACACCAAGGGGCCCAACGAAAAGCCACCGCTGGACTACAAGACCGAAGTATTCGAGCTCAACCCCAAGCTGCAAGCCAAGGCGTTTGCCTTGTCGCACAAGGTGGAGCTGACCGAGAGCAAAGAATCCGCCGCCTGGCGCAAGCACTATCCCGACGCCCCGGCCAACCAGCCGCCGCAAGTCACGCGCTGCGACACGCTGGCGGGCAATACCTGGTTTTCCGGCACCCGCCTGAGCGAACGCGCCGAAGTCTGGACCAAGTTGCTCACCGACAATAAAGGCGAATACTGCACCACCCAGCAGGAGGACAACTCCACTTATGAAGCCCTGCTACGCGCCAGCCGTGAAGGTCTGGTGGATATCCAGCGCCTGGCCGTAGTGCGCGCAGGCTCCGATTTTGATCGGCCTTATCCGGGTTACAGCGAGGTCGACAACTTGCTCAAGTATGCGGACCAGGGCGGCTTTGTACCGGCACTGGAAAACCTGTACCGCACGGGCAACCCGCTGGTGCAGGCGATTGTGAAGCAGTGGTCGGCGTGGGAAAAAGGCGTACCCGAGGTCGAGTAAAGATCTGAAGTGGGAGGGGCTTACCCCCTCCCACATTTGAGGCGATGTCACGGCAGCAGGATGAATTTGTCCGGGCTGCCGCTGTTCACTTGCTCATAACACTCAACGCCATCAGCCAACACCACTTCGCGCAGGCCGGTGGGCAACGGCAACAACCCCTCATCAAAGAACCGCCCGAACGCCCCTAACATCACCGCACATTGCTCACAGCTATAGAGCAAAGAATTGACGCCTACCACCGTCCCCCCCTTGCGATACAGCGCCAGAGCCGGCAGTTGCACGTGGCCGTCAACCGGCGCGGCAATGATTGCGATACGGCCGAAAGGCGCCAACCCCGCCACTGCAGCGGGCAACCAGAAACCGCTGGTATCGAAGATCACCTCGGCGCCGCCCTTGAACACGGCGTGCACTTGTACGCCCAGTTCCTGCGGTTGGCCCAGGGCAATCGCCTCCACGCCTTGCGCCTGTAAGACATCCACCTGATCAGGGCGACGCACCGCTGCCAGCACCTGCGCACCACGAAGCTTCGCCAGTGCCAACGCCGCGCTGCCAACGGCACCATTGGCGCCGATCACCAGCAACCGCGTGCCCTTGCCCACACCACTGCGTTCCAGCGCGTCCCAGGCCGTGGTATACGGCACGCCAAGGCTCGCGGCCTGGGTGAAGCTCAAGTGACCGGGCTTGGGCACCACGCCTGTGGCCAATACCCGAAGGTATTGGGCATGGGAGCCGTCAGCAAAAAAACCCAGGTCGCGACCGGTGCCCCAGACTTCCTGACCGAGCAAGGCTGGCGGACCTTCGACCACCACCCCGGCAAAATCACGCCCGGGAATGCGCGGCAGCGTGGTGTAGGGAAACCGGCCGAGTACGTTTTTCACATCGCTGGGGTTCAGACCGGCGGCTTTGACCTGGACCAGCACTTCATCGGCAGACGGTACGGGCGTGGCAACATCGACCAGGCGCAGGTCGGCGAGGTCGCCACTGGCGCTAAATTGTAGTGCTTTCATTAAAGGCATCCGTCGAAGAAGAAAAGGCTCAGGACAACCAACCGCTGACCAACTGCCGCCCCATGGGCCACAACTGTTCGCCGAGCAGCATGCCCATCAGCCCCACCAGAGCAATGGCCGGCGGTGCGGGCGAACGGAAGCCCAGCGCGCCGTAGATCACGCCGACAAACAGGCCGATGGCCAGGGAAATCAGATAGTTCATGGAGGCTAGACCCAGTTGATTGATGGGCTCAGCTTAAAGCGCGCCTGAGGTCGGCATCGGCCAAGTGCTTCAGGATTTCGGCCAACCCGCGTACTGCGAAGGCGATACACCCAGTTCACGGCGGAACATGTCGCTGAAACTGCTGGGCGAATACCCCAGGGCACGAGCAATGCCGCTCACCGACCGGCCCTGGACCAGCTCCGCGGCTGCCGTCGCCAACTGCACCTGGCGCCGCCACTCGGCAAAGCCCATGCCCAAGTGGTTCTGGAACAGTCGCGCCAGGGTGCGCACGCTGGCGCCCGCAGCCTCGGCGTGCTGCTCGAAGGGGATTTCCAGGGAGGGCGCAGCCATGACCGCCTGGCATACACTGCTTAGCCGACGATCAGTCGCCACCGGCATGGCGATGCGAATTGGGGAGCGACGTGCGCGTTGCAGCTCAAGCAGGGCCAGGCCGACGACCGCCTCGTAGTAGCCGGCATCGCCGTGATCGCCTTGTTCAACCAACGTCACGATCAATTCGCGCAACAACCGGCCTACTTCGATGACCTGCACCTGGCTGTCCAGCGTCGCCGCCAACGCCGGGCGCAGGTAGATGTTGCGCATCTGCAAGTCGGAGACAACACGGATGCCGTGTTCGACTCCCGGCGGCAACCACACGGCGCGCTGCGGCGCAACTATCAGGGCTTCACGGGGCGTCTCGACCCACATCACGCCGCTCATCGCATAGAGCAACTGGCCCCATTCATGGCGATGGGGTTCCACATACAACCCACGCGGGTACGTGCGTGCCAGGGGCTGCACTGGGACGGCTTGATCACTGAGGTCGGGGGGCGCGGCCAGGGCCATGGCGGGTATATGTCAATCAAGGGAAAGGCGACCATGGTAAAGACTGGCCGCCGACAAGCGAACTGTTTTTACTCACCCGGCAGGCCCGGGTTGTCCGAGCCTGCAGGTAGATCACGTCAGGTGCGGGCCGACTTGGCGCACTCACAGCCGGTCGCGGCGGCGCAAGGCTCACCGTGGGCATGGTGCTCGGCACAGCCCTGGCAGCAATAACCTTTACCGTCCTTCATGATCGCATCGGCACCCAGTACGCATTTGCAGTGTGGGCAAGCACAGGTTTTATCTGGCATGGTCAGACTCCTTCTTCATGGTCGTCCCGGTGCAGCGAACGCCACACCTTAAGCAGTGACTCCACGCAGAGCGCCAAGGTTCAGCGCCGTCAGTCGGCCGCCCGGGTATTGCTGCGGTACATGAACACCAGTGCCAGCGCCAGGCACAGCATCGCCACGATGCGGCTGCCCGACAATTCGATCGCCGGGTTGCCCAGCCAGCCAAAGTTGTCGATCAGCATGCCCATGCCCAACTGCCCGACAATCACCGCCACCGTGGCGACCGCCGTGCCAACCACAGGCACCGCGCCGACCATCACCAGCATGTACACCACGCCGAACAAGGCGCCGGTCAATTGCCATTTCGGCACATCCAGCAGGCTGACGGCCTGGGCCGGCTCGAAGAAAAATATCAACAACGCCGTGGTGAGCGCACCGACGGCAAAGGTCAGCAGGCTGCTGCGCAATACGCCTACCGTCTGGCCCAGACGCCCATTGATCGCGGCCTGCACACTCAACACCGCCCCTGCCGCAATCACCACCACCAATA
Organism: Pseudomonas sp. P867; assembly: GCF_019891455.1. Classification (NCBI taxonomy): domain Bacteria; kingdom Pseudomonadati; phylum Pseudomonadota; class Gammaproteobacteria; order Pseudomonadales; family Pseudomonadaceae; genus Pseudomonas; species Pseudomonas sp. P867. The sequence continues at coordinate 62,437 of NZ_JAFLXB010000012.1, read as the reverse complement.
ACAGAATCAGATTCATCGTCTTACCCTCGTGCAATCAGAACCAGCGCCGCCACAATCAACGCCAATGCAATCCAGCGCTCGCCATTGACGCGCTTGCGCGCCGTGCCGAACCAGCCGAAGTGGTCGATCAACACACTCTTGCCCACCTGCCCCGACAAAATCGCAATCATGGTCATCGCGATACCGATATGGGGCGTAGCCAGCGTCAACACCACCACGTACATCGGCCCCAGGAACCCGCCAATCAACTGCCAACGCGGCAGTTCGGTGAACGCCGGGCCCTTCTGCGGGCCGCTGAACAGCAGCAGTAGAAGGAGAATCGCGGTGCCGACGCCAAAGATGCTCAAGGTCGCCCACAAATGCCCGACCTGCGCGCCCAACGGCCCGAGCAGGCCAGCCTCCACCGACAGGCCCATGCCCGCCAGGATCACCAACGGCAACAACAGCAACCGCAGAAAATTTTTGTTAGGTCTGGCCTGCGCCACACCTTCGATAGAACGTGCCTGCATGGATCACCTGCGCATCAACAAAGAAAACATGGCGCGCATTATCCGGTGGCCGTCCTGTGCGATAAATGGGAGCATGCAAACAACACCTTTGCGCAACACGCACAGCCAGGAGAGATGATGCAGGGTTTGAATGAGCTGAGTTTCAAGGCGCTGCGCCTGTTCGTCGCCGTGCTCGACCATGGCAGTTTTTCCGAAGTGGCCCGCCGAGAAAGCCTGGCACCCTCCTCCATTTCGCGGCAGATTCAACTGATGGAACAGGCCCTCGGCCAGCAATTGCTGTACCGCCACACCCGCGCCGTAAGCCCCACCGAAGCCGGGCGCCTGCTGGGGCGTCACGCGCGGCTGGTATTGGAGCAGCTGGAAACGGCGAACCAAGCCCTGCAGGAACAAGACAGTGAGCCCAGCGGACTGGTGCGTATCAATGCGCCGATGGTATTCGGCCAGCGCCACCTTTCACCGTGGTTGGGGCAACTGTGCCGGCGTTATCCGAAGCTGCAACTGGATATCCAGCAAACCGATACCTTCGTCGACCCACTGCAAGACGGCACCGACCTGCTGTTTCGCATTGGCGTGCTCAATGATTCGGGTATGCAGGCACGCATCTTCGCGCCCCAGCGCTTTCGCATCGCCGCAAGCCCCGCCTACCTGGCGCAACACGGCACGCCGCGCCACCCTGACGAACTGGTCGACCACCACTGCCTGGCCTACAAAGGCATCACGGGCCAGCAACGCTGGTTCTTCCGGCGCGGCCAAAGTGACTGGACCTCCTACAGCGTCAAGGGCCCGATCACCGGCAACCACGCCGACACCCTGACCCACGCCGCCGAACAGGGCCTGGGCCTGGTGGTGTTTCCGTCCTGGCTGATTGGCGAAAGCCTGCGCGCCGGCAGTTTGCAGGCTGTGCTGACTGAATATGAAGTGGCGACCACCCTGGAGCCCCAGCAGATTGCCGCACTGTGGCCGGGCAGCCGGAGATTGTCGTTGAAAGTGCGTACGGTGATCGACTATTTCGTGGAGTGTTTTGGTACGGTGCCGTATTGGGATCGGTAAGTGAAGCCGCCCTTGCTAATGGTGCCACCGAGGGAAAATTCCTCGGAAGAAAAGTAGGCCCGTTCTGATTTTACGCGCCAGTATTTCTGGATACCGATCGCTGGGGCAGACTTTGGTTTGTTCTTTCTTGGAGATATGCCATGGATGTCGTGTATTACAAACCATCACGCGCGGAACGAGCAGCTTTGGCCGGTGGTCGAGCCGTCTTTGATAGCTCACGTAGTTTTGGCTATATTTGGCCAAAACACGGGGAAGACAACATGATTACCGTTCCTCTGGGTGAGGCAAAAAACAACCTGTCCAAATTGGTCGACGATGCCGCCGCCGGTAAAATCATCACCATTGCCAAGCATGGGCGCGCAATGGCACAGCTGGTGCCCGTGGGTAAATCCAACGGACAGCGGATTGGCGCAATGAAGGGAAAGCTGGTCATCCCTGAAGATTTCGACGCGCCACTACCTAGCGATTTACTGGATGCATTCGAGGGCAACCACTCGTGAGACTGTTGCTGGATACCCATATTCTGCTGTGGGCGCTCAACGATGACCCCAGACTATCCAGCAAAGCTCACAAGCTGATTGAAAATGCCGCAGACTCATTGGCAATGTTGGTGTAGGCCTGTATTCCAGCGGCCCTATATCATCAATCCAACAACCACTGCCCAATCAACCACGCATTCGCCCCACTGATCACCGCGAACAGGAACCACGCCAACAGCCGCGTGGGCAATCGATTGACGAACGGCCCCATCAACTGCTTGTCACCGGTCATGCGAATCAGTGGATACAGCGCGAACGGCAACTGCAGGCTGAGTACCACCTGGCTGAGAATCAGCAGCTTGCCGATGGCATCGTCGCCCATCAGCCATACCCCAAGGAACGCCGGGATCAACGCCAGTCCGCGAGTGATCAGGCGGCGTTGCCAGCAGGGTATGCGCAGGTTCAGGTAGCCCTCCATGATCACTTGCCCGGCAATGGTGCCGGTAAAGGTCGAACTCTGCCCAGACGCCAGCAACGCTATACCGAACAGGATGCTGGCGAAGGCGCCACCTACCAGTGGGTCGAGCAGATGATAGGCGTCCTGGATTTCCACCACATCGGTATGGCCCGTCTTGTAGAACGCCGCAGCGGCCAGCACCAGGATCGCTGCGTTGACCAACAGTGCCAGAGCCAGGGAACCGATGGTGTCGATGCGCGCCAGCTTGACCGCGTCCTGCTTGCTCGCCAGGTCCTTGCCGATCAGGCGCGTCTGCACGATGGAGGTGTGCAGGTAGAGGTTATGGGGCATGACCGTGGCGCCAAGGATGCCGATCGCCAGGTACAACGGCGCCGCGTCGCTGATCGCCGACAGTGAAGGCGTGAAACCGCTGAGCACGTCCGGCCAGTAGGGTTTGATCAGCACCAGTTCGATAAAGAAGCACACGCCGATGGTCGCCACCAGCGCCAGCATGATCGCTTCAAGGCGGCGGAAACCGCGGTTTTGCAGGGCCAGGATCAACAGCGTGTCGAAGGCGGTGATGACAATGCCAGTGGTCAGCGACACGCCAAGCAGCAGGTGAAACGCCAGGGCGCAACCGAGCACTTCGGCAAGATCGGTGGCGATGATGGAGATTTCCGCCAGCAGCCACTGGGTACGTGAGGAGCGCTTGCTGTAACGCTCGCGGCACAGCTGCGCCAGGTCCTTGCCGGTGGCGATGCCCAGCCGTGAGCACAGGCACTGCACCGCCATCCCCGCAAGGCTGGCCAGCAGCACCACAAATAACAGGCTGTAGCCGTAGCGTGAACCGGCTTCAATGGCGGTCGCCCAATTGCCCGGGTCCATGTAGCCAATGGAGATCAACAAGCCGGGGCCGGCGAACATCAACATGCGTTTGAAAAAGGACGCCTTGGGGTCAACGGCAACAGAGCCGGCCACTTCCGGCGGGCAGAACGGAGCGGTAGCGATTTTCGGCAGGTTGAATTTCACGCGCAATTCCAGACAATACACTAGGCTTGGGCAGCAGCTTATCAGTCGGACGCGACTGTGCGCATCACTGTATCTCGCGGCAAATCAAAGGCCTCTACCACTTGCACAACCAGGTCCAGCTCCTGGTTCAGCGCCTCGCGCTCCATGCGCTGACGAATCACACCGACCACCAATACCGCCAAGGTGGTGATCGAATACGCCGGGCCGGAAAACGCTCGCACGCCGCTGACCAGCAACATCGCCGCAGCCAGCGCCTGGCCCACCACCGGAATCGCCGTGGCTGCACCCCGACGCAGGATAAACCCGGTCAGCCCGGCCAGCGCGGTACCGCTCAAGGCTGTGGTGGCCGAACGACCCACGTCGAAGCGGGTGAACAACCCCTGTTCTTTTTGCGCGGCGGCCTTGAGTTCGGCGTCGAACGCCTGACGGTCGGTGCGGCTGAGTTTGTCCTTGTACTGCTCGATCAGTTTTTCAGCGACCTGCGCTTCGATATCCGCCAGCGCCACGCTTTGAAGTGGCTCGTCGAACTTGATGCCCAGGCGTTGCGCCACCTCCTCGGCAATCTGGCGATAGCTCACCCCGTGACCACGGGCCAGGTTCATGAAGCTGTCACCGCCCATGCGCTGCAACTCGATGGCCAGTTTCAGCGGTTCACGCACACTGGCGTCGATCGAGGCACTGCGCTTTTGCGCCATCAGCTCGGCGAGGAACTTCAGCTCTTCAGGACGCGCCTGCACCAGCACCGGGAACAGTTCGGCATCCTCTTCGGCAAAGCGCACTTCGCTGCTGCGCAGGTCGGCGCGGATCAGGCCACGGCGCTCCTGCAACAAGTCGGTGTACTGCACCACCGTCTTCAATTGCGGCCAATAAGCGGCATGATCAAAGCTGGCCAGATGCACATTGGTGACCTTGGTCTTGAGTGCAGGCGTAACGTCAATCGCATAACGGCCGATGCAGCGCTCGCTATCCGGCTTCAAGGCCAGCGCCCAGTCCTTGCTGGAATGGCAGTTGATCAGCCGGCCCTTGAGCGGCGCCGACACGTCATCCCAAGGGCTTGACGTACAGATCGCCCCGCCCATCAGCAACAGGTTATTCAACGGCAGCTCGCGGGCGATATCGGGGCTGGCCAACAGACTCTTGACCAGAATACGTGCGCCCAGGGAATGACCGATCAGGTTGATGCGCCGCACCGGCAGCGCCTCGTCGTGCAGGTAGCCGGCCAGTTCAGGCAACAAGGCCCTGGCCACTTCATCGACCCGCGCCTCGACACTTTTGTAATGGTCAAGAAAATAGGCAATCGCCCTACCGACGCCCACCGTCGCTGCGCCCAGGCCACCACCGCCAAGCATCGAAGCGATCACATCCTTGAACGGCGCGAACAAGTTTTCCAGAAAGTGCCCCGCCGGCCAGAACAGCATCAGGTTGGTCGAGCCTTCGATACCCGCCAGTTGTGCCTTGAAATTGCCCAGTTGCTGGCGGTTGAAGAAGGCCGAATAACCGTGAACATAGAGATTGAGCACATCCCCCTGGGGCTCGCCACATAGAACGAATGTGGGCTTGCGGGTGCGGTGCATTTCATCCCACTGGTGTTGCATGGGCCGGTGACTCCTGTTGGCAAGGGATGGCGATAGTAACAAACAGTGCCCGCAAGGAAGGTGAATCCTGACGGGCGTTAGCCACGTTCAGGACAACGGGAATAACCCGAGTCGAGCACGCCACACCAGCCGCGCTCCGGAAGAAATTGTGTGTACATTCTTCAGCCTGGCGGGTGAGCAATAAACTCTGTGCATTCAGGAACCAGTATTACTTCAAAAAAAAACCGCCCTTTCGGGCGGTTGAAAAAACTCGGCCTTGATCAAAAACCGAGGGAGAAACTCACCGTCACCGCGTGGTCCTTGTCGTTGCGCGAGAGTTGACCCGAATAGCCCAGGCCCAGCTTGCCGTTCTGGCTGATCTGGTAGTCCAGGCCCGCCTCCACCACCGCGCTGTCCTTGGCAATCGGCACGCCCTGGGTGCTGAACGAGCCACCGCCATTGATGAAGCTCAGGTCGGCGTCAGGCTTGGTATCGCCGAAGGCATGGCGCCAGCCGATGCTGCCCCGTGGGGTGATTTTCGAGCCGTTGCCCAAGGTAAGGGTCTGGCCGATGCGTACGCCCAAGGTCGAGTAGGTAATATTCTGGTCGGCATCGCCACGCAGGGCTGCCGAACCGCCTTTCTCCTTGATCGTATCGCTGTCGTAGTTGACGTAGGCCAGGCCGGCGAACGGTTCCAGGGCCACGCTGGCGGTTTGAATGGTGTAGCCGACTTCACCGAACACCTGCGCACTGCGTGCCTTGTAGTCGGCTTTCAGGCGTTGGCCCTCACCGCCGACCGCCACGTTGCGTTTGCTTTCGATGTCATGCCAGCTGTACGCCACGCCCATGCGTGCGGCGAAGGCTTCCTGCTGGTAGGCGGTGTAGGCCATCAAGTGGTAGCTGTCCACATCGGCGCTGGAATTACGGCGCTTGGCATCCAGATCACTGCGGGTGTAGCCGGCGGCCACACCGACGCGCCAGGCGTCGTCCACTTGCTTGTCGGTGCCCAGCAGGAAGCCGCTGAGATTGCGATCCAGCTTGGCGGTGTTGCTGTCACCGCCCATATGGCCCCAGGTGCCGAGTACGCGCATCCAACCGACCATCTCGCCGTGGCAACCGGCACTGGTCAGACGGTTTTCGCTTGGCGCCAGGGCATTGCGTGGGTCGTCCTCGCGGTAGCAACCGGGTTGGCGCATACGCTCGTTGACCGCGTCACGTACGTAACGCGAATCTTCGAGCATCGCGCTGGCGGTGCTGGCATGAATCTCGCCAGACAAGCTGTCGAAGGCTGCACGCGCTCCTGCCACGTCAGAATTGAGCAACGCGTTCTGCACCGCCACGCCACCGACGGCTGCGCCGCTGCCCAAGGCCGCCGCCACGCCGCGCTGGTTAGCGGTAGCCGCCACACTGGCATAGCTGACGTTGTTGCGGCTGACCGCCAGTGCCACCTGGGTTGGGCTGTAGTTCAACGCGGTAGTCAGGAACGCCAGGTTCTCCAGGTTGGTGGTGGCAAAGGTGCCGTTGACCGCGCCCGCAGTCAGCAGGGTGTAGGTGGTCGCGCCGGCATACGGTGCCAAATTGATCACATTCAAGGTGCCGCCCAGGTTGGCAGTGCCGCCCACGGCCAGGGAGCCGGTGGTGGATGGGGTAATCACCAGGTTCAGCGCGCCCGTGCTGGCGTTGGTGAAGTTGCCGGCCACGGTCAACTTGCCGCCGTCAGGCGTCACTGAGCCGTTGTTGACCAGCGAACCGACACTGCCGTTGCCGGTCAGGCCCGCACCGTTGGCCACGGTGACCTGGCCACCGAGCACCGCACCTGGGTTGGCCGCATTACCCACCTGCAGCACGCCCTCTTGCACCGCTACGGTACCGCTGAACGGCTGGTTGCCGGTCAGCAACAGCGCGCCGGTGCCTTGCTTGACCACCGCACCGGTGCCGCTCAAGGTGCCGTTGAATTGGCCATTACTGCTTTGGGCAAATACCAGACTGGCGTTGTCGAGGATGCTGCCTTGCAGGCTGGTGGTATTGCCCACCAGCGTACCGCCACTGACCGTAGTGCCGCCGGTGTAGGTATTGGCGCCGGTCAGCAGCAACGTGCCGGAATCCAACTTGTTGATCCCACCGGTTCCTACCAGCGGTGCATCGATCTGGGCGGTCACGCCGGAGTTGACCCGCACCGCAGCCAGGCTGCCATCCGCCGCATTGGTCGGGCTCAAGCTGCCCCCAGCGCCGGCCGTCAGGGTGTAACCGGCGTCAAGGAATTGCAGGCCGGTAAAGCCTTGGTTACCGACAACCGTCACGGTGCCGCCCTGCCCGCCAAATACCGCGAACTGGTTGGTGGACGCCTGCCCTTGGGTACCGGTGGGGTCTGTCCAGTTGGTGCCCGGGCCCCAGGTGCCACTGCCACCGGTGATGGTGCCGTCGGGGTTGGTGGTGCCGCCGTTCCAGAACTGGATCTGCCCTGGGGCATTTTGCACCACCAGGTTGAGCTGGTTGGCCAGCGCGGTTTGCAGGCTCACGTTGCCCAAGGCGACGGGCAAGGTGCCAAAGGTAAGGCCGTTATCGACCAAGCTGCCGCCATAGCGGAACAGTTGATACACACCCAGACCGAAGCCGCCGGCATCACTGACGTTGAGCGTTCCGTCCAGGGTCAGGTTGCCAGCGACATTCACCGCAGTGCTCGAAGCACCCGGTGCGCCGAGGGCGAAGTCCAGCGTGGTGCCCGACGACAAGGCCAGCGAGCCCACCGACAGTGGGGACGCCGAGCCCGCCTTGAGCACCGAACCGTCCGCCATGCTCACCGCACCGCCCAAGGTGCCGCTGCCACCCAGGGTCGCGCCGCCGGCAACTTGCACCGCAGCGCTGTTCAAGGTGCCGTTGACCAACAGGCTGCCGGTGTTGACGTTGGTAGTGCCGGTAAAGCTGTTGTTACCGGTCAGCAGCAACGCGCCGGTGCCGGTTTTGTTCAGTACGCCGGTGCCGGTGAGGTTGCCGGTGTAGGTGCCGTCGGTGGCTTGCTCAAAGGTCAATGCCGCATTGTTGGCGATGGCGCCTTGCAGGCTGTTGGTGTTGCCGGTGGTGGTGCCACCGTTGAGCGTGGTGCCGCCGCCGTAGGTGTTGGCACCCGCCAGCAGCAAGGCGCCACTGCCGTTTTTCACCAGGCTGCCGGTGCCGCTGACGACGCCGTTGAGGGCCAGGTCATGGCTGCCGGCCAGGGTCAGCGGGCCGCCCAGATTGACGGCATTGGCCAGTTGCAAGTCAGTGCCACCATCCAGTTGCGCAGCGCCGCCGACAGTCAGGGCACCGCTGCCCAGTGCAGCGTTGTTGCCCAGCACCAGTTGACCGGCGTTGAGGCCGGTGCCGCCGCTGTAGCTGTTGGTGCCATTGAGGGTCAAGGTTGCAGCGCCGTTTTTCACCAGGCTGCCGCTGCCGCTGATGCCACCATTGAGGGTCAACGCGTTGCTGCCGCCAATCGCCAGGGCGCCGTTGAGTACCGCTGCATTGGCCAGGCTCACTGCCGCGTTGCTGTCCAGGGTGGTGCCCGCCGCGGCAGTCAGTACGCCGGTGCCCAGGGCACTGTTGTTGCCGACCACCAGAGTGCCGCCGTTGAGCGCAGTGCCGCCGGTGTAGCCATTGGCGCCGTTGAGCACCAGAGTGCCGCTGTCGAGCTTGGCCAGGGTACCGGCACCATTGAGCGTGACGCCCAGGGTGGCGGTCACGTTCGGATCGACGCGCACCGCGGTGTTGCCGGTGCCGCCATTGACCAGGTTAAGCACACCCGCCGTGCCGGAGGCCAGGTTATAGCCATCGGTGACAAACTGCATGCCGGTGATGTTCTGCGTGCCGTCCACCGTCACAGTGCCCGCTGCCCCTTGGAACACTGCAAAGCTGTTGCCCCAGCCCTGATTAAGGGTGCCGTCGACATTGGTCCAGTTGGTATTGCCGGTGCTCCAGGTACCATTACCACCGTCGATGGCAGCGTTGCCGATCAGGTTATTGCCATCCCAGAACTGCACAGTAGTGTTGGGTGCAGTCACCAGCAGGTTGACCTTGTTGCTGATGGCGGTCTGCACTTGCAGATCGCCCGGCACCACGCTGCCCGGCAGTATGCCGAGGGTCAACCCGTTGTCGGTAAGCGCCCCGCCGTAGTTGATGAGGTTATAGACGCCGCTGCCAAAGCCGCCGATATCGGTGACGTTGAGGTTGCCGTCCAGGGTCAGGTCGCCGCCGACATTCAGCAGCCCGGTGCCGCCGCCCACAACTGGGGTGCCTAGACCGACATCCAGATTGGAGTTGCCGCCCAGCACCAGCGAGCCCACCGACAGCGTGCTGCCGGTGTTCAGGCCGATATGGCCGCCGTCGGCGACAGTCACGGCACCACCAAGAGCACCGCTGCCGGTCAGGGTCGCGCCGTTGTTGACCGCCACCGTGGCACTGGCCAGCGAGCCTGTGACATTCAAGGTGCCACCGTTGACGTTGGCTGCGCCGCTGATGCCATTGGTGCCGCTCAGGTTGAGCGCACCGCTGCCGTTTTTATCCAGGCCGCCGGTACCGCCCAGCGAACCGCCAAAGGTGTTGTCCAGGTTGCTGCCGCCCACCGCCAGCGTGCTACCGCCCGCCACCTGCACCGTGCCGTTGCCGGCCAGCGTGTTGAGGCTGGCATTGCCGCCCAGGTTGAGGCTGGCGCCGCTGCCGACAGTAACGCCGGAAGTGCTGCCCAGTGCGCCGTTACCCAACGTAGTCACGCTGCCGCCGGCCACAGTCAGCGGGCCGCTGAAGCTGTTATTGCCAGTGAGCAACAGGTCCGCCGCGCCATTTTTGATCAGCGCCGCATTGCCGGCCAGTACCCCGGCCAGGGTCAGGTTATTGCTGCCTGCGACGGTCAGGTCGCCATTAAGATTGACCGCGTTGGCCAGCACCAGCGGCGTGCTGTTGGCCAGGGTCGCCGCCCCGCCGACGGTCAAGGCGCCCGAACCCAGAGTCGTAGCGTTGCCCAAGGTCAACGTACCGGCATTGAGGGTTGTGCCACCGCTGTAGCTGTTGGCGCCGTTGAGCGTCAGGTTGGCGCCGCCCGCCTTGGTCAGGGAACCGCTGCCATCGACTACGCCATCAAGGCTCAGATCATTGCTGCCGCCGACTGTCAGCGCAGCATTCAGGCTGGTGTTATTGACCAGGGCCAGTGCAGCGCTGGTATCCAGGGTCGCGACGCCATTGACTGCCAGGGCACCGCTGCCCAGGGCCGATGCATTGCCCAGGGTCAACGACCCCGCGTTCAGTTGGGTGCCACCGAGGTAGGCATTGGCGCCATTAAGGGTCAGGTTGCCCGCACCGGTTTTGGTCAGGCCGCCGGCACCACTGACCACACCGTTCAAGCTCAGGTCGGCAGTTCCCAGAATGTCCAGGTTACCGGCCAGGTTCAGGGTATTGGCCAAAGCCACCGCGGTGCTGCTGTCGAGGCTGGTACCGGCTGCCGCGTTCAACGCGCCACTGCCCAGTGCGCTATTGGAGCCCAGGATCAAGGCGCCGGCGTTGAGTGCGGTTGGCCCGGCGTAGGTGTTGTTACCACTGAGGGTCAGGTTGGCGATGCCATTTTTGATCAGGCTGCCGGTGCCTGCCACGGTGCCGGCCAGGGTCAAGGCGTTGCTGCCGCCAACAGTCAACGTACCGTTGACGTTCACATTGTTGGCCAGGTTGACCGCAGCGTTGCTGTCCAAAGTGGTGCCATTGGCGGTGGTCAACACGCCACTGCCCAGGGCACTGTCATTGCCGACCACCAGCGTGCCGCCATTGAGCTCGGTGCCACCGGTGTAGCTGTTGGCCCCGTTGAGTACCAGGGTGCCTGTGTCCAGCTTGGCCAGGGTACCGCCGCCATTGAGCGTGACGCCCAGGGTCGCGGTGACGCCAGGGTCGACCCGCACGGCGGTGTTGCCGCCGGTGCCATTGAACAGGGTCAAGGCCCCCGCCGTGCCACCCGCCAGGTTGTAGCCATCCGTGACGAACTGCAACCCAGTGATAGCTTGCGCGCCGTCAACGGTGACGGTGCCCGCTGTGCCCTGGAATACCGCAAAGCTGTTCGGCGCCCAGGTTGTATTGAATGCGCCGTTGACGCCGGTCCAGTTGCCGGTGCCTGCGCTCCAGATGCCGCTGCCGCCTTCGATGGCACCGTTGCCGGTGACTTGACTGCCGTCCCAGAACTGCACGTTGGTACTGCCGTTGACCAACAGGTTGACCTGGTTGCCGATGGCGGTTTGCAGGTCCAGATCAGCGGCTGGGATATTCACCGGCAGGCTGCCTAGTTGCAGGCCGTTGTTGGTCAGGCCGCCGGTGTAGTCGATCAGGCGATAGATACCGGTGCCGAAGCCGCCGATGTCACTCACGTTGAGCGTACCGTCCAGGGTCAGATTGCCGTTGACTTGTACCAGTGCCGTACCGCCGGTGGATGGCGCGCCAAGGCCGGCATCCAGGTTGGAGTTGGCATTGAGCAACAACGAGCCGGTGGTCAGGGTAGCGCCCGAGTTGACCGCCAGGTGGCCGCCATCGGCGATAACCACATTGCCCAGCAAGGTACCGGTGCCGCCCAGGGTTGCGCCGCTGCCCACGCTCACATTGGCGCTGGCCAATGAGCCGTTGACGAGCAGGCTGCCACCATTGACCAGCGTATCGCCGGTGAGCGCGCTGAGGCCACCAAGGGTCAGGGCGCCCGTGCCGTCCTTGGCAAAGTTGCCGAGCCCGGCCAATACGCCGTCGAACGTGCTGTCGAGGTTATTACCGCCAACGCTCAATGTGCTGCCCGCCCCGACTGTCGCCAGCCCTGTGCCGGTGAGCGCGCCCAGGCTGGCGGTACCGCCCAGGTTCAGGGAGGTACCGCCCGCCAGATTGACGCCGGCACCGACACCCAATGCCCCATTGCCCACGGTGGTAAGGCTGCCCGATTGCACATCGAACAAGCCGTTGAAGGTGTTGTTGCCAGTCAGGCTCAAATCAGCCGTGCCGGTTTTGATCAGGTCACCACTGCCTGCCAGTACACCCGCAAGGGTCAGGTTGTTATTGAGACCGCCCACTGTCAGGCCTGCATTGAGGTTGACCGCGTTGGCCAGCACCAGCGGTGTGCTGTTGGCCAAGGTGGCCGCACCGCCGACCGTCAAAGCGCCGGTACCCAGCGCCGCTGCCGTACCGAGGGTCAAGGTGCCCGCATTGAGGGTGGTACCGCCTTGATAAGTGTTGACGCCGTTGAGCGTCAGGTCGGCGGCGCCGTTCTTGACCAGCTCGCCAGTGCCACTGAGCAGGCCAGTCAAGGTCAGGTCATTGCTGCCGGCTACGGTCAGCGCCGCGTTCAGGACGGCATTGTTACCGATGGTCAAGGCTGCATTGTTATCCAGGGTTGCGGCGCCACCAACGATCAGATTGCCCAGCCCCAGCGCCGCCGCATTGCCCAGGGTCAGCGTCCCGGCGTTCAGTGTGGTACCGCCGAGAAAGGCATTGGCACCCGTCAGGGTAAGGTTGGCAGCGCCGTCTTTAGTCAGGCTGCCGGCGCCATTGATCGCCCCCGTCAGGGCCAGGTCGGCGGTGCCGCCGATGCCCAGATTGCCCGCCAGGTTGATTGCATTGTTGACGCTCAGCGCAGTGCTTGCATCCAGGGTTGTACCGCCTGCCGCATTGAGCACGCCAGCGCCCAACGCGCTATTGGCCGCCAGCACCAGACCACCCGCATTCAAGGCCACCGGGCCAAGGAAGGTATTGCTGCCACCCAGGGTCACAGTGGCCGCGCCATTTTTGATCAAGCCGCCCGTGCCGCCAATCACGCCGTTGAGCGCCAACGCGTTGCTGCCCGCCAGGTTCAGGTCGCCGTTGAGGGTGACGTCATTGCCAAGCGCTGCCGCGGTATTGCTGTCCAGCGTGGTGCCCGCCGCAGCGGTCAGGGCGCCAGTGCCCAGCGCGGTGTTACTGCCGACCACCAACGTACCGCCATTGAGCAAGGTGCCACCGGTGTAGCTGTTGGCGCCACCGAGTACCAGTGTGCCGGTATCGAGTTTATTCAGGGCACCTGCCCCGGTGATATCGACGCCAATGGTCGCGGTTGCCAGCGGGTCGACACGCACCGCGAAGTTGCCACTGCCGGTGCTCAATTGCCCCCCGGTGCCATTGACCAGATTGTAGCCATCGGTGACGAATTGCATGCCAGTAAGGGTCTGCGCACCCTCCACGCTGACGGTACCCGCCGCGCCCTGGAACACCGCAAAACCGCCGCCCCAGGTCTGGTTGAGAATGCCGTCGGACGAGGTCCAGTTGGTGCCGCCCGCCGTCCAGGTGCCGCTGCCACCGTCAACACTGCCGTTGGGCACGGTGTTGCTGCCGTCCCAGAAACGGATGTTCGGTGCCGACACCACCAGATTGACCTGGTTGCCCACCGAGGTTTGTACCAACAGGTCACCCAGGCCATAGCCCAACGGCACGCTGTTGACGTTCAATGCGCCGGCCAGGCTGCCGGTGTAGTTGATCAACCGATACACACCGGCACCGAAACCACCGGCATCGCTGACGTTCAGATTACCGGCCAGGTTCACATTGCCACCGACATTCAGCAACGAAGTCAGCGAAGGTGCACCGAGGGCCACATCCAGATTGCCGCCGGCGCTCATGTTCAAGCTGCCGGCGGATAAGGTCGCGCCGCTACCCAGGGCCAAGTGCCCGCCGTTGTTGATATTCACCGCACCCAACAGCGAACCGCTGCCGGTCAGCGTGCCGCCACTATTCACGTCAACCACCGCACTGCCCAGGGAACCGGTGAGGTTCAAGGTGCCTGCGTTGATTGCCGTGTTACCACTGATGCCGTTGATCCCGGTGAGGTCCAGCGTGCCGGTGCCGACCTTGATCAAGCCACCCGCGCCACTGAGGCTACCGTCAAAGGTACTGCTGGTGCTCAGGCCGCCTACGGTGAGATTGAAACCACCGCCCACCGCCACGTCGCCCGTGCCGCTGAGGCCGGCCAGGCTGGAATCGACATTCAGGTTCAGCGCCGCACCGGCTGCCACGTTGGCGCCGGAACTGCCCGCCAGGGCATCGGCGCTCAACAGCGTGACGCTGCCAGACAGGATATCCACGACGCCAGTGAAGGTGTTGCTGCCCGACAGCGCCAGATCGGCCAGGCCATTTTTGATCAGCGCACCCGCGCCGCTGATCACGCCGTTCAGCGCCAGGTCGTTATTGCCCGCGAGGCTCAAGTCGGCATTCAGTGCAATGTCGTTGCCGATCCCGAAGGCCGCGCTATTGTCCAGGGTGGCTGCGCCGCCGACCGTCAAGGCGCCGCTGCCCAGCGCGCCCGATGTGCCCAGGGTCAAGGTACCGGCATTGAGGGTGGCGCCACCGCTGAAGGTGTTGGTGCCGTTGAGGGTCAGATTGGCCAGGCCGTCCTTGATCAGCGGGCCCGCGCCGCTGATCGTATTGCCCAGGGTCAGCGCATTGGTGCCGCCAACGGTCAGCCCGGCATTGAGGACAATGCCATTGCTCAGCGCAACCGCCGCGCTGCTGTCCAGAGTCGCCGCGCCGCCGACAGTCAGGTCGCCAAGGCCTAGCGCCGAGTTGCTGCCGACGGTCAGTGTGCCTGCATTCAAGGTGGTGCCACCCAGGAAGCCATTGGCGCCACTGAGAATCAGGTTGGCCGCGCCGGCTTTGGTCAGGCTACCGGCACCATTGATGCCACCGCTCAGGGTCAGATCGGCGGTGCCGCCGATGCCCAGGTTGCCCGCCAGGTTGACCGCATTGGTCAAGGTGACGGCCGTGCTGGCGTCCAGGGTCGTGCCCGCCGCCGCATTTAATGCTCCGGAACCCAACGCGGTAGCGGAACCTACCACCAGCCCACCGGCATTCAGCGCAGTAATCCCGGTGCGCGTATTGTTGCCGGTCAAGGTCAACAGGCCCGCACCGGTTTTGATCAAGCTGCCGGCGCCGGACATCACCCCGCCCAACGTCAGCGGGTTGGTGCCGGTCAGCGTCAGGTTGGCGCCCAGCGCCACGTTGTTGGTGAGTAACGACGCACCGCCAGCATCAAGGTTTGCGGCACCCGTCACACTCAAGCCACCGCTGCCCAATGCGGTGTTATTGCCCAGCACCAGTGTGCCGGCGCCCAGGCTGGTGGTGCCGCTGTAGCCGCTGTTGACGCCATTGAGAGTCAGGCTGCCCGCACCGCTGTGGGTGATCCCACTGGCGCCGGAAATCGCACCGCCCAAGGTCAGCGCGCCGGCGACGTCGGTGGTCAGGTTGCCGTTCAGGGTCAGCGCATTACCCAGGCTGACAGTACCGGGGGCCTGCAAGGTGGTGGCTGCACTGACCGTCACTGCGCTGCTGCTCAAGGCCAGGTTATTGCCCAGTTGCACCGAACCGCCGGCCAGGTTCGTCGCACCTGTGTAAGTATTGGCGCCGCTGAGGATCAGTTGCCCGGTACCGGCCTTGGTCAAGCCGCCCGCGCCCGAGAGCACGCCGCTGAGGGTCAGCCCGGTCGAGGCACCCTGCACCGTCAAGCCGCCAGTGCCCAGGGTCAGCAAATTGGACAGGGTCAAGCCATTGCCGGTGGCCTCGATGGTCCCGCCGTTGACGGTCAACACACCAGTGCCGAAGGTGGTGTTGTTATTGAACTGCGAAATGCCGCCATTGAGGGTCGTGCTGCCGCTGACCAAAGGCCCTTGCAGGGTCCAGGTGCCGCTGTTGATGGTCAGGTTGTTGAAGTTGACATAGTTGGCGCTCGACGCTGTGCCAGTCCCCGTGATACCGCCGCCGACACCCGTGGTGTTCTGCAAGATCAAGGTGTTGCTGCCCAGCGCGCCACCATCCACTTGGCCGGTGGGCGCGAATGTCAGGTTCACACCGAGCAGTCCGCCCAGGCTCGCGCCGATGCCGCCGCCGTTCGTTACGCTTGAACCGGTGACAGCGGTGAAGGTGTTGGTGCTACCGGCCCCCATCGACACACCGCCGGATATAGTCCCGGTGTTGAGGAAAGTGTTACCAGCGGTGGAGCTTTCGAACGCCACGCGCCCGGTCAGGGTGCCGTTGTTGGTCATGTTGACTTGCCCGCCGCCTTGCACCGCCACCACTGGGGTGTCGGAAGTGAACAGGGTCAGGCCGAGCAAGGACGAAGAGCCGATGGTGCCGTTGTTGACGATGGTGGTGATGCCGCCTGCACCGTTGGTGGCGTTCAGGGCCATGCCATCGAGCGAGGCCAGGTTGAGCCCGAGCAGCGCACCGGTACCGCGCATGATGCCGGTGGCGGTGTTGGTGATGTTCAACGCGCTGGCTGCCGTGTTGCCGATCACTACGCCACCGCTCAGCACTGAAACCAATCCCAGGAGTGCCGGGTCAATGGTGCCGGAGTTATTCAACGTCGCGTTGTTACCCGTCAGGGTCAACGCTTTGCCGCCCAGCGTCGCATTGAGTTGCGCTCCGGCGCTGACGTTGACCGTCAGGTCGTTGACCGCGCTGCTGAAGGTGTTGAGGAACAATGGCAATGACGGCACGCCCGTACAGGTCACCGTCGCGCCGGCTGCAGGACTTGCCGGGGTACAGGCAGCGAACACATCCGGGCTCGCCAAGCCCATGACCAAACCGGCCACGCCCAGGCGGATAGCAAGAGAAAGCGCAGAAATACGAGGTACAGCGGCAGTCGCAAGTCTTCTATCCACGTTCTACTCCTTGTGGTGCAAGCGTTTCGTCCATGAATGCGTAAAAAGCCCGGGTTTAACCTTCCACACGCATCGAATTCGAAATACCTGACCGTGTTGACTAACAATCCAGTTTGTCGAAACGTTAGTAGAGCCACGGAAAAGTCATTGAATTAAATGGTATTAATACTTTCGTAAAACCCGTGATCGAATGGGGTAACAACCAACATCCATTGACTGTCGCGACAAAAATACAAGTTTCAAAATGTGAAAAAGCGTTCTAATAGCGCCCTATCTCCCTCGCCACAGCAATAGTTAGCCGTTGATCCAAGTAAACAATGGAGTTCGCAATGCCCCATGAAGGCAACCTGTTACAAGCGGCCGTAGTGTTCCTGCTCGCTGCCGTGCTCACCGTGCCCCTGGCCAAGCGCCTGCAATTGGGCGCGGTGCTGGGCTATCTGTTTGCCGGTGTGATCATCGGCCCGTCGGTACTCGGCCTGATCGGCAACCCGCAAAGCGTGGCGCAGTTCTCTGAATTGGGTGTGGTGCTGCTGTTGTTCATCATCGGCCTGGAGCTGTCGCCCAAACGCCTGTGGGTGATGCGCAAGGCCGTGTTCGGTGTCGGCCTGGCCCAGGTGCTGCTCACTGGGTTGGTCATGGGCGCGGTGGCGCTGTGGCTGTTTGGCCAGCCATGGAACAGTGCCATCGTGCTGGGCCTGGGCCTGGCGCTGTCCTCCACCGCGTTTGGCCTGCAAAGCCTGGCCGAGCGCAAGGAGCTTAACCAGCCCCACGGGCGTCTGGCTTTCGCCATCCTGCTGTTTCAGGACATCGCGGCCATCCCGCTGATCGCCCTCGTACCCTTGCTGGCCGGTGGCAGTCACCCAACCACCGAAGCCGAGGGCCTGCGCCATGGCTTGCAGGTACTGGGCAGCATCGCCGTGGTGATCATCGGCGGGCGCTACCTATTGCGTCCGGTGTTTCGCATCGTCGCCAAAACCGGTCTGCGCGAAGTATCCACCGCCACCGCGCTGCTGGTGGTGATCGGCACCGCCTGGCTGATGGAGCTGGTGGGCGTGTCCATGGCCCTGGGGGCGTTCCTCGCCGGCCTGCTGCTGGCAGATTCGGAATACCGCCACGAACTGGAATCCCAGATCGAACCCTTCAAGGGCCTGCTGCTGGGGCTGTTCTTTATCAGCGTGGGCATGGGCGCCAACCTCAGCCTGCTGCTCAGTACGCCGCTGGTGGTGATCGGCCTGACCCTGCTGTTGATCGGGTTGAAACTGCCCCTGCTATACGCCGTTGGCCGCATGGTCGGCGATCTCAATCGCGAAAGCGCCTTGCGCCTCGGCGTGGTACTGGCAGCCGGGGGTGAATTCGCCTTCGTGGTGTTCAAGATCGGCCGCGACCAAGGCCTGTTCGAACCACACCTTTACGATGTGCTGGTGCTGACCATCACCCTGTCCATGGCCTTGACCCCGCTGTTGCTGCTGGTGTGTCCGAAGCTGTTCAAACCCAAGGTCAAGTCGGTGGAAGTGCCGGAGGAATACCGCGCCATCGAAAGCGACGCGCCCCGCGTGGTCATTGCCGGCATGGGGCGGATGGGCCAGATTGTGGCGCGGATCCTGCGGGCGCAGAACATTTCGTTTATCGCCCTCGACACCTCCGTGGAAACCATCGAGCTGACCCGCAGTTTTGGCGGTATGCCGGTGTTCTACGGTGACCCCCAGCGCCCGGAAATTCTCCACGCGGCCAAGGTCGATCAGGCGGAATTCTTCGTCATTGCCATGGACGATCCGGAGATCAACATCAAGACCGCCGCTCTGGTGCGCAGCCTCTACCCGCACATGAAGATCATCGCCCGTGCCCGTAACCGCCAGCACGTACACCGCTTGGTGGACCTGGACGCTTCACCGGTGCGCGAAACCTTCTACTCCAGCCTGGAAATGAGCCGCCGCACCCTGGTCGGCCTTGGCTTGAGCCAGGCTCAGGCCGACGCGCGCATCAACCGCTTCAAGACCCACGACCAGCAAGTGCTCGCCGCGCAACACGCAGTGTACGACGATGCAGCCAAAGTCATGCAAACCGCTCAGGAAGCCCGTACGGAACTGGCGCGCTTGTTTGAGATGGACAGGCTTGAGGAAGAGTCCGACAAGGTGTGACATGGAGAATGAACGAAATTGCGAATTTTCTGACAGAATACGCCGCAATTTCGTTCATCCCTGGAGCGCCACATGGCCACGTTCACCAAGACCGCAGTGCTGCTGGCCCTCGCGCTTACCGCCGGCAGCGTGTTCGCTGCCGCCAAGCCAACCACGCAAAAAATCTCCACCCTGGGTGGCAAGTTCACCTTCAACCTGCCCAAGGCCTACAGCGCTGACGCCCTGCCCTCCGGCAAGGCTGAGGACGGCACCGCTGATACCCAGGGCACGCTGTATGCCAACTCGACAACGAAAAGTGTGGTGATCGTCGCCGAAACCGTGCGCAACGATGGGGCAACCATCAAGGATAACGACCCGCAGTTCCTTGATGGTGCCGTGGCCGATTTCGTCAAGGACCAGAGCGCCGCCCTGCCCGACTTCAAGAAGCTGGGCGAGAAGAAACTCACTTACAAGGGCCTGGGCCTGCGCCAGGTTGACAGCAGCGCTACCCAGGGCGGCGGCAAGACCTTGAACTCCACGTTCCTGGGTGGTTCCGGCAACCATCTGCTGGTGATCCAGGCGATTTCCCGGGCCGATGATGTGAAGGGGCATGCGGCATTGGTGAAGCAGATTACGGGCGGCAAGTAACCGCCCCTCCCACATTTTTTACTGCATTTCACTTCAAGCTTTTCTCTAGCCAGGCTTTCAAGTCCTGCACTTCCGCTTCGCTGATCGTGTGATTCATCCCCGGGTATTCATGAAACTCCGGCTTGAGCCCCAACCCCACCAGCACCTTATCTGCCTGCGTGGCCGAGCTGAAGGGCAGCGCCTGGTCCAAAGTGCCATGGCCAATAAAAATCGCCAGTTTGCCCATGGACGCATCAGGCTTCAGCGCAGACCTGAGTACCGGTAGCACGCTGCCACTGAGCGCGGCGATACCGCGTACCAACTCGGGTTCACGCAAGGCCACCTCGTAAGACATGATCGCGCCCTGGCTGAACCCCACCAGGAATACCCGATCGCTTTGGGTGTGGTACTTGGCGGTAGCCTTGACCACAAAGTCCTTGATCAGTCGGGCGCTGCTGAACAGTTCATCGGTCTCGCCGTTGTACTCAGGCTCATCAGTCTTGGTAAACCAACGATAACCGTGCGGTTCCACCGGCAGCGGCGCACGCACCGACAGGTAGGTCCAGGTGGATGGCAACGCGTCCTTGATACCAAACAGGTCGTCCTCGTTGCTGCCAAAACCATGCAGGAAGATCACCAGCGGCTGGTTGCGCGCATCGCTCTGGGTTTGTTCCAGGTAGGACAACGGCAAGTCGGTGTGCAAGCCGGTGTCGGCATGAACGGCGCCGGCCACCAGGGCCAATGCAAGGGCAAGCTGTTTGAGCATCGGATTTACCTCAGGGTTTGCGCAACAAATAGGTGTCCATGATCCAGCCGTTTTCCAGGCGCGCCGCCTTGCGTACCCGTTCAATCTCTTCTGCCACGTGGGCCACTTTACCGCTGATCAGGATTTCGTCAGGCGTGCCCAGGTAGGCGCCCCAGTAAATATCCAGGTCCTGATTCGCCACGCTGCGGTAGGAATCTTCGGCGTCGAGCATTACTACCAGGGTATCGGCATCACTCGCCTGCCCCGCCGCCAACCGGCGCCCAGTGGTGATTTCGATGGACTTGCCGATACGGTTGAGCGGCACCTTATGCTGCGCCGCCAGCGCTTGCACACTGGTGATACCGGGGATCACTTCAAACTCGAACACACAGCGGCCACTGGCAAGAATCGCCTGCAGGATGCGGATCGTGCTGTCGTACAGCGCAGGATCCCCCCAGGCCAGGAACGCCCCCACTTCACCGTCAGCCATTTCTTCGTTGATCATGCGCTCGAAGGTGTGCTGCTTATCGCGGTTAAGGTCCTGCACGGCGGTGGTGTAGTCGATTTCACCGCGTACGCGCTCAGGGCAATCGGCCTCGACAAAACGGTAGCCGGGCTCGGTGATGTAGGTCTGGCAGATCTCACGGCGCAGGTCGATCAGCTTGTCCTTGCTCTGGCCCTTGTCCATCAGGAAGAACACGTCGGTACGGTTCAGCGCCTTCACGGCCTGCATCGTGATGTAGTCAGGGTTGCCGGCGCCAATGCCGATGATCAGGATGCGTTTCATGGGGTGCTCTCAGTGCGGGGCGTTGATTTTGCCATGATCTGCACGTCAGGCGTGAGTTTCCAGGCGCAGGCGCCACACGCCATTGAAGCGCAACTCAGTGGCCGACAGGGGCTCGACGTCGACCCGATAGAACATCGAGACCGGGAACTGCATGACGGAGAGTATCGCGGCGCGAATCACGAACGGGTGGGTCACGGCGACTGTATGGCCGGGGTGGGTTTCGAGCGATGCGAGCCATTGGCCCACACGCGCACAGAGCTGATCCACCGACTCGCCGCCATGGGGTGCGCGGGTGCTGTCGGCGCTCCAGGCCTTTAATTCCTGGCTATCGAGTTGGCTGATGTCCTGGCCTTTCCATAAACCGAGATCAACATCGCGCAACGCCACTTCAACCTCGGCGTGGGCGCCGAACAAGCCGGCTGTCTGGCGGGCCCTGGCTTCGGGGCCGCAGAGCAGGCGTGGCTGTTTTTTGTAGCGTCCGGCCAGGGAGCAAGCAGCACTTTGCCAGTCCATCGAGACGGACTCATCGTCGGGAAAACGCCCATGTTTTTGCAGGGGGGTGATGGCGTGGCAGATCAGGGTCAAACGGGTGGCGAGCATCGCACTTCACTCTGTTTTCGGTATGTTACTGCACCCCCAGTGTGAACGATGTACCTGTGGGAGGGGCTTGCCCCCTCCCACATTTAATCAGGCGGATGCACTCTCACTGAGCGGCGCGGCTGCGGCCTGGGCCTGCAACTGCGCGGCTTGCTGGCTGTATTCGCGCAGGTAGACGATAAATTCCTGCAACAGGCGGTCCCACAGTTCCAACTGGCTACGCAGATGCGAAGCGCCGACACCGGCCACCACCACGTCCATCTCCATCAACAGAAACTCACCCTGCACCGACAACCGCGCAAAGCGCCGCGAGGCATTCCACACCTGAGCCAGGCCCTCGGGCAATTCACCCTGCACCCGCAGGGCGCAGCTGTAGGTAAAGTCCACATAACTGCCCTGCTCGGCCGCCGGGTTGCCAAAGCGCACGGCAAAACCGATGCCCTGACTGGCGCTGAGCAATTGCACAACGCCGTTCTGCTCAGACTGGTTGACCCGATACCCGGCTTCCTGCAACAGCTCGGTGAGGCTTTGAATGGATACGCTGGTGATCAGTTGAACATCGCTCATAGTGGTCTCTTCCTTGTTGATCATTGATTAAGGCGGTGTGCGAGCATCGAACCGATTAAGGTATAGCTCATCGCCAAAACCTTGGGTCAATTCATTGGAAATGACCCATTCTCATCACAACAACGGCTGGCCACCTTTTTTGGATCGTGCTGCATCAGTTGGATAAGCGTCGACTATGAGGCCGTCTTCGGGAGCAAGCCCCCTCCCACATCGGCGGGCACAAGCGCCGAATGACCGCTGGCGACAAAATCCTCCTTGTGCAACACCACCAATGCCACCAGCGACACCACCCCGGTGGCCACGTAGAAGTACCACGGCGAAGTAATGTCCCCGGTCACCTTGATCAACCAGGTGGAAATCAACGGCGCACTGCCGCCAAACACCGCCACCGGCACGTTGTATGCCACTGCAATGCCGGTGGAGCGAATCCGCGTCGGCAGCAGCTCACTCATCAACGCGTAGGTCGACGACGCATACAGCCCGAACAGAATCGCCACCGCCATCAACGGTGCGAAGAACGACGCCGGGGTCGCGGTGGGTGCCGACTTGAACAGCCAGAACATCGCCAGGGTCGCCAGCGTGCCGATCACCATCAGGAACGGCTTGCGCCCGTATTTATCGGTAAATGCCCCGCCAAACGGCATAACGAAGGCGGCCGAGAAACTGGCAACGAACACGTAGAGCAAGGTGGTGCCGCTGTCGAACTTGAGGAATTTGGCCATGTAGGTCGAGGCGAAGGTCAGCACCAGGTAGAAGATCGAGCTGTGCAAGGTGATGATAAAGAACACCAGGGCAATCGCGCGCTTCCACTGCCAGACCTCCCGCAGCGGCGCCCGCGAGGTTTGCCCGGCGCGTTGCAGGGCTAAAAACTCGGGGCTGTCTTCAAGCTTGAGGCGGATGTACATGGAGATAAAGCCCAGGGGCGCAGCGATCAGGAACGGTACGCGCCAGGCCCATTCCTGCATGACCTCGGCGCCCAGCACCCAGGTCATGCCATTGGCCACCGCGCCGCCCAGCAACAGGCCGAGCACAGCGGTGACCATCAACCAGCAGGTGGCGAAGCCGCGGCGACCGGGCCCTGCGTATTCGGAGATAAAGCTGGTGACCGTGCCGATTTCGCCGCCCGCCGAGAAGCCCTGCACGCAGCGCACCAGGATCAGCAGGATCGGCGCGGCGATGCCCAGGCTGGCGTAGGTCGGCAACGACCCCAGCATCACCGTGGAACCGGTCATCATCACCAGCGCCATGATCAGGGTTTTGCGCCGGCCGATCTTGTCTGCCAGCGGGCCGAAGAACAGCCCACCCAGAGGGCGGATAAAAAAGCTCAGGGCAAACGCGGCGAAGCTGGCCAGCAGGCTGGTGGTGGGGTCATCGGAGACGAAGAACGCCTGGCCGATATAGACCGCGAGAAACCCATAGACGCCGTAGTCGTACCACTCGATCAAGTGGCCCGAGGTGGCGCCCAGAAACGCTCGGCGGCGCTTGCGGACAGTGTCTTGTGCGGGATTGCCCATCGTGGGGACTCCTTGTCTGATTATCGATCCATGTCAAAGCGCGGCGATACTCGCTGCTTTCAACCACTGCCGCAAGTCGGTCTTGAGAATCTTGCCGTAGCTGTTCTTGGGCAAGTCGCTGCGCCATACATATTTTTTCGGTTTCTTGAACGAGGCCATGCGCGTCAGGAACCAGGCGGTGAGTTCACCCTCATCCAGGGGCTGGCCGCTGCGCGTCACCACAAACGCCACCACCGACTCCCCCCACTGAGCGTCCGGCTCGCCCACCACGCACACCTCAAACACCTGCGGATGCTGGGCCAGCACTTCCTCGACTTCACGCGGGTAGACGTTGCTGCCGCCGCTGATGATCACGTCCTTGGAGCGATCCGTCAGGGTCAGATAGCCGGCTGCGTCTAGATAGCCGATATCACCGGTCAGCAGCCAGCCGTCCACCAAGGTTTGGCCAGTGGCTTGCGGGTTGCGCCAGTAGCCTTGCATCACGGTGGCGCCACGCACCGCGATTTCGCCGCGCTCACCGGTGGGCAAAGGCTGGTGCGCAGTATCGAGAATACGGATTTCCACACAGGACTGCGCGTGGCCCACCGAAGCGGCCAGGCTGGCCCAGTCGGGGCGTTGGCGATCGGCAATCACTGCACGGGGCAACACGCTGATAGTCATCGGGCTCTCGCCCTGACCGTAGATCTGCACCAGGCGCGGCCCGAAGGTGTCGGCGGCTTCACGCAGATCGGCCAGGTACATCGGGCCGCCGCCATACACGATGGTCTTGATGCCAGCGCCGTGATAATCCTGGCGCCGTGCCTGCTCGACCATGCGCTTGACCATGGTCGGCGCGGCAAACAGCGACACATTGCCCACCTGCTCGGCCAGCCCGAACAGCTCGGCGGCGTCGAAGCCATGGGAGGCCGGCACCACGTGGCGTGCACCGCAACGCACATGGATAAAGTTATACAGGCCAGCACCGTGGGACATCGGCGCGGCATACACCGCGGCATCGTCGGCGCTGACCGCATCGACATCTGTGGCGTAGCACAGCGACATGGCGACCAGGTTGCCGTGGGACAGCATCACACCCTTGGAGCGCCCTGTCGTGCCGGAGGTATAGAACAGCCAGGCGAGGTCCTGGTCGTGGCGTGGCACCGGTTGCTCCAGGGTCGGCCAGCCAGTGTTGAGAGGTAAGAGGTGGCCGTCCAGCTCCTTGCAGCGCGGGGGCAAATCCCGTGATGAAAACACCCGGCCGCCATCGGTAAAGATCAAGCGTGCCTCGGCGTTATCGGCAATCCACGCCGCTTCGCTGGGGTGCAGTTTGGCATTGATCGGCACTGCCACGGCGCCCATCCACCAGATGGCATAGAGCAATTCCAGATAGTCGCAGCTGTTTTTCATCAGCAGCGCCACCGCGTCCCCCGGCACCAGGCCGTGCTGGTCCACCAGGTGCGCGGCGCGTTGGCGCACGTGGGCGGCGAAGGTGGCGTAGTCGGCCACTTGGGTGGTGCCGTTGAACAGCGCCGGGCGTTGGGGGGCCCGACGCTGGGTGTCGTGCAGCCAGTTGGCAATGTTCATGGCTCAGCTCCGGCGTGCCTGCAGGACCGATGCGTAGTTGGCCACCGCCATGCCGCCCATGTTGAACACCAGGCCGAACTCCGGGTTGGGCACCGCCAGGCCAATCGGTTCCCCGGTCAATTGCCGGAACGCCAAGGCATGCATGGACACCCCCGTTGCACCGACCGGATGCCCCTTGGCCTTGAGCCCGCCGGAAAGGTTGACCGGCAAGCGCCCGCCGGCACGCACCACGCCGCTGTCGAGCACGCGATGCCCTTCGCCTTTGGGCGCCAGGCCCATGGCTTCGTAGATCAGCAGCTCGGCAATGGTGAAACAGTCGTGCACCTCGGCGAAACTCAGGTCTGCCAGGGTCACATTCGCTGTGCGCAGCGCTGCATGGATCGCTCGTTGCGGGCCTTCAAAGGCCAGGATGTCGCGCTGGGCGATGGGCAAGGTGTCATTGACTTGGGTCATCGCCCGGATCTGCACCTCGCGGCGAAACGCCCGCGCACGTTTGGGTGACGCCAGAATAATCGCGGCGGCGCCGTCGCTGATCAGCGAGCAGTCCGTCAGACGCAGGGAGTCGGCCACGAACGGGTTGCTCTGGGACACGTTGTTGCAGTGCTCGAAATTCATCTCCCGATGCATCTGCGCCAGCGGGTTGGCCATGGCATTGGAGTGGTTTTTGGTGGCGATGGCCGCCATCGAGCCCAGCGGACAGTGGTAGCGCTCGGCGTATTGGCGGGCGGCGCGGCCGAACAATTGCGGGAAACTCAGGCCGGCTTCGGCCGGGTCGTTCTGATAGCCGGCGCCGGCCAGGGCTTGGGTGACCGCGGCGGTGCTGGTGTGAGTCATCTTTTCGGCGCCCACCACCAGCACCAACTCGGCGCTGCCGGAGAGAATCGCATTGACTCCCGCCTGGATCGCCGCCGAACCCGAAGCGCAGGCGTTTTCGCAGCGGGTGGCAGGTTTGAAACGCAGCCCGGGGTCGGCCTGCAACAGCAACGAGGCGGCAAAGCCGTCGGGCACCAGCCCAGAGTTGAAATGCCCCAGGAACAGCGCGTCGATTTGCGACGCATCAATCGCAGCGTCACTCAAGGCTTCACGGGTAACCTGGACGATCAGGTCTTCCAGCGTGGTGCCTTCCAGGCGACCAAAGCGGGAGTGACCAGCGGCAACAATGGAGACGCAATCAGCAGGCATAATCAATTTCTTCTGTTCTTGATCCGGACTTTACTTACAATGACCCACCCCGGGTCCCGCGCCAATTCGTGTAACTACTTACATGGGTAAGTAGCGCACCAGGGCATTGAACAACGAGGCAGGATGCCCCATGAACGCGCTTGCACAGCAATTTCCCGACCTCGAACGCCTGGCGTTCAAGCTGTCCCCTGCCCCGCAGATCGTCACCAGCGACCGGGTAATACTCGACTGCAACGATGCCTTCCTGAAGCTGTTCGGCTATACACGCCAGGCACTGGTCAATCAGTTGACCCTTCTGATCTACCCGTCCCAGGCCGACTACCATGCCATCGGCAAGCGCAGCCATGACTGGCTGCTCGACAGCGACAACGGCTTTTATTCCGATGAGCGCTTCATGCAGCACCACAATGGCGAAGTGTTCTGGGCCAAGTCCCACGGCTACACCCTCACCCCCAAAGACCCGTTCAAGCTGATGATCTGGCACTTCGAACGCCTGGACCGTCTGCATCAGGGCACTGGCGACCTCACGCCGCGGGAGCGGGAAATCGCCATGCACATCGTCAATGGTTTCAAGTCCAAGGAAATCGCCCTGCGCCTGGCGATTTCCCACCGCACGGTGGAAGTGCACCGGGCGCGGTTGATGAAGAAATTGCAGGCCAAGACCGTGGTGGAGCTGGTATCGAAGATCATTATGGTGGCGTGACAGGTAACGGCTATTGAGCAGGTTGCCCCCCTACATCTGAGCACATTTCAATCCGGCAGCCGATTCAGCTGCCTTATCCACCTTTTCAGCTTTCCCGGCTGAGCCGCCCCGCTGTTTCAGCCGGGATCCTCCCACCCTATGGCACAAAATAGCGTCACAAGATCCCCCATGGACCCGTGCCCCCATGCAAACCACCAACACCGTCCTGATGATTCGCCCGGCGCGTTTTGCCTTCAACCCGGATACCGCGATCAACAACCGTTTTCAACGCCCGCCGCCGGACCCGCTCAGTGCACAGCACAAAGCGCTGAAAGAATTCGACGGCTATGTCGACACCCTGCGCAGCCACGGCGTGGAGGTGCTGGTGGTGCAGGACACTCCGGCCCCTCACACCCCGGACTCGATCTTTCCCAATAATTGGTGGAGCAGCCACGCCGACGGCAGCCTGGTGCTCTACCCCATGCAAGGCCAGAACCGACGACTGGAGCGCAACAAGGGCGTGCTGCAAGTTCTGGAGCAGCGCTTTGCGATCAACACCACCATCGACCTCAGCCACCTGGAACAACAGGACATCTTCCTCGAAGGCACCGGCAGCATGGTGCTCGACCGCCAGCACCGCATCAGCTACGCCTGCCACTCCGGGCGCACCCATCACGCGGCGCTGCACCAGTTTGCCGAACGTCTGGACTACCAACTCTGCGTGTTCCACGCCCTGGACCGCCACCACGCACCGATCTACCACAGCAACGTGATGATGAGCGTCGGTCGCGACCTCGCAGTGGTGTGCCTGCAAGCCCTGCCCGACGAGCGCGAGCGCCTGGCCCTGGAACGCTCACTGCGCGACACCGGCAAGGACATCCTCGCCCTCGACTTCGACCAGTTGGAGGCCTTCGCCGGCAACATGCTCGAAGTCCACGACCGTGACGGCCAGCCATTGCTGGTGATGTCTGCCAGCGCCTGGCGCGCGTTGCAACCGGCGCAGCGCCAGCAGGTGGAGCGCCATACGCGACCAGTGGTGGTGAATATCGACAACATCGAACGCATCGGCGGCGGCAGTGCCCGTTGCATGTTGGCCGAAGTGCATCTGCCGATCCGCCCCTCATTTCAATAAGGAGTCTTGCCATGACCCGTTATATCGACGTCAACGACCTCAGCTACCTGGTTTCGCAAAAAGGTTTGCAAACCTGCATCACCGAGATGGCCGAGTACATCCGTGCCGACTACCTGCGCTGGCAGGACTTCGAGAAATGCGCACGCCTGGCCAACCATTCACCGGATGGCGTGATCGAGTTGATGCCCGTCTCGGACGCCTCGCTGTATGCGTTCAAATACGTCAACGGCCACCCGAAAAACACCCTGGCCGGTATGCTGACCGTGATGGCCTTTGGCGCCTTGGGCGATGTGGATACCGGCAAACCCGTGCTGCTGGCGGAAATGACCCTGACTACCGCCATCCGCACCGCTGCCACCTCGGCCCTGGTCGCCCGCTACCTGGCGCGCGACAACAGCCGCAGCATGGCGTTGATCGGCAACGGCTGCCAAAGCGAATTCCAGGCCCTGGCCTTCCACGCCATGCTTGGCATTAACGAAATTCGCCTGTTCGATATCGACGCCAAGGCCACCGCCAAACTCGCCGCCAACCTCAAGGCGTTCCCGGCGATCAAGGTGATCCTGGCTGACAGCGTGGCCGACGCGGTCAAAGGCGCGGATATCGTCACCACCGTCACTGCCGACAAGGCTTATGCAACCATCCTCACCGACGAGATGATCGAACCGGGTATGCACCTCAATGCCGTGGGTGGCGATTGCCCGGGCAAGACCGAGCTGGACCGGCGCATCGTCGAACGTGCCCGGGTGATCGTGGAGTACGAACCGCAAAGCCGCATCGAAGGTGAGATCCAGCACATGCCTGAGGATTCGCCGGTGACCGAGTTGTGGCAAGTGATCAACGGCCAGAAGCCCGGCCGCGAGAATGCGCGCCAGATCACTCTGTTCGACTCGGTGGGTTTTGCCATCGAAGACTACTCGGCCCTGCGCTATGTACTGGACGTCGCCAAGGCGTTGGACGTGGGCAGCGAGCTGGAACTGGTACCCGACCTGGCTGACCCCAAAGACCTGTTTGCCCGCCTGGCCCGGCAGCCGGTCGCACAGCACAAAAAGCGCGCCTGAGACCGCTCTGGCCTGCCGCTTTGCGTCGAGGGCGGGCCGGACTTTGCTGGATTAAAAGCCGATTCGGCGGGTGCAACAGCCGATTGCGCTGCATTGTCGGTTTTAACAGCGCAATTTGCGCTTTGTGCAGGGGGTAAACGACACAAAAAACGCACCATCATGAAGCATTCTCTGCTCCCAGTTATTCACTGCCCTGACATCAATTACAAAATATAGGGACCTCCACATGACTCCACTGCGATCACTCTTCGCTGCGTTGCTGTTGCCTCTGTGCGCCACCGCCGCCCACGCCCAGGACTGGAAAGAAATCCGTTTTGGCGTGTTCCCCGAATACCCACCCTTCGAATCCGTGGCCGCCGACGGCAGCCTGCAAGGCTTCGATATTGAACTGGGCAACGCCATCTGCGCCAAGCTCGAAGTGAAATGCACCTGGGTGCACAATGAATTCGACGGCATGATCCCGGCCCTGCGTGCGCGCAAGTTCGACGCCATCATGTCCTCCATGGCCGTGACCCCGGCTCGCGAAAAAGTCATCGACTTTACCGATCGCCTGTTCCTCAGCCCCACCTCGGTGATCACGCGCAAAGGCGCCGACTTCGGCGATACCCCGGAATCGCTCAAGGGCAAGCAGGTCGGCGTGCTGCAAGGCTCGCTGCAGGAAGCCTACGCCCGAGCGCACCTGGCCAGGCTGGGTGCGCAGATCAAGGCGTACCAGTCTCAAGAGCAGAACTACGCCGACCTGCAAAACGGGCGCCTCGACGCCACCCTGACCGACAAACTCGAAGCCCAGCTCAACTTCCTGTCCAAGCCCGAAGGCGCCGACTTCAAGACCGGCCCGGCCTTCAAGGACCCGACCCTGCCGCTGGACATCGCCATGGGCCTGCGCAAGAACGACCAGGCACTGCGTGAGCTGATCAATAAAGGCATCGCCGCCGTCCAGGCCGATGGCACTTACGCGCAGATCCAGAAGAAATACTTCGGCGATCAAGATATCTACAACGAATAACTAAGCCATCGACCTCCCTGTGGATGCAGCTTTTGTGGGAGGGGGGCTTGCTCCCGATAGCAGTGGTCAGTCATTGAAAATATTGACTGAACCACCGCTATCGGGAGCAAGCCCCCCCTCCCACACAAATCGGTTCCCCACAAAGATGGTGTGTGTGCCTTTTAGAGATCTTCCCATGAACGAACTCCTCAACCTGCAAGGCTACGGCCCGATGCTGGCCCAGGGTGCCTGGATGACGCTCAAGCTGGCCTTCCTCGCCCTGGCCCTGAGCCTAACCCTGGGCCTGGTCGCCGCCGGCGCCAAGCTATCCAGCGCCAGATGGCTGCGCGTACCTGCCACGCTCTACACCACGCTGATCCGCAGCGTGCCGGACCTGGTGTTGATCCTGCTGATCTTCTATAGCCTGCAACTGTGGCTCAACGACCTGACTGAAGTGTTCGGCTGGGAGTACTTTGAAATCGACCCGTTCACCGCCGGGGTGGTCACCCTGGGATTTATCTACGGCGCGTATTTCACCGAGAACTTCCGTGGCGCGATCCTCAGCGTACCGGTGGGCCAGTTGGAAGCCGCGACGGCTTATGGCCTGAGCCGCTGGCAGCGCTTCCACCTGGTGCTGTTCCCACAACTGATGCGTTTTGCCCTGCCGGGCCTGGGCAATAACTGGCTGGTGCTGCTCAAGTCCACGGCGCTGGTGTCGATCATCGGCCTGTCAGACCTGGTCAAGGCCGCGCAAAACGCCGGCAAGTCCACCAGCGAGCCACTTTACTTCCTGATCCTCGCGGGCCTGGTGTACCTGCTGATCACTACCCTCTCCAACCGCATCTTCAAGCGCCTCGAACGGCGCTATAACCTGGGCATCAAGGGGATGGCGCGATGATCGAACTGTTCCAGCAATACGGCCTGGCCTACCTGTTCAGCGATGGCAGCGGCTTGTCCGGCGTCGCCATGACCGTGTGGCTGTTCATCATCTCGGTGGTGCTCGGTTTTTGCCTGTCGATCCCCCTGGCACTGGCGCGGGTTTCGCAGCACGTTTGGCTGCGCTGGCCGGTGGAGGTCTACACCTACCTGTTCCGCGGCACGCCGCTGTATATCCAGTTGCTGATTTGCTACACCGGGCTGTACAGCCTGGAGGTGGTGCAGGACAACGCCCTGCTCAACCAGTTTTTCCGCAATGCGCTGAACTGCACCTTGTTGGCGTTTGTGCTCAACACCTGTGCCTACACCGTGGAGATCTTCGCCGGGGCGATCCGCAATATTCCCCACGGCGAAATCGAAGCGGCACGCGCCTATGGCCTGCACGGCTGGCGGCTGAATCTGTTCGTGGTGGTACCCGCCGCATTGCGCCGCGCATTGCCGGCCTACAGCAATGAAATGATCCTGATGCTGCACGCCACGTCACTGGCGTTTACCGCCACCGTTGCCGACATCCTCAAGGTCGCCCGCGATGCGAATGCCGAAACCTTCCTGACCTTTCAGGCGTTTGGTATCGCCGCCCTGCTCTACATGCTGCTGTCCTTTGCACTGGTGGGCCTGTTTCGGCTGGCCGAACGTCGCTGGATGCGTTTTCTTGTTCCTACCCGAGGCTAACCCATGAATCAGTCCGCGCAGGCCCTGGCCGTTTATCCGGTGGATGTACCGGTTGTCGAAACTGCAACTGCCGCCATCAAGCTTCAAGTCGAAGGCATTCACAAACGCTACGGCGAACACGAAGTGCTCAAAGGTGTGTCCCTCAATGCCCGTCAAGGCGATGTGATCAGCCTGATCGGCGCCAGCGGCTCGGGCAAAAGCACCATGCTGCGTTGCATCAACTTTCTTGAACAGCCGGACGCCGGGGTCATCACCCTGGACGGCATCAGCATCGAAATGCAACAAGGCCGCGCCGGCACCCGCGCGCCGCACCAGGCACAACTGCAAAACCTGCGCACGCGCCTGGCCATGGTGTTCCAGCACTTCAACCTGTGGAGTCACATGACGGTGCTGGAAAACATCACCATGGCCCCGCGCCGGGTGCTGAATGTGAGCGCCGCCGAGGCGGAAAAACGTGCGCGCCTGTACCTGGACAAAGTCGGCTTGCCAGGTCGCGTGGCGGATCAATACCCGGCGTTCCTCTCGGGTGGCCAGCAGCAACGCGTGGCGATTGCGCGGGCATTGGCGATGGAGCCGGAGATTATCCTGTTCGACGAACCGACCTCAGCCCTCGACCCGGAACTTGTAGGCGAAGTACTCAAAGTCATACAGACGTTGGCCGAGGAAGGCCGTACCATGCTGATGGTCACCCACGAAATGGGCTTTGCCCGCCAGGTGTCAAGCCAAGTGCTGTTCCTGCATCAGGGCCGAGTCGAGGAACACGGCGGCGCCGAGATCCTCGACCACCCCAACAGCGAACGCTTGCAGCAATTTCTTTCCAACCGTTTGAAGTGAACTCATGGATACCAAGGCCAACGGACCCCACTCCTCCCCTGCGCTGGATCGCATCGACGAGGCGATCATCGATGTGCTCAGGCACCAGGGGCGCATCACCTATGAAAAACTCTCGTCGCTGGTGCACCTGACCCCCAGGCCATGCCTGGAGCGGGTGCGCAAGTTGGAGCGACGCGGGGTGATCCGTGGGTATGGGGCGATCATCGATGTGCAGATGGTCTCACCAGGGCTGTCGCTGCTGGTGCTGGTGGCCTTGTCCAACCAGAGCGGGCGCTCGGCGCAAAAGGCCTTCGAAGCCTGCGTCAAAGCCTGCCCGCAGGTGTTCGAATGCCAGTTGATCAGCGGGCCGTTCGACTACAGCCTGCGTATGCGCTGCCGGGATATGGAGCATTACCGGGTGCTGACGGAGATCTGGTTGAACAATGATGAGTTGCACATTGATAAGTTGGTGGCGCATCCAGAGTTGGCAGTAGTCAAGAACACTGCGACCGAACTGGCCTGATACCCACTCCCCCAGGCTGCGAAAACCAAATGTGGGAGCTGGCTTGCCTGCGATAGCGGTGCATCAGTCACCCCACATCTGACTGGTCGACCGCTATCGCAGGCAAGCCAGCTCCCACATTGACCGGGTTTGCAATTCTTTTGCCTGGCTTGGCCCCCACCAGCTTCGCCTGCCCATCCTTCTGCTTGCCCGTACGCGCCTCGCTGATCAGCCCCGGGATCAACTTGCCCTCCGGCAAATTTTTCCAGAACCGACTGGGCAAATGCCCTTCCATGACCTTGGGATTCAGCCGCGCCGGGTTGAAGATGTGACTGTAGTAGGTCAGCCACATCGCACTGTGGGGGTCGTCAACATTCTGCGCCAGTTGCTGCCACGCCTCGGGGCAGCGGCGCTGATGAATCAACTGCTCGCCATCGTAATACACCCCGTCCAGTGGCGTGGCGATCATCCAGCGATGGCGGCCCATGCGCCCGACAAAGTGCTGGCTGGCACTTTTGAGAATGTCGTGGGCCGGTTCATGCCAGGCCACGTATTCAGGAAGTTCGGGCCCCGCCTCGGCCGGCAGGGCAATAAAGCGCACAAACGCATGCAGGTGATGGGCCTCGCGGCTGACTTGCTTGATGCGTCGCTGCAACTCGCTGCCCAGCTTGTCCCCCGCCAGCATCGCGGTGCGATCACCGTGGCTGACCCGCCACAGCACTTCATACAGCAGGCTCCAGCGTTGATCACCGTGATAACAGGCGGCAGACTCCAGCAACTCCAACAGCGCCTTGGGAATCCGTGCCTGGAAGGGCCCCAACCCTGACGGGATCGACTCATCGGTAGCGAACAGGTCAGCTGCTTGCGCCTCGCCCCAGCTCACCTGGCTGGGGTCGACCTGATGGCTGAGCAGCCAGCGCGCCTGTTCGCGCCAAGTGCTGAACAGGTTGTCGCATTCCAGGCTGATCATCCCCACAACCCCATCTGTTGCGGTTGCGGACGGTCGCGCAATTGTTCGCGCAGTAACACGCTGGTGCTGTCGGCCTGTTGCGGGTGGTAGTCACTGGTGATGAAGAACGGTTTGGCCTTGGCCAGTACGCAGCGCATGCGCGCCAGGTCTTCGAAGCGGATCTTGCGCTCGCGGCGCAGGTCCACCAGGCGTTGGGTGGTACGCAGGCCAATACCGGGGATGCGCGCAATCAGGGTGGGCTCTGCGCGGTTCAGGTCCAGGGGGAATACTTCGCGATGCTCCAGGGCCCAGGCCAGCTTGGGGTCGATATCCAGGGCCAGGTGGCCGGGGCCGGCAAACAGCTCCCTGGCGCTGAAACCGTAGCTGCGCAGCAGGAAGTCGGCCTGGTACAAGCGGTGCTCGCGCATCAACGGCGGCGCGGCCAGGGGCACGCTTTTCGGGCTGTTGGGGATGGGACTGAACGCCGAGTAGTACACGCGCCGCAGCTTGAAATTGCCATACAACGCCTCGGCACCGTGGAGGATGGTGCTGTCATCCGTGTCGTCGGCGCCGACGATCATCTGCGTGCTCTGCCCGGCCGGGGCGAAACGCGGGGCGCGAGGCTCGTTGAACACCGTCTGCTCGCCGGTGTAGATGGTCTGCATCGCCTGCTTGATCGACACAATCTGCTTCTCCGGCGCCAGGGTCTGCAGGCTGGCCTCGGTGGGCAGTTCGATATTCACGCTCAGGCGATCGGCATAACGACCAGCCTCGGCAATCAATGCAGGATCCGCATCGGGAATGGTCTTGAGGTGGATATAGCCGCGAAAGTCATGCTCTTCGCGCAGCAGTTTGGCGACCCGCACCAATTGCTCCATGGTGTAGTCCGACGAACGGATGATGCCGGAGCTGAGAAACAGCCCGCTGACGCAATTGCGCTTGTAGAAATCCAGGGTCAGGGTGACCACCTCTTCCGGGCTGAAACGCGCACGGGGCACGTCGCTGGAACGGCGGTTGACGCAATACTGGCAGTCGTAGAGGCAGAAGTTGGTGAGCAACACCTTGAGCAGCGACACGCAACGGCCATCGGGCGTGTAGCTGTGGCAGATGCCCATGCCGTCGGTGGAACCCAACCCCGCCTTGCCCTCGGAGCTGCGCTTGGGCGCGCCGCTGCTGGCGCACGACGCGTCGTACTTGGCGGCGTCGGCGAGGATGCTGAGTTTTTCGATCAACTGCATGACGGGCTACCGATACTGGTTTTTTGTACAGTACCAATAGCCGCACGTTGTCACAAGTGCCGTCTGTAGGAGGGGCAGATCAGCTGGCGGTTGCCAGGAGCAGGTCCTGCACCGAACGGCCCTTGTCACGGTTTCGATCGTTCTCATACAACGACGCCGCAATCTCATCGGCCCGAATCGGCAGCACCGACAGCAAGGTATCGCTCAAGCCATGGCTGGCCTGGCTGAAGCCCTGGATGTAGATACCCGCCTTGCAGCGCTCGTCGGTGACGATGCGGTAGTCGCGGGCCACTTCGAAGTCGCCCATGTAGGCTTGCAGCGGCGCCAACAGTTCGCGGTGCATCTGGCGCTCATAGCCGGTGGCGAGGATCACGGCATCGTAGTGGTTGACGCTGGTTTCGCCCGTGGCGCTGTTGCGCAATACCAGTTCGATACCCAGCGGCCCGGGCGTGGCCTTCTCCACCACGGTCATGGTGCGGAACGCCTGGCGGGCGATGCCGGAAACTTTCTGACGGTAGAAAATCCCGTAGATGCGCTCGATCAGGTCCAGGTCCACCACCGAATAGTTGGTGTTCTGGTACTCGGCGACCAAACGCTCGCGTTCGGCCCCCACTTGCTGGAACACCAGGTCGGTAAACGCGGGCGAGAACACTTCGTTGACGAACGGGCTGTCATCGGCCGGCTTGAGCGCCGAGCCGCGCAGGATCATATCGACCTGCACCGACGGGAAGCTGTCATTGAGGTCGATAAAGGCTTCGGCCGCGCTCTGGCCACCGCCGATCACCGCGATGCGCATGGCCTTGCCATCCACGCAAGGCTGGCTCGCCATGCGCTCCAGATACTGGGAATGATGGAACACGCGGCTGTCACCCTTGAGCGCCTTGAACGCTTCGGGGATGCGCGCAGTGCCGCCGGCGCTGACCACCACCGAGCGGGTGGTACGCACATGCTGCTCGCCCTGGGCATCGCGGGAAATGACGCGCAAGGCCTCCACCTGCTGCTGATGCAGGATCG
The DNA here is from genome assembly GCF_019891455.1 of Pseudomonas sp. P867. NCBI lineage: Bacteria > Pseudomonadati > Pseudomonadota > Gammaproteobacteria > Pseudomonadales > Pseudomonadaceae > Pseudomonas > Pseudomonas sp. P867. The sequence goes on along the minus strand of NZ_JAFLXB010000012.1, from coordinate 25,987 downwards.
GTTCGATGGCCAGCACTTCCTCACCGTAGTTGGCCTGGGCCTGGAACTGCCCGGCCACCCAGCGCAGGTAGTCGTTGTACTCCATACGGCAGGGGTAGAAGGTGCCCAGGTTGATGAAGTCCACCAGGCGATCGTGAGCCTTGAGGTAATTGACGAAGGAGTACGGGCTCGTGGGGTTGCGCAGGGTCACCAGGTCCTTGAGGAAAGAGATCTGCAGCTCACTTTGGGTCACCAGCGTATTGCCGTGCCAGCGGTAGTCGGCCTGTTTGTCGAGAAACAGCACGTCCAGCTTGCCCTGGGCCTTTTCACGCTCCTGCAGGGCGATGGCCAGCGCCAGGTTCGAAGGGCCGAAGCCGATACCGATCAGGTCGTGAACCGCGGGCGAAGCAATTGCCTGTGTCATTCCAGTGTCCTCTGGATAAGCCCCTTGGCGGTGGGGCGGGAATACCTTCATGGCCTGAACAACAGGCCGTGTGTTGATAGGAAACGAGGACAGTGAAATAAAATTTAACCAACTGGCGATCAGTGCGCTTCCCACTCACGCATACGCACCCGGCAATGCTTCATGGCGTTGACGATGTGTTTTTCCACCAGGCTGCGGGAAATCCCCAGGCGCTCGGCGATTTGCACATGGGACAGGCCCTCGAGCTTGCGCAGCAGGAAACTGTCGCGACACGCCGCCGGCAACTCGGCCAGGGCGCGCTCAAGCATCTCCAGGCGCTGGTTGTGGTCATGACTGGCGTGGGGTGAACAGGGGGCGAAGCGTTCTTCGCTGTCCAGCACCTCAAGAGGCTCGGACTGACGCAAGGCGTTGCGCCGGTGGCCGTCGATCACCAGGTTCAAGGCCGTGCGGTACAGGAAGGCGCGGGGCTGTTCGATCGGGATGTCGCTGGAACGCTCCAGCACCCGTACATAAGCGTCATGCACCACATCTTCGGCCACCTGACGGTTGCCCAGCTTGGCGTTCAGGAAACACACCAGCTCGCGATAGTAGTTTTCCAACATGACTCCTGGCCCCATGGCCGTGGTGCTAACGATGCCAGCCCGTGTAGGAGCGAGCCCATCGATGATGGCAGTTTGAGTGCGTGCAATTTATAGTAATTCTCATCTACTTTTAAAGGAGTCTTGCACCAACGGTGCATTTTTTTTCGTCGCACGAGCTGTTACCACATGTGTAACAACCTAAATTCCCGAGCATTTTTCTCGTATAACTGTCAACTCCCCGCTCCTGCGGTCAACACCTCCTGGCTGGAACCAAGACATGAAACGCCCTCGACCTGCCCGACGCGCCCTGCTTGTGCTGGCGTGCCTGCTCCCCATCCTTGTGGTGGCTGCCTGGCAAGTGCTGCCGTCGGGCCGCGACAGCCTACCCACGGTCACCGTAACCCGCGGCGACATTGAAAATAGCGTTACGTCACTGGGCACCCTGCAACCGCGCCGTTATGTGGACGTGGGTGCCCAGGCGTCCGGACAGATTCGCAAGATCCATGTGGAGGCTGGTGATCAAGTCAAGGAAGGCGATCTGCTGGTGGAAATCGATCCCGCCACGCAACAGGCCAAGCTCGACGCCAGCCGCTATTCCATTGAAAACCTCAAGGCGCAGTTGCAGGAACAGAAAGCCCAGCACGAACTCGCACGCCAGAAATACCAGCGCCAGCAACGCTTGGTTGCAGGCAACGCCACCCGCGAAGAAGATGTGCAAACCGCCAAAGCCGAACTGAGTGCCACCCAAGCCCGTGTCGATATGTTCCAGGCACAGATCCGCCAAGCCCAGGCCAGCCTGCGCAGTGACGAGGCCGAACTGGGCTATACGCGGATTTACGCGCCCATGAGCGGCACCGTGGTGGCGGTAGATGCGCGAGTCGGCCAAACCCTCAACGCCCAACAACAAACGCCGTTGATCCTGCGCATCGCCAAATTGTCACCAATGACCGTATGGGCCGAAGTGTCCGAAGCCGATATCGGCCACGTCAAACCGGGCATGAGCGCCTATTTCACTACCCTCGCCGGCGGCAACCGGCGCTGGAGCAGCACCGTGCGCCAGATCCTGCCGATACCGCCCAAGCCGCTGAATGAAACCAGCCAGGGCAGTGGCAGCCCCAGTAGCACGAGCAAAACCGGTAGTGGCCGCGTAGTGCTGTACACCGTACTGCTGGATGTGGACAACACTGACAATGCACTGATGGCCGAAATGACCACCCAGGTGTTTTTCGTAGCCAGCCAGGTCAAGGACGCTCTCACCATCCCGGTCGCAGCGCTGCTCGGCAGCCAAGGCACCGACAAGCAGATCGCGCGGGTCGTGACCAAAAACGGTGCCATCCAGAAGCGAGAAGTACAGCTGGGTATCAGTGACCGCCTGCGAGTTGAAGTGTTGGATGGCCTGGACGAAGGCGATCACCTGTTGATCGGCCCCGCCAGCAGCAGCGGGGGTTGATGTGACCACGCCACTGATCGAACTCAAGAACATCCGCAAATCCTACGGCGGCGGCGACAGCCCGCAGGTCGACGTATTGCGCGGGATCGACCTGTCGATCCATGCAGGAGAATTCGTTGCCATCGTCGGCGCCTCGGGCTCCGGAAAATCCACCCTGATGAACATCCTCGGCTGCCTCGACCGCCCCACCGTGGGCGACTACCTGTTCGCCGGGGAAAACGTCGCGCACCTGGACAGCGACGCACTGGCCTGGCTGCGCCGCGAAGCCTTTGGTTTCGTGTTCCAGGGCTACCACCTGATCCCGTCCGGCTCGGCCCAGGAAAACGTCGAGATGCCGGCGATCTATGCCGGCATCGGCGCTGCCGAACGCCATGCCCGCGCCAAGGCTCTGCTGACCCGCCTGGGCCTGGCCGATCGCACCAACAACCGCCCGCACCAGCTCTCCGGTGGTCAGCAGCAGCGCGTCTCGATTGCCCGTGCGTTGATGAACGGCGGGCATATCATCCTTGCCGACGAACCCACCGGTGCCCTCGACAGCCACAGCGGTGCCGAGGTGATGGTGCTGCTGGATGAATTAGCGAGCCAGGGCCACGTGGTTATCCTGATTACCCACGACCGCGAAGTCGCGGCGCACGCCAACCGCATCATCGAGATCAGCGACGGCCTGATCATCAGCGATTCGGCGTTGAGCCCCCCCCACGTGCCCGTCACGGCCGGCAGCGACGCATTGCAAGCCGTGGACCTGCGCCAGCGCCTGGCCGACGGCGCCGAACACAATGGTGCCTGGAAAGCCGAGCTGCTGGACGCGGTGCAGGCGGCGTGGCGGGTGATGTGGATCAACCGCTTCCGCACCGCGCTGACGCTGCTGGGGATCATCATCGGCGTGGCGTCGGTGGTGGTGATGTTGGCGGTGGGCGAAGGCAGCAAGCGCCAGGTCATGGCGCAGATGGCGGCCTTCGGCTCCAACATCATCTACCTGAGCGGCTTTTCGCCTAACCCGCGCACGCCACCCGGTATCGTGACCCTCAATGATGTGGCCGCATTGGCTACATTGCCCCAGGTCAAACGCATCATGCCGGTGAACGGCACCTACGCCGGTGTGCGCTTCGGCAACGTCGACTACATGGCCTATGTGGGCGGTAACGACACCAACTTCCCGGACATCTTCAACTGGCCTGTGGCCGAAGGTAGCTACTTTACCGAAGCCGACGAGCGCGCCGGGGCCACGGTGGCGGTGATCGGTCATCGCGTGCGCGAAAAGCTGTTCAAAGGCCAGCTGGACCCCATCGGCCAATACATCCTGATCGAAAACGTGCCCTTCCAGGTGATTGGCGTGTTGGCGGAAAAAGGCTCCAGCTCCGGCATGCAAGACAGCGATGACCGTGTCGCCATTCCCTATACCGCCGCCAGCGTGCGCCTGTTCGGCACCTATAACCCCGAATATGTTGCCATTGCCGCCGCCGATGCGCGCAAGGTGCAAGAGGCCGAGCAAGCCATCAGTCAGCTTATGCAAACGCTGCACGGCGGCAAACGCGACTTCCACCTGACGAACGACGCCGCGATGATCCAGGCCGAAGCGCGGACCCAGAACACCCTGTCGCTGATGCTCGGCTCGATTGCCGCGATTTCCCTGCTGGTGGGCGGTATCGGCGTGATGAATATCATGTTGATGACCGTGCGCGAACGCACCCGCGAAATCGGCATCCGCATGGCCACCGGGGCGCGCCAGCGCGACATCCTGCGCCAGTTCCTCACCGAGGCGGTGATGCTCTCGGTGGTCGGCGGTCTGTTCGGAATCGCCCTGGCATTGCTGGTGGGCGGCGTGCTGGTGCTGGCCGAAGTAGCGGTGCAGTTTTCCCTGGTGGCGGTGTTCGGCGCGTTTGGCTGTGCGCTGGTCACCGGCGTCGTATTCGGCTTTATGCCGGCCCGTAAAGCTGCCCGGCTCGATCCGGTTAAGGCATTGACCAGTGAATAAACGATCCATCGCACCGCACCTGTCGACGCTCAGCCTGTGCCTGTTGCTCAATGCCTGTGCCGGCACCTCGCCTGCCCTCGACAGCGGCATTGCCGCGCCCTCCGTCTGGCAATATGCCGAGCGCGACGCCGACCAGGCCACCAACCAGCGTTGGTGGACGCAGTTTGGCAGCCCTGTGCTTAACCGCCTGATCGATCAGGCCCGCCGTGACAGCTTTGATGTGGCTGCGGCCATGGCGCGGGTGCGGCAGGCCCAGGCGACAGCGGTGATTGCCGGCGCACCGTTACTGCCCGAGGTGAAGTTCAACCTCAGCGCCAGCCGTCAAAGACTGTTGCGCGGCAGCGGCAACTCGGATCTGGATGCCACCGAGAGCAACAAGACGGTCAATAACTATGACGCCAACCTCACGGCCAGCTACGAAATCGACTTCTGGGGTGGCCGCGCCGCTGCGCGAGACAGCGCTGTGCATAGCCTGCACGCCAGTGAGTTCGATCAGGCCAACGTGGAGTTGACCTTGCTCAGCAATGTCGCCGACCGCTATGCGCAAACCCTGGCCGCGCACCAGCGCTTGCAGATCGCCGAGCTGAACCTGGCCAATGCGCGCAATGTGCTGGACCTGGTGCAAACCCGCTACGACGCCGGTTCCGCCACGGCCCTGGAGTTGGCACAACAGAAGAGCCTGGTGGCCGGCCAGCAACGGCAACTGCCGCTGATCCAGCAATCGGCCGAAGAATCGCGCATCACCCTCGCCGCCTTGCTCGGCCAGCCGGTACAGGCCCTGGCGCTGGGCAGCGAGCCGTTCCAGGCACTGACCTGGCCGAATATCGGCCCCGGTGTGCCTAGCCAGTTGTTGCGTCGCCGCCCTGACATCGCCCAGGCCGAGGCACAGCTGGCGGCGGCCAATGCCGACGTCACAGTGGCCCGTGCGGCCATGCTGCCCACGGTGACATTGGGCGCAACCCTCGGCTCGGGTGCGTACAAGGCTGAAGATGTTCTGCGCAGCCCGTTCTACACCCTGACCTCGGGCCTGATCGCACCGATCTTCAACAACGGTCGGCTGAGTGCCGAGCGCGATAAAGCCCGTGCGCGCCAGGATGAACTGCTGCAGACCTACCGCGGGGCGATCATCAACGGCTTTGCCGATGTGGAAAAAGCCCTCAGCAGCCTGACTCGCCTGGATCAACAACGCCAATGGCAAACCGAAGAACTGCAGCAGGCGCAAACGGCCTTTGAGATTGCGCAAAGCCGCTACGAGGCCGGCGCCGAAGACCTGCTTACGGTGCTGGAAACCCAACGCACCCTCTATGCCGCCCAGGACCTGAACGTGCAACTGCGCCTGTCGCGGCTGCAAGCCAGTATCGCGCTGTACAAGGCATTAGGGGGTGGATGGAAGACCGATAGCTGATAAGCAAAATCGGCATTTCTTACACAAACTGTTTCTTAGCCTTACATTCTCCACCCCCAGGTCCTTGGTAAAAAAGCTGTTACATACGGCTGCCCGGGACCTCGTGATGACACCCAGCGTTCTTGTAAAAAGCCTGGTCTGCATAAGCTGCTGGCTTATAGCAAACGCAGTGCGCGCTGAGCCCTTGATCGTGCCCACTGCAATCGACTGGCTGTTGGATTGCCCCCTCACTACCACTGCGCGCCTGGACCCTGAGGTGGTCGGGCGCACCCAATGCGGCCTGGTCAGTGTGCCACGGGACCACGCTGCTCCCGGGCGCGGTCGTATACGCCTGAGCGTGACGCGTGTGGGCGCAAGGCAACCGCTCAACCGCGAGGGCGTGGTGTTCATCCAGGCCGGCGAACCGCCCCAGCCCGCCAACGCGCCTTTCGTGCTGCACCTGGCCAGCCACTGGGAGTCGCTCGCCACCCGCGCTTATCGCACGCTGGTGGACCGTTATGACGTGATCGAACTGAGCACCCGCGACCTGCGCCAGTCAAACGCGGTCGAGCAGGCGGCGCTGGACATGGAATATGTGCGCGGGCAGCTCGGCGAAGCGCGCCTGCACTACCTGGGCAGCGCCGCCGCGACCCGTCTTGGCAGCCGCTACGGCACGCTGTTTCCCGAGCGCATCGCACGCATGGTGCTGATTAATGCGGCGCCGGGCGATCCTATCGCTGTGGGCGTCGAGCAGTTATTGCTCAAGGAGTCCAAGCAGTCGGGCGCCGACGGCTGTGTCACCCGCTGGCTGGGGGATTTCCTCGCCTATGGCAAACAGCCGCCAGCCTCCGCGCGCTGCCTTGACCTTGGTGCCTGGGAGTAACCGGCGCATTTGCGACCTGTTGCCATCGAAAACGACACGCTGCGTTGACGCTCCGATGCAATCGTTATTAAGTGCTATTTATCCGCATTAATACGATAAATCGAACCCATGCTGACTCGCCCGCTACGCCGCAAACGCCAGAAGCTGTCCGATGTGATTGTCGAGTCGGTCAAGCGCTCCATCGTCACCGATGCCTTGAAGCCCGGCGACCGCTTGCCCACCGAACGCGAGCTGATGGAAAGCTTCCAGTGCTCCAAGGGCTCGGCACGCGAAGCGCTCAAGGCATTGGAAGTCGAAGGGTTGGTCAATACGCGCACCGGCCCCAGTGGCGGGGCTTATCTGAACCAGGCCGGCACTGAACCTGCCAGCCGCGCCTTGCGCAACTACCTGCACTTCCAGCATCTGGATGGCGAGCAGGTGTATCAGTTGCGCAAGGTCATCGAAGTGGAACTGGCGCTATCGGTGCTCGGGCGCTTGAGCGAAGACGACTATCAGGCCCTGCAAGCCAATGTGGATTTTTGCAGCGCCCCCGAAGACAGCGAAGCCGGCCAGCGCGAACAGCGCCTGGCGGAACTGGAGTTCCACAACCTGCTGGCCCGGGCGTGCCCCAACCCGCTGCTGAGTTTTATGGCGCAGTTTCTCAACGACCTGCTGCGCGACCTGGTGGTGCTGAAGAAAGCCTACAAGCCCAAGCGCAAGCAGTTCGACGCGGCCAACCTCGACTATCACAAGCAACTGCTGATCGCCTTTCGTGCCGGGGATGAAAGCGCCGTGCGCAGTTTGATGCATGAGCATATGTGCGATGCCGAACACCATATGACTGCGCTGGAAGGCCAGGTCAGCCCGCACTTCCTTCTGGAGTTTGATCACCGTTAGGAACAAAACCCGATCCATGTGGGAGCTGGCTTGCCTGCGATGGCATCGACTCGGTCGCCCTGTAACACCGAGGCGCCCGCATCGCAGGCAAGCCAGCTCCCACATTTGACCGTGTCCATCTGTTGAACCGAGTTACCCAATAACAAGCCTGCCCACAGGCCCTTGCACCACCGTATCGCCCTTGCCGCTCCTGCCAATAACTAAACCAGGGAGTCACCCCATGCAGCGTCGTACGTTATTGAAAGCCAGCCTCACCGCAGCCGCCGCCCTCAGCTTGCCGCTGAGCGTGCGTTCGGCCTTCGCCGCCGAGCCCTTTACCTTTTACGGCCTCAAGTCCATGTCTGGCGCGTTTGCCAGCTATGGCAAATTTGCCGACATGGGTTCGCGCCTGGCCGTGCAACAGCATGCCGAGATCCTCGGCCGCCCGCTCACCTACAAGGTTATAGACACCGAAGGCAACGCCGGCAAAGCGGTGCGCAAGGTGCAGGAGGCAATCGCGCAGGACGGCGCACGGTTCTTCCAGGGCTGCACACTGTCGTCTTCCGCCCTGGCGGTGGCCAAGGAAGTCGATAAAGTCGGCGGCGTGTTCATGACCCCGGTGGGTGCCGATGAAGTCACCGGCAAGGATTGCAACAAGGCGACCTTCCGCTGGTCAGTGCCCACCTACGGCGCGATCCGCGAAACCATGGTGCCGCTGATCAAACTGCTGCCGGACGCCAAACGCTGGTACACCATCACGCCGCAATACGTGTTCGGCGAAGCCTTGCTCGAAGGCGCAAAGAACGTGCTGAAGGAGCACGGCCTGGAACACGTCGGCAACAGCTACCACTCGCTGCAGGAGCAGGAATTCTCCGGCTACCTGACCAACGCCATTTCCACCCGGCCCGACGTGCTGGTACTGCTCAACTTCGGCAGCCAGTCGTCCAACACCCTGCGCCAGGCGGTGAACTTCGGCATCAAGGAACGCATGAAGGTGCTGCTGGTATGGTCGGCCGGCCTTGATCAATTCCAGGAACTGGGCAGCGATGTGCTCGAAGGTGTGTACCTCGGCGCGCAGTACTGGCATCAGGTCGATACGCCACTCAACCGCGAACTGGTCAAGCTGACCCAGGCCAAATACGGCATCAACCCCACCTACCCGCTGGCCGCCGACTACATCAGCACCAAGGTCATGCTCGACACCATCATCGCCACCGCCAGCTTCGACGGCGCAACCGTGGCCAAGGCCATGCAAGGCTTGAGCTATGAAGGCCCGACCGGCAAGGAGTCGATCCGCGCCGGCGACCATCAGGTGATCAAGGATTACTACTTGCTGGTCGGCAAGGCCAGCGGCGACATGGCCGACAAGGACGACCTGGCCAAGGTGCTCAGCGCCGGCCAATCGTTCCCACCGGTCGAGGCGACGGGCTGCACGCTCGGCTGACTGCTTACTTTTTGTCGCGCAGGGCCGCGCAAGCGGCCGCCTGCAGAGGGTTCCTGCATGCTCAATTTGTACCTGTTCCAGATTCTCAACGGCCTTGGGCTGGGGATGATCTACTTCCTGATCGCGGTCGGGCTGACGATCATTTTCGGCCTGCTCAACTTCGTCAACTTCGCCCACGGCGCGTTTTTCCTGCTGGGCGCCTACATCTGCTACACCGCCGTGAGCCTCACCGGCAGCTTCTGGCTGGCGCTGCTCGTCGCGCCGCTGGTGGTGGCTGCGCTGGCCTGGGTGATCGAGCGTGTGCTGATCCAGCGGATCTACCACTTGCCGCACATGTTCCAGATTCTGGTAACCCTGGGGATCGCGCTGATTATCCAGGAAGCCAGCGTGATGATCTGGGGCCCGGTGGGCAAAAGTGTCGCCGTACCGGAGTTGCTGCGCGGCGTGCTGGTGGTGGGGGATTTTGTCTATCCCTACTACCGCCTGTTTCTCATCGTGTTTTCCGGGCTCGTCGGCCTGGGCCTGTGGCTGCTGCTGGAACGCACGCGCTTCGGCGCCCTAGTGCGCGCCGGCAGTGAGAGCACTGAAACCGTGTCATTGCTGGGCACCAATATTTTCCGCCTGTTCTCCATGACCTTCGCCCTCGGCGTGGCCCTGGCCGGTGTCGCCGGGGTGTTGTTCGCGCCGTTGCGCGGCGCCCAGCCCTTTGTCGGCCCGGAGATTCTCGGGGTGGCGTTCGTGGTGGTGGTGATCGGCGGCATGGGCTCGTTCAGCGGCGCGCTGGTCGGCGGTTTGCTGGTAGGCGTCGTGCAAAGCCTGATGACCACACTCTGGCCCCAGGGTGCGAGCCTGATGATCTACGGCGCGATGGCCGTGGTGATTCTGGTGCGCCCCTACGGCCTGTTCGGGAGAGCCTGACATGAGCGAGAAAAACCCCCTGCCGTTTGCCAAAACCCAATCCAAAGCGATGCTGCTGTGGGTATTGGCGGTGCTGATCGGCCTGCCGTTGATACTGCCCTCGGCAACCCTGGCCACCGAGATCCTGATCTTTGCCATGGCCGCCCTGGCTTGCAACCTGTTGCTGGGCTACACCGGCTTGCTGTCATTCGGCCAAGGCATCTTCTTCGGGGCCGGCGCCTACTGCGCGGCGTTGCTGATGATCCACCTGCAACTGGGGTTGTTCACCGCACTGCTGGGTGCCGCCATCGCCGGCGGTTTCCTGGCATTGCTGGTGGGCGCCCTGGCGATTCGGCGCACCGGCATTTACTTCGTGATGCTCACGCTGGCGTTCAGCCAGATGGCCTATTTCGTCGCCTACACCCTGAGCGACTGGACCGGCGGCGACAACGGCCTGCTCAGCGTGCCGCGCCCGGAAATCCGTGTGGGTGAAACCGTGCTGTTGTCCTTGGCCGATGCCCGTGCCTTCTATGGATTTGTCGCGGTGCTGTTCCTGCTGATCTTTATCGGCGCTCGCCGGGTGATCGCTTCGCCGTTCGGCAGCACGCTGATGGCGATCCGTGAAAACGAAACCCGGGCCTCGGCCATCGGCTACGACACGCGGCACTTCAAGATCCTGGTGTTCGTGCTGTCCGGGGCGGTCACCGGGATTGCCGGGGCGCTCTACGCCATGCTGCTGCACTTTGTGCCACTGTCCAATATTGACCTGGCGATGTCCGAGAACATTCTGATCATGACCATCGTCGGCGGCACTGGCTCGTTGTTCGGCTCATTGCTGGGCGCCGGCTCCATTGTGCTGCTGGGGGATTTCCTCTCCGACCTGTGGCCGCGCTGGCTGATGCTGCTGGGGGTGATCCTGATCCTGGTGGTGATCTTCATGCGCGGCGGTTTGTGGGGCGGCCTCGCCTCGCTGTTCGAGAAGGTGCGCGGCACGCGCAAAAGCGCGGTCGTCGCCAAGGAGCAAGGGCTATGAGCATCCTGCTGGAAACCCAACACCTGGAACTGGCCTATGGCGCGTTCCATGCGGTCAATGGCGTCAACCTCAAGGTCGAGGCCGGCACTATCCACACCATTATCGGCCCCAATGGCGCTGGCAAGACCAGCCTGTTTCATTGCCTGACAGGTGAGCGCCAGGCCACTGCCGGAGCGATCCATTTCGACGGCAACAACCTGATGCGCAAGCCCGCCCATGCCCGCGTCGGCCTGGGCATGGCGCGTTCGTTCCAGCTCACCAGCCTGTTCCAGAACCTCAGCGTGCGCGAAAACCTGCGCCTGGCCGCCCAGGGCCGCGATGGCGCCCGTGCCTTGAACTTCTGGCGCCGAGTGGACAGCAAGCGCGAGCACCTGGAGATGGCCGACCAGGTGCTGGAACGCCTGCAACTCACCGCCCGCGCCGACACCCTCGCCGGCGAGTTGTCCCACGGCCAGCAGCGGGTGCTGGAAGTGGGCATGTCGATCTGCTCCAAACCGAAACTGTTGATGCTCGACGAGCCGACCTCGGGCATGGGCATCGACGACATCCCGATCATGACCCAACTGATCAGCGACCTGGGCCGCGACCACACGGTGCTGTTGATCGAACACAACATGAGCATCGTCATGTCCATCAGCCAACGCATCACGGTGATGAGCCACGGCCAGATCCTGGTGGAAGGCACGCCAGAGTTCGTGCGTGCCGATGAACGTGTGCGCACTGCATACCTTGGGGAGGCCGCCTGATGCTGATCGTCGAGAATATCCATTCCTACTACGACAAGAGCCATGTGCTGGAGGGCGTGTCATTGACCGTCAACCCTGGCGAACTGGTGACCCTGCTGGGTCGCAATGGCGCCGGCAAGACCACCACCCTGCGCAGCATCCTCGGCATCATTTGCCCGCGTCAGGGCCAGATTCACTTCAATGGCCAGGCGCTGGTGGGGCAGAAAATCTTTGAAATTGCACGCCAGGGCTTAGCGCTGGTGCCGGAGAACCGCGGGATTTTCCGCCTGCTCAGCGTCGAGGAAAACCTGCGCATCGCCGTGCGCAAAAGCAGCCGATGGCAACTGGACGACGTATACGCCATGTTCCCGCGCCTCAAGGAACGGCGCAAAAACGCCGGCCATGCGCTATCCGGCGGCGAACAGCAAATGCTTGCCATCGCCCGCGCCCTGCTCAACGACCCCAAGCTGCTGATCCTCGACGAACCCACCGAGGGCTTGGCCCCGGTGATTGTCGACGAGCTGGTGAAGATCCTGCGCAAGGTCAAGGACGACGGCCTGCCGGTGCTGCTGGTGGAGCAGAACCTGATGGTCTGCGACAAACTCGCCGACCGCCATTACGTACTCGAACAGGGCCGCGTGGTGTACGAAGGCAGCGCCGCTGACTTCCGTGCCGACCCGTCGATCAAGAACCGTTATCTGGCCTTGAGTGCCTGACTGGAGATCTCTGATGAATAGTGTTGCGCAACCGCTCCCGAGCAACGCCCCGCTGATCAACCGTGACCGCCTGTGGCAATCGCTGATGGACCTGGCCCGACTCGGCGCCACGGCCAAGGGTGGCGTGTGTCGCCTGGCCCTCACCGATCTGGACCGCCAGGCCCGCGACCTGTTTGTGCAGTGGTGCGAAGCGGCTGGGTGCAGCGTCACTGTCGACGCCATCGGCAATATCTTTGCGCGTCGTGCCGGACGCAACCCCGCCCTGCCCCCGGTGATGACCGGCAGCCACATCGACACCCAACCCACCGGCGGCAAGTTCGACGGCTGCTACGGGGTGATGGCCGGGCTGGAAGTGATCCGTACCTTGAATGACTTGCAGATCCAGACCCAGGCGCCGATTGAAGTGGTGGTGTGGACCAACGAAGAAGGCTCGCGCTTCCCGCCGTGCATGATGGGTTCCGGGGTGTTTGCCGGGAAGTTCGACTTGCAGGACACCCTCGACAAACGCGACGACCAGGGCCTGTCGGTAGGTGCCGAATTACAGCGCATTGGCTATGCCGGTTCCCGTGCGGTTCTGGGCCATCCGGTCGGCGCCTACTTCGAAGCCCATATAGAGCAAGGCCCGGTACTGGAAGACCAGGCCACCACTATCGGCGTGGTCATGGGCTGCCTGGGCCAGAAATGGTTCGACCTGACCCTCACCGGCGTCGAAGCCCACGCCGGCCCCACACCGATGCACCTGCGCAAGGACGCCCTGGTCGGCGCCGCCGAGGTGGTCAGCGCGGTCAACCGTATCGCCCATCAACAACAGCCCCATGCCTGCGGCACCGTTGGTTGCCTGAACCTGCACCCGGGTTCGCGCAATGTGATTCCCGGCCAGGTGCAGATGACCATCGACTTGCGTCACCTGCATGGGGACAAACTGCAAGCCATGGTCGATGAAGTACGCGCAGTGATCGAAACCACGGCCGCCCGACACGGCTTGACCTTTGAACTGACGCCCACCGCCGACTTCCCGCCGCTGGACTTCCACCCGGACTGCGTCAATGCCGTGCGCGATGGCGCGAGAGCCTTGGGCTTGAGCCATATGGACATCGTCAGCGGCGCCGGGCATGACGCGATCTTCGTCGCCGAACTGGGCCCCGCCGGGATGATCTTCGTGCCGTGCGAAGGCGGCATCAGCCATAACGAAATCGAAAACGCCGCGCCGGATGATCTGGCGGCTGGCTGCGCGGTGTTGCTGCGGGCCATGGTCAACGCGGCTCAGGGAGTTCAAGCATGAGTGAGATCGGCCAACTGACGGCGGTGCAACTGCTCAAGCATTATCGCGACAAGAGCTTGTCACCGGTAGAGGTCACCGAAGATGCGTTGCTGCGCATCGAACGCTACAACCCGGTGGTGAACGCCTACTGCCATGTCGATCCTGAGGGTGCATTGAGCGCGGCGCGGGCCTCGGAACAACGTTGGTTAAAAGGTGCCCCTTGCGGCGCACTGGATGGCGTACCAGCGTCGATAAAAGACCTCACGCTGACCCTCGGCATGCCCACGCGCAAGGGCTCGCGCACCTCATCCGCCGAGGGGCCCTGGAATGTGGACGCGCCCTTCTCGCACTTCATGCGCAAGGCCGGTGCTGTGCTGCTGGGCAAGACCAGCACCCCGGAGTTCGGCTGGAAAGGCGTCACCGACAACCCGCTGTACGGCATCACCCGCAACCCGTGGGATACACGCACCACCGCGGGCGGCTCGTCGGGTGGCGCGGGGGCGGCGGCGGCGTTGAACCTCGGCGTGTTGCATCAGGGCAGCGATGCGGGCGGTTCGATTCGCATCCCGTGTGCGTTCACCGGCACGTTCGGGATCAAGCCGACCTTCGGTTATGTGCCGCAGTGGCCGGCCAGCTCCATGACCATCCTGTCGCACCTGGGGCCCATGACCCGCACCGTGGAAGACAGCGTGCTGATGCTACAGACCGTGGCACAAATGGATGTGCGCGATGGCCTGATCGGGGCGCCAAGGACCACGCCCTGGCTCACCCCAGGGGCGGATCTGAAGGGCTTGCGCGTGGCTTATAGCCCCACGTTCGGCTATGTGGATGTCGACCCGCAAGTCGCCAAGGTCGTCGCCCAGGCCGTGGAAGGCCTGGTGCAATTGGGCGCTCATGTAGAGCAGATCGACCCGGGTTTCAGCGACCCGCTTGAGGTGTTCAGCACCCTGTGGGCCGCCGGCGCTGCACGCCTGACTGGCTCCATGAGCGACGCGCAAAAGCAACTGCTGGACCCGGGGCTGCTGCGTATTGCGCAACGGGGCGAGCGTCTGAGCCTGGACGACTTCAACGCCGCCCTGGAAGCGCGCGCCGCACTGGTTGCGCGCATGGCGGCGTTCCATGAGCACTACGACGTGCTGGTATCGCCGATGATGCCGATTACCGCGTTCGAAGCCGGGCACAACGTACCGCCCGGCTCGGGGATGAACGAGTGGATGGAATGGACGCCGTTCAGCTACCCCTTCAACCTCACCCAGCAACCGGCTGCGTCGGTGCCGTGCGGGTTGGCCGCCAATGGTTTGCCGGTGGGGTTGCATGTGGTGGCTGCTCGGTTTGCCGATGAGCAGGTGTTGAGGGTGTGTCATGCCTATGCAAAAGCCTTCCCTACCGAGCATTTGCAAGCACCTGAAACCCTGAGCTGAGATTCAATCGAAACTGTGGGAGGCATGCCCCCTCCCACAGTTTTTACCGCATTCCACTACAATGCCCTCCATTCTTCTTCCGGGGGGCTTCATGGACATCGAACTGGCACGCACCTTCCTCGAAATCACCCGCTGCGGCAGCCTCGCCGCAGCGGCGGAGAAACTGCACGTCACCCAGACCGCCATCACCGCCCGGGTCAAGAACCTGGAGAGCCAGTTGGGCAGCACGCTGTTTATCCGCAACCGTGCCGGTGCACGCCTGACCGCCGATGGCGAGGCCTTTGTGGTGTACGCCAACCAGCTGCTGCAAACCTGGGAAGCGGCGCGCCGTGACCTGCCGTTACCCGATGGCTATCGCAATGTGCTGCATATCGGCGGTGAGGTCAGCCTGTGCAACCCGCTGATGCTCGGTTGGGCCAAGGCGCTGCGCGAGCATATTCCCGGACATGCACTGCGTACCGAAATTCGCGAGGGCGAGTACCTGTTGCGTCAACTGGAGTTGGGCGTGCTCGATGCCGCGCTGGTGTTCCAGCCGCAGTACTGGCCAGGTTTGCAGGTAGAGCAAGTGCTGGAAGAAAAACTGATCCTGGTGCAATTGGCGAGCAAACCCGAGCCCTATGTGTATATCGACTGGGGCCAGGGTTTCCGCCAGCAGCATGACGCCGCCCTGCCCGACCGCGCACGTGCCGCCGTGAGTTTCAACCTGGGCCCATTGGCGCTGCAGTACATCCTGGAAAACGGCGGCGCCGGGTATTTCCGCACGCGGGTGGTGCAAAGCTATCTGGACAGTGGCGTGATGCAGCGCGTGCCCAAGGCGCCGGAGTTCAGTTTCCCGACTTACCTGGTGTATTCGCGGGCGCGGGATTCGGCGGTGTTGCAGCAGGCGCTGGCGTTGCTGCGCGAGGTGGTCAAGGCTGAAGGTGACTGGTCGCAACGCTGGGACCCGCTGATTTGAATCACACTGGGCCTGCACACATGCTAGCCTGCTGATGTGTCCTCTCGCAGCCTTACCGATGAACAAGAAAAAGTCCGTCACCATCAGCGACATTGCCAAACGGGTCGGCATGACCACCATCACCGTGTCCCGGGCGCTGAGCAAACCTGACCTGGTAAAACCCGCCACCCTGGCGCGCATCCTCGAAGTGGCACGCGAACTCGACTACGTGCCCAACGCCTTCGCGCGCGGGCTCAAGCGCAGTGAAAGCCTGATCATCGGCGTGATCACCGCCTCGGTGGACAACCCGTTCTACAGCGAGATGATCAAGGCCATTTCCCGCGAGGCGAAACAACACGGCTACACCATCATGCTGGTGGACACCGACGAACTGGAAGAACTGGAAAGCAAGGCGGTCGATACGCTGCTGGGTTACCGCGTGGCGGGGATCATCCTGTCGCCGGTCTCCGATGAGCCCAGCTACCAGCCCGACTACCTGGAACGCCTGGGTAACGGCAAGACCCCTGTGGTGCTGCTGGATCGCACGATCCACGACAGCCCGTTCAGCCGCGTGGTGCTCGACAACTACCACAGCGGCATCCAGGCCGCGCACTACTTGTTGCGCCAGACGCCGCACCTCAAGCGCCTGCTGGTGCTGACCGGCCCCGAGCACTCGCGCATCACCGTGGAGCGCCTCAAAGGCTTGCGCGAAGTGCTGGCCGAGCATCCCAAGGTGCACGTTGAAGTGCGGGCCGGTGACTACACGCTGATGCCATCCTACCTGCACACCCTCGACTACCTCGCCGAACATTCGGCGCCGGACGCGATCATGGGTTTTAACCAGTTGATCACCCTCGGCGCCCTGCGCGCACTGCGCATGCACAACATCTCCCATGACAGCCTGACCATCTGCGGCATCGACCGCCTGCCCTTCGCCGATATCTTTGGCGTGCCGATCGCCTGCGTGGCCCACGACGCGTCACTGGCTGGCAGCAGCGCGGTACGCCTGCTGCTCGATCGGCTTGAAGACCCTTACAAGCCACGGGACAAGGTCGTCATCGCCGGGCAATTGGAAAACGGCTAACGGCTGGTATAGCCGCCGTCGATAGGCAAGCTCACACCACTGATCATGCTGGCTGCGTCGCTCAGCAGGAACAGCACCGGCAACGCCACTTCCGCCGGTTGCGCAAAACGCCCCAAGGGGATCGCCGCCAGCGCCGGGTCGCGCTTGGCCGGGTCGGACCAGGCCATGCTTGCCATCGGCGTCAAGGTCACCGTGGGGTTGACGCTGTTTACCCGAATACCAAAGCGGCCCCATTCGGCGCATTGCACGCGGGTGATCGCATCCATGGCGGCCTTGGAGGCGCAGTAACCGAGATGATCGTCCAGCGCCACCAACGACGCCTGGCTGGAGACGTTGACGATACTGCCGGTAATGTTTGCCGCGATCATCTTGGCCGCGACACGGCTGGCCACCTGGGCGGCGGCACGGGCGTTAACGTTCATTACCTGGTCGAAAGCCTCGGCGCTGATCGCGGCGGCGGGCTCCAGGCGCGAGATGCCGGCGCAGTTGACCAGGCAGTGCAGGGGCGGCAGGTCTTGCAGCGCTTTATCGAGGGCAGTGCTGTCGGCCATGTCCACACACAGGGAGTGGCAGCCCAGTGCGGCCAAGGCTTGGGCGTCGCGGCCAAGGGCAAAGACTTCGGCGCCGCTGTTGATCAGCTGGAGCGCGATTTCGCGACCGATACCACTGCTGGCGCCGGTGACGAGGATGCGCTGGTGGGTGAAGTTGAAGACTGCGTTCATAGATAAAAATCTCAAGAACAATGAAGATTGACTGTGGGAGGGGGCTTGCTCCCGATGGCGGTGTGTCAGCTACAGATAAGCTGACTGATACACCGCCATCGGGAGCAAGCCCCCTCCCACATTTTTAACCGTGTTGAGTCAGGTAGCTTGCAGGTTGTGCATGATCGGTTTCAGGGCCGGATACAGCTTCAGGTACTCGGTAAACGCCCGGTCATAGGCCATGACATTCTCGCGCTTGGGCTGCGCCCGTTGCTCCAGTTGCACCCAGCCTGTGTCCATCGCCTCATCACTGACCAACCCCACCGTATGCGCCGCCAGCAACGCCGCGCCCAGGGCCGCTTCAACTTCCTGGACAATGGTGTAGACGGGGTAGCGGGTGACGTCCGCGATAATCTGCATCCACAAATCCGAATGGCTCGCCCCACCCACCACGATCAGGCGCGGGTCCAGGGAGTGGGCGCCCTGGGTGCCCGCTTCGATATTGTGGCGCAGGGCAAAACTCACGCCCTCCAGCACCGCGCGGTACAGGTGAATGCGACTGTGATACAGGTTCAGCCCGACAAAACTGCCGCTGGCGCGGTCGTCCCATACCGGGCTGCGCTCGCCCATCAGGTACGGCAGGAACACCACACCTTCACTGCCCGCCGGGATCTTCCTGGCACTCTGCTCCAGCAGCACCAGGCTGTCTTGCCCGGTTGTCTGGGCCTGCTGCTCTTCGGCCTGGCAGAACTGCTCGCGAAACCAGCTGACCGACGCTCCGGCGGTGATCGCACCGCCGAAGATGTACAGGTCGCGGTGGCCGTTATAGACATGCGGCATGCTGACCAGGCCGTGGTGCGCATCCACCTGCTGGTTGAGGTAGCCCCAGCACATGCTGGTGCCGATCATCGCCACATGGTTGCCCGGCTGGGTGACACCTGCGGCCAGGGTCGCCATGGCCGCGTCAACGCCACCGGCCAGGATGGGCGTGCCCGCCTGCAAGCCCAGGCGAGTGGCCCAGTCTGCGAGCAAACCACCCACCACCTCACCGGAATACACCAAGCGCTCGGGCATCATCGACCGCGCGATACCCAGCGCATCCAGCATCTCGCCTGACCAGTTGCGCGCCGCCACATCGTAGATACCGCCGATATTGCCGGCGCTGCTGTGGTCCACCGCCAACTCACCGGTCAGGCACCAGTTGATGTAGCTGTTGGGCGGCAGCAAGTAGCGAGTGTTCGCCCACACTTGCGGTTGATGCTGCTTGAGCCAGAGCATTTTGGTGAACCCGTAGTAGCTGTCCACCGAGTTACCGGTGACCGCGAACAGCCGCTCCAGATCCACATGCTCACGCACCCACTCGACCTGCTCGCCAGCGCGGCGGTCCATCCAGATCAGGCACGGGTGCAACGGTGTCATCTGCGCATCCACGGCAATCCCCGAGCCGCCGTACAGGCTGCTGATGCACAGCGCCTTGACCTGCCCCGCCGGCACGCCAGCCTTGGCCATGCACTGGGCAACGCAGGCTTGCACAGCGTCCAGCCACACCTGCGGCCATTGCTCGGCCCAGCGCACTTTGGGGGTATCCACGCGATAGCCCTGGCTGTGCTGGGCAATGATCGTGCCTTGGGCATCCACCAGCAGCGCCTTGGTGCTCTGGGTGCCGATGTCGACACCCATGACGTAGTTCATGTTGTTACTCATGGGCGGGCAGCACCGGTTTCAACAGCACCTTGATCGACTTGGTCGAGTTGGCCAGTTCGAAGGCTTCGGCGAAGTCGTCCAGTGGGAAATCATGAGTGACGATGCCTTTGGAGGTGACCAGGCCGCGCTCGAACAGGTCGATGGCAATCGGGTAGCAATACGGCCCCAGGTGCGCGCCGCGTACGTCGAGTTCCTTGCGGTCGCCGATGATCGACCAGTCCACGCTGGTCTCGGCGCCAAACACGCTGAACTCCACAAACCGCCCAAGCTTGCGGATCAGGTCCAGGCCCTGGGTGACGCCGGCCGGTACCCCCGTGGTCTCGATGTAGACATCGCAACCATAGTTGTCGGTGAGGCCATTGATGATCTCGCGGGCGTTGTCACGGGCGGGATTGATCACCACATCGGCGCCGAATTGCTTGGCCAGTTCCAGGCGCGCGTCGACCATGTCGATCACCACCAGCTTTTTCGGGGTTTTCAACGCGGCGACCTGGACCATACACAGGCCAAGGGTGCCCGCACCGGCAATCACCACCACGTCATCGAGCTGGATGTCGCCGCGGTTCACGGTGTGGATCGAGCAGGCCATGGGCTCCACCAGGGCCGAGTCTTCCAGGGACACCGCCTCAGGGATCTTGTGCACGATGGCAGTCTTGGGAATACGCATGTACTGGGCCATACCGCCTTCGGCCACTTCACGCTGGAAGCCGAAAATGTTGTGCACTTCGCACATCCAGTATTTGCCCGACTTGCAGAAACGGCACTTGCCGCACGGCACGATCTGTTCGGCGATGACCTTGTCACCGACCTTGACCTCGAAGTGTTCCTCGGCGCCCTCGCCCGCCTCCACCACGTAGCCGAAAAATTCATGCCCCGGCACCACCGGCGCCTTGACCCAGGGGTTGTCACCGCCCCAGAACATCGCAGCGCCGGAGTGGCACTTGCAGTCACTGGCGCAGATACCACAGGCAGCGATGCGAATCACTAACTCATTGGCGCGGGCCTGGGGTTTGCCGATGCGTTCCAGGCGGTAGTCTTTCGGGCCGTGGCAGACGACGGCTTGCATGTGGGTGTGCTTGTCCATGGTGTTGGGTCCTGTGTGATGAGGTATTTATCGATGGCGCTGACGGCTGATAAAGATCGCCAGCAAAATGATCCCGCCCTTGATCACGCTCTGTACGTAAGGCGATACGCCAAGCATGTTCAAGCCGTTGTTCAACACGCCCAGCAGCATGGCGCCGAGCAAGGTGCCGACGATCACCCCGCGCCCGCCGGCGATCGATGCACCGCCGAGTACCACGGCGGCAATCGCATCAAGCTCGAACGACACACCGGCATTGGGCTGGCCGCTCATCAGCCGCGAGGTGAGCACCAGCCCGGCTATCGCCGCGGTCAGGCCACTGATGCCGTACACCAGCAGCTTGAAGCGCGCCGCACGCACCCCGGACAAACGCACCGCTTCTTCATTGCCGCCGATGGCGTAGATGTAGCGGCCTATACGCGTGTGTTGCAGCAACACATAGGCGGCCAGGTAAGTGAGCAACATGATCAGGATCGGCACCTGCATACCGAACACGCTGCCGCGCCCGAAAAAGGCGAACCACTCCGGCAGCCCGGAAATCGGGTAGCCGTCGGTGTACATCAGCCCGAACCCACGGGCGATGCCCATGGTCGCCAGCGTGACGATGATCGGTGGCATGTGCAGGTAAGCCACGAACAGCCCGTTGCCGATGCCGAACGCCACGCCTACCAGCAACCCGGCGCCAATCGCCAGGCCGGGCGGCACGCCGGCCACCATCAAACCGGCCGTGAGCGTGCCGGATAACGCCATCACCGGCCCCACCGACAAGTCGATGCCACCGGTAAGAATCACGCAGGTCATGCCCACCGCGATGATCGCGTTGATCGATACCTGGCGAGCAATATTGGAAAGGTTGCTGGCGGTGAGGAAGGTGTCGCTGGCAAGGATCATCACCAGGGTCACCACCACCAGCCCGACGAAGGGATAGAACGCCGGTGAGCGCAGCAGCCGTGCCACATTCAGGCGCAAGCGGCCGGTGTTTGCGGTGTTAATGGACGTATTCACTTGAGCCCCCTGTTGCATGGCGCATGACCTCTTGAGGATTGACGGCGGACGCTTCCAGGACCTTGACGATCGCGCCCTTGTGGAACACGGCGACGCGGTCGCACATGCCGATGACTTCGGGCAATTCGGAGGAAATCATGATGATTGCGTAGCCTTGTTCGGTGAGGCTGCGCATCAGCGCGTAGATCTGCGCCTTGGCGCCGACGTCGATGCCGCGGGTGGGCTCGTCGAACACCAGCACCTCGCAGTGGTGGTTGATCCAGCGCGCGATCACGACTTTTTGCTGATTGCCGCCGCTGAGGTTAAGCACGCGACTTTCGCCGCTGGGCGCCTTGATCGACAGCTGGCGCATCAGAGCTTCGACGCTGGCGCACTCCTTGGCCTTGTCGATCAAACCCGAGGCGTTCTGATATTTGGGCAGGTTGTTCAGGGAGATGTTTTCGCGAATGCTGAAATCGGTGATCAGCCCTTCGCTCTTGCGACTTTCCGGCAGCAGGCCGATGCCGTGCGCCAAGGCTTGGGCTGGGTCGTCAAGGCTGATTTTTTCGCCGCGCAGCCACACCTCTTTGCTCACCGACGGCAGCGCCCCCATCATGCCCAGGGCCAATTCGGTACGGCCCGACCCCACCAGCCCGGCAAAGCCCAGGATTTCGCCCTTGTGCAGTTGGAAGCTGTTGTGTGGGCCATTGCGCACCAGCTGGATGTCTTTGACCTCCAGCAACAGCGGGCCGCGCTCGCAAGTGGGCTTGGGCGGGAAACTGCACTCCAGGCGGCGCCCCACCATCATCTCCACCAGGCGGTCGATATCGCTGTCGGCCACGTCGGTGACGCCCACATTGCCGCCGTCGCGCAGCACGCTGATGCGGTCACAGACCTGGAAAATCTCTTCCAGGTGATGCGAGATAAAAATCACCGCCACGCCCTGGCGCTTGAGTTCACGCATGATCTCGAACAGCAGCTCGGCTTCGCTGGGCGTCAGCGTCGCGGTGGGTTCATCGAGTACCAGCAGGCGTGCGTCCAGGGCCAGGGCCTTGGCGATCTCGACGAACTGCTGCTCGGCCACACTCAGGTGCTTGACCGCGCAATACAGGTCGATACTCACCCCCAAACGCTGAAACAACGCCTGCGCCGCCTCGGTCATTTCACGTTTGCGCAACAGGCCGAAGCGGTTGCTCAACTCATGGCCGAGGAAGATATTTTCCACCGCCGTGAGGTAGGGAATCAGGCTGAACTCCTGGAACACGATGCCGATACCGGCGGCGATGGCATCGCGGTAAGTAGCGAACTGCTGCGCCTGGCCGTCGATGAGGATCTGCCCTTCGTCCTGATGCTCGACGCCGCCGAGGATCTTCATCAGGGTGGATTTGCCCGCGCCATTTTCCCCCAGCAAGGCATGGATTTCGCCACGCTCCACTTGCAGGTTGATGGACTTGAGGGCCTGTACCCCCGGGTAACGCTTACAGATGTTTTCCAGCTTCAGAAGACTGCTCATACCGCCGACCTCGCGCTCAGAAGGAAGACCTGGGCCCCACGGTTTGCGTGGGGCCTGGGGATTTACCAGCTGAAGTCCCTGGCCTTGGCCTGGTCGATCAAGGTGATGTCCACCGGCACGCTGGCCGGGACTTGAGAGCCCCACTTTTTGGCCAGGGCAATGCCCAGGGCGAGGCGGATCTGGTCGCGGGGGTACTGGGCCGAGGTGGCGATGAAATGGCTGCCGGGTTTCTGGATCGCCTTGATCGCTTCCGGCGCACCGTCGACGCTCACCAGTTTCACGTCCATGCCGCTGGCTTCGATGGCCGAGAGCGCACCGAGGGAGCCGTTGTCATTCACGCTGAAAATACCCTTGAGGGTCGGCTGGGCCTGCAGCATGTTTTCGGTCACGGTCAGCGCCTGATCACGCTCCTGCTTGCCGTTCTGGATGCTGACGATCTTGATGTCCGGGTGCTTGGCCACCGCCTCTTTGCAACCGCGCACACGTTCGAGAATCGGCACCACGGCGATGCCGTCGAGGATGGCGATATTGCCTTTGCCACCGATGGTCTTCGCCAGGTATTCACACGCCTGGAAGCCCGCGTCGAAGTTCTTCGAGCCCACGAACGAATCCAGCGGGCCGTCCGCCTGGGCATCCACTGCCACCACCACGACACCTGCGGCGTGGGCCGACTTGACGGCGGACTGCACGCCGACCGAATCGGTAGGGTTGATCAGCAGGATATCGATGCCTTTTTGCAGCATGTCTTCGACGTCACTGACCTGCTTGGACACGTCGTGGCGGGCGTCGGTGATGATCAGCTTGGCACCGATGGTCGCGCCGGCTTCTTCCAGAGCGTTTTTCATGGTGACGAAATAGGGGTTGTTGATTTCCTGGAAGGAGGCGCCGATACGAATGGGCGCGGGCGGTGTGGCGGCAAAGGCTTGAGTACCGAAGGTGATGCCGACAGCCAGTAAACACAGGGTTTTTGGGAGCATTTTCATGGCGTGAGTCTCTGTTTTGTTTTTATTGTTAGAGCAAATGTTATCGTTAACATTTTGCCAGAAGCTAACAATTAAACAGAGGTGACGCAAGCCCCCGTTGGTCGCTTGAAGCGTGGCAGTGGATTTGTTCAGGCAAGGGCAAGCTTGATTTCGTAACGGCCTTGGCACCCACCCACCCGTCTGGATGGGCCGTGCTCGGTGAACATGTGGGAGCACAGGTATCTACACAATTTTGTAGGTTGTAGCAGCCGAAGGTAACTACGATGCGAAGCGAGCCGATCTTGATCTTGATCTGCTTTTGATCTTGATCTCAGGCGCCCCGTTAAACCACGCTGGCCGGAATTCGACAGGGATTTGGGGGGTAAACCGGCAGGGATGCCGGTTTAGCCGCCCCGCGCCATGGATGGCGCGTGGCGGCGGCCCCCCAAATCACTGGCGAATTACGGGCACACCGAGCCTAAGCGAGGTGCCGAGTGGTGGGGCAAGAGCGTTTTGCTTACTTTTGCGCTGTTCAAAAGTGAGCCGCCGTAAGGGCGGAACCCATAGCGGCCGTTACCCAAATAACGGATATGTACTCAGTCTGATCCAACACCCCGGTCGGCCCTGAGGCCGCCTTCGCGAGCAAGTCGAATCGTCGCACCGCCCCTTCCAAATTTGATCTCCCGAAGGCTTGAATCAACGTTGTTTCATACGGTCGATAACAACGGCCAAAAGCAGGATCGAACCGCGAATCACGTACTGGTAAAACGTGTCGATGTTCTTCAGGTTCATCGCGTTCTCGATGATCGCCAGGATCAGCACCCCGGCAATTACATGGCGGATCATGCCGATGCCGCCGCTCAGCGATACGCCGCCCAGCACGCACGCAGAGATCACTGTCAGCTCGAAACCCTGGCCGATCATCGGCTGGCCGGAGGTCATGCGTGACGCCAGGATCACCCCGGCCAGGGCACCGATCAGGCCGTGCACGGCGAAGATCAATATCTTGGTGCGATCAACGTTCACCCCCGCCAACAACGCAGCTTCCGGGTTGCCGCCGATAGCCATGGTGTTGCGCCCGTAAGTGGTGTAGTTGAGCAGCCAACCAAAAAACAGAAAGCACACGATGGTGATCAGGATCGGCACCGGCACACCGAACAACTGGCCGTTGCCGAACACAAAGAACTGTTCCTGAGACACACCCACCGCTTTGCCGTCGGCGAAGATGTACGCCAGGCCGCGCACGATCTGCATGGTCGCCAGGGTGGTGATCAAGGCATTGACGCGCAGCTTGGCGATCACGATGCCGTTGATCAGCCCCACCATCAGGCCCATCAACAATGCAGCGCCGATGCCCAGCATCACGCTGTCGGTATCGCGCATCACAATCGCCGCCACCACACCGGCACAAGCGATCACCGAGCCCACCGACAAGTCGAAGTGCCCCGACGCCAGGCAGAACAGCATGGTGCACGCAGCAATGCCCACCGTGGATATCGCCAAGCCCAGCCCACGCATATTCAGCGGCGAGAGGAAGTTATCGATCAGCAGCGCGCACAGCACGAAGATGCCCACCGCCGCCAACAGCATCGCCCAGTTGTCGAGCAATGCGCGCATATCGAGGGGTTTGCGTGCCGAAGGCAGCGCGTTGTTTTGAATAGTCATGGTCTTCTCTCAGTTCGCCAGGCCGCGCGGCAAGGCCAGCTGCAGCAGGTTGGATTCAGTCGCGTGCTCGCGCAGTTGTTCGCCGCGCATGGCGCCTTCGCACAGCACCAGGATGCGGTCGGAAATACCCATCACCTCCATCAGGTCGCTGGACACCACGATCACCGCAATGCCGCTGGCCGCCAGGTTATGGATGATCTGGTAAATCTCCGACTTGGCGCCGATGTCGATACCGCGGGTGGGCTCGTCCAGCAGCAGGACCTTCATCGGCATCGACAGCCAGCGGCCAAGAATGGCTTTCTGCTGGTTGCCGCCGGAGAGGTACAGGATC
>NZ_JAFLXB010000011.1:0-214257 GCF_019891455.1 Pseudomonas sp. P867 | reverse complement strand
GATTGACCGCTTGGATTTTGAATGCTTCGGGATAACGTGGGTTGCTCATGGCACCTCCTGATTGGCCTCAGTTTAAGGCATGGAGGTGTCTACGAAACCCGGGGCGATTCAGCTCGCCGGAGTGCAGCAGGCGTCGTTGGGTCAGTTCGCCTCGGCTTCATCGACAGTGCCCTAAGCAGCTTTTTGCCTGCTTTGCTAAGGAGCTTTCAGAGCGCCAACCCCCAGGTTGATATTCAATTGATGGAGGCCACCCCACCAGAGCAAATAGAAGGTTTACGTAATGACCAGCTGGACATTGGCATTCTAGTCTTGCCCATCAGTGATGCAGGTAACATTCGACTTGAGCCACTGATTGAGGATCAACTGGTCGCGGTGTTACCTGAAAGTCACCATCTCGCTAAAATAGACAGCCTCACGCTGACGGCGCTTGCGGATGAACCGTGGGTACTTTTCGCACAACACCATAGCCCTGGCATGCACACCCAAATAGTTCAGGCATGCGCAGAAGCGGGATTTATTCCGCGTGTAGTACAGCACTCTCGCCAAATGCAGACCACGGCAGGTCTTGTGGCTGGAGAAATAGGTATTGCGCTGATGCCGCGGTTATACGCGCAAAGTCAACCAGGAAGGATCGTATGCCGCGAGATTACCGGGCCAGGAACTCCTATTCCTTATAACCTATCTTTAGCTTATCGCGAACTTTCACCCTGTGCTCAAGCGTTACGCGTGGAGGCAGTCCTGCTAAGTCAAAAGCTTCGGAAGGCATAGAAATTGTTTAAGAAATCGCCCGTAAACAGGGCAAATCTGGCAAATTTATGACTCTCACGTATCTGTGTAGGTTTCGATTTGCTGCGAGAGAACACTCAACATCAACGCGCACGGCTAGAGCTAATGCAGCGTTGCGTCGTAAGCGTCTAGTAATTACACATTTCAACTTTGAAATGCCTGCGCGTTATCAGCGCACTTTGTCTCAGTACCAGTCTACATTACTTGAATTAGGAGTGATCGCTGGGACCTATAACTGGGCGACTAATGTGCACTTCAAATCATACTGTTCAGCCATGCTGACAACCCTGCGCGCGCTTATTGCCACTGAGCCCTCTTGTGTCCATAGGAACGGGTAGAAAGACACGCATTGATCACCGCAAACACGCTGAATGTCGTCGCGCCAGGATTCCCAACGCAGCCCCTCGTAGAAGGCCGCCATACGGTTGCTCACAGCCCATTCCAAGAAGGCGGTATAACCGATGCCCAATGGCTCCCAAAGCAGATTATCGGGCGCCCAGTAGTACATCGCTCCCACATCATCACCCAAGCCGCCGCCGTTGATGGAAAAGCATCCACCTGCCGCGTCATCTGCCACCAGCTGATGCCATTGCGCCCGTCCCTCACTCCAGCTCGCTAGGGTTCTTGTGAGTTTTTGATGACCTGAACCAAGAATACGAAGCCAGCCATGATCAATCAGTATCCCGCCAGTCTCAAATGCTATAGCCCCCAAAGTCGACTTGGTCGTTACCTGTAGCTGTAGGAGAACGCTGGTGTTTTGAGGTGAGGGGGGAAGCAAGTCGTAGGGGCAGTCGGCCTGCTTGAGTATCTCCCGTATGTAGATCATAGCGGGGTCATTAATTTCAACCAAATCTTCTATGCATTTCATTAGTTGATCCTTGATAGCGAAAATTCCACATTAGACGGGCATCCACTGATGCGGAAGCAAATGTTCGATCTCGCTAGCCCGTCGCGTCGGCAGCCGCATCGTAAGAGGCCAGCGAACACACATCTCAGAACCAAGCATTAAGGGCGATGGTGTTCACGAGACTTGTGGGCACCATCGTTTATTATCAGATCATTATTTCCTGTCAAATACATCAATCCCGGTAAGTTGAGCAGATAGCGCCCAAAGGCGTTCGGCTTGATTAGGATCTGCGGCATAAGGGCGGACGCCGACAAAGGATGGTGGCTCGCTTTCGTCTAACGATGCGATCTCGCAGTCTTCGCAATACAAACCTCCAATGCCAGTTAACTGTGCAGCTGTAGCGGCCCAAACTTGGGTGGCCGCGCCCTGTTGCGTGGTTTTGAAAGTTGGATCAGCAAGGTTGCCGTTGGCGTCTAGCCAGCCAGCGGCAACCATTTCGTCCAGCGGCAGATGACGTTGGAGCGGAGTGATAATTTTACCGGGATGAAGGGAGAAAGCACGGACACCTTCGTGCTGACCAAGCCGATCAAGGTGGACAGCAAACAACGCATTGGCCGTCTTCGACTGACCATAGGCCAACCACTTATCGTAGCCCTCTGTAAATTGCACATCGTTCCAGCGAATATCTGATTGGTGATGCCCTGCCGATGACACTATTACCACCCTTGAACCACCCTTGAGCGCAGGCCATAGCAAATTTACAAGTGCGTAATGCCCCAAATGATTGGTGGCAAACTGTGCCTCCCAACCTGCCCCTACGCGGGTTTCCGGGCAAGCCATGATTCCTGCACTGCCGATCAGGATGTCAATGTGTCGATTGCTGGCCAAGAAACGCTGTGCGAAGTCATGCACGCTGGTAAGGATCTGAAAGATCCAGTGGCTCGATTTCAACGTTAATGATCCCATTAGTCTTTGCACGCGCAGCTTCAACATCGCGTGCCGCGACAACGACATGCGCGCCCGCATCGGTCAGTGCCCGTGTCGTCTCAAGGCCCAGACCGGAGTGCCCCCCAGTCACTATAACGGTGGTGTCGGATAGATCGCACCCTTCGAGTAACTCTGCTGCGGTGGTTGCCGCTCCGAAACCCGACTGGATGGGAGATTGCTTGCTGGTCATGTCGTGTCCTTTATAATCTCACAGGGAATAGGGGAAAAGATCCACGGCGACCATTGTCTAGATTAGACTTAGGACTGTGAATGTACCAAAGTCCCACTGTCTGTCGAGATCGTCCTAAACCTATGGATCTCCTCTCCGAAGCCCTTTCTCTCTTGAACACTCGTAGCTCTCTTTTCGCAGGCCTGAAGGCGGGCGGCGACTGGGCTATCGACTTCCCACCGCCCGAGGGCGTCAAGTTCAATGCGATACTTGAAGGGTCTTGTTGGCTAATGGTGGAAGGCGTGGAGCAAGCTATCCGGTTGACAGCTGGAGATTGCTTTCTTTTGCCACGCAAACGAGCGTTTTCCCTTCGCAGTGACTTGTCACTTCCGGCCATCCACTCGGATGAAATCTATCGCCACGCCGTCAATGGCGTTGCAATTTGTGGGACGGCCGAAGAGTTTTTCTTGATCGGAGGCCGTTTTGACTTCGGTGAGCAAGCCCGCCTTCTACTTGATGGATTGCCCGCCGTTGCAGTCATCAAAAGTGGCTCGGATCAAGCTTCCGTGCTGGACTGGGCCTTGCGGCGTATGGCTCACGAACTTACCAACCCGTCTCTTGGTAGTTCTATTGTAGTTCAGCATCTGGGCCACATCATGCTAGTGCAGGTTCTACGAATGTATTCGATTCAGGAAGGAAATAGCGCACCAAGTTGGTTGGTTGCCATATCTGATCCGCGTATCGGGGCAACGATTCAAGCCATTCATGCAGATCCGGCGCGCTCTTGGACGGTCGAGAACCTTGCCAAAATCGCAGGTGTTTCTCGGTCGACCTTCGCATTGCGATTTAAGCAAAAATCTGGTGTCCCCCCCTTGGAGTACGTCTTGCGCTGGCGCATGCAATTAGCTGCAAGATTTTTAAACACGAACAACCACGTTACTGTTTCGTCCACCGCACAAAAGCTGGGCTATGACTCCGATAGCGCCTTTAGCCACGCTTTCAAGCGTGTAATGGGTTGTTCTCCTCGTGAGTACAGAGAGCGAGCAGCCTCCACATCCTAGCCTCGGGGCTGATCTTCATAGACTGACGATACACATGCTTTATTAGCATCCATTGATGCGGCAACAGCAACTCGATCGCATTGGCCCGCAGCGTCGGCAAGCGCGACAGCACATCTTTAAGATATGCATATAGATCATGCCCATTGATCCGCGCTGACTGGATCAAACTCATGATCGCGGCCGCTCGCTTGCCGCTGAGCAAAGACCCCGCAAATAACCAATTCGACCGCCCAAGCGCCCACGGTCGGATCAGATTCTCGATTTGGTTGTTGTCGATGGGCACAGCGCAATCTTCCGGATAGCGCGTCAGCGGTACCCAGCGTTTAATGCCATAGTCCAAGGCCTTGGCCGTGGCCGACCCCTGTGGCACAAGTTCACGCTGAGCCAACATCCACTCATGCAGCTTCTCAGCGATGGGCGCCGCCGTTTCCTGACGTAATCGCCAACAGTCTTCGTCGCTCATTTCCCTGGCGTGTCGCTCGACTTCGTACAGTCCGCCAAGCGAGTGAGGCGCCTGCTCCGCCAACTGGCTTTTATTGGCTACATGCAGGTCGAAGAACTTGCGGCGCGCATGCGCCATGCAGCCGATTTAGGTGGCCGCGATATCGGTGTCGAGTAAATCTTCGAGCAAGCTACCTTGGGTCAGGGCTAAGCTGTTCGTTGCGCTTGGCGAACTTGTGTCGCTTGAATATGCCGATCTCATGAGCGAGTTACTCGTTGACCGTTTCAATGCGTTGGATTTTCTGCCCCATCGAGCCGACCTGGTGGAGCAACTGCAAGGCCTGTTCAGCCAAGGCAAGTAGCTGTTCCGGTGTCAGTTGATCGAGATTGGGGGAGGAGGTCATGCCGCTGATTGTGGCTGAGCCGAAAGTCAGCAGCGATCAACCGATGGGCTAATGGCAGGCGTTACAACACTGTGATCAAGCCGCCAGCACCGAACCAAAGCCTGGTGAGTTGGCCGGACGCTTACGTTACGTCGTCATTAAGCGCCACTGCTAACCATCGAGATTTTCCTCAATCATTTCTCTGGAATTCTTCATCAACACGGCGCCCTTATGGTTCATCGTCCCAATAATTAAGCGTAGTCCCGGATCGCTGCACAGTTGTGAACGCGCGTTGTCCATTGATTGTGACCATTGCTTGATATTTACCGGAATCCGGGTATTGGCATACTTCGGGGGTTTCTCGGGTGCCAATGGAAAGATACTTCAGCGGCGCATCAGAGGTGTTGATGATCTGATGCGGATACTCGGGGCCGGGAGGAATAAAGATCACGTCGCCATTTCGGATCGGCAACATTTTGCCCGCTACGCGCAGAGTGCCAACCCCCTCTAAGATGATAAACATCTCTTCCTGAGCATAATGAAAGTGGTAGGGGCAAGAACGCTTACCCGGCGCGACGATGTCCACTGACGCACCGAGTTTCTGCGCAACGGTATCAGTGCCGAGGCGCGCGCAATAGCTTTCGTATAGAGGGTCGCGGCGCTCGTATTGAAGCGACACATCATTGAAGTTGCGAATCATGCGGGCAGCTAAAGCGTCAGTGTCATTGCTCATTACTCACTCCCAAAACGTATGCGTCCGGGCATCCCGCCCTGCGTAGCCAACCGAGTTGCCGTTTATGCGGCAGTATCTGATAAATCTCACTCTCCCGTTTCGTCGGCAAACGAGTCAATACACTATACGGATCAATATCCATTGATGCTTGCTGATCGGATCAAGCTCATGATCGCCGCCGCCCGTTTACGACCGCGAAGCGAGCCGGCATGCACTAACACTTTCATTCAGTTGCCATAAGGCTCAGCAATCAGCCAAGCGTTCGATTACAGCCTGAAACACCGGGCAGCGCTGTGGCGCTACCTAGATGACTGCGTTGCCTGAAAGACACAGGATCTGATTTCCGTTTACTTACACTGCCCTGTCTGCCAAAAGCACTCACCCAAGATACTGGCTTGTGAGCTAGCTGCGAGATCGCTGGCATCGATCTATGACTAAATATGCACCCGACTTGGGCAACGCTAAATCTGTCGATACCTGCGCAATGTTTCATTCGCATTAGCCCCGAGCCACTCAACTGAACCGGATATCCAACGACCGCAGATACGTTTGCAGCCCCGCATCCTGAATCGGGATCAGGAATGCCTCCGTGTCTGCCTCATTGAAGTGCGCATGCCAGTAACCGGGCGGGGTCACAAACGCCAGGCCAGGTGACCAGTCGACTCGTACCGGGTTGCGGATCTGTCCATCCGCACCCAGCTCAGTGCCCACCAGCGAGTAACACCCCACAGGGCAGTCGATAATGAAATCCAACGCAATCGACTGATGCCGATGGGGTTTTTGCACCGACCCTGCTGGCAGAATTCCATACATCGCCCACAGCACATGAGTCACTGTGCGTGTCTGTGGAAAGTTGCGATTACCCAATAGGATACTGATGCGGCTACGGTCCTGCGCATGCGGGCCATCGGCCGCTTCACGCAGTTTCGCGTTCGCAACGTCTGCAGGATAGAGCGTCGGCGCAAAGCGATCACTGCTGCGCGTCACGCCCAGGTAGCGCAACAGCGGCTCATCGTGCACGTAGTAAATCCGAGCATCCTGCGTTGCACTCAGACGTGCCTCGTGCAGGCCAGGCAACGCGATAAAGCAGCCTTTGGACCATTGAATGGCATGCTCGCTCTGAACCACGCGGCCCTCCCCCGCAATTACATAGAGCACTTGAGACGTCGCGTTGGGCTGCAAGGTGAGGGTATCGCCGGCGTTGAGCCGAATGAAATTCGCACACAGCCCAGGGCCTGTCGCTGGGCCTTCGCAGCCCAAGGCTTCGCTGAGGTCCAGCGGCACCACCCTGAAGGGACCGCTGTCATACAGCGAGGCCGGGAAGCTCTGATATGGATTCGCTGCTCATTATGGCTACCTCGATCTTCGGCTGGGTTGCGCATGGCTCCAAGAGACGCTGCGCGTGTGTTTCAACTATAGACACCCTGCACTTCCTTGCGCCGTGCAGCAGTCATGCGAACCGGATATGCTCCGCGTTTATTACCGATCACTGACACCGGGATTCCAGCCCAGTCTCTGCTGCCCAGGCGCAGCTTATGGAGCCGTATCCTCAAGGACGTTTGAACGATGAGTACCCACGCACTGGACATCAGCAGCCTGACGCCGCTGCCCTACCACCAGCAGGTGGTCGATTACCTGAAAACCAGCGAGCCCGCCGTGTGGAATTGGGCTTCGTCCCTGGACGTTCAGCAGGAACATGCTCAGGACATGCGTGCACAGTTACTGCGCGACACCTATCGCCTGAGCCCCGAGACCCACCCGCAGGCCTATCTGGCCTGCGCAACTGCATTGGAGCGTCTGGATATTCAGGCGTCAGCCACTTTATACCAAGCAGGAGACGGCGCGATGAACGCGAGCCTGTATTACCTCGCCGGTGAAGTGCATGTAGTGTTTTACGGGCCGATTCTTGAACGTCTCGACGCCCAGGAATTGCTCGCGTTGCTGGGGCATGAGTTGGCCCATTATCGTTTGTGGTCGGAGCACGACGGGGACTTCCTGGTGGCCGAACGGGTGCTCAACCACGCCCTGGCCGATGTGCATACGCCGCCGAGCCTGGAACAGACCGCACGTTTATATAGCCTGCACACGGAAATCTATGCAGACAGAGGCGCAGCACTGGTGGCGGGTGGGCCAGAGGCGTCGATTACCTCACTGGTTAAGGTGCACACCGGGATTCTCAGCGTTGATGCTGCCGCCTACTTGCAGCAGGCCAGCGAGTTAGACGCCAAGGATGCGCAACTGTCTAAAGGTGTCTCGCACCCGGAGACGTTTCTGCGTTCGCAGGCCGTGAACAGTTGGTGGCGGCAGGTTCCTGATACGGACACCTGGCTGCACCGCCGTCTGCGGGGGCCGTTATCGCTCATTCGCCTAGATGTTATCGACCAGGTTGAACTCACGGCCCTCACCCGTGGCTTTATCGCCAGTTTTATCGGTGCAGCGGTGTTGCAGTCTGAGGTTGTGCTCAATCAAGTGCGTGGCTTCTTTCCTGACTGGAAGGACAATGAAACGCCGCTGGACCTTGGCACGCTGAATGCCGAACGCATTGACGCAAGCATTCACGAGTACCTGCATTTCGTCATGCTCGACCTCAGCCTGGTGGACCGCGACCTGCGTGATGAGGCATTGCTACATGCGGCGCGCACCGCGAAGAAGCTCGGCAGCGCCGACGACTTTATCAGCGTGCTCAAGCGCGATATCAAAATCCCGAAGCGTGAGCTCGACTCGATCGTTCGCGCGGTCAAAGCGGAGGTCGACACATGGACCCAGTAATTCCACCCGTCACGCTCGCTCAATGGCTGCAGGCCCACGATGGTGCTGCGGTGCCCATCGACGACGTGTTGTTCCTGGCGCTGCCGCTGCTGCGTCAGGTGGCGCAACTGCATGAGCTTGGGCGTGTCGCGCAGCTCAGTTACCTCGACGTGCTGCAAGGGCCAGAACGCACCCTGCAACTGCGCAACCCCGAGGGCGTGCCACCGCGCCTGGCGCTGGAGGCGATCAGGCAGGTGCAGCCCAATCCGGAGTCGGCGCTGAATATCGTCGGCAAGGTCCGCCTGACCCGTGACTCGGAAACGGGTGTGGCGATTACCGACCTGCACGTCCAGGAGGACCCGCACCAGCCTGTCGCCCACCCGGTGTTCCTGCCGGACTTGCACAGTTGGGAGCATCGTCTCGGGCATCACGACGAAATCACCGATATTTTCCAGCTCGGCCAGTTACTGGCGTGCCTGGCCTGCGGGTTGGACTTTTCCGATATCAACGACCTCAAGACGTTTGCGCGGCACCGGCGCAACCTGTTCCAGCTCAATGGCCGGCTCAATCCGGTACTGGCTAACCTGATCGTCGAGATGACCGAACTCAATCGGCATGAGCGCGCCACCGATGTGAACGCCCTGGCCCGGCGCCTGGAATCCTGGCGCGAGCAGCCGGCCAGCCTGGATGTGGAGCGTGTGCTGGCCCAGGCCGAGGGTCCGGCTTCACGGCGCACCGTGGTGCTGGAACATCTGCGTAACCGGCTGTTCGACTTGTCGCGACGCAATCGCCTGCTGTATTTCCGGCCGACCCAGGCCAACATCAACCTGACCGTGGCCAGCGTACCGCTGGTGATGCAGATTGAAAGCATCCGCCCCGAAGCTTTGTGCACCTGGCAGCCGGCCTTCGGTGGTTTCTCTGAGCAGGTATTGAGCGGCAAGTCCGTTGGCCTGCAGCAATGGTTGCGGTTTGAAGACCAGACTTGGTTGCAGGCGTCCCTGGAACGCATCATCCAGGAAGCTCGCCGCGACCGCGCCGAGTTCGGTTTCAGCAACCTGCGCTTGGTGGTGGCCTTCATGCGCTGGCACAACCTCAAGGACACGCCGGAAGAACGCATTGTCACCCCGCTGCTGTGGCTGCCAGTGGAACTGAGCCGCAAAAAAGGTGTGCGTGACCAGTTCATGTTGCAGTGCGATGAAACCGAAGCAGAGTTCAACCCGGTACTGCGGCATCAGTTGCGCCAGCTCTACGATATCCAGTTGCCGGAAACCGTCGACCTGCAAAAGACCTCTCTGGAAGACATCCACGCCGACATTGCCCGCCAGATCAAACTGACCGAGCCTGGCGTTGAGTTGCGCCTGCGAAGCAAACCGCAAATCGAACTGATCCACCAGAAGGCGGTGCAGCACCTGCACCACTTCCAGCGCCGCCGGGCCCGTCAGCGCTCGGCCATGCCCTTTGCGAAGCCAGACTTCAGCTACGACCGTGAAGACTACCGCCCGCTGGGCCTGCAACTGTTCCAGCAAAAGGTACTGCCCAGCCAACTGCCGCTGCGCCTCGCGGTGGGCGGCAAGCCTTCGCTGCGCGACCAGCATCCGCAAATGGTCGCCAGCAGCACCGAGAACAGCACCTTCGCCCTGCCCGAGAACCAAGGGCATCGCTACGCCTGGGACATCGACCTGACCCAGGTCACCCTGGCCAACTTGAACTATCGCAAGATGTCGCTGGTGCGCGACTACGCGCAGTTGATCGACGAGCCGGCCCAAAACGAAGCGTTTGACCGGATGTTTTCCATCGAGCCGCGGGAGGTCGAAGTCGAAGCACCGGATCCGATCCCGCTGCCCGAACAATGGAACGTGGTGGCCGGTGACGCTACGCAGAACGCCGCTGTCAGCCTGGCCCGCACCGGGCGTAATTTCATCATTCAGGGCCCGCCTGGCACCGGCAAGTCCCAGACCATCACCAACCTGATCGCCGACTATGCCGGTCGCGGCCTGCGCGTGTTGTTTGTGTGCGAAAAGCGCGCGGCACTGGACGTGGTATTCCATCGCCTGCAACAGAGTGAACTGGGCGAATTGTGCTGCCTGATTCACGACTCCCAGACCGACAAAAAGGCTTTCGTGGGCAACCTGCGCGAGTGTTATGAACGCTGGATTGCCGGCGATGCTCAATCGACGCAATTGCAGGCCCGACGCAGCGCTGCATTGGCCACCCTGAGCCAGCAACTCGGCCTGATCGAACGCTTTGAACAGGCCATGGCCGGCGTGCCGGAGACCCTGGCCTGCTCAGTGCGCGAACTGGTGCGGCATCTGATCGAGCTGCCGGCCATTGCTGCGACGCTGCCACCGGAAGCCTTGGAACGCTTGCCCCAATGGCGTCACTGGCAGGCACAAAGCGAGCTGACCGGCCGCCTGTACCAGGCGATCAACGAACGTTTCGGCCTCGACAGCTTTGCGCGCCACCCCTTCAGCCACCTGGCCTCAAGCCTCATTACCCATGAGCATGCCTATGGCCAGTTAAAGGCATTCCTGGATGAGTCCAGCGCGCTGATGGACAGTGTCGAGCAGCTTATGGAGTCGTCCTCAAGCCTGCTGTCCAGCGACACCAGCCTGGCGGATGCGCGCGTGCTGACCCAGGCCGCCGAGCAACTGACCGGCGCCAACCTGGCGTCACACCTCGACCTGCTGGAGCCGGGGTCACCGGGTTCCCAGGCACTGCACGCCGAACAGGCGACCTTGCAGGCCCTGGCCGTGCAGCAACACAACGCCGGCGAAACCACCCGCCATTGGCGCGACAAGCTCGCGCCCCAGGACACCCAGGCCGCCCTGGATCTGGTGCAGCACCTGGACGGTTCGCTGCTGCGTTGGCTGAAACCGTCATGGTGGCGGCTGCGTGGCGAGTTGCAACGGCGCTATGACTTCCGCCAGCACGCGGTCCGCCCCAGCTACCGCAGCGTGCTCGATAGCCTAGCCAGCGAACACCGCGCCACCGCCGAGTTGCACGCGCAGCAGCAGCGCCTGCAAAGCCGCTACGGCATCCAGGACATCGACCTGTTCGTGCAACACCTGCAAGCCCTGCTCCAGCAACTGAGCGCATCAGCGCTATTGCGCCAGTGGGTCGAAGGTTTGCGCGGCAACCCGGACGCCATGTCCGGTGTGCGCCAGGAAGCCAGCCTGCGCCAGCCGGTTGCACGCCTGGCCGAGCTGATTGCGCAACACTGTGTGTTCGAACCAGCACCGAGCCTGGGCGCGCTGGCCGAATACCTGCGCGACCTGCGTGAAGAACTCGACGAACTGCCCGACACCCTGCCCCTGCTCATCGAGTTGCACCAGGCCGATCCCGTCTGCCTGCTGGCCGTGCAACAGCACGCCCTGGCGCAACTTGCACTGGAGGGTTTGATTGCCCAGGAAAACCTCACCCGCCTGTATCGTGCCAACCCGCAATTGGCGCGCTTCGACGGCCCGGCCCTGAGCCTGGCAGCCCGCCAGGTCAGCCAGGCGGAAAGCAGCCTGCTCAAGCACAACGCCCATGTGCTCAGCGCCACGCTGCATCAGCGCTTTCTGGAAAATGTGAAGCAGTCGGCGATGTCGGTGACCCAACTGGACGCCCAGGCCCGTGAGTTCAAGAAAACCTATGCCAAGGGCCGCCGCGAACTGGAGCATGAGCTGGGCAAAACCATGCGTTATCGCTCCATTCGGGAAATGGCGAGTGGCGACAGCGGCCGCGTGATCAACGACCTCAAGCCCATCTGGTTGATGAGCCCGCTGTCGGTGTCCGACACGCTGCCACTGACCCCGGACCTGTTCGACGTGGTGATTTTCGACGAGGCCAGCCAAATCCCCAGCGAAGAAGCCGTGCCGGCCTTGAGCCGTGCGCAGCAGGTGATCGTGGTGGGCGACGAGATGCAATTGCCACCGACCAACTTCTTCTCCAGCGCAGGCGATCAGGACGATAACGAACTGGTT
This sequence comes from Pseudomonas sp. P867, assembly GCF_019891455.1. Lineage (NCBI taxonomy): Bacteria > Pseudomonadati > Pseudomonadota > Gammaproteobacteria > Pseudomonadales > Pseudomonadaceae > Pseudomonas > Pseudomonas sp. P867. Next base: position 202,137 of record NZ_JAFLXB010000011.1, on the reverse strand, counting down.
GCCATGGAAGACGGCGAGCAAATTGCGATCAACCTCGATGCCGACAGCCTGCTGAGCCAGGCCGCGCGTAATTTGCCGGCGACTTTGCTTGCCTGGCACTACCGCAGCCGCCATGAAGCGCTGATCAGCTTCTCCAACGCGGCCTTCTACGAAGGGCGGTTGATCACCATTCCCGACCGTCGCATCGAACGCCCGGCCCCTGCCCAAGGGGCGCTGGACTCCACGGACGCCCAGGCAGTGATGCAGGGGGCCGACACGCTGCTCGACAGCCCGATCAGCTTTTTGAAGATGAGTGACGGCGTCTACCTTGCCCGCAGTAACCTGGCCGAAGCGCGTTATATCGCCAATCTGGTGCGTGAACTGCTGCAACGCGAAACGGGCCTGAGCCTGGGCATCGTGGCCTTCTCCGAAGCCCAGCAAGGCGCCATCGAGCAGGCCCTGGAAGACCTGGCCGCCAGCGACTCGGCCTTTGCCACACGCCTTGAGCGCGAGTACGTGCGCGAAGACGCCGGGCAGTTCAATGGGCTATTCGTCAAGAACCTGGAAAACGTCCAGGGGGATGAACGCGACGTGATCATCCTGAGCATCTGCTACGCGCCGGGCCCGAACGGCAAGATGCTGATGAACTTCGCGCCGATCAACCAGCGTGGCGGGGAAAAACGCCTCAATGTGATCTTCAGCCGCGCGCGCAAACGCATGGCGATCGTCTCCAGCATTGAGGCCGATGCCATCACCAATACCCACAATGACGGTGCCGCTGCATTGCGCGCGTTCCTGCAGTTCGCCCAGGCCAGCGCCAACGGAGATGCGCCGCGCTCCCAGGGTATACTCGCCAACCTCAACCCGGGCGCCAAACAATCCTTTGCGGTCAGCCTGCCCAGGGACAGCCTGCGCGGCGCTCTCGCCGCCGCATTGCGCAAGCGAGGGCATACGGTGCAGGAATACGTCGGGCGTTCGCAATTTCGCTGCGACCTGGCGATCAGTCATGCCAACGGTGAACACTTCAGCCTCGGCGTATTGTTGGACGGCGATACGGCTGCTGCCGCTGACGTGCGTGAGCGTTATATCTTCCGCCCGACCGTGCTGCGCAGTTTCGGCTGGAAGATCATCGACGTGCCCAGCCATGACTGGCTGCGCGACCCGGAAGACGTACTGATGCGCATTGAAGCGTTGCTACGGGGTGAGGAAGCCCCTGCGCTGCAAGAGCCGGAACAGGCCGTGGAGTTGGCACCGATTGAGGTCGAGCCGACGCCAACCCCTGAAGCTGCGCCCCTGATGCGCGAGTTCACATTTGGTGAAGGTAACTCCAACAAGTTCTGGCGTATCGGCGTCACCGAGGCGGAGGTGGTGGTGAGTTTCGGCCGTATCGGCACCAAGGGCCAGACCCTGATCAAGTCCCTCGACAGTCCTGAACGCGCCTTGCGTGAAGCGGAAAAGCTGATTGTGGAGAAACTGCGCAAAGGGTATCAAGAGCAGGCGGGCTCGATCACCTCGGGGTGAGTTGAGTCGGTCCAGCATGAATGAGACAAGCTCGTTCAATCTGAACACGCTGTAGCGGTCCGAAAAAGGAGGCGGCTCCATAGAGAGCTGTCTCTCATAAATATCAATCAACTGCAAGCTCAGCGACGTCTCTGCCCAGAAACGGTTACCGGATAAAGCCTTGGGTCGAATGTAGAGCGTGATCTGAAAACCAGCGAAGACAGACTTTGTTAAACAAAGAAATGGCGCCATAAAATCGTCAACTTCAAGTGCTGAATACCCGGTTTGAAGGGTAAAACACCTTAGACGAAGGAGAGTATTTCAAGTTGTTTCGGCTGTCATAGCCTTAAGCCCGTGATTTAGACGGCCTGGGCATCCATACAGCATGAAAATGGATCCAAATTGATTTTACGACCGGGTTATCTACAGACCTGTGATCTTGCAAAGTGAAATCGACCACACTATCTTGTATCTACGCCTCAGAATCACATCCATATGTTGTGTTTTTTGAGCGAGCTGAGGAGTCAGTAAAGACAGCAGGTATGCGTGCGAAGTTTGGTCGCCGAACACACATACCCGCTCACCCTGAGCCAATGCGAACATCGGTGGGATGCACATTAGAGAAAAATCCGACTTTGGATGTCAACTATCCGGCTCGGTTTTCCGCTCAAGGGTTGCTCCTGCTTAAGAAATTTTTATGTAAATACAGGAGCACCTAACCGTGCCTAAAAATACCAAACAAACCTCGACCCCCTTGGCCAGCCTAGCCTCCAAAATCCTGCGTAGCGATAGCTCCTCCGCGATTCAGAAAGAATTGGCGGGGTCGGCTATGGCCCAAGCCTCAAGCGGTAAACAAACTGGTACCGATATGGAGACCAAAGCAAGCCACGTCCTCGACAGTAACAAATACAACGCCACCACCAAGACCCTCGCGGCCTCGGTACTCGCTCAATCGAATAAACAGCGTGGTGAGTGAGATGGCTCAGTATTACGTTAACCGCAATGCCCAAAACAATGGCGATCATGAGGTGCATACCAGTTCATGCATTTTCTTGCCGACATTGCAGAACCGCCTTGATTTGGGTCAACACAGCAGTTGTGTGACTGCCGTGCGTCAGGCTCGCAACACTTACCCTCAGTCGAACGGCTGCCGGACATGCTCTTCTGCATGCCACACCCAGTAGGCAGAGTTGCGACCTTAGGTTTCTAAAATTTGGGTGAGCCGGCTACTCCATAGTCCGGCCCCCGTTTTCCTCGGGTTTAAGTTTCCCATGAGTTTGCGTTATGAGCTATTTGGTTTATTGCACTTTTGATTTGAAGAATGCTTCCTCGAAAGATTACGAGAACGCATATGCGGATCTTCAGCGTATCGGCCTGGCTAGAGTGGTCAAGGCAGATGAAGGGCGCCATGTAGTCATTCCCACTACGTCTACGATGGGATTCTTTGACGGCACCAGCGCGGCTGCCGTGCGAAACGATATCAGGAACTCGATACAGGCTGCTTTCCGAGCGCGCTTTTTGACATCCGAGATATTCGTTGTTATTGGCGGTAATTGGGCGTGGGGCGCTGGAACGACCTAACTAGGAAGCAATTGAACTAATTGCGTAGGAAATCAATAAGTTGCAGCCAGCATATTTCTGGTCAGTAGCAGCCCATCGAGATCGACTACCGAAAAGCAGTCAATCACCGAAAGCAACCAAGATCAATCAGGCTTCTTTGCAGTCATGTACCTGCTGAAGTTGTTAATATAGTCGTCTAGATTATCCTCAAGCATCATCCGGTACTGCTCACAAAAATACTTCAACATCGCTTCGCGAGCCTGCGCCATTTCCTCGCCTGATTTGAAGTTGCGAGTGCTCACCCAAGCACTGAATCGAGTAGTGCCAAACATCATCGACGCGCTTACCTTGCCAAGATCTCCGAACTCCCTAAGTTGCTCGTTCGCCAAATTTATATGCGCGTCTGCACAATCATAGAATGCTTCATCGGTGGAATCTGGCATTGCTGGGTACCTATCTATCATTTTTGGAAATTCCGTAATTGGAATACTTCATGCACCGGCTATGCATCATCGATGGCACGACACAGATGGTGCCGCCCGTATCTTTTTACTTCGCAGTAGAACCATGAGTAGAGCGTTCATTCGGCCCTATAGGAGCGCGGCATTCAAGTTTAGACTGAGTATCGCCAATCCATAAACTCCTCGGCAACCTGCGGCGTCATTTCCAATAATACTTCTGCCAGTAGCCCCGAACCTTTTGCCGCAGCAATGGCTGCTAGGGCGCCGGCAAGGTGGTACTCACTCCAATCCCCAACTGCGGCCTCGGCAACCAGCGCTGGTAGGGATGCGATCGCCGCGCTATAGCCTTGCAATAGGTCAGACGGGACTTCAACTTTTAGTTGCTGGCGTCGGCTTTCTACGAAAGCTGCGAAATGGAGGTAGTTGTAATCTGTTGACATTGGAAATGTCCAAAGCGCGTTAATTACATGAGGCACTGCGGCAAACGAAGCGGTGTAGACATCTCCCTGATGCGCCAAAGCACTCCAAATATCATTCCAGGTCTTTGCAAGGTCACTACCAAGTACAGTCGCCGTTACTTCGCGTAGCAGCACTGGAATGTCTGACGCATACCCATAAGCATGGTCCAATTCGGCCCAGCGCGGGCTATCCAGTGGAAGGCAGCGTATATCAGGGTGCTTCATAGTCTTCCTAGCATTCAAAAAGATTGTCTGAGTCTATACAAAAAAGGCATTGCACCCTAGCCACGCGCTGGTTGGCGTGGAAGCACTCGACGGTCTGGGCCGTGAGCCGTACTTCAAGCTGGAGCTTCACGAACTGGTACCGCACCGAGTAAAAGTGGCCAACGACCACAACTGAGGGCTTTTCGCATCGCAGCCTCCAAGCGTCTGTGACGCCTTGTTGGGCTTGGACCAGCTCGTTTTGCAGATGCTTGCCAGCAGCGCTGCCCAAATGGCGCTGAATAGTCGCTTGTGCCCGGATTGAATCGGCGGATGGTTGTTGGGAGGCTGTTCTTCAAGGCGCCACTGGTCCAAGAGGATGACTCGAGTGCCAGAAGGTGCGGACACTTGATGTACTTGGTTTGTAATGACCCAAGTCTCAGCGTGGGACGCGGTGGACGAGAACAGTAGCAGTGAAAACAGCCAGCGTCGCATTTCGCTTTGAGATCTAAAAGATCTGGAGCATGGCACCTTACCTGATATGGGGTCAGGTACAGGAGACCGGATTGTCTTGACCGTCAGAGCAACACACCTTCCTGATGCCATTGCTTTTTGTCAGATCACTGTTTCATGGCAAAAAAAGCGACGATCCGGTTAAGTTGAGCGACAAGCTGGCCCGGAGTTTCGCAACTATGATCATACCGGCCAGCAGCCTGAGTTGTACGCGGCAGCACTCTTTTCGTATATAACCTAGGGCTTGGGGCGTTGGAGGTGCTGATGGGATTACACGTAGGCAAGGAGGGCATCCATGCAGAGGTATAGAGTCAAAATAACATTCCCTTTTTGCAAAGGAACGGATCCGATTTACCAAATTCATGATGCCCAAGGGCCGATCCCTCAGTTGCGCTGGGACTACGAACCCCTCGCTAAGGTCATATGTGATGATCTGAATGACGGTCTTGATCTATTGGCAGAGATCCATTACAAACTGAATGGTCAGCAACAGACGCTAGTCATTGCGTGTCAATTTGCCGCTGCTGAAGATATCATCTACGTTCTTGAAAGCCAAAAGCTCTGCAAGTACCGCCGGACGCCTTTAACAACTGCGGAGAAACGCCTGATTTTACTGAAGGAGGGGTACTCGGAAATCTCCATCAGTTGGCGGTCTCTACCGCTTTTTGAGTAGAAACCTCTACACGATGATTAGAAGATTCAAGATAGCAGTGCACGAAGCTTGAAATCATTCCGTACCGTTCGTCGCTTCGAGTAATTTAAAGACCACTCCGAACGTCATATGTCTATGTGAGGCAACATCTGGAGAGGCCAATGAGCGGCAACCATTTCGTTACTGAATTAAGTCAGATCAACAATTACCTCTTGCTTGCAGAGATTATTTCAAACATAAAAGAGTCTGCGCGGGTCCATGATCCTTTTTTTGTGAGGGATCTCGAAGAGCTCAGCAAGGCGATGTTCGAACATTGCGAGCAAATTCGCTCATTGAGTAACATGGCCAGCAAGGTTCTCCCGCGCACCAACAGCCCTGCTCTTCTTTTGATTAAAAAATAATACGTTATAAACATTGATTCATCGGTGATGACGTCACTGACGCAGTTAAGCCAATGCCTGCATGCATAGATAGGCTGTTTGTGCTCTTTATGGAATCATCGGTCAAATGGAAAAATGCTTTTTTGGCGATTAAAACATGAGTAAGTGATTGATATCATTGATGACTGAAGCGGCCTTGGCCATTACTCACAAATAGGCGATTTTACTCAATGCAGATACATCCCTCCTAGAATTGAGCGCCCCCCTCCTCCCCCGGCTCTTAGCGCCGGCTACAGCTATTCAAAGCCCATCAATTATAGTGGAAATGTATGTCCTGAGGAACTGACTATTCAAGCCAAGGAGTTTCGATCCAGTTACCAAATGACTCGGTCGCTAACGACCTTCTCACTTAAACCAATCATTTCTGTTTCGCCTGAAAGCATTAGCAATGACTGCGAGGCATAAACGTGATACGAGGTAAATAACGTGAAGAGCAAAGCGCTCAAAATTGCTGTCTTAGGACGTGGCCTGATTGGGTCGGCAGCAGCCCGCCATTTAAGCAAGATGGGCCACAAAGTTCTTCTTATCGGACCGCCTGAACCTACCACCAGCTATGCGGCTCACGGAGGGGTTTTTGGTAGTCATTATGACGAGGGCCGCATCACGCGAAGATTGGAACTGCACCCATATTGGATGCAAATGAATCAGGCGTCGATATCACGTTACGGCGAAATAGCTGCTGAGAGCGGCATCGACTTCTACCGAGAAGTTGGTGTTCTTCACATCGGAGCCCTCGATAGCCCCGATGTAGCGCTCATCGAAGGGATCGCTAACGCTAACGGCGTGCCTTACGAATCACTTGAAGATAAGGCGCTGGCTGGGCGATTTCCTTTCTTGAGAACAGTCAAGCATATGCGCGGTGTCTTTGAATCATCAGATGCTGGCTACATCAGTCCGCGACGCCTCGTTCAGGCACAGACAGTAGCTGCTCGGCGCGCTGGTGCATGCTTCGTCAACGAGCCAGCATTGGGTATTTCGGAATGTAGTTCTGGAGTGACGATCAAAACAAAGTCAGGAAGCGTCACGGTCGAGCGTGTTCTCGTGACGGCGGGTGGTCATACGCCTTCTCTGCTTGGTAAGACGTTCGGATTCAAGGTCCTTGCACGTACAGCAGCGATGTTTCGCTTGGGGGAGTCGGAGGCTCGACGTCTGGCTGACATGCCATCGATGCGTTATTTCGGGCCCAGTGGAATATCTCAATATATCCTACCGCCGATTGCCTATCCCGATGGTCACGTGTGGCTGAAGCTCGGAGGCGATCCGGTTGATGTTGAACTTGAAGACGAGGCCAGCATCAAGGAATGGTTTCGGTCTGGCGGCTCATACAGCGTGGCCGATTATTTGCAGGCACAAATCCTTGACCGTATTCGTGACCTGCGGTTCGAGGCAAGACGCGTCGTGCCCTGCATGACCACCTTCAGCGATTCGGGCTTGCCGCAGATAGGTCTAATTTCAAATCATGTCGCGGTGGCTTTTGGTTGTCAGGGTAAGAGCGCCAAATGTTCAGATGAGATGGGGCGCCTAGGCGGGATGGCGGTACTGGGCAAGACGAGACTTTAGCTGAATTGGTCTAATGCCTTAGGAAATTGCAATTGGCCGTGAAGGTGGCGCCATCTTTATTTTATGGCGTTCGAGCCACCCCATACATGGCGACTTCGGGTTAAAGATGGTCATCGGGTCACAAGCGTTATCAGACTGGTCTGAGGCCATGATTGGCGGCCCGCTGCATCACGTTACGAATATCTTGTTCTGGCGCAGTTGGCTACCATGCATGGAACAGCAAGCTAGCTTCTTCGAAACACACCGGGCCGATCATCTTTGCCAGGCCAAAAGGCTTCGCTGCTACCAGCTCCTTATCGGACTGCAATAAATCTATGAGAATACGCTTCATGGCACAGCTGAAATATCGCATTGGCCATGCATCGATGAAGGAGCCGTGATGTCAAAGGCCGAAAATGCTCGGGATGCTCTTGGCGAAGTTTCCATTATAAACCCAGATGAGGCTTGGCCTGCTCAGTTCGAGGCTGAGCGTCGACGCTCGCTTCCCATACTGGGGGGGCGACAGGTCAAAGCCTTCCGCACTTCGATAGTACTGCAGCCCCGAATTTGAAGGAGAATCCCATCATTGACACGATGGCGACGATTGCCTCGCCTCCAATCGCCTATGAGCTCTCCAGCCGATTTGCGGAGTTCGGCCCTATTGTTGTTGATACCGAATTCATCAAGCGTGCTTTATTTCGCCATCCAGACACAGGTGGCGATCCTGCTTTTCACCTCCATCTACGCGCCGCGGTCCATAACGAGAGCGTAAGAGTCGGCTCACCATCTTCAATAAACTGGGATGAGTAGGAAAGTCAAATGAGCTACGATCTAAATTTTTGGAAGTACAAAGACGAATCACATAATTTTTATCATCAAGATATATATCATCGACTTTCGAACGGGGAGTATATCTGCGACTTAGAGCCTATTCCAATTGAAAGCATAAAGGATAGGATTAGAGATGTATTTCTGGCTCTAAGCTGGGTGTCAACGAGCGAGTCGAGCTGGCAAAAAGGGCAACAGGCATTTGAGATATTTGCGACCTCTCAGTTTTTTCGAGCAGATTGTTACGGTATGACGGGAGACAATATGAACCTGATTATTGATATTTGCTTAGAGTTTGGGTTGCCCCTGTACGATCCTCAGACCCGTACTCGATATGATAATTAAAGTCGACACTGATCGATGCTGAAGAGCAGTCCGGCTGGACGTTAATGCTTTGACTGGTCTTGGCCGAGCTATTTCATGATTGGGGTCTGATCACTTATTAGGACCCTCAGAGGTCTTTCATAAGCCTCTTCCGCTTCAGGGCCCCGGAACGGGGATGGAACTTTTTGGTCAAGCATATGCTGGGCTATTTTTTCAAAGCGTCGTTATTGAGTCCAGGCGACGCCTTAAGAGCAGCACCAATAACGCCCAATGCGTTGATTACGCCCACATCAAAAGCAGACATTTCCACTTGAACATCTTCACTCATTTCTAACTCCAGGTCATAAACGCGCTGATCTTGACGCTATGCCAGTCATTGGGCTTGGATACGTAGGAACGGGAAATCCTTTAATCTTTCGTTTGCGTTTGTACGATCAAGCGCCACTCAACTTTATTTCCGAATAGTCCAAGGTGCTGATGTTCATTCTAGGGTGGGAATGGTTCCCCTTTTTTAGAGGTGATTTCATCACCGCAGCCCTCGCAGCGATAGACTCCTGAAACGAGCACTTTCTCTCCAGGCTCAAACGATGAATTCCAATGCACTCCGCCAAGTAATGTTTGGGTGGCTTTTTCAAGGTATTGCAATGATTCTTCGGTAAAGAGCGCCATTGTGATTCCTTTCTTTGGGCGACAAGGGAGGCACAACGCTACTACGCTAACCTTCAACTCGGTTACTGGCATTTCATCCATGCTGGATGCTTGGACAGCCTGGATCCTCCCACGAAACCGAAGTACCACGGTCATGCGGGGCTTTGGCGCTTCCTGAGGAAATGGTAGATTCCCCTTATCTAAAGAGAGATTGATATGTCACAGCTGATCGTATTTGGCTTGATTATTGTTGCCGGCCTTACATTCTTGGCGGCAAATGCACAGGATAGATCTGCTTTTGAAGGCTTTTTGGTCTGGTTTTTCTTTCCTGTTCTCAGCCTAGTCATTCACCTAATAATCAAGCCAGCCCCAGAAAAACCTTCGTTTATCAAGAAGGGGCTTCTCGTTAGCTCTAGCGGGGAGAGGACCTGCCCTAGCTGCTCAGGGTTCGTAAAAATGCAGGCGTCCAAGTGCAAGCACTGCGGCAGCGATTTGAAGCAGGTTTCCTAGTCTCCGCCGAAACAAACACACAAAACAAACCGCCTACAGTCGGTTTTTATTGCCCCAAGAAACGTATCGGATGTAACTGTCCGGGCAATACACCGTAACTGGAATATTATCGAAGCGACTATTTTCCAAGCGTCTAATTTTTAGGAGAGAACCATAAAGGCTTTATGAGTTGTACGGCCCACTGGCGGCCGAATCGCTTGGTGAGAAAATCCTCGAAGTCCTTCGTTGGCATCCAGACTTAGATCCTTCCGAGGATCTCCTGATTGTGGAAAGCGAGCGATTTCTCCATAACGATGGGGACGATAGCGGCATTGCCGTCGCAATTATGCGCGTAAAAGCCATGCGTCCCTTCATCTTCGGCGACGTGCATGCGGCATGTGCAACCTATTTTCAAGATGGCTGGCTCGCATGGGAGTTGAGTGACGTAAGGCCAGTCACGCACCTTGTCACCATCCACTTATGTAAAGAGGTAATCAGCCATGGAAATCAAACTGTTGGTATCGACCTGGTCAAAAACGTGGTCCAGATCCATGGCATGAACGAGCGAGGCAAACACCTATTGCGTAAGCAACTGAAGCGCGATCAGATGGCATTATTTTTTGCCAACTTAACGCCCTGCCTGACGGCATAGAAGCGTTTAGCGGCCCGCAAGCTTGAATCACAGGGCCATACCGTTCGGCTGAGGCTGTGCGACTGATCTACCTTGGCTACGCCGGCTCTTCGCAGCTGACCTGCCTGCGGCTGATGGCAAAGAAGATCAATGGTCTCGCAGTCCACCTCAGGCGACGTGCCAGAATCGCGGCTTGATGTCCTGAATCAAGACGGTGATTCTGTCGATGTCGCATAGGACCGGCAGCTTATCGCCGTGCGTTACGTTTCACTTACGGCCCTTCGGGACCGTTTTTTGAACCGCTCCCAGCAAATCGGACGCAGCGTGATGTGCATTGTTACTCCTGTACACGTCCTTAGGGAGCAGGTGCAGCGAGACCAACGGCGGCCCCCCCCCCCAACACGCCGCTTATCGCCCAAGGTACCGCCGAGCACCGCCAAGGTTTGCCTGACCACGGAACAGATCAACGATCGCACAAGCATCTTCAGCAACGCATCGCCGATGCAGAAGAACTGCGTCTACGACACCTTCACCATGAACGACGGAAAGATCGACGACAAGATGCATTGCACAATGGACGAGATCAACGCAGGCGACACCAAGGCGCCGGCGCGGGCTGAGCGCGATCATCCTGATCGGTATGGTAAGGTCGGCACCCAGCGCCGAATCGAGCTCCCCTTCTCTGCCGCGCCGCGACAGTCAATTGTCGAGGCGCCTTTTTTGGTTCATTCGCTGCCCGCCATGCGTTTGCGAAGCCTTGATTATATGGAGTCATCGTCGTCACGCGGTGCGTTCCTTCAGGTTCACCCGTGGGGTGCGTTAACACCTGCGATTTCGCAAGTCCACCACCACGCTTATGCGAACGATGGTCATGCCCACCGACCCGACTGCCAGCGTCCTGCAGCGACATAGACCTGGCATTGACTTCCCCTAAGTGCGCTGCGTAGCGGCCGTCGAAGGTCGCAGCATGCGTCGACGCCACAACGCGCCTCCGGCCGGTCTAGGCTAAAAGATGGCTCAAAGCGCTCGGCTACTTCAACGCGCGCCAAGTGCGGCCTGCCTGGAAGTTGCGCTCCAGCGTCGCGGCGAGCAGGCAGATCTTCAGCGTCTGCGGGAGGATGCCGTCGCCGGGGTCGCTCGGTGTGCCCAGGATGATGGATATCTGATCGGCTATCGCCTGCCATTCCACTTGCGGATGCGGCCCGATCAGGCGGGTGATGCCCATCCAGGCCCATGCCGTGGCCCAATCCAACCCACGATAGAGCACGATCAGCGCGACCAGCGTTCCCAGGCCAGTCGCACCGGCTAGGTGAACACTGTTCGCCACCGCGCGATAGCGCGAAACCGTACCCGCCCAGAAATGCCCAATGAAGTCGCGAAACCATCCGGGCAGCTTTCCCCACAGGCCGATCGTGCCATCGACCTTACCCGCCCATGCGCCCGGCACTTTCAGTTCGGAACGATGCACATCGTAGCGGTAGATCAGTGCGGCCAAGGCCAGCCAGACCATCGGCAACAAGGCAGAAAAGAAGATCCCGACCAAGATGTCAGCGACCCCGGCCGACGTCTGCTCCACCGGTCCCGGAATCGCCGCCTGCGCCATCCTGATCGGATGGCTGATGCCCTGCCACAATTCCTTGGCGATATCGGCGATGCGCAGGCTGGCGAGCCAGCGGAACACGCCGCCCCGCCATTCGGTGATCACGTACAGGCCGACGAATGTCCAGCCAGCCTCGCACAGCACGATGAGCACGCTCCATGCCGGATGCGCGCTGCGCGCCTTCTGACGCTTCGCGCCGCGCCGGATAAGCCAGAGCAAGGCGACCGATGCGACCAGCCACCAGCCACCTGACACGTCGAACAACAAGCCGCCATACACCGGGTCGGAGGGATCGTACTGCCACAGTCCCTCACGCGCATAGGCGCGGATCGTGTCTCCGAGAAATCCCCAGGCGGCGTAGTAGGCGAAGAACGGTACCAGCGCCTGGGATACGATCACCGGAAGCTGTCGCCAGCCCGACGTGCCCAGGTCGTGCTCCTGCTCATGCGGTTCTGGCGTTGCCGCCTGCGACACGCCGACGATCGCGGGCAATGCCGGGCGCAGCGTCTCGAACATCACCACGATGATGACCAGCTTGACGAGCACGACCAAGGTCAACGACAGCAGTCCGGCAAGCCTGTTGTGATAGCCGAGCCACACCGCGACCTGAACCAGCACTTCTTCGAGAAACGCTCCGGCCAGCGACAGCGCAAGCAACTGCGGCAGATAGCGGAACCAGAGGCGGAATGTGTCGCGAATTAGAGTAAGCGCTCCGATGCGCATGCGCATCTCCTTCATCGCTCTCCCCCTTGCGCAAAGCGCAGATAGGCCGGACGCCCTTCGCGGGTGCTCAACGTCACCCGCAGGTCCGGCGGCAGCGGACGCGGCACCAGATAATACGCGTCGATCACGACCTCGCGTCCCGGTTTGACATCGGACACGGCCAAGCTGCCGCAACGGGTACCCTTCGGCTCCCCCGGCTTGGCCGTCATGCGTTGCAACAGGTCCGGCACCGTGTCGATTGCCGCCCAGGAGTGGCCTGCGGCGTCGACGACTTCCAGCCTGCAGTCCAGCCATCGGCGCCCAAGATACGGATCGCGCAATTCGACAAGCAGCCGCGTTCTGATAAACGTTCGGTCGGTCGGGAGCCCAGCATTGAATGGAAGGACGTCGAGGCCCACAAGCCACACCCTGGCCTCGGCGTAGTCCGCACCTTGCGCTGGCGCGACATCGACCGGATGCAATTGGCGTACGTGGAGAATTTCCCTCAGGTCGCGCCAACCGGTCGCGACAACTGTGCAAGGTACCAGTACCACCAACGCGGCCATCGCGAGCCAGCGCATGCGCCGCTCGTGGATGCGCTGGTTGACGTCGGATTCAGAGATTGGCATGCAGCGCATCCAGGTCGAGCAGGTCCGTCACTGAACCGACCGCCATGGCCGGATAGCGGATCTGCGCTTCGGCCGTCAGGCGCGGGTCGCTTTGTTCCGACAGCAGCAGCGTGCCGCCACCCGCCGCAAGCTCGATCGGTAGTTCGAACACCACCAGATCCTTGCGTTCCAGGCCAGGCTGCAGTGTTTTGGCCAAAGACAGCACCGCAGATCCATTTTCCGCGCGGCCACTTGCACGATAGCGTCGACCGTCGGAGGTCATCCAGATTCGGCCGAACAGATGCGCAGTCGCGCGCTCCACCCGTGATCGCACCGGGATCACCAGCCACAGGCCGCCACTGGTTCGCAATTGCGTCTTCCCCATCGCTTTGAAGCGGATCGCCCGGGCAAGACGAGCAGGTCCGGCCGTGACGACGAGATTATCGGCATTCACCCATTCGCCGGGCTTCCCGGAAAAAGCGATCGGGCCAGTGATGCGGTCGTAACGCGGAATGGTCCAGCGCATTTCCGCGAGGGCGACAAAGCCGATCAGAAGAATGGCAGCTCCCGCAAGGCGTTTCACAAATCACCTGCGGACACGTCGGGCCGCGAAGCAGCCAGGGGCAGCTCGACCACTCCGACGGGATGCGGAGCGGTCCAGATCGGCTGCGCGTAGAGATTGTCGAATGGCTTGAAGTTCTTGGCCGCGACATCGAAACGCACGCCTGCAGTTGCGTGTTCTGCGGCGGGATACGTCCAGACCAAGGCGATCTGTTCCGGCAACCCTGGCTGCAATTCGGTGGTCGTTGCGCGATCGCGCAACAGATAGGCTGTCGGCCATGCATCGACGCCGCTGACCGGCGTCGCCAGTTTGATCGACTGCAGAAACGAACTGCTGGTGCGAGCGGTCCGATTGGTTGCCTGCAACTCCAGCACGATCGCCTTGCGACCGAGCTGAATGACATCCCCATTAGGAAGGTGGTCGCTCAGGCTTGCGCGGTCGAAGCGCAAGCACCACTCGCCCGCAGCAACAGACTGGCCTACAGGCAGGTTAGGAGGAAGCGGCTTTTCCTTGACCTCGAACAGCCCGATTCCCCAGCTCGCCATTATCGCGGCGATCCCACCAACGCCGGCCATCGCACGTGTCCGCCACTGTTCGAATAAACTTCTGCTGACCAAACCAAGCGCCCACTTTTGGAAACTTAGCGTGACATTATCACTTGATTGCGCGCTGCTGCAACTCAATCACCAAGCCTACCAGGAAGTCTCGACGAACTAATATACACCCTTTGCTTACAGGCTCCTGGATGCTACATAGGGGCAAACGAGAAAAAAGGCTTAATTACTCACTCACTTGTTGACGCAAAATTCTGGATGTCCGTGCCCAGATAGGAGATGAACGCTTCAGCACTCATCGCTTTGGCGAACAACCAACCTTGGGCATAGCGGACGTTATGGTCACGTAAGTAAGCCAATTGATCTACTGTCTCAACTCCCTCAGCTACAACAGCCATGCCCAACGAGTCCGCCATTTCGAGCATATGGTCGATCAGCATCAATGCCGCCTTCGGTTGAGAAATACCATCAACAAAACACTTATCGATTTTCAGGATGTCTAGCGGCAGCTGTTGGAGATTTTGCAAGCTGGAATATCCCGTTCCGAAATCATCCAGTGCAGTTACATAACCCAACGCACGAGCTTTGCTCATCGTTTCTTTTGCCGGTTTCAAATCCATGAACCCAGTCTCAGTTGCTTCTAGCCAAATTTGGGAAGGGAGGACACCGGTTTGCTCCCTTTTCTTCTCTAGAACGTTTATGAATCGTCCGCTGGAAACGTCGGATGCTGCCAAGTTGATAGCGACATGCGTTGAACGATGCGTCACAAGCGAATCCCCCACATCGCGCATTACTTGATTTATTACCTGATCGGTAATGGACAGAATCAATCCGCTCTCTTCTGCCAGAGGGATAAATAAATCAGGGGGCACCACCCCGTGACCGGGCTTGATCCACCGCACCAGAGCCTCTGCCCCTACACATCGCCCGTACTCAAGTTCAATGATTGGCTGGTAATGCACGACGAATTCACGATTCTTAATCGCGCGCTCAAGTGCAGCGACCGGTGATAGGCGTCGCTTCGATATTCGAACGATACCGAATATTGATGCTCCAGCGATTAATACACCGAGCGGGAGCAGGCATAGCGAATGACGGAGAAGAATACTTAACAGTTCGGCGCGGGGTATCGCTGCGACCGCTATCCAGGAACCTTGGCGGATTGACGTGTAGAGGTAACCATCCCTTAGCCCTGTGGTCGGCCCTAAGTGCGCCAATATCACGATACTTCCACTGCTCTCGCTGCTGGCACGAATGAGATCGCTGTTAGTCGTAGCTATCGCAAGCCTGATACGATGATCGAACAGCACATCCAGCATCTGTTCAGAATCGATAAGAACGTTAAAAGCGGCATATTCAATAGCCATAAGTGGCTTGGCTGACTCAAGAAAAGGCGATAAAGCAATTGAGATTTTTACACTATCGTCAGTTGTAAAGTATGCCGGCAACGCGTCGACCTTTTTCCCGATCATCCCCCAAGAGCTGCAGAGAAATATTTCCTCTTGGATGTAGCCTACTGATTTTACTGATAGTGTGTGGACTGCAATCAGATGCATCTGGTCGATACTTTCCGGGCTACAAGGAAGTAGATCGCCGGACGCAACTGATTTCAGAGTACCGGGAGCCTCAAGAAGTGTTGACTGGGCGCGCAGGGACAGTAAATCTGCAATTCCTTGAAGCTGGAGCTCGGCGCTGCCAAGCGTCATCAGCCATCCGACACTTCCCATCAAACCAAACGCCAAACAAGTGACGAGAGCACTCGCAATTACGCCCTGCCAGATCACAGTTGACCGCATTGAGCCCTCCTTAGCTATCGAGAAAATGACTTATTGATCAAACTTCAGGGCCACATTTTAACGCGACTAAATTGGGTTGGCTTGCTCTGCCTCGCCAGTACATCCTTGCTTGGGGGTGTATGAGCACTCAGATTTCATATGAAAGTATTCATAGCTCATTCAAAAATCAACTCCCCAGATAGATCACTTAATGCTGAGACTGATGGTGTGTGGCACGTACTTCACCACGCCTAGCTGAGGCGCGCATCTGAAAAACCTGTACCGTAAACTTGCCCCGAGCCGTCAGCACTCCAGTCTAGTCTGAGCCAACGCCGCCAATCCCCAACCGACTGGACGTTCAAGTTCGTTGCTACTACCGGTGATCTGCACAGTCATACGTTGGCCAGACTTTGCCGTAAATGTGTCTGGACAGCGTCACAGCCTCAGAGTGTGCCGTTAAGAACGGTTCTTGCTGTGGCAGAACGTCTATCTTCCTCAGCCATGCAAGGTGACTTTGGCAGAGGCTTACGAATCAGCGGAACAAACTTCATCAATGCTGGCTTCGCGCGAACGCGTAAATCGTGTATGGACTGAAAACTTTCAGGCAAAGCTTGTGGCAAATACAATCATAGACACGGCAATTATTAATTCCAGGCTAAAGCGTGGTCCGATCACTTGTGAGCCCAAGTGCGCTCAAGGAGGTGCCATCCGTGGCCGAGGCGATCTCGCGCGTCTGCGATTAAACCTCATTTTCCTGGGGGTCATTAGGGTTAACGAGATAGAGGCCACAAAATTTAAAAAAAGTAACGAAAATGTCGCGACGAAAAGGCGTGTACCATCACTCTCATACAAAGGGTCGAGGCGCTCGTGTCACAGCAGCACATCGTTGAAATTGCGAATCAGATCCACGGCCAGATCGGTGATGTACTTGCTCATAGTCACTCCAGAAAGTTGACCAGTAGATCAGCTAAACATATATCAACGAGAAATCACATGAATCTAGAATTGACTGAAGAAGAGATGCGCTGAGCTCTCTTCGGCAGCCCCGAGCCAGCAGAGCATAAATTCGCGCTGAGTAGCGTCCAAGCTCGATTTGGGACCGACTCAGCCGGTGAACCTACACAAAAAAGTAAGGTTGCTAAGGCGCTTACGCCAAGATTGAAGGTAACACTGCGTATTAGCAATGAGTTCGAAGGCAAAACATTCGAATTGATTTACGAATCGAATACATTGAGCTCCCTGCTTGCAGGGCAAGAAGCGATAAAAGTAGCCAAAAAGAACTATCGATATATAGAAGTTGTATCGGTGAAATCAATGTAAAAGGGCCTTCCGGATTATTCCCACTGGGGTGACAGGTTCGCTTCGGGAGATCCTATGTCAATTAGAATCGTATTCGCTGCTGTGATAAAGCCATGTACGCATGCCAAAGCCTTCCCAGTGGGTTAACGCCGGTTTGATTTTACCCCACCTCAGTTATTGAATAGTGGATAACGGTAGTGGGACTTGGTAGACGCGAAAGCTGTCGGGCACGTCAGCTTCGTGCCCGGGGAGTAATCGATGGCGAATACGGGACTCTGTGACAAACGCACACCCTAGCTGAGTGATATCCAAATTGACCGGTGAATCCATGTTTTCGCGAATGACTTCGATGCCGTGCATACCTGCTGCGCCAGGTCTGAGAATGCGCAGGATTCTGCCTTGTCCACTTCTGATTCCGTTTTCGAGTACGATCAACGCACCGTCCGGAGCCAACCCCATCCCATCAGGGTTTTCAATAGTTCGCGGTAACATGATTTCAGAAAGCTGGCCTGGCTGGGTTTCCCCATAGGTCAGGGTGTAGAGCTTTCCAGTTCCGAAATTGGCGATCGCCATGGTTTTGTCATTCAGCAGAACAATACCCGAGGCGCCAATGCCATAGGGGCCGACCAAGCGTATATCATGGAAGATTGTCTCGAAACTGTTGCCGCCTGGCGGCAGTTTCATGATTCTGCCCGTTTTGGTTTCCGTCAGAAAGACCGTGCCGTCTTTTGCGAGGACGATGTCATTGCCCATGCTGCCATCCGGCAGTGCCAGGCTCATTTTGATCGTAGCATCGGCTAAGTTCAGGGCGAAGATACGATGAGGACGTATGTTGCCCGCAGGCAGGAAGTCCGGCGAGTTTCCCCACAACAGCCCATGCCGCTCATCCAGCCTTAGGGTTGTTGAGGCAAACACAGTATCGGCGCCAGCAAAGAACTGTTCCCAATTCTCGTTTGGGCGTTTGCGTAAAATGCGACCACTGGTGATCAGGCCGATATACAACGTTCCATCAGATGCTCGGGCGATGCCATTTGGATAACGCGCCTCTGGTGGCAATTCCATGCTGGTTGAGGAGCAAGCAGTTTCGGCGGCAGTTGCGGAGGCGGCCGCAGTTGATATTGTCATCACCAGAGCCAGTAGCGCAGACCGTGCCGAAGAATTTTTTGTCCAATATGACATTTAGCACCTCCTTTGATTGGGCGACGTCAAGTAATGCTGGAGTCCTGGGGTGGCTCCCCGGCGACTAGAAGCTACCAGCGACGAATGGGAAGATGTTGTTGCATCGGTGCTGCGAGCGTCGTCATCTCTCCGTCTGACAGCTTCAGGGAAAGAGCTTCGACGGCATCCTGCAGGTGATGTGGCTTGGACATGCCAACCAGCGGCGACACCACGCCGGGCCGGGCCAACAACCACGCCAGCGCTATTTGTGCGGGTGCTACTCCACGAGTGGCAGATAGCGTCTCGACAACTGCAACTGATTGTTTCACTTCAGCCCGCCCTCCATACCACTGAGGAGCCTGCTCGTCAGTTTGCGCGCGCGGCGTATCGAGTTTATTCGCGCCCGCCAGTAGGCCGCGCGCCAATGGCGACCAGGGTGTGAGGCCAATGCCTTCTTCTAAGCACAGGGGTATCAAATCCTCTTCATCTTCGCGAGTTATAAGGTTGTATTGGCTTTGCATAGAAATGAATGAAGCGAGCCCGTTATGGCGCTGAAACGCCAGCATTTTCATAAAGCGCCAGGCATGCATCGAAGAAGCACCGAGGTAGCGGATCTTACCCGCTCGCACCAGAGCATCGAGCGTCACGGCTGTTTCTTCAATCGGTGTTTCTGTATCAAAACGGTGCAGGACGAACAGGTCAATATAATCCGTCCCAAGTCTCTGCAGCGAAGCTTCTACGCTATGAATGATATGTTTGCGCGATAGGCCTCGGTTATTGGGTTGGTCGTCCATCGGAAAAAATGCTTTGGTAGCGATGACCATATCATCGCGGCGAGCGAAGTCGCGCAACGCGCGGCCGAGAATGAGCTCGCTTTCACCTCTGGAGTAGATATTGGCGGTATCGAAAAAGTTAATGCCAGCCTCTAGAGCTTTCTGAATAAAAGGGCGGGCCTCATCCTCTTTAAGTACCCAAGGGCGCCAGGCAGAATCTCCATAAGTCATGCAGCCCAAACAAAGCTGGGAAACTTTCAGTCCGCTCCGACCCAGACGAATATAGTTCATTGAATTATCCCCTCAACGTAAGCCAGCGATGGTGTAGCCACCATCCACAAGGATGCTTTGGCCGGTGATAAAGCGGGCGTCATCGCTGGCAAGCCATACCGCCACATCGCCGATATCTTTTGGTTCACCTAAACGTTTGACTGGGGTGTGAGCGATAAAGGGCATAAAGGCAGATGCATCTGGCAGGCTACTGTGCGCCATAGGCGTGTCGATGATGCCTGGATTGATGTTGTTGATGCGGATGCCCTGATCGCCATATTCGAGCGCTACCGCGCGGATCAGCGCGTCGAGTGCTCCCTTGCTAGCGGAGTAACTCGAGGAGCCGACAGATGCGCCTTTGGCGAGCCATGAAGAAGTGTTGATGATGGCGCCACCGGTGCGTTGAACCAGAAAAGCCTCCACCTGATATTTGACAGAAAGCCATACGCCCCTGAGATTGATAGCGATTACCTCATCGAAATCCGCGCTTGTCTGCTGCGTGATGGGGGCAAAATTTCCGAGAATACCAGCGTTATTGAATGCCACATCCAGCCTGCCGTAGTGATCGTTGACCCTAGCGATCAGGCGTCGGATATCTTCCTCCCGCGAAACGTCGGCAGTTATGGCCAACGCTTCTCCTCCCATCAGCGCGACCTCATGAGCGGTCGCATCTATTTCTGCAGAACGACGGCCCGCCAGCGCCACTTTTGCCCCTTCGCGGGCATAGGCCAACACGGCAGCGCGCCCGATACCGGTCCCCCCGCCGGTCACCAGTACTACTTTGCCTTCAAGTTTGCCTTCAAGATGTTTACGCCCGGCAGTGCGAGCAGAATCTACGTGCTTAGTCATGGCATTGAACCCGTGAAATTAAACGAGTTACCATCCTAGGACTTTATGGATTATGTGACTAACCATTGGAAATTTACTTCACTATTAGATTATTTATATCAATCAAATGAAGAAAACCGAATTGCCTGGGCTGGTAGCCTTCGTCACCATCGCCAAAGAGCACAGTTTTAGACGAGCTGCCGCCAAGCTTGGCGTTACACCGCCAACCCTTAGTCACGCGATGCGTGAGCTTGAGGCGCAGTTGGGCATTCGCCTCTTGAGCCGGACCACGCGCAACGTGTCACCGACTGAAGCAGGCACGTATTTGTTAGGGAAACTAGCCCCGGCGTTTACCGATATCGAAACCGCATTAGAGGGGCTCAACGCGTTTCGCGACCAGCCGCATGGCTTGGTTCGCATCAGTGCGCCGCGAACGGCCATAGAATTGGTCATAGTCCCGCAGATGCGCCGACTGGCCAGCGACTATCCCGGCATCTCGCTGGAAATTGTGGCGCAAGAGCAGTTCACGAATATCGTCGAGCAGGGGTTTGACGCCGGCATCCGGCTTGGCAAGGACCTGCAAAATGATATGAGGGCCGTGCGCGTCACGTCGGACCAACGATTCGCCATAGTTGCAACTCCTGAATATTTTCGACGCTATGGAAAACCGCAACATCCTGAGGATCTGCTCAACCATCGTTGCATCGGGTGGCGCAAGAGTTTTTCTGGGGAGCTTTACAAGTGGGAATTTCAAAAAAAAGACCAGATATTCTCTGTAGCGGTGAACAGCCCGCTGATACTCGATGATGCAAGAGTGATGGTACAAGCGGCGTTGGCGCATGTTGGCATAGCATTTGCCCTTGAACAGGAAGTTGCTGGGCATATTGCCGCCGGGTATCTGGAACGAGTCATCGCTGACTGGTGCCCAGCATTCCCAGGGTTCTATCTTTATTATCCCAATCGCAGAAACCATCCGGTCGCCTTAACCACCGTAATAGACATGCTGCGTTTTCTCGACTGAAAAATGACTAAATGCCTCCGCGCATTTATTAGGCATTGTTCTTTATTGATCCCAGAGCGCTATTCAAGATCATGTCAGAACTGATACCGCCTCTTAGTTCAAGCTCTTTCAGAAGTTGAAATACAACATGCTCCAGCGCAATGATTTTAGCTTTTTGAGACATCTGCCCTCTCCTTGATCCGGCTGCATGCCGGTCAACCGTAATACCCCATATCAACGAATCACGCCAGCCGGCGAGGCAGGCGCACGCCTGGAGATACCCATGAGCACCTTTGCAGTGTTTGGAATGATCCTCGATGTCGCTAAGACCGAGGCTCGCGAGAAAACGGCCGGCACCCGGAAGAACCCGAAAGCGCCGGCGGCGTCGAGCCGATCCCTGAGGCCGAATGGCTGGAGTTGGTCGCCAAGCGCACCGAGAAGATCATGGGGGACGATCCGCCAGCTCTCGCCGCTGTTCGACGCGCCGCAGTATGCCGAGCAGTTCATTGAGCTGGCCCGCAAAACCCTGAGGTGCCGCGACATGCGGATCAGGGCCAAGGCCGTGCTGGTGGGTGCCAAGGGTAAGCCGATCATCAACCCGAAGACGAAAGCACCAACAGTCGGATTTACGGAGTGGCCGCCGAAGCTTGACAGCCAGGCGGCCTGACCCTAACGATCTTCACCGAAGAGGCACCTCTAGCCAGAATTCTACTTCTTTGGAAGAAGCTGAATTCCCGCTGACGACATTGTTCTGAACTCATGTACAACGGGGTCCAGAGATGAGGACAGCCCCCTGTCGATAAATGCCACCTCGACTCGCCAACCTTTTTCATTTGCCCTTATCAAAGGCGGCACATAGTCCGCATCACCAGCAACCAAAACAATCGTCGAGGGACCATCTTGTTCGTATAGAGAAGATGTGATTTCTGTGATCAGGAAGGCATCATCCTGCTTTGAACGCTGCTGCCCAGGACTGCCACTCAGGTAACCGCGCCTTATAACGAAGCCCTGCTTTTCCACCACCGTCCAGAATGAATCCTCATCTGGGATTACCCCGGCTATGTACGCGCTTTTCACAAATCTTGCCTTACCGGAACTATCTTTCGCAGCAGCAAGCAACAGACGCCCAAAATCAATTCTGTAAGCACGACTTTGCCCGCCATTTAGCAGCCCCCAGAACAGATTTTGGTCATCCACAAAAACATGAACGCCATTATTTACTAACTCCGCATGTGGCCGTGCACTGCCTTCCCTAACCGAAGGGACAGGTGCAGATGCTTTCTTCTTCTTTGCCATTTCCTAACTCCATGGATGACGCTTGGTCGAGCGCTGATCATAGCAATATGCTCTCCTTTCGCCACCCCCCCTCGCTTCTAGCTACCCGGGCATGGCCCGGCAAGGACTCCCTATGCTCACAGTAATTGATTTGTTTTCTGGTTTTGGCGGATGGGCACGTGGCGGAAAAGACGCCGGCCTCAACGTCCTTTTGGCCGCTAGCCATTGGCCTGCCGCCGTCGAGTGGCAAACCAAGAACAACCCAGAGACCCAGCATGTCTGCCAGGACCTGCATCAGGCTGACTGGTCGCAATTACCAAAGCATGACGTGATGCTGGCCTCTCCATGCTGGTAGTGCCACACCAAGGCGCGCGGCCAGGCATCAGGCAACCCACAGCACGACAACTCGCGCTCGACAGCCCGGGCGCCGGTGGCAAACGCTGATGAACCGGCCCGGCTTTGCCATCATCGAGAACGTGCCGGAGTTCATGGACTGGATTTTGTACCCGGACTGGGCCGATGCGATGCAGCGCCTGGGCTATTCGCTTGCCCCGCATCTCGTGTACTGCGCCGACCTCGGTGTGCCTCAACATCGGGTGCGCCTTTTCATGGTCTGCTCTCGCAGCAAGGCTCCGCTCCACTTGCAGCTCCAGCATGTGCCGGCCAGCGAGATTATCGACTTCAACGCCGGCAAGTCGTCGCCAATTATCAAGCTAGGTCGCACCGAATCGACGCTGACCCGCGTAAAGAATAGCCGGGAACGGTTTTCGGTGACAGGTTCGTGATGCCCTATACGGTTCCGAGTCAGGCCTCACCGGCCGCAGCTTGGCCCCCCCCGATCGGCACTATCACGACCCTGGGCCATGGGCCATGGGCCGTGGTCGACGGAGACCGGATGCGTATGATCACCGCCAACGAGGCCATGGCCGCGCAGTCGTTCCCGAGGGACAAACTGCGACCGGGCAACCACCGGCTGACAATGCACATGACCGGCAACGCGGTCCCCCCCCTTGCTGGCCAGCGTATCATCGAGATCATGTAAAGAGCGGCTTGAGTTACCTCATTTTTTCATCAAGTTTGTTATCTACAGGGGAAAATAGACTATCGACATACGACTCTGCATCATCACGATTGTTGATGTTTTTTTCGGATAATCCTTCTCTGAATTTTATGAGTGAATACCGCGCAACAATGGAATTTACTGGATTGTCCGGCCTAATCATTACAAGATAGGTTTTTGTGCAGTTAGAACACAACTGTTCAAAAGCAAAAGCTCTGGCTAGATTTTTATCGATCCCATTTCGCCATATTGCACGACATTCAACTACTAGCTCCTGTATCTCGGAACGACGTTGCTGATCCAGCTCAAGTTGGGAGTTATAAATAGCTGTTAATATCTCTCTCGTTCTAGAGTCGATAGTTTTCCCGCTTTTTTCTTGCACTAGGCAATCGCTGGCAGCTTCCCAAGCTCCGATAACGCTTTCTTTATATCTCACGATGGATACTGCTGTTTTTCGAGCAAGCTCATAATCTCTAGTTGAGACTAACTGCTTCTTCCAAGTGGCGGCGATATAAACTGCAGCGACTGTTGCAATCGCGCCAAATATCTCGAACAAGTCGTGCAAGCTTTCAACTTTAAGAAATTTGATATTAACTGTAAGGCCGCCCCAAACAATACCTGAACAAAACAGCATCACGCAGCCAATTAATACGATGCGATCCCTATGCATGCTAATCCCGCCTTTAATTTTGTAGCAATCTATAGTCTCGAGGTGTTCCCATGCCTACTGAAAACATACCTATACCGTTTCACCGCGAAAACCGATACATCGTCATCAAGCGCAGTGATCGAAAAAAGTGCCCGTTTAGGTATCGCAGCGCTATGTTTGATCCGATTGCCGGAAAGCCGCTGCCAGACTTCAACCTTAACGCCGTGCAGACGCCCTGCAAGCCCTGCTGACCGCAGCGGATGAGCGGGCAGATGATCTCTCCAGCGCAGCAACCAAAGCGCTCAACGTGTTGAGGTCGCTTTTAAGTATACGCGTGCGATGTGCACTACGCCGCAGCACAGACGGCGTGTCACCAGCTCAGTACCGCACTCAAGTCTGGCAATTTCCGAAAGGAGTACATCCGTACTCCTCCCACAAAACCTTTAACCCCTCCCCCTTCAAAGTCAGCCGCTATAACGACAGGACGAGCTCTACTCAGGGGCATCCTCCGTATCAGGTAGATTTACCGCGTTGACCATTCGAGTGATGACGATAGACAACCAGGTTTGATGGGCGACAAGAAGTAACTCCAGCCAGCGGCGTATTCAGCTAGTCTTCCCACACCGGTTACTCAAGGATGCCCCTCATGCCAGATAACTCTGAAGCCAACATAGCCACAGCAGACACTCTCACATTGCTCCTGCACAACCAGCACGCCCTAGCAGCGGCCCTTGAAGAAGTGACTAAATGGATCTCAGAGAATGGAGTGGAAAGTGTCGCCGCTAACGCAATGGGTGCCATGGAAACGCTGGACAACAATGCACGAGCCATCACCGATGCGATTATGCGCCTACGCCAGCTATAGCCTCATCTACCGCCCGCTGCCCCTTGCAGGTACCGAAATGATACTGCTGAATCAACCTGTGATCTATCACCCTTTTGGTGATCACGTTCGACGTTCCTTGGCAGAGGTTCCGCTAGATGGCGCTTTGGTAGCCGGTTTGCTTGATGCTATAAGCCAACTGGTTCGTTGTCGACTCAGCCTTATTTTGGTGCGCCCTCCTGCTTCTACTTGATTAACGGGCAGTCGAGAACGCCCGATAATGCGCTACGCGAACAAATCAGCCACTGTTCCCTTCCGAGAGTAACAATGTGGCGCCCGCTTTAAAGCACCGTCCATTCGCCTACGACTGACGTTCAGACCCCGCAACCAGGAGCCCGCCCCACGTATGGAAATTGAAGCGCTTAGTACCTATGCCAAGGGCGACCGTTTCGAGGAGCTGGTCTTTGAATTTCTGTCTCGTGAGATCAATGAAGGTCGCTTCTATTTCTTCCGACCTGAGTGCTGCAATATTTTTAGGAAGAAGGGTTACTACTCGCGCGACCGGGAGGATTTCATCGTTTTTGACATTTCTGTCGAAGTGTTTCTGCCTGGCTTCGAGATCCCATCATTGCTTGTGCTCATCGAATGCAAGAATTACAGCGGAAAAGTACCTGTGGGGGACATCGAAGAGTTCGGATCAAAGATCAACCAAGTGGCCGGCTTCAACGCTAAGGGTATTTTTGCTTCCGCGAGTGCTTTTCAGTCCGGCACGTTCAACATTGCTCGAAATCGAGGCTTTGGTGTCTTGCGTTACTTCGATCAATCTGAGTTTCGATGGGAGCTTCCTCGCGCGCTGCTAGCCGGGGCGCGTAGCGCTAGAGCCCGGAAGCGCGCAGAGATCGAATATGCCCTAACCCAGACGGATTTTCGACCTACCGTTTATAGCGCCTATGCTGTAACTCCTGCTGGCTTTACGGATGGTTGGGAAGGCATCTGGAAAGGCCTCGACCTTGAGAACGCTTTTGAAGAAAGCGATCTGAGTCTGATTCGTCAGCCCATGATTATCGCAACACCCAGGGTCGCATTCATTTCACGGAACAGAATAGATAGCTTGGCGCAGCAGGCTTTGAAATCCATTTTATACATCCGGGGAGAGGTCGATCTTACTAAGCTAGTGTCCAGGGAAGCTGATGTCAGTGGACTTTCTGTGAGCTTCATTGAGGACTCGGGCACAGCCCTCGGTAGTATCACGTTCAACCCGCTTGAGATCAAAATCTTCGGGGCAGATAGCCAATCCCACTTGGCCCGGTTCACACTCGCCCATGAGTTGGGGCATCACTTTTTGGGCCATAAGCGCTACATGACACGAGAAGCCATCCGAGCCCAGGACATCGACCAGAGCCAGCTTATCGCCATCCCTAGAGGGGAAGTTGAGCGGTTGGAGTGGCAAGCAAATACGTTCGCGTCATGTCTCTTGATGCCTAAAGAGGATTTTCAGGCTGCGTTTGGGTTGTTACTACAGCATCTTGGCATCCGAAACCGTGGTCACGGCCATCTTTATCTGGATAGTCAGAGGGACAACGTCATCCAGTTTCATGCTGTATGCAATTCCCTGAGCGATTATTTTAACGTTTCGAAGACCGCGATCCGTTTGCGCATGAAGGCGTTGGAGCTGCTGGTCGAGGTTGGTTGGCAAGATTGATTGATCTACATCTGACGGGAAGTTTATATCGCATGGTCGGGGGTGCTTGAGCTTACGGTTCCGGCGTCACCTCTATCGCTTGTGTGATGAATGAAGATAATTGTCGGGTTGAACCGCGACGTCGCTGCAGGTATTAATAATTCCCAAATAACATTTGAAAACGCGGAACCATTCAACAGCTGAGTTAAATGACATGAAGAAGATACTAGATTACAGCGAGACAATTCCTCAAAGAGGTCATCAGGACAGAGGAAGAGCACCTGATGAGAACGAAGATTTATTCTTCGATAGAAAAAAAGACGGCGTTTGTCCATTTTGCAAGATCCATACCCAAGTTGTTCATACGGATCACCAGCTAACCTACCCTGATTGGCTTGATGGCGGAAAATTTGACATCCAAGAAAACGTAAAACAATGTAGTAACTGCGGGTGGTGGCGTATCAGATGCGATAAACTAACTACTATCGGCATTGATGCAAGGTCATTCGCCATGGAAAGCGCCATATTAAAAAGCTATGACCTTTCGTCCAAACAAGTGCCTATCGAAGCTCTTAGAAAGCATCTCGCAGTTAGTTTCGACGATGTAATACATATCCATGACCGCAACATGGAGAAGCTCGTCCAGTCAGTATTTCGAGAACATTACTCATGCGACGTAGAACATGTTGGAAGATCACATGACGGCGGGATCGACCTAATCCTTGTTAACGCCGACAGTCCTACAGTAGTACAGGTCAAACGTCGGAAAAGCCTTGATCATATTGAAGGAGTCGCTGGCATTAGAGAGTTTCTAGGGGCAACTATCCTTCAAAATGGTAAAAACTGCATATACGTTTCAACTTCAAAAAAATTCTCGCAGCCCGCTATTGAAGCTGCGCGACAAGCGATAAAGGTGGGAGCTGTTGAAAGCTATGAACTATTTGATTTCGATAGATTTTGCGATGTGTTAAAACTTACAACCGAAATCGACCCTACACCTTGGAAAAGTTACTTGAGAAAAGAGTGGTAAACGTGTTTTAGATACTCACCCCCTGACGTCAATTGCCTAATTCTGCTAGGTGACAGCGGAAAATTTACTATCTGGATACCTTACGCTGGAGGACCTGCCGAACGACCTGATCAGTTCGGTGCATGCTACATGCGCGACGCATAAAATCGGGCTAGGCTAGCTTCAAATGTCGCAACCCGTGATGCTACCGGGCCACCCCTACGTGAAAGCCGCAATCGACCTGCATGCTGGGACATCCTCGGCAGGCACTGCCAGCTGCGGGTATATGCATTGCTGGGTGGCCGGCTCCAGGCGTCGATAGCCCTGCAAAGCAGCATCCCCACCGACGATACAGAGCAGATGGCGACCCATCTTGCCCTCGCTCGCAGTGAAGGTTATCGCACCCACTCCTGCAAGGTCGGCATCGGGGTAGAGGAGGATGTGGCTCAGATCCGACGCCTGCTCGACCAACGCCTTCCCGGAGAGGTCATCACCTTCGATGTCAATCGTGCCTGGACGGTTGCAGAGGCCATCGCCGTGATGAACAGCGCGGACGCCCCCACAGTGTGCTTTGAACAGCCCTACGAATCCTTGGAGCAGTGCCGAGCGGTGCGGGAGCTGACTCGCAACCCTATCATTCTGGATGAGTCCATTGTGACCCTTGGCGACCTGGTACAAGCCCAGCGCCAGAACATCGCCCAACTGATCGGGTTGAAGATTGGCCGCGTCGGAGGCCTGACCAAAGCCCGACATCGCAGGGATCGGGTAGATGACTTCCCCGGACGCTTACAGACTAATGTGAGTAGGATCCTACAAAATGTAGCGCATTACTCGCGCACCGGGTGAAAGGTGTGGTCGTGCACTACCACGCTAACGGCCTCAATCACATGCGAGGACTTCACACGCAGGTTGTACTGCTGCGCGAGCCACTTCATGACGCGCACATCATCGATGTCGGCCCACTCTCCGGTGCCACCGCCGTAGGGCCAGTAGGATTTGTCGCGGCCGGTGTCTTCCTGCTTGTTCGGGAAGATCACCTGCAGGCCCATAATCTGGTCACAGGCATTCTTCATTGGGACCAGTAACGCACCAGTTCGTGGCGCGTAACGCACCTTAATACCGACGATCTGTTTGCGGTCTAGGTAGTCGCTGCGGCCTGTGGTGGGCATACGCTCGAACAAACCTTATGCCCTTTTCGCGGCCCGCCGCGCAGCGTTACTCGCGATTTCGGCGGCGCGGCGCTTGGCTTCTTCCTGGCGGGCGCGCATCACTTCGCGCTCTTCCGGCAACGACATCTCCCGCTGGGTCTCTGATCACTGCGGGAGGAGCGTTGGATGACCATTTTCTAAAAAGAAATTCTTCGTGTCCTGATCAGATTTTCCCGCAAGTAGTAAGCCCTCGCGGAACCGGTTTCTACCAAGCCGGTAAGCAGTCCTAGAAAAGCGTTGTACATGCTGCGCGTCAACGCTGCTCTGTTCTCAATCTGTAAGTAACGAGCCATGGACATTTCGAGATAGAAAGCCGTATTTAGCTGTCGGGAAATAATCGCATTATCGGCTGAAAACTTCTCCGCCAAGATGAAAATACCATCCTCAAAAAACAGTTCATGGAAGTTGTACATCAATGAACTGAGCGCCTCGAAAACGTGACTGTTATGCCCCGAGGTCCGTACAAAGTCTAAAAGATCGCAGGCGCCAACCTGAAGGCACGCAGTCTCGCTGGGGTGGCGTTGCCAATGGCTGTCGGAATAAAGCATGCCCCGAAGCAAAGTATTCAAATCATGCTGGTGGCCAGCGTAGGGATCATTGACCTCTGTCGCCGCAATGGCGTGTATCCCAGGTGCAAGTACCCTCCACAACGTCCAAATCGCATCGAAATCGCTCTTCTTCTCCATGGCAATATCAAAGGCTAATTTGACCAGGTAAGTAAAGGTGGGAGCTTTCGAGCACCCGGCACGCAAAACCTCGCGCACCGGCTCGAAATTTCTATGTTTTGAATGCACCACATGCTCTGCCAAGCAGTCCTGAATTTGTTTCTTTATCTCGTAGTGTATTTTTTCCTGGCTACCTTGCCGCGACTCCCGGTATTGATCCTCGTAAACAAAACCGACGATTTTCTTAAGTAGCCGAATGTGGTCTTCTTCCTGATTGTTGTAAGGAATGAGCAACATGGGCAGATGAATTAGCCACGGAGCATGGCTTTCGAGCGAGCAGTCTTCGACACTCAACGGGAAATGCCCTGCCAATATTTCATCCCTGAATCGAGCAATCGTCTCGCTCCAATCCTCACGCGACTGAGCGGGAACATCGCCGCCGTAATGATTATGCCTGCTAGTTTTCGCCGTTTCCATCCTGAAGCGAGCATGCTCCACTGCCCCAGCCAGACAGCGGGAGGCAAAGTCATAGTTGCTTGGCCAAAGGTAGGTCCTTACCCCTTTCGCGGCGGACGCACATACATGCAAATTGGCATGAGTCAATGCGGTGACGATTACATATTCCAAAACTTCCACGTCTTCAGCATGCAAATCAAACTCGAATATTTTGGCCAGCACGAATGCGCACGCCGCCGCACCATACTGATCCGTCGCATCAACAGCAGAGTGATCTTCTAGATTGTCTGCATGCATGCAGACTGTGTCGAGGATGATCTCAAAGCACCATTCTTTGTCTTCGGCTGACAGTTCGGCCCCAGCGTCTCGAATGCAAACAGCTGCCGTGGTCGTGATAGCGCCGACGGCCATACTTTGAAAACCTAGAACCTTCCCTGTCTCAAGCGCAGTAAAGAGCCCTCGCGCCTCCGCTACAGCATCCTGGTAGGTGGCATAACGCGCGGTGTCGGGGCTGAGGTCGTCGAACGCCTTTCTGGACCATACGTACAATCGCTGAACCACCGAATCGTACGAATGCTTGTCATTGAACTCACGTTGAACCTGCAGAAGGTCCTCAGGCAATGCAGCACTTGATTGTAGAATTAGTCGATTGTTCTTCCGGTCTTCTACCGCTTCCCAAGTGCGAGTATCCACACGGTGGATCATGAACCGTAAATTAGTGTCCTTGCTAACTTCCGCCTCGGCGATGAAAGCGTCGACTATCAGCACAGCCTCGCCCCGTAAGCTCTCATGGAATTGAAACTTGACCAGTAACTCTTCCAGCGTCTCTGCGCGCCATGGCCGAAGAGCAGCCTCTCTGCGCTCCTCCGCGTAAAATTTCGCCATCACGTCGCGATGCATCATGGTTCCAAACCAATTCATCTCGGCGCCGCCCATCTCCTGGACCTTACGCTGCAAATCCAGGCTATAAAGCCGGAAATTTCTTAAGAGGGGTAGCGCCGAGGCCCCCACCTTACTAGA
Source organism: Pseudomonas sp. P867 (assembly GCF_019891455.1). NCBI lineage: Bacteria > Pseudomonadati > Pseudomonadota > Gammaproteobacteria > Pseudomonadales > Pseudomonadaceae > Pseudomonas > Pseudomonas sp. P867. The sequence continues at coordinate 170,939 of NZ_JAFLXB010000011.1, read as the reverse complement.
ACAGGCAACCGCAACAGAGGCTAGAACGGAAGTCGGCATTACCGAATTGCTCGACCGTAGTAGGTAGTCATACAGCCAAACAATTTCACGCTCTTCCGTGCAGGCGTTAACCCACGCAAATAGCCAGTTCTCCAAAGCCATCATCGCGCATTGCAGTACGCCCGGTAACGTGGAATGCCCCCTGTAGCCTTTCCAGAGATGCGGGGAAGCATACTGAAGCACGCGATGCCCATCAGCCAGTTGCAGTTCAACTTGCTCGACCTCCATCTCTTGGGTAAAGCCGAAGTCCGGTTTCAGTTCAGATCGGGGCCCAAACTCTGACTCAGCATGCTTTTGTGCAGTGACGTTGGACAAGTTGATGATGAAATCCAAGCCCTTTCTAGGGTGATGCATCAACAGATATTTGAATGGGCCCTTGCCACCGCTGGCAGGTGAGAAACCCCGCTCGACATCTAGGCCATAGGACTCCTCGACATCCAGTCGATGACGCGACATGGGCCATGCGGGGTCACACTCAGGCTCTTCCCTCATCCATTCATGCAGTGCCAAGCGGATGATGAGATCTGGGCTACGCATGCATAGCATCGGCGTAGCATCCCCCAGCAGCGCCAACTGAATCAGCTCGTCCACGTAGCTCGGTCGCTCTGAGCGCTTCTTGGACCGGAATACGTCGCGCTCGACCATGGCAATAAAGTCTTGCTCGACCGCTGCCGAGACTTTCAATAAAACTTTAAGAATTTTCTTCCTGAGTGAGTCACGCCGATAGTCATCCTTGATGCGTTCAAGCAGAAACAGCGCTAGCAGCCCGACGCATTGGGAGCCTTCGGGAAGCTCTTCCCAGATATTTATTTGTTCGCACCAAGTGCTCAGCACTTCAGCGGCCTGGATACACGTCGGCTCGGCCAGCTGTTGCCTGGCGGCGTAGGTAAAATCAACCAAGGCATTCCACCCATCCCCATAGGGCCTTAAGAGCAATGCTTTGGCCAGTCCAGTCTTTTCATCGATGCCAAGCGGGACATTGTCTCCTTCAGCGGGGCAGTGACAGGTGATCCGTAATATGAAGAAGAAGCGGATCAGCATGTCTTCTTTGTTTTGTAGTAGCAGAGGCTTGAGTGAGACTAAAAAGTCTTGGGGGTTCGGACATTGCAGGGCGGCCGCAATCGCCTCATCTTTCCAATAATTTTCGATGCCCTTATCTGTGAGTATCGTTTCGAGAAAGCCGTTCAGCCCTCCGCGAGACTTCAATTTGTGGTGCAGCCACAGCCTAAACCCGCGGTTGATTGCGGGTTCATTGCCGATGGCGGCCAGAAAATTTGCTGGTTGCCCTCCGCTGTCAATGTATTCGCCCTCAATGAACTCCTCCAGCGCCCAGTCCTCCAAAACGTCGTGGCTGGGGCTGATCAGCGAAGTACGCGGGTCTCGGTAAATCAGATGGTCTTCTTCCAGCTTGGCAATAACTTCTGCATCGAAATCAACGTCCCTCACCCCGAAGACCATCCGTTTGGCGCGCAGCTTAGCCACGGCAATGAACGTGGCTTTGCGTCTGCCTGGCATGCCTGCCTTGCGTTCTGTGTTTTTCGCAATCACCGAGTCCCAGACAATGGTCCGAAACTCTGCTTCTGTATCTTGCAGATTAAAATGCGCGCCGTTACCAATCGCTCTCACCGCCAAGTCGATGAAAAACGGAATTTTCAGAATGTCGAAGAGCAATTCATTTGAAATCAGGGCGTTTAGCTCTGGGGTTTGTTCACTGAGCTGGCCTATCTGATCTTTCGAAAAGCCTTCAATGTTGATACTGCTGAAAGCAATGCCGCTTGGCTGCAGATAGTTGAAAGTCAGTTGCTGATACGCATAATCGCGGCCGGTGGCAATAATGGTCCAGCCCTGTTGCCCCTTGATGAAGTTGAGTAAATCAATAAATGCGGATTGATGATGGAGTTCGAGGATTTTCTCCACCGACTCGATCACCAAAACCTTGCTACTCAACAACGCTAACTGCCCGGAAATCTGACTCAGGGTTGAACGCATACCGAACGCAGTGAAAACGTCATTTAGGTGGGACTTATCGAGATCTTCTGCGCGAAGATAAAATACGGCCGTGTCTTGAAGTCTGTCGGACACGAAATCTTTGACGACACCTGATTTGCCGGCGCCCCTCCCCCCTGTCACGAAAAGGAAGCCACCTGGATGATAAGCACCGGCGATAGCAGCCAACTGCTCATCCCGATGAATATGCGTCCCGTTGATCGAGTTTGATATTCCGGAAACGATACGTTCGCCTCGATCGCGCAACCTTTCAATGTCGATATCAAGTTCAAGTGCAACAGGTCTGACGAATAACGCCGCTAGCTCTGGCTGTGCATTATCAAGGGTAAGCGTACCCCCGTTCTGGTTAAATTCCTGCACCGTCGTGATGACTTTCGCCAGGACCAGATGGGGAGACTGGCTCGAATGACACTGGATCAACGCCCCCAGCAAGCTCGCCACCACAGACGCTTTGGCGTCAACGTCATAGGAGAGCAAGTAAAAGATCTTTAGAAAGCTCCACAGCTGATGATCACTGAGTTCCTGACCGCCGTTGGCTGATTGCAATTGGCTTTTGAAGATGCGTAACCGTTCGAGCTTGGCCTTGCTGGTGAAGCCTTTGGCCTGAGATTTACGGATGAATTCATCCGCGTTAGAGGAGTACCGAGCCCACTCAAGTACGGGCAATGTATGGTTTACATCGAGTTTGGGGAGTGGCCCTGTGATCAACGCAATCGCATCGTATTGCGGATCGAAGGTATCACTGGTGAAATCCGCCCAAGCCCCCTTTACCACTTGCGCAAACATTGAATCTTCAGCGTCACTGATCGTAATTTCGTGCTTAACCTGCGCGTAAAGCCTGCTCACACGGCTGTGCGCGTCTCCGGCGACGACGACAAAGTCATCGGTCTGGACTCCTTCGTATTTGTTCTGGAACTTGATTTGCTGCGCTTTTGCACTGGGCGGTAGGCAAGGCAAAGGCGAGCCTGCCAGCAACACCACTGCAAATGCAGCTTGCACACGAGTTTCGAAGTTAACCCCACCACCACCAGTTGAAAAGGGGTTGCTTTGAGCTTTTAGATCATCATTCATGTCGCATTTTCCTAGTGCAACTGGTGGTTTCGGTGGCCAGCCTACACTCTCGGTTTTTCATTTCCACCCGTTCAATGACTTACCACCGGTGGTTCGTAATCGCATTTTTCTCGGGTGAAGTCGGTGGGCACGCTCACTGATGCCTCAAAGAAGGTCCCAAAGTCAAAATCCTCCAGGCCATAAGGCGCTACAAGCACAGATTCCTGCGTACTGCCCAGAAACACCACCGGGCGCGCCGGGTCGACGTTTGCGCACTCATGCGAATGATTAAAATCCAGCGCATGCGCCATCAGATACACCTTCTCCGGTAATCGGCTGTCGTTCAATTGCCCTCCAGACCAACTCAGCCCAAAGAACAGGATCACCCCGGAAACCCCGATGAACAACAATGAGTACAGCGGTACTGCCGAAAAAGGATTGCTACCGACATGTTTGTCTTTAAGCCAGGCCAGCACGGACAAAAAATGCGCAGCGGCGGCCATCCCGGCCACCACCAAGGCAAAAGGTACCAAAAGCTTGAACAACACCAGTCCGGTGGTCATGACCAAGGTAATTGGGAATGCCGTCGCATCGACGTGAAAGACCCCATTGACGAAGCCTGCCGCCTTTCCCCGAGCATAAAAGATGGTCCCTGATAAGATCAGCGAAAGCAGAAATTTGGTGACCGAGAATCGCCACAACGACCTGACCAAGGTCGAGCGCTCCAGCGAGACACCGACGAAAATCATACTCAACGCCACCGCCCACAACCGCAACGCCAATGTATGCTGACTGAACCACTCAATGTCACTGCTTGCAGATCGCATGATCGCAAGGATGATGCCGGCACAGCCGATGACCCCCAAGGACCACCTGACATCGAAGGCCTCGTCCTCTTGGCGCCTCTCCTGAGTGTTCAGGTACTCGGTCAAACGAGTGCTGATGCTGCGCACGAGGTACTTCAGCGACTTGTCATCATCTTTCCTGTAAAAATCCAGCTCACTCCCTTTCAGCTCTTGGTGTATGCCTTCAACGCTTCGCTCAATTTCCTTGGTCATTCGCTGATCCATTCACATACCTAAATACAAACATCGCGATTCGGAAGTCTTCAACTCCCTGCCGCCTCCCCCACGCTCTCGGGCTAAATCACAGGTCCAACGACTGCTCCGATTAATCGTAATCGGATTTTTCTCCCCGCTCATGCCTTCCCAGCGCCTCTGCAACCAAATCGATGGCCTGTAGTGGTTTGCCGCTGAGCGAAGCTCGATCGACCTTATCCATCCACCCTTTACATGCCTCGATACCGAATAGATCTTCAAGGCTACCGGTTCGAACAAAATAGTGTTCAGACACTGAGTTCTCAGAGTACCCCGTGCTTTTGCTCACAACCGCCTCGGCGAATTGAATGAATCGCGCGACGGACGTTACGTGTTTCTGGGTCCACTCGCGCCCAGCGCCTTCAGCAAAACGATTCAATCGGTAAATGTAAGAAACGAAGTTCCAATGCGCGATAAAGGCGTCCGGGTCCTGCGACGCATAGGCGAGCAAATTCACCACGAACATTTGTCTTAGGTTTTCATAGCCGGCCTCATCCAGATCAGTAGCCTCTGAATCGCTACGCGCCGACGCTTCTGACATTAGCAGGCGCTCGACAACGACAAAACCTTTGGCCCGTTCGAACGCGCTCAGCAACAATTCACTTCGGACCCGCAGTTCCTCATGGCGCTGCAGAAAGAACAACAGCAGGCGGAAGACCCGCACGGCCCCAGGGAAGGAGAACATTGACAGCTCCTCGCCATCGACGACTTCCCCGGCATTCAGCAGAGTTACGATCACGGCGTCGGAATTCTCGAGGGGAAACTCGTCTACACGAGATTCGAGCCTATCTATAATGGCGTTTTGCTGATCCTTAGTGTGCCGCCGCAACTCGTCACAGAACCCGGCATTGTCAGGCAACAGAAGCATCAGGGCATGAATCAGCGAATTCGGTATGTCGTCGAGGGGCAGCGCCAACTCGAAGTAGCGATTGAATATTTCAGCGCGGCATACGCGAGACTCACGCAACCAGCGTGCGTGTGTACCGCCAGCGTATGCCCTGTTCCTGTAAACCCAATCCAGCGTTGGAAACAGCTGCTGGATGATCTGATCGACCGCAATCCGGTGATCCTGCGGCGCCAATGCCACGATACCGTCAATCAGCGCTCTTATTTGGGACTTGGCGGCTTGATCGTCACCTCGGCGTGAGCCGCCACTGGTGAGCACTTCCTTGTTACGCGGCAGCGCTTCATAGCTAGCCGGGGCGAAAGTTCGCAAACACTCGAGCGCGAACAGGTCTACTGCGTTGACTTCCGCGACATCCGCACCACGCATCAGTCTGCAGTGAAAAGCCAAGGTCGAGGTATAGCGGTAGACATCACGCAAGCTGCGAAAAAACGGTCGCATGCCTTTGCGATACATTCCGCGCCAGTAATCGCTATCAAAGTGCTCGCTCAGTTGTGGTTCGCTGGCCAGAATTGCATCCAGTCTTTTGAACAACACTGACTCCAAGCGTTCATTGGACATCGCGGGAACACTGAAGGGGACCTGGATAATCTTTTCCAGATATTCGCCCCCCTTGAAGCCCGCACGTTCCAGGCCCTGCTCGACGATGTCCCGCTGAAACAGCAGCAAAAACACCACGTTCGGGAAGTCCATATTACCCTTAACCAGCTGGAACAATGCCTTTATTTGTTCCGACGAAAGCCGATCTATGTCATCCATCACGATTAACAGCGGATGCTCGCGCTTGGCCAGCAGCGCCCTGATTTCACGTCGGATTTCGCTCAACGTAAGCTCAGCCTCCTTGGCCGACTTATCCAGGCTTTCAGCCCGGTCGACCAAGAACTTGCCAGCCTTTTTTAGCACAGCAGGAAGTGCCGCCAGGGCGGAGACACCGCTGAGCGAGGTCATCAGTATTTGCACGGTGGGATTCGTCGTCCAAGTGCCAAGGTAGGACGTTACCAGTGCCGAACCGAGAAATAGCGGTAGGTAGCGGGTCATTCCGTCAACCAATTCCGCGCTGGCATTGATCCTGCGCCCATACTGGCGCAGGACCTTGGCCAGTTTCTTGCCGTCCTTGCTTTTGTCCTTTCGCCGAATGGCGCGCGAGACCTCATCGAAAAACGACGCGCTCAGTTTCTCCTGGCCAGTCCACTCCCAAGGGTTGTACTCGATGACTTCAAGCTGTGGCGTGGCGATTAACTCCTGAATGGCCAGATTCTTGATCGAACTCTTGCCGCTGCCCCAAAGCCCCGTCAGGGCAATCACCAGGCTCTCTTGGTTTTTCCAACCGACAATCGCCGCCGCGAGGTTTTTAGCAAAAGCTGATCGCCCCAGCAGATCCTGCTCGGCAGCCTTGATCGGTCGGTCATTAGCGAAACCCAATTCATCCATCTTACATTCCTTGCGTTGTGTCATTCCCAACCGTTTAAGCTAGAGCGCCGTATGCTGAATATGTAGCCTTGCGTGCTTATTTCGCTGGCTTGGGCACGGGCTGTTTCCTCGCGCGTGTCTTGCGCTCGCTGACCGGTGATGAGCGCAGTTGCACTAACTGCTGCTCCAGCGTATCGCCACGCGCCTGCTGTGCTGCGGCGTTCTGCAGGGCTTGACCCAGCGCGGCCTGCGCACCTTCAATCCTTTGCTGCAACTGCTCCAGTTGGTTGCCTGCTTCCTTCACTTGGGCGGTCATGCGCTTGCTCTCTTCCCGGGCACGATCGACTTCACGATGCGCACGATCCTCGACCCCGCGCAGGTAGTTCTCCTGCGCGACGCGTTCCTGCTCGACCTTGAGTCGCAACTCCAGCAGCTCCTGCTGCAAGGTCTGGCTGTGCTGCCGCGCGTCACCGCAGTCCCGCAGCAGGCTGTCGCGCTGCTGTTGCAGGTCTTGAATCTGCGTCGAACGCTGTTCCAGAAGCAGCTCCAGGTCCGTCAAACGAATCTCGCTGACTTGCTGTGCTGCCTGGGCGGCCATCGCATGTTGCCGGACGAGCGCGGCGTCCTGACGAGCCTGGTCCTCGACGGAGGCGACTCGTTCGCGTTCGGCGGCCAAAACCTGACGTTGTTCGGACAACGACTGCTCAGCCACGCCCTGTGCCAAATGGATCGCCTGTTGCCACACGGCAACAAAGGCTTGTGACACTTCACCGGGCAATGTCGGCAGTCGCGTTTCGCCATTCAGACGTTCGGCCAAACGCGCCCACCAGATATCCAGTAGCCCGCCGACTCGCGCCGGGCTACCTCGACCCAGTTCCAGGCGTACACGTTCGACCGTCGGCCGCTCACCGCGGGCCAACACTGCGTCCGCGGCGGCAAAAACGTCGTTTTCCGGTACCCCTACTGCCATGGTTCACCTCGGGCTATATTAGGTCTGATAATAGAATGTTATCCGACCTTATTTTTTAAAATATGGATTAATAATACGTTGAGCGTATTAAATATTACAGATCAGTTATCGCTGGTCGACGAAACGCCGCTGAACCCGAACTTTCTGGCACTAAACGCCCAGGAGGCGGCAGCTGCCTTTATTGCCGCCGGCACCGCAGCCAATACCGTGCGCAGCTACCGAAGCGCTCTCACCTATTGGTCGGCGTGGTTGCAACTGCGCTACGGACACGTGCTTGGCGATGCGCCCTTGCCTGTCGCCGTGGCGGTCCAATTTGTGGTTGATCACCTTGCGCGCCCGACAGCCAACGGCGAATGGGCGCATCTATTGCCGGCGTCCATCGACGCTGCACTCATCACTGCAAAGGTCAAAGCCAAGCCCGGCGCGCTGGCCTACAACACCGTCAGCCATCGTCTGGCGGTGCTCGGTAAATGGCATCGACTGAATAGTTGGGATAGCCCCACCGAAGCTCCAGCGCTTAAGAGCTTGCTACGTGAGGCACGCAAGGCACAGTCACGTCAGGGGCTATCGGTGCGCAAGAAGACCGCCATCGTGCTCGAGCCTCTACAAGCGCTGCTGGCCACCTGCACCGACGGTCTTCGCGGTCAGCGTGACCGCGCCCTCCTCCTGCTAGCCTGGAGCGGCGGTGGCCGACGGCGTTCCGAAGTGGTGAATTTAAAAATTAGCGATGTACGCCAGCTGGATACCGACACCTGGCTGTATACGCTGGGGACAACCAAAACCGATACCGGCGGGATTCGGCGAGAAAAACCACTCCGCGGACCTGCGGCCGAAGCGCTAACAGCTTGGCTAGAGGCTGCGCCCGCGGCGTCAGGTCCGTTGTTTCGGCGGATGTACAAAGGTGACAAGGTCGGGCCAAGCGGCTTATCGGCCGACCAGGTAGCGCGGATTGTTAAGCGTCGTGCAAAGCTGGCGGGCTTGGAAGGGGATTGGGCAGCGCACAGTTTGCGCTCAGGGTTCGTGACCGAGGCCGGCCGTCAGGGAGTGCCGCTGGGTGAAGTGATGGCGATGACTGAACACCGTAGTGTGAGTACGGTAATGGGCTACTTTCAAGCAGGCGCTCTACTGAACAGCCGCGCCTCCTCACTAATACCTCCATCCAAAGCTTCAAAAGAGAGCGAATTAGCCAATCCTCAAGAATGTTGAAGTGGCGACCACGATATCAGCACACAAACGTAAGCGGGGCATGTACTCATTAAATAATATCAAGGGCCGATATTAGGCTCCGCAAAGGGAAATATTAACAGCCTCAGCCATTTGAATTCAGATAACTCACCTCAAGACATCATAGCCCTAAGGGTACCGTACACAATGATCAACATTGCTGACCGTGCAAAATGCTGAACATATAACTTTATATTAGCACGATTGCTAAAACACCTAATCTTGATCAGATGAGCCAAACCAGACCTCTTCAGATGATAGACAAGAAGAATAATGCTGGTAATGAAGTACTCTATAAGAAATGTATGATTGTGGTTCTATAAGCGCAACAAGCCACAGTGATTTTCGTGGATGCTGTATTTGCTCCAGCACGCAGGCATCCGGTATAGATGATGGGCGATCAATCATACGTGCGATCGTCTCTATAGATTCCACAACCCAGTCGCAGAATTGGTGCGTGCAAAACCATGCCGTGACACTTAATGGTACTGCATACGCATCAGCTCTATTAACGCAGTCGCGAAGCCATCGATTGATTACTGAGATCAAGTGTTCCCTTTCCCTTCTGCCCACCCGCCCGTACGACTGACTGTAGATTCCATACCAGTGTCGTAATAGCATGCGATAGGCCTGTTCACGGTGCCATTGGATGCCGCCCAGAACACTCACAGACCTCCCTAAATGCCAGCGCTTACGCAGGTTGCGTAAAATTGATTTGAGGCATTGAACCATGGTGGTGGCGATTTCACAGTGCGAGCTCACGGCATCAACCGCGCATTGATTGCGGAGTGACCTAACTCGCGCGCCCCTAACCTGAACGTAGCCAGCGCAGACGCTCCAATTCCTATCACTCCAATCGCGCCCATACAAAGGTAAGGTCGCCATAGCACGCCATTGATTGAAATCCCCTCCGCTGGAGCCACAGACGACATAGCCAGGGCACTCCTCATTCGCACCGATGCTTAATGGCCGCACGGCAGTTTTATCTCCGCTCGCCCACGCAATGCGATTAGAACGCGCTAGCGAATGCAGATCGAAGAAAACAACGTTTCCATGTCGGATACCTAGCGGTTCACCGCAGTGAGCGCATCGAAATGGATGACTCAATAGTTTACTATGCCAGTTGTATTCAACAGTCGCCCCACAACAAGTACAGTTAGTTCGAAGCTGAATAAAATGAAATGGACACCTGCCAATCAGTTCATTCTGAAATACAGTGTAATGCCTGTGTGCGCTGACGCAGATGGAGCAGTATCGAAAATACATACAGGAAACAGGCACCCTCAAACCAGGACGCCATGTTAAAAACATTTCATTCAGTTGCAAATTACTTACACGAGTTAAACACTTAACCTGCTCTTTATCGAAAAACCCGACGTTACTTAACCCTCCAGGCAAACCCCATCCAGCCAGCGTTTTGGCTTTAAATAAATCCATCAACTTTTGCTTCGACAACGTGTTCACTATGGCAAATCGTGCCAGGACTGCATAGATAGACTCATATCGGTCGACGACGCCACCTGACGAATAATTTAACTCCGCCAAACGATTTGAAAATTCGATATTCGTCGACCGCTGATGACCACTAGCGCACATAATCCCGCCTCGACGGACTGGAAAGAGTTTCCAGGTACACTGAAAAACCTACTTCTCCGATCAAAAAATCAACAAACTCTTTATCGATTTTGAAATCGGGTGCATCTTTAAAGCAATACTCTTCGCACATAACCTCAACCAAGAGAGTCAGATGCTTCATTGGAATCCAGTGCTCTAACAGCTTGCCATTGGAGTCAATCGCGCTGACAAATGAATTCCATATCACTTCGGTCGCCTCAACAAGGCGAAAGCCAGCAAAGTAAGCCTGCGGAAAGAAAAAGCGAGTAAATGGCCACGCGGGGTCAGACTCTATGATGCCGTCATACCCACCGAGCACCACCTTGAGTTCATCAGGATCTCGAATACCATGAAATTCGATGGCTTCTCTCATCAGGCGATCAATAATTACGCCATTTCCCCGGTCAATGTAATTTTTTCTGAATGCAACGAGTGTACTCTGACCGACCATCACTGAGATCAAGCGAACATTGTGCCGTTCTAATTTATCATATATTTCACAAACCCAATTCAGCTGTAGATCAGTCCATTTTTGGGGCTCATCTATAAACAAAAGAAAAATGCGCTTTGTGTTGCACTCCCCCATCGAGATCATTATGTCCACCGCGCGCCTTTTACACTCGCCTGAAGACCCACCTGTACTAACCCCTAGCTCCTTGCATAGATCTGAATAAAAATCCCGCTCCGAAATATATAATTTCGTTTCTCCATCTAGCGTCGCAGAAAATAGACCTTTATATTTAGTTTGAGCAACATTCCGCAAATACTGAATTGCTGAAGATTTACCTATACGCCAGTTTCCCCACATGACAAAACCTCCGGAACGCCTACGCAGGGTCTTGTCTAAATACTCCCAAACGATGGAAATCGAATCTGTCGGAACGAGATAGTTACGCGAGCACAACGGGTGATCCTCGATCGATTTCGGCCTTACAATAGAGGACTGTAAAGAACTCATCTTTTATCACCCTTTAATATGTACCCCACCGTTAGTCTCTCAACTGGTTTAACTATAGGTCTAACCGGCTGATTGGAATTCTTTGGTGATAGCTCCCCTCCTAGATGTTTGATATTATAAGTTACCACTTCGCGATCCTTCCAACCTTCCGAAGCTTGCAATGAATGCAATAAATCGGGTATTGAGTCACCTTCTCGATAAGCAATCTGACCGGTTTTAAGGCTACGCTGAAGTCTAAGCCGTAACTTTTCACTATGAGGACCACTCCAAAGACTCGGAGGAAAAACCTCACCCAAATATCCTCCCTTCAAGTCATAAACCCGAAGGTAGGATATATTCATAGGATCCCATTCAATCATCACTTCACCATCGACTGAGAAGCTTAGTACGGGTAAGTTTCTATACCTGGCGCCTTTAAAGTTTATAAACGCACTTTGCGGTCCATCTTGATGAACAGTAACTATCGCAGTCCTGCAGGTGAATTTACGAATATCACGATTTTCAGGTAGTAACTTAGGAAAGATCAGATCGCGCTCTGCAACCGAGCGTAAAAAAAGCTCAAGGGGGCTGTGAGGAGTAATTCCCGTGTGTGGCCTACCATTATAATCAGATATCACCACATCTAAAGCGTGATGCAATTCCCCCATAGTTAAAAGTAGAGACAAATCTCCACCTTTCGGCGCTAAGCGCTTGATAATTTCATCATTTGGACGCGCACCGGTTGTGCCTACTAAGCGATGCGAAAAATTATCCACCAGATAGCGAAAAAAAGTTTCTACAACTGCCCGCTCGTTTGGCTGATGGGGCGGGCCAAAGTCATCTATAGAGCAAACAATTTCACGGAGCTTAGCCTCTACGTCTTTAGCCTTATGCGACATCGCATTATCTAGCTTATAAATTAACCCACAGGACCAAGCCAACTCAGGATTTTTATCACTTGGAAATCCCCCTTGCACTTTATAAGTAAGCCCTGGCACCACAGCGGGAGGTTTTTTATGAGGTGCTAAAGAATTATATACAGCCGTTAGCAAATCTGTCTGATCGTAATTCTTGCCTAGCGCCAAGCTGTAACCGAGTACACATCGACTAAATACATCTATTACCAAAATAACCCACAACGTTAGAATTTCCGACAAACACGTCAGACCGAAAGTATCAACTTCTTTTACAGTCAAGCGCAGGTCAATATTATGGCCATCCAATTCTATTTGCTGGAGCGGTTCGATAGGAGGAAGGATGGCAAGATCTTCCACATGCCTATCTCGGGCGCGTTTTTTTTGCGCTATCTCTTTTGCTTTACCGTGTAAGTGCCTACTAAAACTTCGTAGAGCCCTGTCGTCGCTTGTGAAAGGATACTGAGGTGCATGGATTCCAAGCTCTTCACACTGTTTCAAAAAACCGCCATGAAAATCTACCAACCTTTTGGCTCCCCCCTCTTTACGAGACTTGTAAAGACTTGCGTAACGGCAAATTAAACTGTCAAGCTCGGGATAACTGCGCAACAAATTCGAAAAAATCCCAGCTTCGCCGTTTGTCCTCTCTTGATCTTGTTCATTGGTAAATCCAATGCGATACTCATTTGACTTTACTCGAAGCTGCAAAATAGCGGCTCGATAACCGATATATTCCCCATCCTGATCGGGCTGACACGCCCGATCTATCATAAGATATAAAGAAGATTTCGCCACGCCGTACCTATTTTGTATTTCTTCACAGCTTGCACCCTTTAGTAGGAATGCCTTCAAAGCGGACACTCGACATCCAATTTTTTGCTTGAGCTCTTCGGAAAATATACGCAAGTCAGGTTCTTGCCAATCATCAAACTTTATACCTTGCTGTAGCAATCTCGACTTAGAGAACCGCTCTTTAGGATCTGCCATTATTCTTTTCCTTTCGGAGAGCATACAACTACAGCTTTCCTATTGATCAATCGATCGTGCATTGAAGGAATATTAAACCGCCCTATTCGAACCATTTCCAATGCGAACGCAAACCCCCTGCCATCGCTGAACCCCTCAATACTTTCAAAACTGCTAAGAGCGCATGAGGAGCAATTCCGCAGAGCAAGTATAAATTCTTTGACGTTTTTAGCCGTAATATCATCCCTCCATCGAGAAATAAATGCTAAAATCTTAAAACGATTCCACACTTCAAATCTTTTGTCACCGGACACTCCTGTTCCAATATGCCTGCTCGACATTCCAATTGCAGCACAACATTGTTCGAATGCCTGTTCAACTTTTTCCACGCCTAGCTCAGCGACATATACCAAAACTTCGGAATTCAGATATACCAACTTGAATGCAACAAATAGAGCCCCATCAGTCGTTTTGAAAACTTTATTTACGGGAATAAAACTTAAAAGCGACGAGTCAAACTCTAGCCACCCCCACTCTATTAGTTGAGTCCTATAAAAAAACTCCATCGGGCATCTATTCATAATGCTATAAACGCGAAACAGATGCCCACCCTTTGGCCGCGATACATTTTTGAATGGATCGCTCTCAAGAAATCCTAAAAATTCACCCTGCATAGCAACACCCTCCTAACATGGAGAGATACTCATTGTATATCCGCCTTCTATATAAAAAATATTTACATGCCTTTATACGGCGGAAATAAGCGCAAAGCAGAACTAAGCAATTCGAGATTGATCGTCGCGACCTGACCAATTCAAATACTTCAGAATTGATTTTGCGCCCAAGCAACCTAAGGAAAATTGGCGGATGGGTGTTTAATGTAAAAAGCAAGGCTGGGGCAAAAAATAGACGAACTAACAAGCAGCATCGGCCTGATCTATTATCTACTTCGATTCCAAAGAAACAGTCTGGCGAAAAAAAAGGCATACCTTACCCCTAAGAATCTAATTCTTCGGAAGCAAGGGCTGCCTTTATCCTCTTATACGGGGGCATCCTTACGCACATCTCTAACAAACTTATCAGACCGCTCGCTTTCTAGGCAATGAGCTTTACCTTTCAAGCCAACACATCCAAAAGAATAAATCTATTACCCTGATTACATTTACACTCCTAACCGCTACTACAATCAAACAAATCAATAGCTTACACACTAAGACTCATCGACGATAAAAAGTTCACACTTTATGTCGCAGCGACTAGCATTACATTTTTTCTGTCGCAAGACTTTCTCTGCACTGTACTTTCCGCATCAAGAAACGGACCAGAAAATCTTTTTTTATAACTCACCGCTATTTATTCTCCACTTCTTATATCCAAGCATCCAAACTGCACCTACAAAGTTCAACACTGATAGTCCAGCAATTTCGTCGGTGCGGGGTGCTAAATGATATGAGCCAAATGAATATCGCCCAGGTTGACCTGAACCTGCTGAAAACCTTCGAAGCCCTGCACGACGAGTCCAGCGCCAGCCGTGCTGCCTTGCGCCTGGGCGTTACGCAATCGGCAATCAGCGCCGGTTTGCGGCGTTTACGCGAACTATATGGCGACCCACTTTTCGTACGCACCGGTCGCGGCCTGGCGCCCACCCTGCGGGCCAATCAGTTGAAACCGGTGATCAGCGAGGCATTGGACCGCTGCCGACAAAGCCTGGCGATGATCCACCCGGATAACCCGCATTATCAGGGGCGATCGGTGGTGTTAGGTCTGTCAGACGATTTCGAAATCGCCTACGGCCGGCAGCTGATGGACGCCATTGCAGAGCGCCTGCCGAAACTGCGGGTGATCTTTCGCCAGACCCACAGCCAGATCGTTGCGGCTGCCCTGCTCGACCGCAACCTGGACCTGGCCATTACCGCCGGCGGGTTTGCCGAGCGCAGGCTGAGTCGGCAAGTGCTGGGCGAAGGTGACTACCGTTGCCTGGTTGACCCAGGTAGCCTGGCGCCCGATCAGCAAGGTATCGAGCTTGCAGAATTCATCGCACGCGACCATGTGCTGGTGTCGTCAGGCGGGTTTATCGGTATTACCGATGAAGGGTTGGCGGCGCAGGGCTTGAGCCGCCAGGTATGTGCGTCCACCAGCCACTTTGCGGCGCTGCCGTACCTGCTCAAAGGCAGCGCGGCGGTGGCGACGATCCCCGGTCATGCGGCCCAAGCGATTGCGCAGATGACCGGCTTGCGTGTGCTGCCCTGCCCGCTGGCGCTGCCGCACTACCCGGTGGAGTTGGGCTGGCGTACCCAGGCCCAGCTTGATCCGCTGTTGCTCAAGGTTCGCGAGGCGATCGTGGCGTGCTTTATTTCGCCGCTGCCATCAGCTTATTGACTTCACTGCGCACCATGTTGGAAAACTCCGGCGGCGACATGCCGTCAAGTTCGGCGCGCACCCACTCGGCCCATTTCCCCTTGCGCTTGGCGCGCTCGCCGAACAAACGGGCCGCTTCGCCCTTGGCTTTGCCCAGGTTGGTTTGCCAAAGGTCGTAGAGGCGCGACTTTTCGTCTTCCAGCTCGGCGCGTTCGGCGAGGGTCTTGTTGGCGAGATTGAAGCTCATGTTGAATTACCTGCTGCACAAATGACTGACATCTTACACTGTAGGCCCAAAGGGCCTGATCACCATTGTGCCGCAAATGGACGGCTCGCAAAATAACTGCAACTTTTGCCGCTGCCCGATACTCCATTGTTCACTGTCACATTCACTTGCAAGGAGTCACACATGGCCCGCAAAACCGCCGCCCAAGCCGTCGAAGAACAAATCAAGGATCAAGCCTTCAGCGAACTGACCGCGCTGATCGAAGAATCGGACAAACTGCTCAAAAGCAGCGCATCCCTGGTAGGCGAGGAAGGTGAAACCCTGCGCGAGCAGGTTGCCATCAAACTCAAGCAAGCCCTGGATTCGGTGTCCAGCGTCCGTGAGCGCAGCAAGCCAGTCGTGGACGCCACCGAGACCTACATCGGCGGTCATCCATGGCAGACCGTGGCCATTTCCGCAGGCTTTGGCCTGGTGGTGGGTCTGCTGCTGGGTCGCCGTAACTGATCAGCACGGGCTGCGCCCATGGCGCAGCCTGTTTCACCCCGCCGCCAGTTCTCGCAGTTGCCGAAGGTCCTGCGCGTCAAGCTCTATGCCTGCTTCCTGCGACTCCGCCCGTGTGCGATGGCGCCGATCCCCCGGTAATCGCCGTAACCCCGCCGCATGCATCTGCCGCACCAGTTCCTGGCTGCGCTCGGCAAAGCTTTGCCCGGCGGTTTTGCGCGGATCGATCACTATCAGTAATTGGCCGGTCCAGGGCGTACGCGCTCCCGGATGATCGGCCCAATTGAATTCGAACGAAAAATTGCCGCCTGTCAGTGCCGCCGCCAGCAACTCGACCATCATCGACAACGCCGACCCCTTATGCCCACCAAATGGCAACAGCGCGCCCCCCTCCAGAATGGCTTTCGGGTCCTGGGTCGGCTGGCCCAGGCTATCGACGCCCATGCCTGGTGGGAGCCGTTCGCCTTTGCGCGCGGCGATCTGCACGTCGCCATGGGCGATGGCGCTGGTGGCCAGGTCGAACACAATCGGCGCGCCATCGGCCCGCGGCGCAGCAAACGCGATGGGGTTGGTGCCGAACAACGGGCGATCAGCGCCATGGGGCACCACGCAGGTCATGCTGTTGACCACACTGAGTGCAACCAGTCCTTCTTCGGCGAAAGGTTCGACGTCCGGCCATAAGGCCGCAAAGTGATGGGAATTGTGGATAGCCAGTAACGCAATGCCGGCGCTGCGGGCCTTGCTCACCAGCAACGCACGCGCGGCCGCCAGAGCGGGTTGGGCGAACCCATTGGCGGCGTCGACCCGTACGAAGCCTGACGCAACGTCGGTCACGATCGGCACGGCGGCGCCATTGACCCAACCGCTGGCCAGGGTCGAGAGGTAACCCGGGATACGAAAAATACCGTGGCTATGAGCGCCATCACGTTCAGCGCTGGCGCAATTGTGCGCAAGGATCGCCGCCACTTCTGGCGAGGTGCCGTGCCTGACGAAAATCTGTTGGAGCACCCCCACCAACTCAGTGAAGCTGATGAAGGCCGTGACAACTGTCGGAGACTGCGCAGACATTTGAAGCTCCATTTTTATGATTGGAAGGGGCAACGAATGGACATCCAGGCCGTCGATTAAACACCACCTGCAGCGCTCACTGTCAACTTACGACGAGACTCAATAGTTACCCCCGCCAGTCATCGGTGCCTGCCTACCCTGTGTCTTCCTATTCACGCTGGAGACAGGCGATGACCCGTGTCACCCCGCCCTATTTTTTCGACGAGTTCCTGCTACCCGTCAATCGCTCGACATTGAGCGAGCGCGAACGCGCCCTGGGGTTCACCGTCAAGGATCTGGAATGGCTGCACGGCGTGTATTACGCCAGCGACGCCAGCCGTCAGGATACCCGCCTGCAAAGCCCGCCCATGCGTGTAGAAAAGCTAATGATCAATGTGTCGGGGCAGGTTGCGATCCCACTGGCCGGCGCGTTTGTGATGAGTTCCACGCCCGACGGTGCCAAGGCTCTGCTGTACACGCCTTATGGCGGTATCCAGGTGTTTGACAGCCATGCCTCGCTGCTTGCCGAGGTCAGTCAGGCGTTGGCTGATTCGGTACAGCGCGTGGAGTTGCTGAGTTTTCTGTCGATTGCACAGCGCAACAGTCTGCCAGCGGATAGCGCTCTGACACTGACCACTTCGCCGGTCCTGGGTGCGGTCATGCAAGACCAGGAACAAACCCTGCAGGCCTGCCAACAGGCCAACGTGCAAGCAATGCTTGAGCACTTGCAGAGGACCCCGACCTTGTCCGCCATGCTCGACACATTGCTCGGCATCATGGCGCACCCTCATTTCCCCGGCCTGGATCAGCGGCAAACGCAAGTGAACTGCTTTCTCCAAAGCCCGACGGATGCCGATCGACGCTGGATCGACTCCCTGTCGTTACGTGATGCGTTATTGCAGTTCTATGTCAAACATGCCTGGCCCTTGGGGCAAACTCGCGAATTCATCAACCCCAAGCACGTCACCAGCCACTTCACCCAGCCCCAGTTGCAACAAGATCGCGAGTATTGGGACACGCTCATCGAACAAACCTCCGGTACGCTGTCCAAATTGCTCGAGAGCCTGCTACAGACCTACTGGAACGAAGACATCGACAGCGGCACCTCACGCCTTGACCTGTTCGCGCAAATCCTGGCTGACAAGTTCCGCCTCGATGTGCTGCTCAAGCGCCAGAACGGCATCCTCAGTGCTGACGAAAGCCATATGCTCCAGGCCCTGCTCCTCAGCGACCAGGGCGCTCGCAGCACCTACGCCGCCAAACTGAGCGTAGAAAAAGTGCGCATCTACGCGCCGTACCAGCACTACGTGGAACTGGCCAGTACCCTGATGCTGCATGACAGCCATGCCTACCTTTACACCCAATCCCGCGGCTTGCAGGTACTTAAAGATCTGGACGATCTCAAAGACACGCTATTGACCATGCTCACCGCCGCCGGGCACGAAGATGAACTGCTCAATTTCCTGTCTCTGGACGAGCGCAACACCTTTATCGGCCTGGACCAGATCAACGTTGCCGCACACCCCGTCACCGGGCACGTGTTCACCGACATGATCGAAGACATCGCCGCCAAGCAGACCAGTAATATGAATCATGCCCTGAGCCTCTATCGCAGCAGCGCCGGCCAGGTGGACCTGGAAGCATTGCTCGATTACGCCCTGGACATCCGCACCATGCTCGACAGTCGCCTGGCCGACCTGGACACCGATGGGCGCTGGACGATACATCCCGTCAGCAGCGGCAATGGCCGCCCCTCCACGGTGCAAGCCGAGCGCGCCAAGCTGCACCTGCAACGCCTGCGCGCTGCCCAAGAAGGATTGCAGATCGAGCGCCTTAAGCACCCGACACTGCGCAGCATGGCCACCCTGGCCCTGAACACAGAACTGCAAACCCAACGACTGGACCTCAAGGCCGACGAGATTTATGTCAACACTTACGCGTCCCGCGCCGAGCAGCGTGAGGAGCGCGCGCCTGTGTCTTCGCTGAGCATGGTTGAACATTTCATCGAGCGCCTCGGCCAGAAGAGCAAGCCGCTCCCAGTGTCTTCCAGAACTGGGTTTTACGCAGAACGCAACCAGGGTGTCGCCCTGAAGCTCAATAACATGCCCCTCAAAACCTTCAACAACATGATCGAACGGGTCTTGAAGGTGTTTGCCGGCCACGAGATGCGTGAACTCCCGCGCCTGTTCCTGAACAATATCCGCGATAAACACGCGCACTCGATGCTGTTGGGCTTGCGCAGCGAGGCTGAACTGCGACTGCTGGGTAAAACGCTGACGCACCGCAGCAACGCCATTCTTGATGCGGTCCTGCGAACTGACAGCCTGGCGCGCCTGACCCGACATGGGATCAACGGGTTTCTGCCGGATGCTTATGCGCTGGCATTGCACAAGGGTACGTCCGACGCGCTGCTGCCGCTGGCCAATCTGTTTGTACTGACCGAACGTGGCGGCCTTGACCCCAAGAATTCGGGCCAGGCGATCCTATGGACGCCTCGGCGTGGTCATGAGGTTTTTGCGTCGGTCTCGGCCCTGCGCGAGGCGCTCACCCAGCGCCTGGCGCATCCGATCAAACGACTTTCGCTACTGGAGAATCTGTCATTGTCCCAGCGCGTGCCTCATCAGGCGTATCGCCTGGCTGCGCTGCAACGTATTGACGATAACCTGCTGGACAATCGCCTGAAAACCTACGGCGATTACGTCATGGACTCGGTAGACCGACTGCTGGCCATGGACTTGCCGGCGCGCGCCGTGCAGGACCGCCTGGATGAGATCCTGCAGATCCCGGCGCCCACCAACCTTGCACGAGCCAAGGCGCTGGCCGATGCCATGGTCACCCAGCAGGCCCTGCCCGTGTGGCTGGCAATGGCGCCCGCCAACGAGCAGATCTACCATGCAGAACTGCTTGAGCAATACCACAACAGCGCCCCGGAAGAGGAAGACTACCTGCAGGGCATCCTGTCCCTGCGCGAGCACACCTTTGGCGCCCTGAGCAAGCTGCTCCAGGCACGCTTCCCCGAACACACGCTCAGCCCCGATGACGTGCTGATTCCCGTGCACCAGGCCCTCGACATCCATGACTACAGCCTGACCGATTTTGCCTTGCGTCACTGGCCGGACCTGAACAACCAGACTATCGGCCCGCGATCGCGCACCGCCACACCGCTGCCGGACACCCTGGATGCCAATGCGCTGGTTCAACTGGTGCGGCAACTGGACTTGAAATCGGTGTACCAAAAGCGATTGCAAACCGAGATGGACACCCGCACGGAAGCTGCACGCAAACGGCGGCGCCTGTTCTGTCGGCAACTGCCATGGCAGGTGTTGCAATACGCCCACGAGCAACATCTGCAAGAACGCCTGTCAAACAAGGCCTTGGGCTTGGTCCAGCAGGTGTTCGACATGCCTGACGGCCTGGCACGTGCGGCGTTGAAGGACGTATCGACGCTGATCCGGCCCGTTGAGCTGGTGGCGACTGCAGGCGCTACTGCCGCCAAGGTATTGGGCATGTACCTGATCAGCCCTGGAGGTAAAGAGGCCGGTCCGGTAGTGCTCTATGCGCCCTACAGTGAAAACCACGTGCTCAAGCAATATGACAACGAGCAAGCGCTGCTGGATGAGGTGGAGCGACCAGGGGAACTGCAGGACTGGGTCATTCAGCACCTGGAAGATCCGCACCAGGCCGTTTACCGCAGCTTGCTGCAAAACAACCTTCATCGCTCTTCGGATATGAGCCTGGCCTCATCTGCCGTGACCGGCAACCTGCTGCACTATTTATTCAGTGAGAACACGCTGATCCTGCTAAAAATGCTCGCCTGCCAGTTCGAAAAAGGCTCCAAGCTGCTTTGGGATAAAGTGGTGGGCGTGTTCGGCAAGGGCATACCCACGGCAGTGCACTTCATGGCGGGCAAACTCGCCTATCCACTTGTGGTCTGGCGCAGCTACCAGTTAGTCAAGCGCTCGGCTGAAGCGCTGCAACTGCACCAGTGGAAAGCCGCGATGAAGGACTTCAGCCTGGCCGTGGTGCAAATGGCCGCCCTGTACAGCGAGCTTGATGGCAGCGAAACCCCACCGCCTGATGACGCTGACCTGGTCGACCTGCCGGAAGGCGGCCTGCCCACCGCCACTGCCCCGGGCCTGCGGGACGTCACCGCCACTTCGCGAACGCGGTTGCAGCGCTTGGAGGGCTACGACATCGCCCTGGAGGACCTTGAGCTGGACACCTCCACCCATGTCTACAAGGATAAGGCGAGCGCCAAGAGTTACGTGCCGCTGGCAGGCAAGGTGTATCCGGTGAAGAAAACCAAGGAGCACTGGCGCCTGGACAACGACGATCAGCAGGGCCCCTACGTCGGTCGCAATGCTGATGGCAAATGGGTAATGGACCTGAGCATACACAAGCCCCGCTTCGGCCAGGCCTGGACGCGGCAAAAAGTGCGACGAGCCGAAAGGCGCGACATCAATATTGAAGCGCAGGGCATAAGGGCGATCGCTGCAGTGTCAAGCTGGAAAGCCCAAGTCATCGACGAAGCCTTGAACGTATCGACTTACTACGCCGTCAACTGCAAGCGCAACATCCATCACTTTGCAGAGCTGCTCAAGCCTGATAGCCGGGTAGGCCTGTTCTTGTGCGACCTGTTCGGCACTCTCAATCTGAACCCGGCCCAAGTAAAGAAAATCGAGGACATCATCGATGGAATACTGGATGAGCTAAGCGACCCCACTTTGATCGGGCCTGACTCAATGCGCTTTGTCAGCGGTGAAAGCGTGAAAGCCCCCACCACTGATTACGCGATGGTGCTTCTCGGTGACAGCGAGCGCAAAGTGTACTTGTTCGAAAGGTTCTTCCATCCAAACCTGGCTGAATACGCCACCATACTGAGTGAACCTTTCGACATGTTCGCCCATGCCAGAGCCTCTACCCTGATCCATGAGCTGACGCATCTGCGGTTCAAGACAGAGGACATTGCCTACCTGCGGAGCCTGGAGCCATTCCGAGACCTGATCGATACGGCAAAGCCGGGTGCTCAGGCGGTGAAGACGCGCCAAGATGATTTGCAAACGAGCGGGCTGTCGACGTTGACGCCGGCAACTATGCTATTCAAGGCATGGGATGACATATCCAATACCTGGGAGGATTACGGCTTTTTCACCGCCACCAGCTTCCTCAAACGCAGAGTCCTGAATATCACGGGTGCCAAGACCCTGAATGAGGCCCGAGAAGTTTTCATGAGCAATGTCGACAAGCGTATTGACGTCATTCTATCCAACGCCGACTCAGTCAGTTACCTGATTACACATCTGGGGCGAATGCTGGATGAGGGGGCCTGAGCAGGCCCCCAACACGTGAATCAATCTTTCTGGTCGCGCAGGACATTGCCCGAGGCGCCGTCGATTCGTGCTTCATACACCACGCCGTCGGATTTACGGCCTTTGACTTCCCAGTAGCCGTCGTTATCGGCTTCGGCGGCGTAGACCTCGACATACCCAGCCTTGGTCTTCGCCACTTCAATAGCTTTTTCAATCGGAATCCAGCCCGCACCCGGCTTGTCTGCCAGCGCAGCGCCGGCGCTCAACAGCGCGGTGGTTGCACACAGGGCGGCTAAGGTTTTCTTCAACATTTTCGTACTCCTTGGTGGATGACAGTGTGTTTCCTGATTTTTTAGGCGCGTTTAAACAAGAATAAGTTCCAATTGATATGCAATCGCCATGATGCTGTTCTCGCCGTAAGGCTCGGGGGGTAGAATGTGGGGAAATCAGGATGGATAAATGAGCGAAAAGTCCCTTTCAGAAGCCGAATACGACGCCATCACCGACGCCGCTGCGCATTGGTGTATGCGTGTGCATGCCAGCGACTGCACGGCGGCTGAACGTCAGGCCTTCGAACATTGGCACGATGCCCACCCGCTGCACGCCTTCGAGTATGCCGCGATGTTGGAAATCTGGGACGTGGCCGATCATTTGCCCCGCAATGCGCCTGCACCGCTTGTGGTGCCGCTCAAGCCTCGCAAACGCTGGCGCTCTTATGCAGTGGCAGCCGCCATCTGCCTTGCTGCCCTGCCGCTGGCCGCCTTCACGGGCTGGGAAGCCGGTTGGTTGCCAAGCTCATACGAGCGGTTTGACGCCACCAACGGGCTACGCAAAGTTACCCTCGGTGACGGCAGTGAGGTGGAGTTGAACCTGGGCACCGAGCTGGTCTACAGCCACTACAAGGATCGTCGCCAGGTGAAGTTGGCCAAGGGCGAAGCGTTTTTCAACGTCACCCACGACAGCGAGCACCCGTTTATCGTGCAGGCTGGCGAAGGCCAGGTTCGGGTGACGGGCACCCAGTTCAATGTGTGGAAGTATGAAGACCAGGTGCGGGTAATGTTGCTGGAAGGCTCGGTGCAGATCACCAGCGACGCGGTGCATGGCAGCGTGCCGTTGACTCCGGGGATGCAGGCCAGCTACCACCGCGGCGACGCCACGCCGCAAGTCGCCGCGATCAAACCCAATGACCCTGCGCTTGCCTGGCGTACGGGCAAGCTGGTGCTTGATAACCTTGCATTGGCCGATGCGTTGCCGCTGATCAACCGATACCTGAACAAGCCAGTGATGCTGGCGGATGCTGGCACCGGGAGCATTCGCATTGGTGGCATCTATAACCTCAGCGAGGTCAACAACCTCATCCCTTCCCTGCCCAAGGTCCTGCCGGTCTACCTGACCCGCAACCAGGATGGCAATCCCGTACTCAACTCCATCCCGGGTAAAACGCCCAAGGGTTGAGGCGCGTTTTTTTTACTTCAGTGTCCACTTTTGAAACACCTCGGTACGCTGAATCGCCCAGCGGCGGCGGATTCATGCATCTGTCATCGAGACTGTTTCATCGCTGACACAGTTGAAGAGTGTGGCCGGGCATATCGCGCCGCCCAGCGACTGTTTCATGCTTGAAACACTGCTATCGGCGATGCGCGCAGAAAAATCGCAACCTATTGAGTTTCAAACGTAAACGAAAAGCGGCACGGGTTCTGCTCTTTCCCTGATAACGCTGTTTAGGGTCAGCGTTCAGAAAAAGGACTGCCGCCGTGATCACACTCACACACGCCTCGATAACCGTACTGCTGATCAGCTGCGTGCTCAGCGCCGGCATCAGCCATGCGGGCGATGGCGTTATCGTGACAGGGCGAACCGTGCAGGGTCACATGTACGGACGCACCTCCCTCCCCGATCCATACCCCACCACTGCCAACGCCAACCCCAGCAAAGAAATCATCAGTGCCACCTCCGGCGAACTCAGTGATCGGGACATTGGCGGCATCCGCAGCGGTTCTGGCCTTGCGCGATCCATCCAGCCCAACGGCAACCTGTCTGGCCTGGGCGCCACGCAAAACAGCCTGTCGACCCAGGGCGCCGGTGCAGCCGCCGGCCATGGCGCGGGCAGCAGCATGGCTGGGCAGATCAATGGTTCGATCCAGCGCGGCATGGCGCCCTTGAACAATCTGGGCAACATGCTGGGGGGCAAATGATGAAGCGCATCCTGTTGACCATCGCCCTGCTGGGCAGCGTCTCGGCAATGGCCGACAACACCGCCGTTATCAATAACAGCGGCCAACAGTACGAAGGTGTGCTGTCGATCAACCAGGCCGCCGGCAACCAGCAACAGATGTCCAACAGCCGCGCAATCGCGCTCGATGGCCAGGCCACCAATGTGAATATCCAGCGGCTCGACGGCAACGTCGACCCGTCCTTGAGTGCCAAGGTGGCGATTCAGGGCGCTTCATTTATCAATGGCAACGGCGTGCTGGGCGTTAACCAGTCGGCCGGGGCCAATAACCAATCAATCAACGCGGTGCGGATCAGCCTCAACCCTGGCCCGCAAAGCATCGATGACAGCGTCCTGTTGCAACAGAACACGACGCAGTTGACCGACTCAGGGCTCACCCCCACCACTGGCAGCCGCCAGGTCGCGACCAGCGACCAGGCCTTCACCGGCAGCCGAGGAGTGATTCAGGTGAACCAGAGTGCCGGGGTGGGGAACCGAGTGGCTAACACCCTGGGCATCACTATCAAGTAACCGCTTGGTAGACGTTAGTTAGACCGTACCAACACTTAACCCAACTAATTAGAAGCAAGGAGAAACACCATGAAACCTCAAATGGCTCTGAAACCTCTGGTTTTCGCTCTCGCCGCACTCATGGCAGCAGCTGCTCAAGCGGGTGGCTGGCACCCAGCGCCTCAGCCAACGGGCGTAATTGCTGCTGTCGTCACGGATGTACAAAACAGCGCAGGCAATAAATTCAACGACACCAAAACCGAAAACAACGCGTCTGCCGATGACTCCGTCAATGGCAACAGCGGTAACGTCGGCGTCAACGTGCAGTCTGGCAGTGGCAACCAGGCCGACAACTCTGCCGCCATCTCCAGCGCCAAAGGCGATGCAGCGACCGTGTTCGGCGTGGTCGACGTGAATCAAAACAGCGGGCTGAACAGCTTCATCAACAAAGGCACGCAAAACAACTCCTCCCTGGATAATGCTGTTAACGGTAACTCCGGCAACGTCGGTTACAACGGCCAGTCCGGTCAAGGCAACCAAGGTAAAAACAACCTGGCTATCGTGACCGCTGACGGGAAAAATATCGCGGCGGCAGCCAATACCGAACAAAACTCGCTTGCCAACAACTTCCTCAGCACCGCCGCCAGCAGCCACGGCTATGGTGGCAAAGCTCAATACGTGTCGAACAATTCCAGCCTCGACAACTCGGTCAACCGCAACTCCGGCAACGTAGGCGTCAACCTGCAATCCGGTGCGGGCAACCAGGGCAGCAACAGCCTGTCGATCGGCCAGGGTTGCACTGTGTGCAGCAGCGGCGTGCGCTTCTGATCCAACGGGGCCTTGGCAACAAGGCCCTTTTTATTTCAGTGCCCAACAGGTCATTCGATCATGCGTATCGCGACCCTCACCCTCTTGATGTTGCTCACCGGCACAACCTGGGCAGGCACCATGGCGATTTCCGCCATGCCCGGCGGTGCGGTGATCTTCAAGAAGGTCGAGAGCATCCGTGAGCGCCGGTTCGCCAACCTGGTGGAACAGAAAACCGATTTCAGCTGCGGTGCCGCGGCACTCGCGACCATCCTGCGCCAGGCCTATTGGCTGGACGTCGACGAAGACCACATCATCAAAGGGATGCTGGTAACCGCCGACCAGGACCTGGTGCGCACCCAAGGCTTTTCCATGCTGGATATGAAGCGCTACCTCGAAAGCATCGGTATGCGTGCCCGCGGCTACAAGATCGCACCCGATACCCTGGTGACGGTGAAGATTCCCGTGGTGGTGCTGCTGGAGATCCGTGGCTACAAGCACTTCGTGGTGATGCAGCGGGCCGACAAGGACTGGGTGTATATCGGCGATCCCGTGCTGGGGCACAAGCGCTATTCCCGTGACGACTTCGTCAAAGGCTGGAATGGCATTGTGTTTGCCGTGCTGGGTGAAGGTTACGACAAGGCCAACGTCTTGCTTGACCCGCCCACTCCGCTGACGGCCAAGAACCAGTTGAACGAGTTCCGGCCCGTGGGCGATGCCGAGTTGATGGATTTCGGTTTTATCCAGAGCGACTTCTTCTAGAAGCGCAATAAGGGGCAGGACGCCCCAGGAGCAGCAGATGAACACTTTCCGTTGGCTGACGGTCTTGTGTCTGGCAGCCTCTATGCCCGCCTATGCTTCATCGGCTTTCAAACCGATCGAACTCAATGATGCGCAGATGGCCGACTTGCGTGGCCGTTACGTAATGCCGGGGCGCATCATCAGCTTCGGTATTGTCATGAGCAGCACCTGGACCAACGCCGTCGGTGACCGCATTACCGGCACGGCCAACATGCAGATCGACAAGACCACCGTTACTCCGCAATTCTATGTGCAAACCACCGGCTCCACGGGTAACGGCAGCCTGCCAAACACCGGCACCGGTAATGTGGTCGGTGGCGCCGGCCTCGGCAGCGGCCAGGGCGTAACCCAAAGCGTGCGCACCGCAGGCGATGGCAACACCGCCTACAACGATGTGGGCATCAGCATCGAGAATGGTGTCGCCCCCGCCAGTAACCTGCAAACGGGGCAAGTGCTGATGGCCGGCGGCACCGTGACCGGCGACAGCGCGGCGGGCCGCGTCAGCGTTTCGGCCAACAATGGCGGCGTGCAGATGGCGATCCAGGCCAACCACAACCAGGGCAACAGCCTGCAGCAGATCGGCGGCGGCAATGTGCTGCAGGGAACGGTGCTGACCGGCAACAGCAACCTTGTCAGAAACATCACCCAACTCAACGTCGTGATGAACAATAACGGCTTGAACAACGGCGCGTTGAACTGCAATTTGGATCAACTCAAAGGCCTACGCACGCTCGGTTATTGAACTACGCTGACCCTCGACACTTTCGCATTAGAACAGGACGGCTTATTTCATGCATCGATCGTTATCGCTACGCGCGGTGATTTGTTTAAGTACGCTCTTGCCCGCATCCTTGCTGTATGCCGCGCCAGACGCCGATATCGAAACCCTGAAAAAGGAACTGCTGGAACTCAAGCAACGCTATGACGTGCAGCAAAAAGCCTTGGCCGTGCTGGAGCAACGCGTGCGTCAGGTAGAGGATCAACCCGCAGCGCCCGCCCCCAAGCGCTTGGCCAAATCACCTGCCGACTTCAAGCAAGGCGCTAACGCTGTCGCCGCCACGGGTACCGGTGCAGCCGCAGCGTCAGGTGGTGCAGGCGGTGGCGGCAGCTCCTACGGCCAATCCCTCAAGGACGACTCGGCCCCTGCGCAAAGTGTGAGCAACCTGTACAACGAGGCCAGCGGCTTTTTCGGCAATGGCAAGTTCAGCGTGGAAACCGGCATCACCTATGCCCGTTACGACGCACGCCAATTGACCCTCAATGGCTTCCTGGCGCTGGACTCGATCTTTCTGGGCAATATCAACCTGGACCGGATCAAGTCCGACAGTTGGACCCTGGACCTTACCGGGCGCTACAACGTCGACAACCGCTGGCAGTTCGATCTGAACGTCCCCGTGGTGTACCGCGATTCGACCTACCAGTCCGGCGGCGCCGGCAACGATGCCACCGCTACCTCGGAAGCCTCGGTGACCCGCGACCCTACCATCGGTGACGTCAACTTTGGCGTGGCCTACAAGTTCCTCGACGAAACGCCGACCTTGCCGGATGCGGTAGTGTCTGTGCGCGTCAAGGCGCCCACGGGTAAAGAGCCGTTCGGCATCAAGCTGGTCAGGCAACCCAATAACGACAACCTCTACTTGCCGGAAAGCCTGCCTACGGGCAACGGGGTCTGGTCGGTTACACCGGGCATTTCCCTGGTCAAGACCTTCGACCCGGCGGTGCTGTTCGGTTCGCTGTCGTATACCCACAACTTCGAAGACTCGTTCGATGACATCAGCAGTGAAGTCAACCAGAAGGTGGGGGGCAAAGTACGCCTGGGCGACAGCTTCCAGTTCGGTGTCGGTGTGGCGTTCGCCTTGAACGAGAAGATGAGCATGTCGTTCTCGGTTTCCGATCTGGTGCAGCGCAAGAGCAAGCTCAAGCCGGACGGCGGCGACTGGCAATCGGTGGTGTCCAGCGATGCCAACGCGGGTTATTTCAACGTAGGCATGACGATTGCCGCCTCGGATAACCTGACCATTGTGCCGAACCTGGCGATCGGGATGACCGATGATGCGCCGGACTTTACGTTCAGCCTGAAATTCCCGTACTACTTCTGACCGCGAAAAAGTGGGAGGGGCAAGCCCGCGAAGACGTCGGCCCAGCAAACATTGATGTTGGTTGATCCACCGCTATCGGGGCATAGGTATCTACACAACTTTGCAGTCGCCAATGGCAACCACGATGCGAAGCGAGCCGTTCTTGATCTTGATCTGCTTTTGATCTTAGGCGCCCCGTCAAACCACGCTGGCCGGAATTCGACAGGGATTTGGGGGGTAAACCGGCAGGGATGCCGGTTTAGCCGCCCCGCGCCATGGATGGCGCGTGGCGGCGGCCCCCCAAATCCCTGGCGGATTACGGGCACACCGAGCCCAGGCGAGGTGCCGAGTGGTGGGGCAAGAGCCTTTTGGTTACTTTTGGGCTCTTCTTTTCAAAAGTGACCCGCTGTAAGAGCGGAACCAGTAGCAGCCGTTACCCAAATAACGGATATGTACTCGGTCTAATCCAACATCCCGGCCGGTCCTGAGGCCGCCATCGGGAGCAAGCCCCCTCCCACAGGGGATCTGCGCTTAACTGACCGGCATTACCCTCCACAACCCGCCTTAGCGGATCTGGTGCTTGTGCAGCAGCCGGTAGAACGTCGGCCGGGAAATCCCCAGCACACGGGCTGCAACACTGAAATTATCGCTGTGCCGATTGAGCACATCGCACAACGCCTGGCGTTCGGCGCGGTGCTTGTAGTCTTCCAGTGTCGCCATCGGCGGCGAAAGTACCTGCTGGCCTTGCAGCCCCAGGTCCACGGCTTCGATCTGGCGCCCTTCGGCCAGCACCAGACCGCGGCGCACACGGTTGGCCAACTCACGCACATTGCCCGGCCACGGGTGTTGCCCCATCGCCACCAGTGCCTCTTCGCTGAAGCTGCGCGGGCGTCGGCCGGTTTCCTGGCTGTAGAAACGCGAAAAATGATTGGCCAGCATCGCCACGTCACCATGGCGCTCGCGCAATGGGGCCGTGACTACTTGCAAGACATTGAGGCGGTAATACAGGTCTTCGCGAAAGGCGCCCTTCTCCACCGCGGCTTCAAGATCCACATGGGTGGCTGCCAGCACCCGCACATCCACCGAAATGGGTTGGCTGCCGCCGACGCGCTCGATATGTTTTTCCTGAAGAAAGCGCAACAGGTTGGCTTGCAGCTCCATCGGCAAATCGCCGATTTCATCCAGAAACAACGTGCCACCGTGGGCCGCCTCAATCCGTCCGACCTTGCGCTGATGTGCGCCGGTAAAGGCGCCCTTTTCATGGCCGAACAGTTCCGACTGGATCAGATGTTCAGGGATCGCCCCACAGTTAATCGCCACAAACGGCTTGGCGTGGCGCTGGGATTGCCGATGAAGGGTCTTGGCGACCAGCTCTTTGCCGGTGCCGCTGTCGCCACGAATCAGTACCGGCGATTCGGTGGGCGCCAACTTCGACAACAATTTGCGCAGTTCACGAATCGGGCGGCTGTCGCCTAACAACTCGTGGGGTTCATCTACCGGCACGACACCTTTGCCCCGCAATCGCGCCATGCCAAACGCACGCCCAATGGTCACCTGGACCCGAGCCACATCGAACGGCAAGGTATGAAAATCGAAGAACCATTCGCAGACAAAATCTGCGACATTCTGCAAACGCAGGACTTCAGGACTGAGCACGGCGATCCACTCGGTACCGCTGCGGCCAATCAACTCCTTGACCGCCTCGGGGCGTTCCAGATGGCAGGACTGCAAGCGGAGCAGGCCCACATCGCAAGAACGATCCCCCACCGCCTGCAATGCACAGCTGTCAACTTCCCAGCCGGCAGTGCGCAAGCCGGGTAGTAGCCTGTGACAGTCATCACAGGGCTCGACTACCAGCAAGCGGCGTTGAACAGGTGTCACAATCATGACGATTCCTTGGCGCCAAGATTATTAAAGTTATTTAGAAACAAGGATTTGGGGCGCCTGGCGCTAACCCTAGCAAGATCTTGACGCTCACCTTGTACTATTTCGCTATAAGTGCGGGCAAAAAGCCATGTGTGTTTAATCGGGGGCAAAAAGTTTGCTGCTGCCGAAACTTTCAATCAGCTTTCAAAACAGCCGCTTACATGACGTTAGTCAGGGAAAGTTAAAATTTCTTGCTCTAGCATGTGACCCGCACCCCACCATCGTGCATCAGTACAAGTAACCCACCGCACGGTCAGCCCAACCGCCGGTACTCACTTGAATGGGCATACAGAGAGAAGACCCAAATGAACGCTCCGCTGCGCATCAACGAAGCTCTTTTGATTGCAGACCGTGCCTTCCAACCCTTTCAGTGCGTGGCCTGGCACGATGGCAATGGCGCCCTCAGCCTGAGCGTCATCGACCGTACCAACACCCGTATCGGCAGAAAACAGCTGTCGTCGACTGCCTATACCGACCCGGCTCAACTTGAAGACCTATTGTTGCAGGCTCGCGCCGAGCTCGACAAAGATGGCTACCAGTTACAGTCCTGGGCAATGCCGAAGTAATTCAATGCGACAACTTCCAGCCAACGTCAAACATCGGCTGGAAGTTGTGCAATAACACTTCAAGTACTTAGCGTGCCGCGAGAATAAACCGCTCGAATGCCTCGGCAGCCCCGTCCTCGACGTTGCTGCCGGTCACCACATTGGCCTGACGCTTGACGGTTTCTTCGGCCTGGCCCATGGCAATCGACAACCCAGCCACGTGAAACATCGCCGGATCGTTGCCGCCGTCGCCGATGGCGGCGGTCCGGTTCAGCGGCACGCCAAGGTGCTCAGCCAGGGTTTTCAAGGCTTCGCCTTTGTTAGCCAGCATTGCGGTCACGTCCAGATACACCGGCTGCGAACGCGATACCTGAGCCAAACCTTGTACCTTGGGCTGCAACTGCGCTTCCAACTCCACCAGCAACTGCGTGTTGTTACTGGCCGCGACAATCTTGTCGACCCGGTCCAGGTAGGGCTCGAAACTCTCCACGACCACCGGGCCATAGCCCAGGCCATCAGCTTCGCGCTGCATCATTGGCCCTGGCGGGTCGCGGCGCAGCCAATCGCCGTCGGCAAACACCCACACTTCTACATCCGGCTCGGCAGAAAACAGCGCCAGCGTGACCAGTGCCGCTTCTGCCGGCAAATGGTGAGCCACCAGGATGCTGCCATCCGGGTTGACCAGCGTGCCGCCGTTGAAACCGGCCACCGGCACATCGATGCCAAACGTCTCGATCAAATGCAGCATGGCCTTGGGCGGACGCCCGCTGGCGAGGCTGAACAGCACCCCGGCTTCACGCATCGCACCAATTGCATCGGCGGTACGCTGGCTGAGGCTGTGGTCGGGGTGCAACAGCGTCCCGTCTACATCACTGAGGACAAAGCGGATGGGATGAATCGTTACGTCACTCATCCGAGGCTGTGCCAGGTGCGGCCGTCACGAGCGAGTAACGCACCCGCTGCCACCGGGCCATCTTCGCCAGCCTTGTAGGCCTGGATACCGTCGTCTTCCTTCCATGCATCCAGGAACGGCTGCACGGCGCGCCAACCGTTCTCGATGTTGTCGGCACGCTGGAACAACGTCTGATCGCCGGTCAAACAGTCGTAGATCAGGGTTTCGTAACCTGTCGAGGGCTGCATCTCGAAGAAGTCCTTGTAGTCAAAACCCAACTCGATATTGGCCATCTCCAGAGTCGGCCCAGGCTTCTTGGCCAGCAGGTCGAACCACATGCCTTCGTTCGGCTGGATCTGGATTTTCAAGTAAGTGGGCTTGAGCTCATCGACTTCGGTATCGCGAAATTGCGCATAAGGCGCCTGCTTGAAGCAGATCACGATCTCGGTGTCGCGGATGCTCATGCGCTTGCCGGTTCGCAAGTAAAACGGCACACCGACCCAACGCCAGTTATCAATCATCACTTTGAGCGCAACGAAGGTCTCGGTGCTGCTGTCGGGTGCGACGTTGGCTTCTTCGCGATAACCGGGCAATGGCTTGCCAGCGATTTCGCCAGCGGTGTACTGACCACGCACGGAGTTGGCCCGCGCATCTTCCAGCGACCAGGGACGGATCGCACCCACCACCTTGGCTTTCTCACCGCGCACCGCATCGGCACCAAAGGCTGCCGGCGGTTCCATGGCGACCATCGCCAGTAGCTGGAACAGATGGTTGGGCACCATGTCGCGCAGTGTGCCGGTTTTTTCGAAAAAGTTACCTCGGGTTTCAACGCCGACGGTTTCAGCCGCGGTGATTTGCACGTGATCGATGTAATGGTTGTTCCAGAACGCTTCGAACAGCACGTTGGAGAAGCGGCTGACCAGAATATTCTGCACCGTCTCCTTGCCCAGGTAATGGTCGATGCGGTAGATCTGCTTCTCGCTCATCACCTTGAGCAGGCACGCGTTCAGCGCCTCGGCGGTGGCCAGGTCGGAGCCGAACGGCTTCTCGATAACCACACGCCGAAAGCCATCGTCCGTTTCATTCAACAAACCGGCACTGCCCAGGCGCTGCACCACTTCACTGAAGAAGCGCGGCGCAGTGGCGAGGTAGAACACGGCGTTGCCGGTGCCGCTGTCGGCGATCTTCTGCGCAATATCCGCGTAGGTGCCGTCGTCTAGGAAGTCGCCCTCGACATAGCTGATGCCCTTGGCCAGTTGCGCCCACAGCGCAGGGTCCAGGGCATGTTCAGCATTGCCCCTGACCTTGCTGGCGGCTTCGGTGCGAATGAAATCCTCAAGCTTCTTGGCGAAGTCTGCGTCGCTGATGGCGTTGTGATCAACGCCGACAATACGCAGGCCATCGCCCAGCAACCCGTCGCGGCTCAGGTTGTACAGCGCCGGCATGAGCAGGCGCTTGACCAGGTCGCCATGGGCGCCAAACAGAAACAACGTGGTAGGTGGAGCAGGTTCGGCCTTGGGTTTCTTGCCGTTGGCGGTCATTTTTTGGAGGTCTCCACATGGCCGCCAAAGCCGAAGCGCATGGCAGACAGCATTTTGTCGCCGTAGGTGCTCTGCTGGCGGGAGCGGAAACGCGCAAACAGCGACGTCGACAGCACCGGTACCGGCACCGCTTGTTCCATGGCCGCTTCGATGGTCCAACGGCCTTCGCCGCTGTCCGCTACGGAACCGGAGTAACCATCGAGTTTCGGGTCGGTGGCCAGGGCGTCGGCGGTCAAGTCCAGCAGCCACGACGACACCACGCTGCCACGGCGCCAGACTTCGGCGATATCGGCAACGTTGAGGTCAAAGCGCTGATCCTCCGGCAGGTTTTCCGAGTTCTTGGTCTTGAGGATGTCAAAACCTTCGGCGAACGCCTGCATCATTCCGTATTCAATGCCGTTGTGGATCATCTTGACGAAGTGACCGGAACCCGCCGGGCCTGCATGGATATAACCGTGCTCGGCGCGTGGGTCGGCTGCGGCCGAACGGTCCTTGGTGCGCGGGATATTGCCAAGGCCAGGGGCCAGGCTCTTGAAGATCGGGTCCAGGCGCTGCACGGTCTCGACGTCGCCGCCGATCATCATGCAATAGCCACGCTCCAGGCCCCAGACGCCGCCGGAAGTGCCGACGTCAACGTAGTGCAGGCCCTTTTCAGCCAGGGCCTTGCCGCGACGTACATCATCCTTGTAGTTGGTATTGCCGCCGTCGATGATCACATCGCCGTCTTCGAGCAGCTCGCTCAAGGCATTGATGGTGTCTTCGGTGGGCGCGCCCGCCGGCAACATTACCCAGACCGCACGGGGCTTTTGCAGGCCAGCCACCAGGGCATTCAAGTCGGCGACGCCAGTGGCGCCCTCCTCGCTCAAGGCTTTGACGAAGGCTTCGTTACGGTCGTATACAACGGTGGTATGCCCATTGAGCATCAGGCGCCGCGCAATGTTACCGCCCATGCGGCCTAGTCCGATAATCCCCAGTTGCATGTGCTGATGCTCCTAACTTCTAAAAAATGTGTGACATAGTTTATAGCGCAATGAGGCTAATGAGGGTTAGTCCAGAGCAGATCCGTGTAGTTTCATGACAAAAAAGTTGCCATCGTTTCACCATCACCGCCTGAAAAGTCACACGACCGCCAAAAATAAAAAAGTTCCCTTGCTGCAAAAAAGAATTCAAACTTGCTTCCGACTGTTGCCCAAACCCTGTTTGAGCAGCGCGATCTACCGGCTATTTGCGAGGTAAGCAATGAGCACAGCACAGATGACCCGCCCGCCACAGACCCTCTACGTCAGCATCCGTCGCGATGAATTGCGCCAGTTGAAGGACGAGCGCGATCAGTTGCAACAGGAAGTCCTGCGTCTGCGTTCACACCTTCAAGCCCAGCTCGAACTGCAATCCCAGGCCAAGCCGGCGCTCTGCTGAACGCACCTGGTCAGTTTGTAAGGCAATACCTACGGAAAACTCACAAAGTTTTCACACACTTATCCTGATACTCCCGCCCGCGATGCCGCTCACGTTCTGAGCGGCCCGATGTCGCGCGACTCTGCGCGACGATCATTGACTGATGGGGCGCTGGATGGCGATGTTCAAACGCAGCACGACGACTGCGAAAGGCTTTGATTGGGCCGGCCTTGGTTGGCTATTCCTGTTTTTCTGGTATTTCTCGGGTATTACCCAGCTTCTTATCCAACTGACCGGCACGTCCGGCTTCAGTGGTTTCCGCCAGGCATTCTTCATGAGTGCACTATGGCTGGCGCCGATGTTGCTGTTCCCGCGCAAGACACGCCTGCTTGCCGCCTTGATCGGTGTGGTGTTGTGGGCCTGCTCCATGGCCAGCCTGGGTTACTTCTTCATTTACCAGCAGGAGTTCTCCCAGAGCGTCATCTTCATCATGTTCGAGTCGAACATCTCCGAAGCGGGCGAATACGCGACCCAATATTTTGCCTGGTGGATTGTGTTGGCGTTCATAGCCCACACCGCCTTCGCTATCTTCCTCTGGACGCGCCTGCGCCCGGTGTACCTGCCTCGCGGCCAGTCGATCGTGGCGGCCATCGCCATTGTCCTGGCGGTTGTGGGCTACCCGCTGGTCAAGCAAATCGCCACCAGCGAAACCATGGAATTGGCCATTGATCGTTTCGAAACCCGTATCGAGCCTGCCGTGCCTTGGCAGATGATCGTCGCCTACCGTCGCTACACCGAACAGCTGGACAATATGCAGGGCATGCTCAACAGCGCCAGCCAGATCCCGCCATTGAAGAACCTCAAGGACAGCATGGCCGGCCAGCCGTCCACGCTGGTACTGGTAATCGGCGAGTCCACCAACCGCCAGCGCATGAGCCTGTACGGTTATCCGCGCAACACCACGCCGGAACTGGACAAGCTGCGCGACCAACTGGCCGTGTTCGATAACGTCATCACCCCTCGCCCCTATACCATTGAAGCGCTGCAACAGGTGCTGACCTTTGCCGATGAAGAAAACCCGGACCTGTACCTCAAGACGCCGTCGATTGTCAGCGTGATGAAACAGGCCGGCTACAAGACCTTCTGGATCACCAACCAGCAGACCATGACCAAGCGCAACACCATGCTCACGACCTTTTCCGAACAGGCCGACGAGCAGGTGTACCTGAACAACAACCGCAACCAGAACGCCCGCCAGTACGACGGCGATGTGCTGGCGCCTTTTTCCAAGGCCCTGGCCGATACCGCCGAGCGCAAGTTCATCGTGGTGCACCTGCTGGGTACTCACATGAGCTACCAGTACCGTTACCCGCCGACGTTCGACAAGTTCACCGACCGCCAGGGCGTGCCGGCCGGTGTCAGCGACGCGCAGTTGCCGACTTACAACAGCTATGACAACGCAGTGCTGTACAACGACTTCGTGGTCTCCAGCCTGATCAAGGACTACGCCAAGACCGACCCCAACGGCTTTTTGCTGTACCTCTCGGACCACGGCGAAGACGTGTTCGACTCCGCCGGCCACGACACCCTGGGCCGCAACGAAGGCAAGCCGACTGCACCGATGTACACTATCCCGTTCATGGCCTACGCCTCACCGAAGTGGCGCGAAAGCCACGACTGGAGTTTCGCCGGCGACCTGCAACGGCCTTACAGCAGTTCGCAGTTGATCCATACCTGGGCCGACATGGCAGGCTTGAGTTTTGACGAACTGGACCACAGCAAGAGCCTGGTCAGCGACAGCTTCAAGCCTCGGCCCTTGTTGATCGGCAACCCTTACGAAACCAAGCAGAAGGCCCTGATCGACTTCAGCCTGATCAAGCCGAAGAAGGCCAATGGCGCCGAAGTGGTGGCGAAGTAATCAGGGGCGCTGCAACACAAAGATAACAATCGTTCTCGTTTAAGCCTAAAGTTCCACACCTCCTTTCGTCTTTGAACCATGCCCTCCCACCCAGGGAGGGTTAAAAGACGACAAGGAGTCTGCCGCAATGTTCGCGCCTTTTACCCGTTCCATGACCATTACCTTCGGTCTGTTCAGTCTTGCGCTGAGCCCGGATCTGCTGGCTGAAATCGACCCCGGACAAGCCTCCAGCAAAGCCCTGGAGCTGGACGCGACCACTATCAGCGCCGACGGCCTTGGGTCCACCACCGAGCACACCGGTGCCTACACCACCGGTTCGATGAATACCGCCACCCGCCTGAACCTTTCCATCAAGGAAACCCCGCAATCGATCTCGGTGATCACACGCCAGCAGATGGATGACTTCAACCTCAACACCTTGACCGAAGTGCTGCGCCAGACCACCGGCATCAACGTTCAACATAACGATTCGGACCGTGTCTACTACTCCTCCCGCGGTTACGGCATCAACAACTTCCAGGTTGATGGGATGCTCAACACATTCGGCTACATGAAGTCCGACGCCGACACCATCATCTACGACCGTATCGAAGTGGTACGCGGCGCCACGGGCCTGACCACAGGCGCGGGCGACCCATCGGCCACCGTCAACATGGTGCGCAAGCGCCCTACTGCCCAATGGCAGGCACAGACCGGTGTGAGTGGCGCCAGCCATGACAACTACTACAGCTACATCGACGTAGGTGGGCCTTTGGCGTTCGACGGTAAGCTGCGCGGGCGTAGCGTCCTGGCCTACCGTGACAGCAAATCCTTTCGCGATAACTATGGGCTGCAGCGCGCAGTTGGCTACGGCATTCTCGAAGGTGACCTTTCAGACGATACGGTGCTGGCTGTAGGTTTTGATTACCAGGACAAACAGGTACAAGGCACCTCCTGGGGCACTGTGCCCTACTGGAACAGCCAGGGCGGCAAGGCAAGGTTGCCTCGCTCCACCAATATGGCGGCGCACTGGAGCTCCTGGCCGCTGACTGACAAGACCACCTTCGCCACCCTCGACCATCGGCTCGGCGGCGACTGGCATTTGAAGGCTGCCTATACCCATCGCCAAAGTGACACCGACGGCAAGGTCTACTACGGCGGCACCGGTTTTCCCAATGCGGACCGCAGCGGCATGACGGCCTGGGCCAGTCATATGCGCGGTACGTCGCGGATGGAAGCCATCGACTTCAACCTGGCCGGCAGCTACACCCTGCTGGGCCGCGAACACGGGTTGATGATGGGCTATGGCGAGGCCGCCCAACGGGACGTCTCGCCCTTTATGCGTAACGACCTGCCTGCCAGCTACTACCCCATCGAGGATTGGAAGCACATGGGCGATATCGGCAAGTTCGCCGACACGGTCACCGACCTCAAGGGCGAACACAGCAAAAAACAGCAGAAAGCCGGCTACCTCGCCACTCGACTGAGCCTTACAGACCGCTTGCACGCCGTGCTGGGTAGCCGCTACGGCAGCTGGGAGCTGGAAAGCGCCACGCCTGAATACAACGACAATGATCAACTGACGGCTGCCGGCAAAACACGCCAGACCCACAACGACATGTGGACGCCCTACGCCGGGCTGCTCTATGACATCACCCCGCAGTACACCGTTTACGCAAGCTACACCGATATCTTCAAGCCGCAAGACAGGCGTGACGTCAACAAGAAGTACCTGGAACCGGTGGTGGGCAGCAATTATGAGGTGGGGCTCAAGGGCAGCCTGCTCAATGAACGTCTGAACCTGGCGGCCGCCTATTTCTGGAGCACCCAGGACAACGTTGCAGAGCGCGATGACTCGGTCCCTCCCAACCCCGTCACTGGCGAGGAGTACTACAAGTCTGGCGGCAAGGGTAACAAGGTCAACGGCTTCGAATTGGAAGCCGCAGGCGAAATCCGGCCGGACTGGAACCTGACCGCCGGCTACACCTACACCCACTCGCTTAATGGCTCAGACAAACGTACCAATACGGGCCAGCCCTTGAACCTGTTGAAGGTTTCCAGCGCCTATCGCCTGCCGGGCGCATGGCGCAACCTCACCGTCGGTGGCGCGGTGAACTGGCAAAGCGAAATCTACGATTTCGGTAACCGGCCCACAGGGGCACGCAATAGCGAAGGTCGGCCGATAACCACGCGGGCGAAGATCACGCAACAGGGTTACACCGTGGTCAACCTGATGTCACGCTACCAGTTCGACGAACAGGTTTCCGCCTCGGTTAACGTTAACAATCTATTTGATAAAAAATATTACGAACGTGTCGGCTTTTATAATGGTGTGTATTGGGGTGACCCGCGATCTATCACGCTTGCATTGGACTGGAAGCTGTAGTCGCTCCCTGCGAAGTTAACAAAATCGTTAACTTCGCAGTGTCTGTCAGTTAATTCCCACTTAATAAGATAGCGCCATAGTCGCTCCATGATTCTGATCAAGGAACGGCCAGACACCTATCACTCTTAATGGGAATACCGCGATGAAAATCTCGACGTTGATGCTTGCCAGCCTGATGACCCTGACCTCCGCCGCTGCCTTCGCAGAGGGCGGTTCAGAGCGTTCGAAGGAGTTCTACGACAACTTCAGCTTCATTCAACAGCAAACTCACGGCACAGCAGAGCAACGAATGGCCTCTGCCGACGGGAAGACGTTGAAAGTCGATACCGTCAGCCAGGAACAACCGAACAGTTGATTTAATGCTTAGTTAATCCGTAATACCCTGCGCCATCCCGCTCCGTTGGCAAAGGTTTATTGGGCGCCATCTAATGGCGCCTTTTTTTCGCCAGTCATTTATGACAGCGACTTGCTCCAAAACAACATATGGCCATACTTCGGATCAAATACTGAATCATCGAACCCGAACTTGCGATACGCCGATTGCGCCAGTTCATTGCCCTCAAGCACTTCCAGAGTAATCTTGCAGCAGCCCCTCTGGCGGGCGATTTCTTCGACCTTCTGCAGCATTTTCTGGCTCAAGCCCAAGCCACGAAACTGTTCCCTCACCATCACATCGTGAACGTTGACCAGCGGGCGGCAAGCAAACGTCGAGAAGCCCTCAAAACAATTGACCAACCCTGCCGGTTCGCCACCGACAAATGCCAGCACGCTGAACGCATGAGGACGCTTGGCCAGTTCAGCCGGCAGTTGCTGCAACAGATCGGCTGACAAGGCGTGGCCGCCGCCCATCGGGTCTTGCGCATAGTGGTTGAGCAGCAAGCCGATGGCGTTGGCGTGCACCTCGTTGGTATAGCTGGCTTGCAGCACCAGGATGTCTGGGGTGTCCATTTCCTTCCTCGATAACGACAACCAGGGATTCGTTCCCCTTTGAGAGCCTCGATTGTAAGCGTGGAGTCGGCAGTAGATGAAGGAGATTAACTACAAATATCTGACGGAAATTGCGAAGGTTGCTCGCATCAAATCGCGCAAAAGCCCCTGGAGTGGGGATTTTTCCTAGACAGCAAAGCGCTGCAGTTGCATCTCTTGCAAGCGGCTCAGGGTGCGACGAAATGGAAACTCCAGGTAGCCTTCGGTGTACAGGCACTCCAAGGGCACCCGGGCCTCGATAAAGAGTGGCACCTTGCGGTCGTAGCATTCGTCCACCAAGGCGATAAAGCGCCGCACGCTGTCATCATGAACCGACAGTTGCGGCAATTGGCGGTCCCCGGCCATCACACGCTCGGCGCCGTCCTCGGTGCCACGGGCAATCCGCCCCGGGCGCTGTTGGGCGCTGAGGTTCGGGACCTCACCCAGGAGGATGGCCTCGAAGCGATCGCACAGCAGCATGAAGTCCATCGCGGCCAGGGGTTGCTCGCACAGTTCGGCGTAACGACACCAGAGCACTGTATCACTGGCCTGCACCGCCACAATGGAGCGGTACCCCACGCTCACCGCCCCGCTGCTTACGGCCTGGCCTTGGCTCAATTGCTTGAACACCGCAGCCAGTGCATTCGGTTGATTCACCCAATAGCGTTGCTGCCCCACCCCCGGATGCAGGCGATGATCTTCGCCACCGTCCACCGCCACCACTTGCATATGCTGCTGGAGCGCGTCGATGCCCGGCAGAAAACGCTCGCGATTGAAGCCATCGGCATACAACTGATCAGGCGGCTGGTTGGAGGTGCACACCATTACCACGCCTTGCTCGAACATCACCTGGAACAGCCGCCCGAGGATGATCGCGTCGCCGATATCATTGACAAACAGTTCATCGAAGCACAGCACGCGCACTTCCTGGCTCAGCTCCTGAGCCAGCGCCCGCAAAGGATCCTGGGTTCCGGTGAGCTGGAACAAGCGCTGATGCACCCACCCCATGAAGTGATGAAAATGCTGACGCCGCGCGGGCACACGCAGGCTTTGGTGGAACTGGTCCATCAGCCAGGTCTTGCCACGCCCCACCGGCCCCCACAGATAGACCCCGGCAACTGGCGAATGGCCTTGATGCAACCCCTCGTGACAGGTTTGCAAAGCCTGCACCGCCCGACGCTGGGCGTCGTCGGAGACGAAGCCTTGCTGGGCGATAGCGTGCTGGTAGGCAATGAGGGGCGAGTCGAACGTCATGTCAGATGCTGCTCTGCGGACTAAATATGAGAGGGGGCACGCCCCGTTGAGCCTGGTTTGTAGTCACCAACCGTAACCACGATGCGAAGCGAGCCGCTCTTGATCTTGATCTGCTTTTGATCTCAGGCGCCCCGTTAAACCACGCTGGCCGAAATTCGACAGGGATTTGGGGGGTAAACCGGCAGGGATGCCGGTTTAGCCGCCCCGCGCCATGGATGGCGCGTGGCGGCGGCCCCCCAAATCACTGGCGGATTACGGGCACACCGAGCCTAAGCGAGGTGCCGAGTGGTGGGGCAAGAGCCCTTTTGGTTACTTTTGGCTGGGCCGGCATTCCGGGCTCTTTTCCAAAAGTGACCCGCTGTAAAAGCGGAACCAATATCAGCCGTTACCGCAGCAATGGATATGTACTCGGTATAACTGTGTCGGCTGCCTGGCCGCCTTCGCGAGCAAGCCCGCTCCCACATTTTGCCCCCGGAACATCAGGCAGAAAACGTTACGCCAGGCTCTTGCTGACCACCTCATACACATCGCTGGACAGCTCGCCACACGCGAGAATGCGCTCCAGCTGC
This sequence comes from Pseudomonas sp. P867, assembly GCF_019891455.1. NCBI lineage: Bacteria > Pseudomonadati > Pseudomonadota > Gammaproteobacteria > Pseudomonadales > Pseudomonadaceae > Pseudomonas > Pseudomonas sp. P867. The sequence continues at coordinate 128,587 of NZ_JAFLXB010000011.1, read as the reverse complement.
GCCTTCATCAGCGCCTGGCGTGCGCTGTCATACTTGCGCCAGCGCGTCAGCGGCGCCAGTTGGCGCGAGGCGATCTGCGGGTTCAAGGTGTTGAGCTCGATCACCAGATCCGCCAGGAAGCGATAACCCGAGCCATCCGCCGCATGGAAGTTGACCAGATTCTGGCCGGCGAATGCGCCGATCAAGGCGCGCACCTTGTTCGGGTTCTTGATGGTGAACGCCGGGTGTTCCATCAACGCCTTGACCCGCGCCAGCCCGCCCGGCAACGTGCTGCCGGCCTGAACACTGAACCACTGGTCCATGACCAACGGGTTGTCCTTGAAGTTCTCGGCAAACACCGCCAGCGCCTGGGCCTTTTCCGCTTCGAACGGCGAGTTCACCAGCACCGCAAGGGCCGTCAGGCGTTCGGTCATGTTATCGCTGGTGTCGAACTGATCCAGGGTGGCCGCCAATACTTCTGGCTTGCCGCTGAGCATCAGGTACGACAACGCGATGTTCTGCAAGGCACGGCGGGCAAAGTGCTCGGCCTCTGCCACGTACGGCGTTTGCTTGGACAGCTCACGATTGGCCTGGTAGCGCAGCCACAAGCCTTCGAACAGGTTCTCGGCCAGTTGCTTGCGGGCATATTCACGGGCCGCGTGGATCGCATCCACATCCGCCACTTCGCTGATTTCCGTCAGGTAGGCTTCACTTGGCAGCGAGAGCATTTCCGCGACCATGGCCTGGTCGAGACTTTCGTCGCTCAATACCGTGCGCAGCGCATCGATCAGGCGCTGGTCCAGCTTCAGCGGCTGGCCTGCCTGATGCTGGGCGATCAGTTCCTGCAACACCTGCACCGACAGCTGCTGGCCGGCATCCCAGCGGTTGAAGCCGTCGCTGTCGTGCTGCATCAGGAACATCAACTGATCGCGGTTATACGGGAAGCTCAATTTCACCGGCGCCGAAAACCCACGCAACAGCGAAGGCAACGGCTTTTCAGCGACATCGACGAAGGTGAACGTCTGCTCGGCTTCAGTCACCGAGATCACTCGTGAGGTGCCTGCAGCTGTAGCCTCACCGGCCAGGCGCAAGTTGATTGCGGCGCCCTGCCCGTCCAGCAGGCCCAATTCCACCGGGATCACGAACGGCAGTTTTTCGACCTTGTCCGGCGTTGGCGGGCAGCTCTGGCGGAAGGTCAGGCTGTAGGTCCTGGCCGCCGCGTCGTAGGACTCGCTCACCGCCAAGCGTGGCGTACCCGCCTGGCTGTACCAGCGTTTGAACTGGCTGAGGTCGGCGCCATTGGCGTCTTCCATGGCCTTGATAAAGTCGTCGCAGGTCACGGCCTGACCGTCATGGCGTTCGAAGTACAGGTCACTGCCTTTGCGGAAGCCTTCGGCGCCGAGCAAGGTGTGGATCATGCCGACTACTTCCGAGCCCTTTTCGTAAACGGTCAGGGTGTAGAAGTTGGAGATCTCGATAAAGCTGTCCGGGCGCACCGCGTGGGCCATAGGGCCAGCGTCTTCGGCGAACTGGTGCGTACGCAGATAGGCCACATCCTGAATGCGCTTGACCGTGGCCGAGTTCATGTCGGCGGAGAAGCCCGAATCACGGAACACGGTGAAGCCTTCCTTGAGCGACAACTGGAACCAGTCGCGGCAGGTCACGCGGTTGCCCGACCAGTTGTGGAAGTATTCGTGGGCGACGATGGCTTCGACGCGCTGGTGGGCGGCGTCGGTAGCGGTTTCGGCGCGGGCCAGCACGGCGCTGGAGTTGAAGATATTGAGGCCCTTGTTCTCCATGGCGCCCATGTTGAAATCGTTGACCGCCACGATCATGAAGATATCCAGGTCGTACTCGCGGCCGTAGGTTTCTTCGTCCCAGCGCATGGATTTCTTCAGGCTGGTCATGGCGTGCTGGCACTTGTCGATGTTTTCCGGCTCGACGTAGATGCGCAACGCGACTTCGCGATTGGTCATGGTGGTGAAGCTGTCTTCGACGCACCACAGGTCACCGGCCACCAGCGCAAACAGGTACGCCGGCTTCTTGAACGGATCTTCCCAGGTCGCCCAGTGCCGGCCGTCTTCGCCAGGGCCACTGGCAATCGGATTGCCGTTGGACAACAGCACCGGGTAGCTATGCTGCTCGGCGATCACCGTGGTGGTGAACACGCTCATTACGTCCGGGCGGTCGAGGTAGTAAGTGATCTTGCGAAAGCCCTCGGCCTCGCACTGGGTGCAGAACATACCGCTGGATTTGTACAAACCTTCCAGGGCAGTGTTGGTTTCCGGATGGATCTTGACGGTGGTGTCGAGGGTGAAGGTCTCACTCTTTGGCTGCACGGTCAGGTGGCTGTCGGTCAACTGGTAGTCAGCGTCCGTCAGCGGCCGGTCGGCCAGGTTGACGCTCAACAGTTCAAGTTGCTGGCCGTCGAGTACCAAGGGCGGCAAACCGGCGCCGCGCTCGGGGTTGCGGCGCATCACCAGCTGCGCGTGGACCAGGCTGTGGTCCTCGAACAACTCGAAGGTCAGGTGCGTCTCGTCGATCAGGTAGTCCGGCGCCTGATAGTCCTTAAGGTAAATCATCTTCGGTTGTTCGGTGCGCATGCTCGGGATCCTTCTACTGATGCACGGCGAGCTGGTAGGCCGTGTATTTACGAATATTGATGACGCCGGTATCGAAGATCAGGTATTGGCCCTTGATCCCCAGCAGCGTGCCTTCGGCAATCGGGTTCTTGTCCAGGTTGAAGCTGACGATCTTGGTCGGATACTGCTCGACCGGGTAGCGGATTTCAATCGGCTCGATGTCGGCAATGGTTTGGATGGCTTGCAGGCCAAAGCGTTCCTGCAAACCCAGCAAGCCTTCGGCGCAGGAGGCGAACAGCTCATCGCGCACCTGCTTGAGGTCCACCGATTGCGCGTCGCCCTTGAGCAAGGCGCGCCAGTTGGTCTTGTCGGCCACCTGGCTGCGGAACAGGTCTTCGACGAAGCCGGACTGCTGGCGAGTCGACACGCGCATGATCGGCAATGCCTGGCTGGCACCCTGGTCCAGCCAGCGGGTGGGCAGCTGGGTGGCACGCGTGATGCCGACCTTGACCCCCGACGAATTGGCCAGGTACACCACATGGTCGGTCATGCAGAATTTTTCGCCCCAGCCTGGATCACGGCAGGTGCCGGCGTCGTAATGGCAACGCTCGGGGCTCATGATGCACAGGTCACACTGGGCCAGCTTGGTCATGCACGGGTAGCAATACCCTTGACTGAAGCTGGTCTTGGTCTTGCGCCCGCAATGGCTGCAATGAATGGCACCCAGGTACTCCAGGCGCACATGGGTGCCGATCATCGGATTGACCGGCACCTCGACATCGCCCAGGCGAAACGCATATTGAACGGTCGGTTCACCAAGTTGCGCCGACATTTTGCTGACTGCACCGCGACCAATTTCAATCAATGGATCGCATCCGACTTGAACAGGATGTTCGCCACCGGCTCCGACTTGGACGCGCATTCCTGCGGGCCCATATAGCCGGTACGCTGCTCTTCGGGCAGGTTCTGGATCTCCCAGGCGATCATCGCTTGCAGGGACAATTCGCGCTGTTCGGCGGTGAGCTTGCGGCCATCGGACCATTTGCCGATTTCCACGGCCAGCTTGAGGCTTTCGTAGATATCGGGGGTGATGTTTTCGATCATTTCAGCAAAAGAGGACATTCGGCTCTTCCTTATCAAATAGACGATTTGCGACGGTTGTACAGCCCGCCGAGCAAACCGGTGAGGCAACCGATAACCAGGCCGCCGACATGGGCCGCGTTGGCGATTTGGCCGAAGCCGATCATCGAGACCAGCCCCGACAGGCAGAGCAGCAGCCACACCAGCATCATCACCAGCACCCCACGGGGCAGGCGATAGGCTGGGTTGGGTGACAATAGTTGAAAGATCCAGCAATGCCCGAGCAGGCCATACAACACACCGGACAAGCCACCGAACAGGCCAGGGCCGCCATAAGCGTATTGCGCGTAGTTGGAGACCAGGCTGAACAACAGGGTCAGCCCCAGCAAGTTGATACTGCCCTGGCGCGCTTCGATGCGCCGGCCCAACTCCCAGTACCACATGCCGTTCATGGCCAGGTGCAGGATGCCGAAGTGGATCAGCATCGGCGTGACCAATCGCCACCACTGCCCTGAAGCGAGCGTGTCGGCCAGCGGTGTGAACTGGATGTACTCGCCCAGCACCCGGAAAGGCAGGAACGTCAGCCAGGCCATGGCTTGCAGGTTTTCGCCGAGCAACGTCACGGCACCGACGATGAGGCTGGCCAGCAACACCAGCGCGGTGACCGGGCTATGGCGTACTTGCTGGACAAAGCCTGGCCGAGCAACCGGTGCCTGTTCGGGAATATCCAACTGCTGGTCCGGGTCGCCGGCAGGAAAGCGTTGATACAACACGCGCACGTCATCGCTGATGGTTTCAGGCACCCACAACACTTGCTCACCCGCCTCTTCACTGACGCGATGGGGCACTTGCATGCGTTGCAGCAACTTGACGAAACCACCCAGGTCGACACTCAGGGGCAAGCGCAATACGGCTACGGTACTCATGGAATGGCCTCGGGTCGCTCAACGTCGACCCATACAAATTTACGCGGATCCAGTTGGGTTTCCTGGTCGAGTCGATACGCCACCAGCTTGCCGTACAGCACCGCGCTGTAGTCCAGGCAAGCCAGGTTCGGGCGGATCGGCGCCGGTTTGCCACTGCGCCAGTAATGGCCGACGAACAACAACGGCTCGTCGACGCCGTAGCGCAGCAGGGAATTCTTTTCGGTGGACGACAACGGCGTGCGCGCCACCGGCTCTGGCAAAGCGTCGGGCTGGAACACGATGTCACCGTAGGTCTTGGGGTCATCTTCCCAGAACTTGGTGCGGAAGAACGACCGCGTCAAGCCATCGCCGCCGGTCAGGGTCAGGCCGTCGGGCAGGCGCATATCGGTGCCGCGCAACAGCCGATCGAAGGCGTTGCAGGCGAAGCTGCCCGGTACGGCGGCGGCTTGCAGGAAGTGCTGGTCGATGCAGCCATCCGGGAAGGTGGCGCGCAATGGCTGGATGAAGCCTTCATCCCAGCACGCGTGCACCACGCGAAAACGCCCGGCATCGACAAACAGCGGCATGTCGTAGAACCAGCCGAGGAAGTCGTGCCAGTCGGCCGGGTGGTGCTCGAACTGGGTCAGGGTCTCTTGGATCAACCGCGCATGACGTGGGTTGTGCTCGCGCACGAACTGCCTGCCGCTGCCGGGTGGTGCCGGGGTGGTCCAGCCCAGCGCATTGAACTCATGGTTGCCCATGATGCACAGCGCCTGCCCGGCCACGGTCATATCGTGGACGATATGCAGCGCCTCGCGGATACGTGGGCCACGGTCGATGATATCGCCCAGGAACACCGCCATGCGCGACGGATGGCGCCAGGTGCCGCCCTGCTTGTGGTAACCCAATTGGTCGAGCAAGTGCTCAAGGGTATGAGCGCAACCGTGCACGTCACCAATCAGGTCGTAGCTACGCGCGGGATCGAGCATCAGTCGCCCCCACCCCCCAAGCGGCTGCCCCAGCCCAACTTGGTACGGCACACTTCGTAGTAGTTGTGATCCAGCGGGTGGATCAAGCGCAACTTCTGTGCCTTCTTGCTCACGGTGATGGTGTCACCGGGGGCGCAGGTGAAATGGTTCTGCCCGTCGCAGGAGACTTGCGGGTAGATCTGCATGTCTTTGGACACCACGATTTTCAGCTCGCTGTTGCCATCGACCACAATCGGTCTGCTGGACAACATATGGGGGTACATCGGCACGATCACAATGGCATCGAGCTTGGGATGCATGATCGGGCCACCGGCCGATAGTGCATACGCGGTGGAGCCAGTAGGCGTGGCGACAATCAGGCCGTCGGCCTTCTGGCTGCACACGAACTGGCCGTCGATATACAGCTCGAACTCGATCATCCGCGTGGATTTGCCCGGGTGCAGCACCACATCGTTGAGGGCATCGCCCTGGCCGATCGCCTCGCCATGGCGGCGCACTTCGGCTTGCAGCAGGAAGCGGTTTTCCACCAGGTAATGGCCGTCGAGCACCTTGGCCACTTCGACTTCCAGCTCATCGGGGCGGATGTCGGTCAGAAACCCCAGGCTGCCGCGGTTGATCCCCAGCACCGGCACGTTATGCCGCGCCAGCGCCCGGGCGGCGCCGAGCAGGCTGCCATCGCCGCCGACCACGATGACCATGTCGCAGACCTCGCCGAGCATCTTGCGCGACGAGGTCTGCAGGCCGTGGCCCGGGAGGATTTCGGCGATGGTGTCTTCGAGGATCACATGCAGGTGGCGCTCGAGCAGAAACTTCTTCAGCCGGCGGACGGTGTCCAACACCTGGGTACTGCCCAGGCGACCGATAATGCCGATATTGCGAAATTGCTCCATGGGGCTCCTGCGGGATTTGGGGTGCGGCAAAAAAGAACGATTATGGGCGAAAGGCCGCCTCAGGCAAAATCCTTTGTCGCCGCCACGCCTTGATGACAATGGTTCTCAGACACCTTCACCCGGCTGAAAAGGCTATGCTCGGACCATGACCGTGTTCCCTGACTTGCACAACTTGCCCCGCCAATTGCGCCACCCCGAGGTGCGCGACCTGGCGTGGGTGATCCTCGCCCCGCCCATGCTGGCGCAAACGCCGTGGCCGCAGCGCCACCCGCTGGCCGGCAGTGACTGGGTGCAGGCGCCACACCGGCTTGAGCATTGGCTGCGTGCGCTTGATCAGGACAGCAGCGCCCTGCAGCAGTGGCTCAGCCTGTCGCGCACACGGCGCCTGGGCCTCTATTACGAGCGCCTGTGGCAGTTTGCCGTGCAGCACGCGCCGGGTGTGGAATTGCTGGCCGCCAACCTGCCGATCCGCCGCGCCGGGCATACCCTGGGCGAACTGGACATGCTGTTGCGCGACCGCGATGGCGTGCACCATCTGGAACTGGCGATCAAACTCTATCTTGGCCCACAGGACGGCAATGGCCAGGACACCGCGCTATGGCTCGGGCCGGGCTGCCATGACCGGCTGGACCGCAAGCTGGCGCACCTGGCCGAACATCAACTGCCGATTTCTGCGCGGGCCGAGAGCCGCGACGTCTTGGCGGCGCTGGATATCCAGGTGTTCAATGCGCATTTGTGGCTGGGCGGTTATCTGCTCTATCCCTGGCCTGGCACGGCGCAACCCCCAATCGGCGCCCACCCGCAGCATCTGCGTGGTTGCTGGTTGCATCAGCGTGACTGGTCGGATTTTGTCAGCACCCGCCCACCCGGCCACTGGCAACCCCTGCCCCGCCACGCCTGGTTGGCACCTGCGCATTACACGGCGGATCAAGTGTGGAATGAAGCGCAGATGCAAAGCTGGCTGAAGGACCTGGATCCGATGGCACCGGCGCAGTTACTGGTTCGGATGGTGCAGAACGGTGAGGACTGGGAGGAAGCGGAGCGGTTGTTTCTGGTGGCGGATCTTTGGCCGAATGTGCCGGGGGCAGGCTGATAAATCCTCGGTGTATTCAAGGCAGCCATCGGGGGCAAGCCCCCTCCCACAAGGTAGTGCGGCGCACTGAAAAATGTGGGAGGGGGCTTGCTCCCGATGTCGATTGCCCAGGCACTACACATCATCGATATGCTGATAATCCAACTGCAACCCCATCGCCAACTCCTGAGCCCGTCCCAACCTGATCGGCCCGCGCTCAATGTCTACCAGTAACCCCGGACACTCCAACGGCGGCAACCCATCAATGGCTTTGAGCCGACCATCAGTGATCACCAGCAATCGCTGTTGCTGCGCCGGGTAACGCTTGCGCCGCGCTTTGAGCCACTGCCCGGCCTCGCTCAAGGCGGCGAGCAATGGCGTACCGCCACCGGCGCCTAACTGCTCCAGCCAACCCGTCAATCCCTTTGCCGCCTTCAAGCCCTGCACCTGCCACTTCGGCGCTGATCCGCTGGCCGTCAACAGCGCCATGCGCGCCCGTTGCCGATAAGCGTCGTCGAACAGCTGAGCCAACAAACCCTTGGCATCGGTCAACGCCCGATGGCGCCGGGTGGACGCCGAGGCATCGACGATTACCAACCACAGTTCCGGCGCCGAACGGCTACGCAGGTGGAACAGCAGATCATCACGGCATTGTGGCCGTCCACCGAGCAACGTACCCGGCCAATTGATCCTGCCTTTCTGTGCGCTGCGCGCCTTGCCCTGCCTGCCGTTGTCCAGTCGCCCCGCCTGGGGCCGGGCATCCGCCCCCGCGTCAGGTCGGGGGCGAATGCCTAGGGCTTTTTTGGCCAGGCCGGCACATCGCGGCGGGCGCCCGTGGGCAAGGCCGGCGCAGGCATATCGCCCCATTGGCCTTGGCCGGGCGAGCTTTCAGACGGTTTCGACGACTGCCCTTGATTCGGCGGTGCGGCCGCGGGCGTTTGCTGCTGACGGCGATGGCGCAAGGCAAACTCGGCCACCGCTTCGATGTCTTGCTCGGCAATGGCTGACGCGCCTCGCCACGCCGCATGGGCCCGGGCACCACGCAGCCAGACCAGGTCGGCGCGCATACCGTCCACGCCTGCGGCAAAGCAGCGTGCGGTAATCTGCGCCAACGCGTGATCGTCCAGGTCGATGCTGTCGAGTCGCGCCCGCGCCTGCGTGCAGCGTTCGCGCAACTCGGCTTGCGGCGCGGCCCACTGCGCGCAGAAGGCCGCCGGATCACTGTCGAAATCCAGACGACGACGAATGATCTGCCCACGTTCGGCGGGCAAGGTCTGCCCGCTCAGCGCCACATTGAAACCAAAGCGGTCGAGCAACTGCGGGCGCAACTCCCCCTCCTCCGGGTTCATGGTGCCGATCAGCACAAAGCGCGCCGAATGCCGATGGGAAATACCGTCGCGCTCGATCAGGTTGGTGCCGCTGGCGGCCACGTCCAACAGCAGGTCCACCAAATGGTCGGCCAGCAGGTTGACTTCATCCACATACAGCACGCCGCCGTCAGCCTTGGCCAACACGCCGGAGGAAAATTGTGCACGGCCTTCGCCCAGTGCGGCTTCCAGGTCCAACGTGCCGACCAGGCGTTCCTCGGTCGCGCCCAGGGGCAAAGTCACGAACTGGCCACTGGCGAGGAGGTCCGCCAGCCCACGGGCCAGGGTCGACTTGGCCATGCCTCGCGGGCCTTCGATCAGCACGCCGCCGATGCGGGGGTCGATGGCGGTCAGGCACAGCGCCAGTTTCAGGTCGTCAGCACCGACCACGGCGGACAGCGGAAAATGGGGAATCTCGGTCATCAGCTGTCTTCTTCTATATCCAGCAAGAGGTTTTCCAGTGCTTCGCGATAAGCCCCCGGCGCCTGCCACATGCCCCGCTGCTGGGCTTCGAGCATACGCTCGGTCATGTCGCGCAGGGCATCGGGGTTGTGCTGCTGCACAAACGCCCGGGTGTCAGGGTCCAGCAGGTAGGCATCGGCGAGCAGTGCATATTGATGGTCGTCGATCAACGCGGTGGTGGCGTCGAAAGCGAACAGGTTGTCCACGGTCGCGGCCATTTCAAACGCGCCTTTATAGCCATGGCGTTTCACGCCTTCGATCCACTTGGGGTTGGCGGCGCGGGCGCGGATCACCCGGTTCAGCTCTTCCTTCAAGGTGCGGATTCTGGGCAAGTCCGGCTGACTGTGGTCGCCATGATAACTGGCGGCCTTGTCACCGCTCAGGGTTTCCACGGCGGCGAGCATACCGCCCTGGAATTGGTAGTAATCATTGGAATCGAGCAAGTCGTGCTCGCGGTTGTCCTGGTTCTGCAACACCGCCTGCACTTGGCTCAGGCGCTGGGCAAACTGCTCGCGGGCGGCGGTGCCTTCATCGGAGCCCCCGTAGGCATAGCCGCCCCAGTTGAGGTAGACCTCGGCCAAGTCCTCGCGGCTCTGCCACAGGCGCCCGTCAACCGCGCCCTGCACGCCCGCGCCATAGGCGCCCGGTTTGGCGCCGAAGATGCGCCAGCCGGCCTGCTTGGCCGCAGCCTCTGCATTCAGGCCCGACTCAACCAGCGCCTGGCGCTCGCTGCGCACCTTGGCGGCCAAAGGGTTCATGTCGTCCGGTTCATCCAGGGCCGCCACCGCCTGCACCGCTGCGTCGAACAGGCGGATCAGGTTGGCGAAGGCATCGCGGAAGAAGCCGGACACGCGCAGGGTCACGTCGACACGCGGGCGATCCAGCAGGCTGATCGGCAGGATTTCAAAATCGTCGACCCGCTGGCTGCCGGTGGCCCATACCGGGCGCACGCCCATCAGCGCCATGGCCTGGGCGATATCATCACCGCCGGTGCGCATGGTGGCCGTGCCCCATACCGACAGGCCGAGTTGGCGCAAATGATCGCCATGATCCTGTAGATGGCGTTCCAGAATCAGGTTGGCCGATTGGAAACCGATGCGCCAGGCTGTGGTGGTTGGCAGGTTGCGTACGTCCACGGTAAAGAAGTTACGCCCGGTCGGCAGCACATCCAGGCGTCCGCGACTGGGCGCACCGCTGGGCCCTGCCGGGACGAAGCGCCCGCTCAAGGCATCGAGCAGGCCGCGCATTTCCGCCGGGCCGCAGGCGTCCAGGCGTGGCGCCACCACGATGCGCAGGCTTTCGACGACCGACTTGACGTCCTCCCAGCCAGGCTCTTCCAACTGCTCGACAGGGCCTTCCAGCGCCTGCTCGATCAAGCGCGTTGCGTAAAGCTCCAGGCGTTCGCGGGTATCGCCGGCGGTGCGCCACAACTGCCCGTCGATCTTTTGCAGTACCAACGGGCGCCGCCCCGTCCATGGTTCGGCCAAGGCGCAATCGAGCGGATCGAAGCCCAGTTCGAAGGCCTTGGCCAGCACCCGCAACAGGCTCGATTGCGGGCCACGGCCATCGCCACGCGGAATGCGCAGCAACGCCAGCAAGGTGTCGATGCGCAAGCGGCCCTCGGGCGACTCGCCAAAGACATGCAGGCCGTCGCGGATCTGCGACTCCTTCAAATCGCACAGGTAGGTGTCCAGGCGCGGCAACCAGATGTCGGCGTCAGTCTCGCTGTCCAACTCCAGCTCCTGGTCGATGCGGGTTTCGCGCACCAGCTTGAGAATGTCTTTTTGCAACTCAAGGGCGCGGCGCGGGTCGAGCAATTGCGCCTCGTAATACTCGTCGGCCAACAACTCAAGGTTACGCAACGGGCCGTAGGTTTCGGCACGGGTCAACGGTGGCATCAGATGGTCGATGATCACGGCCTGGGTACGCCGCTTGGCCTGGGCACCCTCGCCCGGGTCGTTGACGATAAACGGGTAGATATTGGGCAGCGGCCCCAGCAATGCATCCGGCCAGCAGTTTTCCGACAGGCCCACGCCCTTGCCCGGCAACCACTCCAGGTTGCCGTGCTTGCCCACATGAATCACGCCGTGTGCGCCGTAGGTGTGACGCAGCCAGAAATAGAACGCCAGGTACCCATGGGGCGGCACCAGGTCCGGGTCGTGGTACACGGCGCTGGCGTCAACCTGGTAACCCCGGGCCGGCTGGATGCCGACGAAGGTCAGGCCCAGGCGCAGGCCGGCGATCATCATGCGGCCGTCGCGGAACATTGGATCGTTTTGTGGAGCACCCCAACGTTCCAGCACGGCCTGGCGATTGGACTCGGGCAGTCGATCGAACAACGCCTGGTACTCGGCCAGGCCCAGGCTTTGATGGCACGGGCGCTGGTCGAGGCTGTCGAGGTCGTTGGTGACACCGCCGAGCAGCTCGTGGATCAGTGCGGTGCCGCTGTCCGCAAGCGCCGGCGCCACCGGATAGCCTTCAACCTGCAAGGCCCGCAGGATATTCAGCGCCGCTGCTGGCGTGTCCAGGCCCACACCGTTACCGATGCGACCGTCACGGGTCGGGTAGTTGGCGAGGATCAGGGCGATGCGTTTGTCGGCATTCGGCACCCGGGCCAAGTCAACCCAACGCCGCGCCAGTTCAGCGACAAAATCCATGCGCTCGGGCGCTGCGCGGTAGCACACCACGTCAGACTGGCTGCGCTCGCTGCGCCAGGCCAGGTCCTTGAAGCTGATCGGCCGGCTGATGATGCGCCCATCCAGCTCGGGCAAGGCAATATGCATGGCCAGGTCGCGGGGGCCGAGCCCCTGTTCGCTGGCTTCCCAGCCGGGCTGGTTATCCTGGGCGCAGATCGCCTGGATCACCGGGACGTTGCGCCGAAACGGTCGCAGATGCGGCGCTTCGGGGCTGGATTGGGCAAAGCCTGTGGTGTTGAGGATCACCGCAACTTGCACGTCGTCCAACAGGTCCTCGACCACTGTGAGGCAACCGGGCTCTTTCAAACTGGCCACTGCGATGGGCAATGGGTTCAGGCCCGCTGCCTGCAAGCGCTGGCAGAACACATCGATAAACCCGGTATTGGCCGCCTGCAAGTGGGAGCGGTAGAACAGCACCGCGGCCACGGGGAAGTCGGCGCGCCAATCCGCCTGCCAGTCATTGAGGCGGGCATTGGCTTTGTGCGGGTGATAGATCGCCGTACGCGGCAAGGTTTGTGGCTCGGCCCAGGCATAGTCGCGGCCCAGATGGGCGCTGGCCAGGCAGTGATAAAAGTCCAACGCATTGCCAAGGCCGCCCTGGCGCAAAAAGTGCCACAGACGCTCGCGCTGTTCAGCAGCAACAGTGCTCAGGCCGCTGAGTTCCGGATCTGGACGATCATCCCCCGGCACCAGGATCAACGTGGCGCCACGCTCGGCCAACTCCACCAGGCGCTCGATGCCGTAGCGCCAATAACCAATGCCGCCATGCAAGGAAACCAGGATGACCTTGGCGTGACGCAACACCTCATCGACGTACAGGTCGACCGAGGCGTGGTTCTGCACCTGCATCGGGTTGGCCAGGCGCAGGCTGGGGTAATCCTCGGGCAACTGCTGGGCGGCTTCGGCCAGCAGCGCCAGGCTGGAGTCACCGCTGCACAGGATCACCAGCTCGGCGGGGGTTTGGCCAAGGTCGGCAATATTGTCGTCCGCGACGAAACCACCGGGTTGGGTCCTGAGCAGGTGCATGGTTAAACGCTGAGGGCAGCGCGCAATTGCGCTTCAAGGCCAGCGGCGTCCAGCTCCTGACCGATCAGCACCAGGCGCGTGATACGCGCTTCATCGGCACCCCAGGCACGGTCGAAGTGCTTGTCAAAGCGTGTGCCCACGCCCTGGATCAGCAGGCGCATCGGCTTGTTCGGGATAGCAGCAAAGCCTTTGACGCGCAAAATGCCGTGTTGCACCACCAATTGGGTCAGGGCGTCCAGCAACAGTGCTTCGTCGGCTTGAGGCAGGTCGATGGAGATGGAGTCGAAAGCATCGTGATCGTGGTCGTCTTCGCCTTCATGGTGATGATCGTGATGGCTGTGGCGAGCGTCGATATGCTCTTCGGAGCCGGCACCCAGGCCGATCAGCACGTCCAATGGCAGGCGACCGCTGCTGGCTTCGATGATCTTAACCGCCGGCGGCAGCTCCTCGGCCACTTCCAGGCGCACGCGGGCCAGGTCTTCGGTGCTGATCAGGTCGGCTTTGTTGAGGATCACCAGGTCGGCGCTGGCCAGTTGGTCGGCGAACAGCTCGTGCAAAGGCGACTCGTGGTCCAGGTTCGGGTCCAGTTTGCGCTGGGCGTCGACTTGATCCGGGAACGCAGCGAAAGTGCCGGCGGCCACGGCCGGGCTGTCGACCACCGTGATCACCGCGTCAACCGTGCAGGCGCTGCGGATTTCCGGCCACTGGAACGCTTGCACCAAGGGTTTTGGCAAGGCCAGCCCCGAGGTTTCGATCAGGATATGGTCAAGGTCACCACGACGGGCGACCAGTTCGCGCATCACCGGGAAGAACTCTTCCTGCACGGTGCAGCACAGGCAGCCGTTGGCCAGTTCGTACACGCGGCCGTTGGCTTCTTCTTCGGTACACCCGATGGAGCATTGCTTGAGGATTTCGCCGTCAATGCCCAGTTCGCCGAACTCGTTGACGATCACGGCTATGCGACGGCCCTGGGCGTTATCGAGCATGTGGCGCAGCAACGTGGTCTTGCCCGAGCCGAGGAAGCCGGTAACGATGGTGACGGGGAGTTTGGCCAGTGTTTTCATCGGATGCCCTTTGGGGCGGGCATACGGGACGACAGGCCCTGCGGCGCGCGCAGCAGCGGATTTCGTCACCGGATCACCCCGCCCGGTTGAATTGGAAAATCGGTGACGAGGCAGGTCTCCTGGCTTGGGGCGTGCAGGTCTTGTGACCAACGCTGACTGCGCCTTCCCGCCGTCTCGGCAGTGGCGTGGCAGTCAACTGAACCCTTCACAGTTGCGGGGGCAGCCGCGGCTTGAACCGCGTTCCCTTCTTAGCTTCGACCTGGGCCGAAGAACCTCGAGGGTGCAAGGCTACGCAGTGCAACGGAGCGGGTCAATGTCGCGCCGCCTAAAGCATAAACTTACCCAGCCTGTGCCTTGACCAACTCAGTCTTTGTAAGGCTTGCGCCGATCCCGCAAAAGCGCCCTGCAATATGATGTCATATTCAATACGGAACGGACGCGCAGAACGACACCACGCAGCAGTGCTCATTTCATACAGAGACTCCTGCCATTTCGCAATTAGCGGAGTGTTTTTGAAATGTGGCGAATTTTAATCCATTGGCTTCAGGAATGAATCATGCTGATATCGACTTCTAACGCGCCCACCCCCCTCGCTCTTTTTAACAATACGGGTGCACTCAATAACAAACAGCCCGTCAGTGCTGACGCTGTTGGGCGTGCGCCGCTGGATTCTCAGGACAACCCTCCCGCAGCCCTGAACGCTCGCGGCAACTTACCGCGATTCAAACGATCAGAGCCGCTTATGAGCAGCCTTGTGGAACAAGGGATCAGCAAACGTGGCCCCCTACTCCATTGCTTCCAAGACGATCTGATAAATGGGATAAAAAAGCACTTTCGTGAGTACGCCGCAGGCGAAAACGACCGATTTGTAAACTTTAACGAATTGAAAGAAGCGGCAGGTCAAATACCAACCACCAGAGCTTTTTCCGCCGAGGCAACCCTCTATGCCAAAATACTCCTGCAGAACCCTCGGGTACTTCGTGAGTTAGATATCGGAATTGGTGACCATGGCCGGCCCGGCGCGGAAGATGGGAGATTTGATATTGAAAACATCGAGCACATGTTAACAAAGCCAACTTATATGGGAGAGCACTTTGCGATTTTGCTGGATTACCGACTCACCTGATTAGTTCGGTCAGATACAACACAGTCGGCGGTGCTTGATACAAGATGGCAAGGTTTCGACAGGCAAGCTGCGTTCGTCACTACGTATCAGTTTGACGCACATCACTGCGTCATGCTCTCCTACACATCTTGTTTCGGGTGCCCTTCACAGGGTGAAACGGGAAACCGGTGCGTCATAGACTTATGGCCAGTCCGGTGCTGCCCCCGCAACGGTAAGCGAGCGAAGCGTCAAATCCACTGTGCTGTGCATGGGAAGGAGACGCTTGTCAGGATGGACTCTATCAAGAGCCGCCCCTCGCAAGCCCGGAGACCGGCCCGAAAATATCAGATAACAAACCCGCGGTGGGCGGGCGCTGTTCAGAACCCTGCGTGCCTGGCTCGCGGGGTTTTCATGCGCTCGTTTCACCCTGATACCTGAAAGGGACGCGCCATGTCGATCATCAGCAGCACTTCGCACTCCGCCAGCAGCACTGCCACCTTGAGCCAACGCCTGACCGCCGCCATCGGTGCGTCAATCCTTGGTGCGTGCCTGGTGTATTTCGCCGGTTTCTCCCATATCGAAGCCGTGCACAACGCGGCCCACGATACCCGCCACAGCGCCGCGTTCCCGTGCCACTGAGACCTGCCGACATGATCAAGCGTATTGCCCAAACCGCAGGGTTCACCGGCTTATTGGCCGCCCTGCTGCTGACCCTGCTGCAAAGCTTGTGGGTCGCGCCGTTGATTTTGCAGGCGGAGACCTTTGAAAAGGCTCCAGCTGTTGCCGAAGTCCCCCATGAACATGCTGCTGGCACCGCTGCCCACACCCACGACGCCGAAGCCTGGGAGCCGGAAGATGGCTGGCAGCGCGTGCTGTCGACCACCGGTGGCAACCTGGTCGTTGCGGTCGGGTTTGCGCTGATGCTGGCCGGCCTGTACACCCTGCGCGCACCAACCCGTACAGCTCAAGGGCTACTGTGGGGCCTGGCCGGTTACGCGACATTCGTACTTGCGCCGACCTTGGGCCTGCCGCCTGAACTGCCGGGCACCGCCGCCGCTGATCTGGCGCAACGGCAGATCTGGTGGATCGGCACTGCCGCGTCTACCGCTGCTGGCATTGCTTTGCTGGTGTTCGGTCGCGGCTGGTTACTCAAAGTGCTGGGCGTGGCGATCGTCGCCGTACCCCACGTGATTGGCGCTCCGCAGCCGGAAGTCCACTCGATGCTGGCCCCTGAGGCCCTCGAAGCCCAGTTCAAGATCGCATCGCAGTTGACCAATGTGGCGTTCTGGCTGGCCCTTGGTCTGATCAGTGCCTGGCTGTTTCGCCGTAACCGCGACGAACACTACTCGGCATGACCCTCGTCGTCGGCCTGGGTTGCCAGCGGGGTTGTGATGTCCGAACCCTGCTGGAACTCCTTGATAGCGCCCTCGCCGAAGGCGGCATTGAACGCCAACGCATTACCGCGCTGGCGAGCATTGATCGCAAACAGGCTGAGCCGGGGTTGGTGGCCCTGGCCCAATTATTGAGCCTGCCCTTGCAGTGTTTCAGCGCCGAACAACTGGCCGGCTTTGAACATCGGCTGAGCCACAAATCAGACGTAGCATTTAGCCATACCGGCTGTTACGGCATCGCCGAAAGTGCCGCATTGGCCTTGGCCGAGCAACTCGCCCACGGCCCTGCCCACCTGCTCATCACCCGCAAGAAAACCATCCAGGCCACCCTTGCATTAGCCTGCGCCGGTTAAAATCCCGATAATTGCCGCTCTCGATCATGAGCAATCTTCATGCTCGCCCGTTTTTTCAACAGGAATTCCCCATGACCGTCTACTTCATCGGCGCAGGCCCCGGCGACCCGGAACTGATTACCGTCAAGGGCCAGCGGCTGATCCGCAGCTGCCCGGTGATCATCTACGCTGGCTCGCTGGTGCCTGCGGCAGTACTGGAAGGTCATCAGGCACGCCAGGTGGTCAACAGTGCCGAGCTGCACCTGGAACAGATCATCGACGTGATCAAAGCCGCCCATGCGCAAGGCCAGGATGTGGCGCGCGTGCACTCCGGCGACCCGAGCCTGTATGGGGCGATTGGTGAGCAAATCCGTCACTTGCGCGAGCTGGGCATTCCCTTTCAGATCATTCCCGGGGTCACGGCGGTGGCTGCCTGCGCGGCGTTGCTGGAAACCGAACTGACCCTGCCGGACATTGCCCAGAGTGTGATCCTGACCCGTTATGCGGATAAAACCAGCATGCCGGCGGGTGAGGACTTCGACAGCCTGGCCCGGCACGGCACGACAATGGCCATTCACTTGGGGGTCAATCATCTGGACAGGATCGTCGCTGAGCTGCTGCCGCACTATGGTGCAGATTGCCCGATCGCCGTGGTGCACCGCGCGACATGGCCGGACCAGGATTGGGTGGTGGGTTCGTTGAGTGATATTGCCCAGAAGGTCGCGACTAAAGGCTTTCGGCGTACGGCGCTGATTGTGGTCGGGCGGGTGTTGGCAAATGATAGCTTTGGCGAATCCTCGCTGTACCGCGCAGGTCACGCCCACCTCTATCGTCCTTGAAGATATGGACTGAACCACAGCCAATCCAAACTATCAGACAATCATCATAGCTGGCTGAATTTAGAGCATAAAAAAACGGCGCTCACGGGGCGCCGTCTTTTAAGCTCGCAGTGAACACCTTACTCAGTAGTAGGCGTTTTCTTTCTGCGTGTGATCAGTCACGTCGCGCACACCCTTGAGCTCAGGAATACGCTCAAGCAAGGTGCGCTCGATGCCCTCGCGCAGAGTCACGTCCGCCTGGCCGCAACCCTGGCAGCCGCCGCCGAACTTCAATACCGCGATACCGTCATCCACTACGTCGATCAGGCTCACCTGACCGCCGTGGCTGGCCAGCCCCGGGTTGATCTCGGTTTGCAGGTAGTAGTTGATCCGCTCATTGACCGGGCTGTCGGCGTTAACGTTGGGCACCTTGGCGTTGGGCGCCTTGATAGTCAACTGGCCGCCCATGCGATCGGTGGCGTAGTCGACTACGGCGTCGTCAAGGAAAGCTTCGCTGAAGGCATCGATGTACGCGGTGAAGCTTTTCAGCCCCAGGGCGGTGTCTTCAGGCTTCTCTTCACCAGGCTTGCAGTAGGCAATGCAGGTCTCGGCGTACTGGGTGCCGGGCTGGGTGATAAAGACGCGGATGCCGATACCCGGGGTGTTCTGCTTGGACAGCAGGTCAGCCAGGTAATCGTGGGCGGCGTCGGTAATGGTTATGGCAGTCATGGAAACTCCTCACAGGCTTGCCGGCAGTTTACGCCAAATTATTACGCAGGTACAAAGTCCGAGCATTTTTGTCGGAAAAGCCCCCTATCCCCCTGACCGATGGCGAACAACCGCCCCATTGCCCGTGAAAACAGATCGATCGCCAACGCCTGCCTTGCACCTAGTTATATAGGCCTCCCGCAAAATCATGCTGAATATAGTGAATCCTCTTCGGCTATTGGTTGTGAGGATTCAATGAGTATTGCTATGCAGAGTTTCCATTTCAAGGGTTTGCCTGAACAGCCAGCGCATCTGGACCATTTGATTGATTACGTGACCGCACACATCCCACTGAAGTCGTCACCCGCTTCTGATTGTTATTATTACCCCCCGCAAGATTCCGCATTGGGTCGCGAGTGCAAGGAAGCCTTTCGGGTGCTGAAAAAACTGCAGGAGGATGAAGACTTTCAACAGTTCCTCTGCAAGAAACCAGAGCCTGACAATTCCGTACTGGGGCGGGACTTTCTCTACGACCTGCTCTCGACAATGCTCAGCAGCACCCGCCCGCCGATGCCCGCTCTTCCCGAAGTTTTCAGTATCGACGACCACGCCGTGGTCCTTCGACATGTCCCCACTTATTGGTCCATCGACGTCGATGTATTGCTCGACATCAACCGCCGCGTGGGCAATGGACTCAAAGCCGATGGCTCGGTAAGGCTTGATCTGGTCTTCAAGTATTACTCCATCGCCCCCCCACAGCCCAAGACCACCGCACAGTGGAAATCGGTGCTCTATGGCCTGCAGGAGCACCGCGTTCTGCAGCGACTAGGACACGACGGCCACGTAAGCGACTTGGAGCATTTGTTGGATGCACCGGCCGACGAAACTATCAAGGAGGTGACCCGCCAAATCGAAAAGGAAACCGGCCGATCTCTGTTCCGTACAGTATTGCCTGAGCACTATTCCCCATCGCAGCAGGAACTGCTCGCAACGACACCAACGGTCTTGCTTGAGCAGATTCTCAACAGCCCGCAGAACCTGGCACTGGCCGAACGGATAGCCACGGCGTTGGGCTGGTATGGCAGCCAAAAGCACGAAAGTTGCCCACAGCCGGTTCTAGTGAAATTACTCTGGCGCGCGCTATGGCTGACGATCATCCCCGCACCTCAAGCGTCCATTGATAATGAATTGAAGTTGTTCATCTCAGCGGGAACTTATTATTCGTCGATCCGCAATTCTTTGGCCCGGCGCTTTGAAAACGCCCTGTCGATCAGCCCTGAGTCGACACCCTTGGTGATGTGCGTGGCCAAGGCCAATATCGCCAGCGAGGTATGGGTCGCCGATATTCCCCAGGACCTGCCCTACGGTGTCACCACTGCCTGGGTCAACTTCAGAAGCGGTTTCCTTCTGGCCGAAGCGCTGGCACCAGGCTCATCGCGCCACATGACCTTCGAACAATTGCTCAACCTGCCAGCGGCACACTATAGCGCCCATGCCAACAGCCCCGAGCAACAAGCACTGGTAGCGGCCGCCAAGCTCGCGCCGAGCGTTTACTGGGCGCAAGCCAACGGGTTGATTGCCACTCGGCAGTCAGGCCACTCCCGTGAGGAACTTGCCCAAGCCGTAGCCGCCCTCGAGCAACATGAGCATGAGGTGTTCAACGCAGTCCGCGATCTTGCGCTCAAGCTGCCCAGTCGTTGGCGCTCGGCGTCGGATGCCGAGTACGACAAAGCTTTCCGTGAGGCCCTTGAGACGCCCAGGAACGCCTACAAGGTCTTGATCCAATCCCTGCTTGCCCACCTGGGTTCTGACACCCTTAATGTGGATCAAGACGAAATCACGGTGTACTCATTGCGAAAAGCCCTGGACAAGGTTCCGGTCGAATATGAAGACAAACGCAAGACCGATGCCGTTCGTTACCGGGCAGGTTTCATCCTTCGAATCGTAAAACCACGCCAGCCCTTCCAGGCCAACTACATCGAGGTGTTCCCCCTCGCCGGATTGATTCGTCGACGTCCTGACATCAAGACCCTGCCGCTGGACGGCAAGGTCGTAGAACTACGCGATGCGATGAGTTGGTGTAAATACAGGTTGGCCACCGAAGTCCCCTTTGATCCGAATGCCTACAAGGAGAGCAATACCCCTGTTGCAGGCCGCAAGGCCGAGTTGATCGTTGAGCAAGTCGGCGAAACATTGCCGGCCATCGATGCCCTGGGACGTCGAATCGAATCGTTCGCCCCTAATACCCTGTATGCCCCGCGCAGTGAACAATTGGCGAGTATGATCGCCCGAGAGCTGTTTTTCCGCGACGAAGAAGCGCTCCTGGAACAGACCCGCAAAAGCACACGGGAAATGGACATCGGCCGCGATGTACTGGAAGACATGACGTTCTGGGGCAAGGTACTTGTTCCCTTCTGGGCCGGCATTGACGACCTCGCATCCGGGGATCCCCAGCGCATCAAACCGGGGATCGCGAGCCTGACCATCGACTTCGTGTCTTTTGCCTTACCGGTCGGAAGGTATGTTGCCGGCTCCAGCCGTCTGATCATCCAGGCCGGGAAAACCGGGTTGCGCCTGGCCTTGCCAAAACTCGCAAAACTGACAGGCACGCTGGTGATTTCAGTTCTGCAGGAACTCAACCCCCTGGCGGCGGTACCCAGCCTGCTCAGGCTGGCGCGCTTTGGACTGGTCAAGCTTGGCCGTATTGCCATGCGCCAGACGAAACGCGGGGTCGCCCTCCTACGCGATGGAACCCTCGCTGCCCGCCACATGAAGTCAGTTGACCCCACGACCTGGAAGCCACTTCAGGCCGGCGATCGACTCTTTACCGTCGACGGTTTCCCTGACATTCCGATGCGTAACGTCGGTAGCCTCGACGCGCCAGATTTTCGCCTCATCGATGCCGCGTCCAATAAAGCCTTCGGCCCGCGTTATCGCGAACCGATCACGGTGATCAGCAACAGCAGCCCGTTGATCCGTCAATACGCCGTCGACCCTCAGTTGATCAGCGGTCTCAAACCCGACGCACGCGGTATCTTCTCCCACGCGGACTACAACCAGAAGTTCATCTGCAATGTCGATGACAAGGGCAAGATCGCGGTGTATCAGGTACGTGACAATTCCTATGGATTTATCCAGGAAACCGCCGCGGGCGCCGACAACAGCTTCTCGGTGGTCATGGTCAACCCGAAGAACAATCGCGACCTGTCGATCACGCTATCCTCCGTAGAACCGGGGCATTGGTACTCAAGCCAGATCAAAGTCACGGGTGGCGCGCCGGATGTCACGAACGTCGTGACCCCCTCGATCCTGCAGAAATGGACCGAATCCAGTGAACACGCCTTGAAAAAAACCCTGGACACCTTCATCAAGACCTACAATCTGGACCCCACCGCATTCCGCCAATTTGTCAAAAGCCGCGACACGTTGACACCCCGAGGGCAACAGATGCTCGACCGTGCGGGAACCGCCCGTACCGCCATTACCCACGACCATCTGGAGCATTGGCGCAACAGCTCGCAACGAGAACGCAACAGCCTTACCCTTGAAGGCTTCGCCGCTGACCATAACCTGGACCCACGGGATTTGGCACAGTACGTCAACCTCGATGGCAGCTATCGCGCCGCCGGCAAAGTGCTCGCCAAGCATGCCAACGGTGGAGAATTCACCGTACTGACACCTGAACACCTGGACGAATGGCACAAGCACTACATTACCCCTGGTTCAAGGCATTCCGTGCTCACGTTTGTCGATGAGAAAAACCTCAATCCGGTGATCTGGAGCGCCTACGTCAATGACAATGGCAGCATGACCCGCGCCGGCAGGGAAATGTTGATCTTCGGGCAGAGGAGCCCGCTGGATCAACCGATCGCCAGGAAACGCCCCGCTCCGCCACCTACGGCAGGCGGCTCGAAACATCCGCGCCTGGATGAAGAGGCCGTCCCTGCCCGCCGGCGCTCCACTTCAATCACGGCGTCCTTTGACCATAAAATCAACAACAACGCACCGATCCTGCAGGACCCAAACGATGTCAGGCGCAGCTTGACCCTGGAACTGGAAGGCCCACTGCAAAACATCAAAATTACCGATGCCAACGGCTTTTTCGATGAGTTCATCGGCATGCAACATGTGGAAGTCAAGGAGGCTGCCACCAAGAGCATTCGCGAATGGATCTCCAAGGAGGGCAACCATCATCGCAAGCTCGATCGATTGCTGGAGGTCAAGAAACTCAACGAGGGCACGGAACGCGGACTCTCGGTCGTGGCCCGCACCGACATCAAGCGGTTCGATGTGCTGGGGCCGTACACCGGCAAGCTGCACTTGGACCAAGCTTCGGTGAATACCGAAATACTTGAAAAGGGTGAAGCGGCGGTCGGCACATATCTATTTCAGACCAACACCAGCGGTGCCAGCATTAGCGGCCACGGCAACAGTAATACGCTGAGCCTGATCAATGCGGTCAAGGTACCGGGCATTACCGATGTCGGTATCGAGAACGTCGGCTCCCTGTGCGTAGGTAAATACATGGTATTTATTGTCGCGTGGCGGGATATTCCGGCCGGGACCGAGTTATTGATGGACTATGGCAAAAGCTATTGGAAGTACTTGAAGCCCTGAGACCGGCCACTTGTAAAGCGCTTCGCCGACCAGATCCCTGGTCACCGAGGCGCTGTCGAAAGGGGTGCCGGAGCATCAACGCCAAACCAGCGTGTGAGCGTGCGGTAGGCAGGCCTCTCCAGCCATTGGTAACTCACAAATGCGCCCAGTCCGATGATGACGATACATCCAGGCAATATGGCGTAAGGGTCGATCCCCGTGCGGTCGGCGATCCAACGCCCGGCGCTGAGCACCAACACGTGGAGTAGATAGACCGAGTAGGAGCAATCCCCGAGCACCTTCAACAAGCGCGCGCCCTGGAAGTAAGGTTCCAGCGCCACGCAACTGAAGACCACTATCGCGCTGGGTACTCCCCACTCCAGGGCTCGGGGTATGTCCGCGCCATGATCAATAGCCACCAGGGCCGCTGCGATACTCAACAATGCCAGCCACGGCTTGGCCCGGCATAGGCCGCGCCGATACAGCATGCCGATCACCACGCCCATCAGGAACTCGAAAATAATGTCCTCATGGTAGAAGTCACTGGCCAGGTCAACGGCGGGAGTGATGATGTAGCACACCAGATACAGCAGCGCTGCTACCACCCACAAGCGATAGGCCGCGGGCACCAGCAAGGCAAAGGCAAACAGGCAATAAAACAGCATCTCGAAATTCAGTGTCCACCCGACATCGAGCAGTGGGTAGACGCCGAAGCCTCCCGGGTTTTGGGCCGGTATAAAGAGCATCGACATGAGTACATGACCGGGTTCGAGCCGAGCCTCTGGAAAGATCGCAGGCACAACGGCAACCACGAGAATCATGAGCAGGGTATAGAACCAATACGCAGGAACAATCCTCGCCACGCGCATCAGCATGAAACGCCCGGGGTTCAGCGCTTTGTCGGCAGTCGCCAGGTAAATCACCAAGCCACTGATGACAAAGAACACATCCACCCCAATGGCGCCTTTGTCGACAAACAGAAATTCCAGCGCGTTGCTGGCTTCAAAGTTGAAAAACCCTTGCATGAAATGGTGGCCCACCACACTCCATGCCGCCAAGGCGCGTAGAAACTGCACTGAAATCAACATCGGTGTCCCCTGTCCAGTCCGTAGGTAGGTATCCGACTGCTTCAGCGCTCACTTGGAGAAATGACCGGACCAATACAGTAGTTATAGATTCTCGTAGCGGTTCATGTCCAATACACCCTCTTCCACTGGCGTGGTTTCACGAATGTACCGCGACAAATCGTGGAAGTATTGCCAGAACTGCGGATGACTGCGGCGTACCCCCCAGCGATCGACTATTTTCTCAAACCGCTTGGCATCCTTGGCCTGCTCCATTTGCGTGACGAATTGCGGCACCTCTTGAGCTGGAATGTTGAACATGAAGTTCGGGTAACTGCTCATCACCCCCGGATAGATGGTCAGTGTGTCGAGGCCCGGCTGATAGCGATAAGCCTCACCCAACAGGAAAGCCACGTTACTGTGGGCACGGTTACGCAGCATGCTGTAGACCACGCGCTGGCCACTCTGGGTTTCGATGCGCAGCATGGTGGCTTCGGGCAACTGGTCGATCACCTTGAGCCCCGCCGCCGGGCGCGACGTCAGGCGGCTAAGCGCCTGTTCGGCGTCCTGCAAGGCCGGGTCGATACCGGTGCGCGAGCAATAGGCCCCGGTGCAGCGGTTGATCGGGTCCGGGCTGACGTTCAAACCGCCGTAACGCGTCAGCAGTTGGTTGGCAAAATCGCGCTTGGGATCTTTCTCGTCCAGATGCAGCCCCGTGGGCTTGTCGTCATCAATGGCTTCATAGTCCAGCCACAGCTTGAGCTTGCCACTGTTCTGGTACCAGTCGTCAAGGAAGTCCTCGCGGGTGTCGGCCGGCATCAGACGCAGGAAGTTCTGTTCGGCGCCGTTGCGGATCAGGTCGAAGTACAAGCGCGTCTGGGCCTGGTGCGACACATTGCCGAACACGTCGAAGTTGACTGCCAACTGGTAATAAGTGCGCTCCAGCAGTGGGTAATCGAACAGCCACATCGTCTGCGGCACCTCACCGATCAGGCCCTTGGTCACCGAGGCGCTGTCGAAATGGCGAAAGATGGTCAGCAAGGCATTGTCATTACCCGCCCACAAGCTCGACCAACTCGGCGGCGGCACATCTGAGTAGCTATCGCGGCGCAACGCCTCATACTGATTACGCTTGTCGCGATAGGCCAGCCACAGGCCCAGCACACTGCCCACATCATCGTTTTGCCCAGGCATGGCCAACAATGGCGTGGCCTGGCCGCGGTAACGGGCATCGGTGATGTACAGGTCATGGTCCGGCTCCTGGAACAGTGTCCAGAAGTTGTCACGGATCACGTCCGTGGCGATCTGCCCACGGCATACAGGACCGCGGATGAAGGTGCGCACGAAGTATTCGGCGTTATCCAACATGAACTGATAACGCGCCTTGGCCGGTATGGCTTCGAAGGTTTCGAACGGGTTGGCACGGCGCCCCGGTCCGTAGCCCGGCAAGGCGCTCACCTGCCAGTCACCGGAATAGAACAGGTCTTTGATCCGTGCCATTTTCGCCGCGCTGAACGGGTAAGTGATGTGGGTTTTATGCACGATCACGCCCTGTACCGGCCACAGGCGGTAATAGACCTGAGTGCCTGGGTCATCGTTAGGACGACGGGTCGCGATCAAGTCGATCGGCTGCCCGCTCGGCGTACGCGAACGCACCCACTGGAAGTAATGCCCCGGCTCGCCGTTTTCGAAGTAAATGTGGGCGAGGAACAAATGCTCGTACAACCAGCGCGCCACCAGGCTTTGCCGGGCGCCCGGCTGGTTGAACAGGGTTTCCCATTGCTGCACCTGCAAGGCTTCCCTGGTGCTGGGAGCCAGACTCTGCTCATCAATCGGCGCACCGGAGGCCAGCCAGCGTTGCAGGGTCTGGTATTGCTGGTCGGTCAGGCCGGTGACGGCCAGCGGCATGCCCTCCTTGGGATGGGCGCCGGCATAGGCGTTGAACTCGCCGGGCGTCGCGCACATGTTTTGGCGGTTCAGGCCCAATACAATCTCGTCGGGCAGTTTGGCATTGGGTGGCAATGGCGCGTTATGCCCCAGCTCCAGCATACGTGCCATCAACGCAGCCTGGCTGCCCTGGGCATCCAGTACCGAATAGAAGCCCTTCTGCTGCCAGGCTTGTTTGCCGAACGCGTCATAGAACAGCCGTGTAGTCGGTGTGGCCTGGCTACGCTCGCCGTCGTACACCGGCACCTTGCTCGCGCCACGGGCCGCGCCCTCTGCGCTGCCAAGGTTGAGTTGGCAAGCAGAGTCGTAGCAGGCATGGCAGGCCACGCACTTCTCGGTGAAGATCGGTTGGATATCGCGGGTATAGGAAATCGCCGAAGCGCGGCCGTCAGCCTGCGCGGTACTGGCTATCAAGGCCAGGACGGCGCTGACGATCAAACGAAGTGACATGTATCGGGTCCCGATTCAAGGCGTGCGGTCTGTGAAGTGGCGGTGATTCTACCGGGCCATGACTGCCGACAACATGAGCGATATTCATGCAGAACCCTGACATGCTCTAAATCGGCACAGGTTTGCTATGATTCACGCCCTCCGTAATGCCTGACCAGAGTAGTCCCATGCCCGATCGTAGCGCTCGCCTGCAAGCCCTTCACAAAGCCCTCAAGGACCGTATCCTGATCCTCGACGGTGGCATGGGCACGATGATCCAGAGCTATAAGCTTGAGGAGCAGGACTACCGAGGCAAACGCTTCGCCGACTGGCCAAGCGACGTGAAGGGCAACAACGACCTGCTGGTCCTCACTCGTCCCGACGTGATCGGCGGAATCGAGAAGGCCTACCTGGACGCCGGCGCCGACATCCTTGAAACCAACACCTTCAACGCCACGCGGATCTCCATGGCCGACTATGGCATGGAAGAGCTGGCCTATGAATTGAACGTGGAAGGCGCCCGCCTGGCGCGCAAGGTGGCCGACGCCAAAACCCATGAGAACCCGGCCAAGCCGCGTTTTGTCGCCGGTGTACTGGGCCCGACCAGCCGTACCTGCTCACTGTCCCCGGACGTGAACAACCCTGGCTACCGCAACGTGACTTTCGACGAACTGGTGGAAAACTACACCGAGGCCACCAAGGGCCTGATCGAAGGCGGTGCCGACCTGATCCTGATCGAAACCATCTTCGATACCCTCAACGCCAAGGCGGCGATCTTCGCCGTGCAAGGCGTGTTCGAAGAACTGAATATCGAACTGCCGATCATGATCTCCGGCACCATCACCGATGCCTCCGGCCGTACCCTGTCGGGCCAGACCACCGAAGCGTTCTGGAACTCCGTGGCCCACGCCAAGCCGATCTCGGTCGGTTTGAACTGCGCTCTGGGCGCAAGCGAGCTGCGCCCCTACCTGGAGGAGTTGTCGAACAAAGCCAACACCCACGTTTCGGCGCACCCCAACGCCGGCCTGCCCAACGAATTCGGCGAGTACGACGAACTGCCGTCACAAACCGCCAAGGTCATCGAAGAGTTCGCCCAGAGCGGTTTCCTGAATATCGTCGGCGGCTGCTGCGGCACCACACCGGGCCATATCGAAGCCATTGCCAAGGCCGTTGCCGGTTATGCGCCGCGCCCGATCCCGGACATTCCCAAAGCCTGCCGCCTGTCTGGCCTGGAGCCGTTCACCATCGATCGCAGCTCGTTGTTCGTCAACGTCGGCGAGCGTACCAACATTACCGGCTCGGCCAAGTTCGCTCGGCTGATCCGCGAAGACAACTACACCGAAGCCCTGGAAGTCGCCCTGCAGCAGGTGGAAGCCGGCGCCCAGGTGATCGACATCAACATGGATGAAGGCATGTTGGATTCGAAGAAGGCCATGGTCACCTTCCTCAATCTGATTGCCGGAGAGCCGGACATCTCCCGTGTGCCGATCATGATCGACTCCTCCAAGTGGGAAGTGATCGAAGCCGGCCTCAAATGCATCCAGGGCAAGGGCATCGTCAACTCCATCAGCATGAAGGAAGGCGTCGAGCAGTTCATTCATCACGCCAAACTGTGCAAGCGTTACGGCGCTGCGGTAGTGGTGATGGCCTTCGACGAAGCCGGGCAGGCCGACACCGAAGCGCGTAAAAAAGAGATCTGCAAACGCTCCTACGACATTCTGGTGAATGAAGTCGGCTTCCCGCCGGAAGACATCATCTTCGACCCGAATATCTTCGCCGTCGCCACCGGTATCGAGGAGCACAACAATTACGCCGTCGATTTCATCAACGCCTGTGCCTACATCCGCGACGAACTGCCGTATGCGCTGACCTCCGGCGGCGTATCCAACGTGTCATTCTCGTTCCGCGGCAACAACCCGGTGCGTGAGGCGATCCACTCGGTGTTCCTGCTGTATGCGATCCGCAACGGCCTGACCATGGGTATCGTCAACGCCGGCCAGTTGGAGATCTACGACCAGATCCCGGTCGAGCTGCGTGACGCCGTGGAAGACGTGGTGCTTAACCGCACGCCGGAAGGCACCGACGCCCTGCTGGCGATTGCCGACAAGTACAAAGGCGACGGCAGCGTCAAGGAAGCCGAGACCGAGGAATGGCGTGGCTGGGACGTCAACAAGCGTCTGGAACATGCGCTGGTCAAGGGCATCACCACGCATATCGTCGAAGACACCGAAGAGTCGCGCCTGTCGTTCGCACGTCCGATCGAAGTGATCGAAGGCCCGCTGATGTCCGGCATGAACATCGTCGGCGACCTGTTCGGCGCCGGCAAAATGTTCCTGCCCCAGGTGGTGAAATCCGCCCGCGTAATGAAGCAGGCCGTGGCCCACTTGATCCCGTTTATCGAGCTGGAAAAAGGCGACAAGCCGGAGGCCAAGGGCAAGATCCTGATGGCCACGGTCAAAGGCGACGTGCATGACATCGGCAAGAACATCGTCGGCGTGGTGCTCGGGTGCAACGGCTATGACATCGTGGATTTGGGTGTAATGGTGCCTGCCGAGAAGATCCTGCAGGTGGCCAAGGAGCAGAAGTGCGACATCATCGGCCTGTCCGGCCTGATCACGCCGTCCCTGGATGAAATGGTGCATGTGGCCCGCGAGATGCAGCGCCAGGACTTCCACCTGCCGTTGATGATCGGTGGCGCGACCACCTCCAAGGCGCACACGGCAGTGAAAATCGAGCCCAAGTACAGCAATGACGCCGTGATCTACGTGACCGACGCCTCGCGCGCCGTGGGTGTGGCCACGCAGTTGCTGTCCAAGGAACTGAAGGCCGGTTTCGTCGAGAAAACCCGCCTGGAATATATCGACGTGCGTGAACGCACCTCCAACCGCAGTGCGCGTACCGAACGCCTGAGCTACCCGGCGGCCATCGCCAAGAAGCCGCAGTTCGACTGGAGCAGCTACACCCCGGTCAAACCGACCTTTACCGGCGCCAAGGTGCTGGACAATATCGACCTCAACGTCCTGGCCGAGTACATCGACTGGACGCCGTTCTTTATCTCCTGGGACCTGGCCGGCAAGTTCCCGCGCATCCTCGAAGACGAGGTGGTCGGTGAAGCCGCCACTGCGCTGTACGCCGATGCCCAGGAAATGCTCAAGAAGCTGATCGACGAGAAACTCATCAGCGCCCGCGCGGTGTTCGGTTTCTGGCCGACCAATCAGGTGCAGGACGATGACCTGGAAGTCTACGGCGACGACGGCCAGCCCATCGCCAAACTGCATCACCTGCGCCAACAAATCATCAAGACCGACGGCAAGCCGAATTTTTCCCTGGCCGACTTCGTCGCGCCCAAGGACAGCGGCGTGACCGACTACATCGGTGGTTTCATCACCACCGCCGGCATCGGTGCCGAGGAAGTGGCCAAGGCTTACCAGGACGCTGGCGACGACTACAACTCGATCATGGTCAAGGCCCTCGCCGACCGCCTGGCCGAAGCCTGCGCCGAATGGCTGCACCAGCAAGTGCGCAAAGAACACTGGGGCTATGCCAAGGATGAACAACTGGACAACGAGGCGCTGATCAAGGAGCAGTACAGCGGCATCCGCCCTGCCCCCGGCTACCCGGCGTGCCCGGATCACACCGAGAAAGCCCAGCTGTTCCAACTGCTGGACCCCGAGGCCCGTGAAATGCACGCCGGGCGCAGCGGCGTGTTCCTCACCGAGCACTACGCCATGTTCCCGGCAGCAGCAGTCAGCGGCTGGTACTTCGCCCACCCGCAGGCGCAGTACTTTGCCGTGGGCAAGGTCGACAAGGACCAGGTCGCCAGCTACACCGCGCGCAAAGGCCAGGACCTCAGCGTGACGGAGCGCTGGCTGGCGCCGAACCTGGGGTATGACAACTGAGGTTAAACCCCGACCACCCGGTTCGGCGCTCTTAAATTGCCGCTTCAGGGACGCCAGGACGGACCGGGCTGGGGTGACGACGGAGCGGGCGTGGCAGGTTCCATGCCCGATAACCGTTGTATCTCCGCCCGGGACAGCTCCATGCGTTTCTGAGTACGGGCGGCGGCCCGTTCGATCTCCAACTGGCCTATGGCTTGCTCATAGCGCGCCATGCTCTGGGCATCGCCCCGATCACTGTGCGCGTCCTCCAAGGCTTCATAACGGCGTGCCAGTTCGTCCTCAAGGGCCTCGAACTGTTCGGCGTAACGCTCATCCAGATAACGCAACCAGTACTCACGTTGAATCAGGCTTTCGACAAACGCATCGGTACTTTCAGTTGCCAGGATTTGTGCGCGTAACTGTGCCTGTAGCTCGGCATTGATCGGGTTTGCGAACGCCATGTAGGTCGGCTGCCCAGGCAGCTCCAGGCCGTCGGGCCAGCCGCGGGTCAAGCCGATCCGGTAACTCAAGCGCACCTCGGCCCGGTCCATGCCCACCGCGGCGGCTTCTGCGAGTTGATCGGCCCTGCTCAACCGAAACAACTGCCGCGACAGGTTCAGCAGCGCCCGGCCCCTGAGGTCGAGCCGCTGCTGTGGGATATCGCGCAAGGCGCGGTATTCGAACACCCGCACTTCCATCTCACTGAACGTGAGGATGCGGCCATCGATACAGGTGCCATGGGTTTCGGCTTCGATGAACAGGGTACCGCGCAACTCGGCATTTTCTGCGGCCCCCGCGATAACGCCCCATACCCGTTGCGTGAGGCTTGGACGATTGAGGTTGAATTCCGAGGTCAGGCGCAACAGCGAAATGAGGTGGAAAAACCGATCATGATCCTGCGCCTGTGCCAGTTGATTCCACAGCGCTGTTCGTTGTGTCGCCAACTCCGCTGAGGTATCGGCCAACCAGGGGTCAAGTGCCGGCTGCGCGGTATTTTGCAGCGGGTTTTCAATGCTCTCAGCCGGCAGGTAGCCGGCGTCCGGATCACTATCATCGTCGTCAGAACCAGAGCCCGAATCAGCATCGGAGTCGGAGTCCGGGTCCGACTCAGTGTCGGACCCGCCATAATTGCGACGATGGGCGCGGTCGAGTTCTGCTCGCGAAAAGCCCATGACCTCATTGGCCTCATGCGCCTCGGCGTAATTGCGCATTTGTTCAAGGGCTTGCGCGGTCAGGTTATGGTTATCGGACAGGTCCGTACCTGACACCAAGCCGTCGTGCGCGCCTTCGAGTAGAGACTGCGGGAAGGACACCAGCGCATTGCCGCTCAGGTTCAGCCGGGTCAGGTGCTGCGACTCCAACGCACCCTCGGGCCAGCTTGCGATGTCGTTGTAGCTCACGTCCAGTGTCTCCAGGCGACTGAAGTCCCGCATATCAAAGGCCTGCAGGTTGTTATGATTCAGGTCCAACCAACGCAAGCGCTCACTGCGCAATCGAGCAGGCAACGACGGCGCTTGCGTGAAGGCATTGTAGGCCAGTTCCAGACGTTCAAGCTGCTCCATGCGTTGAACGGCTTCGGGCAGTGCTGTCAGCTCGTTACCGCTGAGTATCAACCGGTTCAATGGGACAAAGGCGGCTAAAAACCCGTTGCTGCCTTGCGCAGTGAGCTTGACCCCCGTCAGATTGAGGCTGCGCACATGGGTAAACGGCACGGAGAGCGCGGGAAAATCACCAGGTTGGGTCGCCTGCAAGCTCAACGTCTCGACCTCGCCAGCCGGGCGCCCTTCTACCACAGCCCGAACCCAGGATTCGCGGATCGCCTGCGCGGGGGTTACTCGCTTCAGACTGTCGAGACTGTCGCCAAAAGCGCGCGCCTCGCGGGTAAACAACCAACCATTCAACTCACGCGTCAGCACGTCGTGGGTCTGATACCACCGAGCGACCTGCGTATCTATTTGCAGGTCGCTCAGCCCCGTCTCGCGCAGTTGCCTGACCCTGGCCATGGCTTGCTCTTGCGTCAAGAGCGGGCTTAACGCCCTTATCGCATTTTCCGGAACCCCCTCAAAGTGTCCACTACCCGATGGCAAGGGCAGCAAATAGTGCGCTACCGAACCTGCGGTGTGCTTCGGGGGAAACACCAGGGGTTCCTGATCCAGCGCAAACCGACTCAACGCTCCCTCAGGCAATCCTTTGGTCGTCTCGACCCGACGCCGCGCTGCATTGAGTACCGTCGTGCCTTCGACGCTCAACGGGTTGCCTGCCAACTCAGTGCGCATCAACACATCTGAATCATCAAGCGCGAGCGGTGCAAGGCTCGTCAACTGATTGTCACGTAAGTCCAGGCAAGCCAATTGCGCGAGGTGTTCAGCACCTTGCGGCCATTCCCGTAGCATCGATTCGCGCAGGTTCAGCGCCGTCAGGCGGGTCAGTGCGCTGACGTCGAGGGTGCCCAGCCGGTTATATTGCAGGCTCAGCACTTGCAGCCTGTTCAACCCATTGAATTGAGCCTGTACTGCCGGGGTCACTGCGATCTGGTTGTCGGACAAGTCCAGGTGTGTCAATTCCGGCAGGATGTCCGCACTGATCGGTACCTCAGTGAGGCGACTGAAGCGCAGTTCAAGGCTTTGCGTTCCGGCGAACGCCTGGATGAAACCACTGAGCTGATCAGGCGGCACATCCTCCAGCCAATTCACCTTTAACGTTTTGACATGCGAAAAGGTACCGGCCGGCAACACTGGCAATTCGCGGATTTTTTCAGCGACCAGGGGATTGGTCGGCGACATCTTTGGATCCGGCAGTTCAAACATCGAAATATCGATATCGGTCGGCAGGCCATAGCGTTGGCATACCGCCCCGCGCCAGCTTTTCTTCAGCAACGCCAGGATGCTTGCATTCTGCCCGTCCCTCCAGCGCACCCGGAGTACGGGGACCAAAGAGGGTTCGTAGAACGGCTTGAAAATGCCGAGGTGTTCTTCACGCAGCGCTTGCACGGCGTTCATCCGCGTTTGTGGCGTGTTCCACAGGCCCATGACCACGTCCGTCATTCGACGGCCGACAGGGACCTCGCCCATCAGCAGGCTCAGTTCTCCGCGCGCAAAGCCTCTGACCATTTCGTCCAGGTTCGCCAGGTGTGGCCCGAACGACCCCGCATAATTCCTGACGTGCTCATAGGCTGGCTTGAAGTCTTCATAGCTGAACGTCGACCAGTCCAGCGATAACCCGCTCCATAACCGCTCGTACCCGCTATAGAGCTCGGCAGGCAACGTGGCAATGGCGGTCTGGGCCAGATCCAGTCGCTCCAGAAGCGGCAGTTTCTGCACATAGGCGGGCCATTGCATTGGCACGTTGGGCGCCACGATCTTCAAGCGTTTCAAGCGTTGCAAGGGGCTTAAATCCAGGCCGTTGAGGACGTGGCCGTCGTAGGCGAAATAACCGAGCTCCAGGTGTTCAAGGCCGGCCAGTGCCGTCAATTGCGACGATAACTGCGCGGTCAACTGATGTGCATCGAAGCTGACTGCCAAATGTTTGAGCCCTGTGAACTGTGCCAACACCTGGGGCACGCGGGTCAACTTCGGGCTGGCATCCGTGGTTTCTACGGTTGGGAAATAGGGCGGCCGCAAGGTCAGTTTTTCGAGAGAGGGAAACTGGCTCAGAAACCCATCGATATTGGTGTCATGCAGGGCCGTACCGAGAACAGATAGTTCACGCACGTATGAAAAGTTCGCCGTCAATGAAGGCAACGGTTCATTGAGGGTCAACGCCAAGGCATCGGCACTCGGCACTTTCCCGGCCAACCAAGAACGGCCCCAGCTACGCTTGAGCGCTTCCCCGGCGAGGAAATTGCTCTGACGATTGGCTACCGACGAGCGATTGACCCAATGATTGAGCGCGTCATGCAGCGCCTGGCGCTCTTCAAACAGTGCTTTCAACCTGCTGACGATTGCTCGGCCATCGTTCCCCGCCCGTACCAGCTCAAGGAAAAACGCATTGATCTGCACCTCATCCAGATCCGGATAGATTATGCGCACCTGATGAGCCAGCAGCGGGCTCACACTCGGCCCCCGCCCACTGGCCTGATAACCTATCAGCGTGTCGTTGATGCGCACCGGCGGCTTGAACCTGGGCACTTTTGGCTCCAGCCACGCCGAGGCCTCCAGACGATGCGCATCGGCTTGCTCGATCAGTTTGCGTTGCAACACGGCGTGTTGGCTGACCTGCGGCACTCCCAGGCTCTGGCGCGCCTCATCGGGCAAGGCATGCATCAGCGAGGCGAAAAAGTTGTCGCCCTCCGGTGCCAGACTGTTGAGTGCTTCGCCCCGCTCATCGAACGCCTGGTAGCTGGGGCCGTGCTTGACCAAGTATTTTTTCTGCGCCGCGGTGGGCGCACCAATGCTGTCGATCAGCGTGCCACGCGTGTGGGTGCTGCGCACTTCCAGGCGCAACGTATCCGGCCAGCCCGGCAGCGTTTGAAGGGCATGCAGCGCCAGCCGTCGGCTGTCGGCCGCGGCAATCGTCTCGCTACGCAGCCCGGCGTAGGCTCGGGCCAACCGTCCTTGTCGCGCATACCAGCGAGCTTCCTCGAGCATGTTCAAGGGTACGCGCGCGGTGGCGGCTAGCCGTTCAAGCTCATCGACACGGGCGTGGTCGAGCACCGTTTGCGCTGCCGCCTTGCTGAGCCCCGGACAAGTGCGTTGCAGCAGGCTGATACGCTTGTCCAGCGGCTCGGTGCCGCCGTAGATACTGTCGAAAATCGCCGGCCTGCGCTGGCGCGCATAGTCGGCCAGTCGCTGGTTGAACCTCGCCTTGCGCGCGTCGAGGCTGCCTGGGCCGTCGGTGCCGAGCAACTGCACCCGCTCTGAATCGTCCAACGCCAATAGAATCCGCGCAGGCACTTCGCCGCCGAGAATATCGCTGCGCCCCACCTTGATCGGCAGCGCTGCGCGCCCACCTTTAAACGAGCGGTGAGCACCATACTTGACCGACTGGCCGAAGGTACCGGCCCCCTCGAACACTTCCAGTACGCGCCCTCGCGGCCAACCGGGCATTTCAACGATCAACGGCAGCGCATACAGGTACAGGTCATCAATATCACGGGTACCCTCTAGTTGCTCGATCACCCGTGACACATCTGCATCCGCCTTGAACAGGCGCAGCGTATCAATCAGCTCGGGCGGCGCAAGCGTATGGTCCATATGCATCTTGCGCAGCGTGTTGTCGCTGACGCCGCTGACATCGGCGATCTTGAGCAACTCCTGGTCAGTGAATACCTCGGTTTGATGCCCCATGCGCCGCAACAGCGTCAACCGATCCCACTCCAGCGGGCGCTCCAGGGTATGCCGCCAGGCGCCGTGACCGTTGTGCTCAAGCACCGGTTGGTAGGCCTGGGGGTCGGAGGGGTGCTTGATCCGCCACTTCTGAATTGACTCGTCAAAGTATTGCTCGTAAACCTGAGGGCCTTGGCGGATATAGGTCCTGCCCTCTTTCACATACTGCCCTTGGGCGTTGGGGTAGGCGGCGCGGTCCAGGGTCACGGGGTGTTCATAACCACTCAGGCTCGGCTTCCACAAGCGTACCTGGCCATCGGGCCGCTTAACCTCGCTCAGTGCCTCGATCACCGGCTCGGCCTTGGCCGCTCGCCAGCGACTGACGCCCGCCCCCACACCGGCCATCACGGCGATCTGTGCCAGGTTATCGGCCACGTCAATCAAGTGCGCCTTTGCCGCCTGGCGGTCACCTTCGCCCCATTCAATCGCACCTTCCAGGGTTTCATAGAGCAACTGCCCGGCCATCACCCCCATCATGACCTCGCCCAGCACCGGTACGAACATCGACACCATGTTCAACCCCAGCATGCCGATTTCCAGCAGGTGCGCCAGTTTGGCGTCACGGGCCTTGGCATCCACGTCCGCGGTGGGCACGGCATGGGCCCGTGCATCTGCGATTACCTGCTCGCGGTGTTGCTCGTAGAAGTACTGCCAAGGGTCGATGTTCGCCGCCCAGATCCCTTTACCGCGCCGCGTGCGCGTTGAGGGATCAAGGAAAGGGTCGGGGTTGGGTTCAAGCTTGGCAGGCGCCTCGGGCGGCAACTCCTTGATGCCGGTGATGAAGTGCGGCGTGGTGAAATCCAGCAATTTCTTCCACGGTGAGCGCCAGATGTCGGTGGGTGAGTCGGCTGCTTTCTGGGTGAACTGGCTGAAGTAGTAGGGCCGCTTGTCGTAGGGCACGAAGCGACTGAAAAACTGCTGGTACGGCGTCGGCGAGGGATCATTGGCCTTGGCCGGGTCGCGGGCGGTGAACAGGCGCTTGAATTCAGCCTGCATTTGCCGCCAGCGGTAGCGCTTGAGCGGATGCTCAGGGTCCTGGGGCACATAGATGATCAGCTCGTCCGGGTAGCTGTATTTCTTGCAGATCGAGAACACCATGCAGCCGGTCATACGCAGCCGCATCAGGCCCAGGGTCCTGAACCAGACCTGCTTGTCGCCCATCCAGGGATGAATTTCACCCTCGATCACCGACAGCAGCATGCGGTGATCGGCCGGCTCGATATCGCCGGTCAACAGTGCCTGCTCGGCGGCGGCCCTGACGGCGGCCTTCTGATTGGCGATGAACTGGTCACGCAGGGTGACTTGCGCGCTGGCGTCTTCGGGGTAGAAAAATGATTGCAGGTAGGCCTGGTATTTGGCGCCGATATTGAGGTTTCGACACAGCGTCAAAAACTCACTGACCTTCAGGTTGATCGCCACCGAGTGGTAGGTGCCGGAGGTGCCGGTGGCTTGCATGAACCCGGAGGTCTTGTGGTAAGCGCCCTCCTTGCACTCGTAGGCCTCAAAGTTGTGCAAGGCCGCTTCCAGCAGGGGCAGTTTCAAGAACTCGAAATCCCCCGCCTCGACTTCGGCAATCCCCACCGCCAGCGGGCGGCGCAGGCACAACAGGGTTTTGTCGACATCGAGGTCCAGTCGGTACTGATCCTTCAGGGCTGTGAGCAGCAAGGGCCGGGCGAAGTCGTCGATGCCCTGGAAGGAGGCCATCGTCTTGTCCAGTTGCGTCTGGGTGGTGAGGTTGGCAAGAAAACGGCCGGTCACCTCATTGCGTTGCTCAGGCGTGGCGTTCGCGAGCCACGCTGGCATGACCGTGCTGGCGTCCTTGAGCGCCTGCTTGCGGGCCGGCGTCGCGCTGATCAGCCAATCAGGACTGCTGCGCTCCAGGAAGTCACCGTGCAGGCTTTGGGTGGCGTTGAGCTTTTTCACCGGCTCAGGTACGTCGTTGGTTGGCACGCCCGGCGAAGAAAGCTGGGATGAAGAGTCCATCGTGTCACTCCTTTGAAATGGACTGACAGCACATCACGGCGCCCGCTAGGCCAGGCGGTGCATATATGACGTCGTGCGCGTTCGGGGCGGGGCGCCGGCAGTGGTATTCCTGTACCGCCTGCGGGGTCACCACATTCGATTTCCTGTCGCTTCTCTCAAACAGGTAAAAGGATTTCATCATGCCCACCCCGAGCACCCCCACGACCCTGAGCCAACTGCCCGCCCAGGCCATCCATGCGCATTTCGCTACGCGCCCGGCCTTGTATTCCGTGGTGTTCAATACCCTGCGCGACCGTATCCTGGAGCGCTATCCGTCGCTCAAGCTGGACTTGGCTACCGTCAAGCTGGCCATCCCGCACCCCGATGGGGTGTACACCTACCGGTCGTTGATGGAAGTTGCCATCGCCCATGTGCTCAACCCACAGCTGCTCGACCTGCAGCCAAAACGCGAGCTGGCGTACTACTTGACGCAACAGATCCCCACGATCCTCAAGCCTGATGCCGCGCCGCTGATCGACATGCAGGCAATCGCAAGCATCATTGATGAACTGCCCGAATCGATTCACCTGTATTTCCAGGCTGCGCTGGCCGACTACTGGAGCGAAACCGACAGCCATGGCAGCAGCCGTTGGCAGTGGCTGGGCGAATTTCTCAACGGCCGGATGACGGCAATAGCCGCCAGCCAATCGAGCTTGAACCCGACCCAGCGGGACATGCTCAGGGTCGTCGCTACCTGGCCGGTGCAAGCCGAGCGCCTACCCCAATCCTCACCCGCCACCTATGTTTATTTGATTGAGAACACATTCACCCATGCCGGCGAACAGGTCAGCCTGCTAACCCCCGACCTGCTGCTGGTGCGCGACAAGCAGGTGCTGCTGTACAGCGTGGCCGGGGATATCCAGGCGTTTGACGGCCTCGATGACTTCGGTGTTGCCTGGGGAGCCAGGATGCAGGCGCGCTTCCAGTTCGACAGCCTTACGTGGCGGCGCAACGAACCGGACGGCAATGTGTTCGAGCAACAGGCCGGCCTGATCCTCAATCAGCAACTGGAAGATCTGGCGACGTTGAAATTTCAGGGCCAGGACGAAAGAACGCTTGAACGACGCCTGGGAAAACTCACCGATCCGGCGCTGCTGTTTACCCAGGTGCCGACAGCCGCTGAGCCGACCTTGCAAAAGGTCAATGAGCAACTGCCGCCATGGCTCGCCCAGGCCAGCGCCACCGACCGTTTTGCCTACCATCGCCACGTACAGGACATGGCGCAGGTGCTGCAACGCAACCAGGGCCGCTCGTTCAACGAGGGCATTGAAAACATCTACGGTTTCAGCCGCGCCGCGCTGCGCAAGCAGATGCAAGCCGATCATGGCGACTGCGACCCTGACGAAGTGGTGCTGGACTTTGCCGTGGCCGCCGGTTATCCAGGCGGCGCCGGTATTATCGAGCATGTGCGCATGTCGCTGACGGAGTTGGCGCTGAAGAACCTGGCCGGCAAACCTAAAGGCACACTGACGCTCTCAGCCAAAGGCTCCCAGGCGCTGCCGACCTGGCTGGACGAAGACTACCTGCTGGGCAGTACCGGGCTGATCCAGCGTGTCGATATCGGCGCCACCTATCCACAAACAATCAAAGACACCTTGTTGTCCGACACGGTTGACGCGCGCCGCCGGGAAACCCTGTTTACCCGCGAACTCAAGGTCAAGCTGCCGATGCAGGCACTGGAATACAAGATTCGCGGGCAGCATGGCGTCACCGTCACCGGTTATCGCTACGTCAAAGCGTTGATGGGTGAAATGCCCTCGGACCGAATCGTCGACGAACAGGAGATTGTTCTGCGCCCATTGGCCCTGTGCCGCAAGCCCGGGGCCGCACCGGATGAAGTCAACAACGCGTTCATTATCGAGCCGCGTGATACGAGTGTCGGCCCGCACCTGCTGTACCAGCCGCTGTATGCCGAGGCCCTGCATGAATACCCGACCCGCCAGGCCTTGCTCGACGCACTGGCCGCGCCCGGTGCGTTGCAAGACACGGTGCTGGCGTGGCTGAGCGACACGGCCCGCCCCATCTATGACCATGGCGGCATCAAGGAACCGCACATCATTCGTTTCCTGCCCGGGGATGAATTCAGCATCCCTGAAAAGCCAGCACCTGCGACGCTCGCCGTCGATGAAGGCGCGGGCGAATGGCTGCAATCGCAAGTCAACGGTCAACTGCTCAATCATCTGTTCGGCAGCACGGCACGGGCCTTGGTCGACCTGGCGGACCGCGAGTCGGTGTCCAACCACGAAAGCCGCTGGGCCGTCGTGATGGAAGGCGCGTGGTTGCTGTTCAATACCCTACTGTTACCGCTGGTACAGGGCCCGGCCATGCTGGCTGGTTGGTTCATGGTGCTGGTCAGCAGCCTGGAGCAGGATCTGGCCGGCCTGGACAGCAACGATCCCACCACCCGTGAGCTGGCCCTGATCGATCTTTTGCTCAACACCGCCATGGTGCTGCTGCACGCCACTGCCCCTTCCGATCGGTCTCGACAGCCGTTGTCGGAGCCCTCCGCGCAGGAGCATGCCCTGCACCTGGAAACGTGGCACCGCTCGGCGGGACTGCCCGCTGCGCAAGAAGCGCCCATAGTGCGCCATGGCCCAGTATCGCTGCCCGGTGAACCACCGGCGACCGGCCACACGGCCCTGGACTTCGGTCACTCGATTGCCAGCCCTCAAGCCGGCGCGAAGTTGCTCAAGGCGCTGCTCGATGTGCAAGTTCCGTGGCCCACTCCGCTACCCTCCCCTCTAACACACGGTGTTCTCAAAGGGCTGTACTGGATTGACGGCAAGTGGCACGCCAGCATCGGCGGGTTGTTGTTTCAGGCGAACGTGGTGCCGGGTTTCAACGAGGTCTATCTGGTGCATCCGGACCATCCCCAGCATCCCGGCTTCAAGCTGGTCAGCGATGACCAAGGGCATTGGCGGCTGGACCGGCGTGCCAGGCTGGAGGGTGGCATGCCCAGGGACAGCTTGAGTGGGTGGAAGTCAAAGCGTGACCAGCGTATTCGCACGTTAAAACAAGAATTTGACGCGCTCTTGATAGAGATGAATTCAGAAGTGATCTCTACCGCTGTGTTGGAGTCCATCTTGAATACGACCCGCGCCAATCTGGCCGACCAGGCGACACTTCTGAGAAAGGACTGGCTACTCCTCGGCACCTCAGCCAGCATCCCGCAGCTTCACGCCCAGGTCGCCAGGCGCCACGCGGCCAGGCGAGTCGATACAGCACATGCCAGGGCCCAGTGGGAAACAGCACTCGACAACTACCAACAAAACGGCCGGACATTGATCCCTGTGATGCAACGAATCGAAGCCAAGGCCGATGAACTGATGCAAGCCGACCGCACAGATTCCACACGCAGGCAAACACGAGATAAGGCCACAAGAATCATCTATAGCTACTGGAGTTCGGTCTTTGCGTGTCTGGCGCAAAAAATGGCCGACACTCTGGTAAGCGACAACGGCGAAAACTCCGACGAGCTCGGTGAGCGCGCCAATCGAGAATTACCGGAAAACATCACCCATGCCTACGATGAGTACATAAACACCAAAAAGCGCCAAGTAGCGGCCCTCAATCAAATGATCGAGCCGGCAGAAAAGATCGAGACCTTCCTCAAGCAAGCCGACCCTGCACTGCGCCCATTACTGTTGGAAGGAGACCCTTCCGATCAAAACATCTCCTCAGTGGCGATCAAACAGCATGCACTGCTAGTGTTCACTGATTTGGTGTTCAATCGAACCCATCGCCCAATGGGGGTGATGGAGTTTCCGTTCATCCGTGTACTCCACGACCCCCAAATCGTCAGCATTGTGCTCGCACATACAGAAATGCGCACCACCTCAGGCTACTCGACGGTGGAGCAAATCAATGTCCTCAAGGGTGCCCTTGAGCGCTATGAGCAACTGGAGAATGCCGTTAAGTCGTTGTACGAAATGAACTCCGGTTTCGTGCGGGAGGCTTATCGCGTGTCGTACCTGGAACACCTGGGTGAGGCACGTTCAAGCCTTGAGGCGCAACTGGCCAACTTGATCCTCGTTGAAGAAAAGATTGCCCCCAGGCCGGCTCTCGACAAAACCAAACGACAAAAATCCACCACCCGGCGGGTGATCAAAACCGCAGACAAGAAGAGTCTGGTGGGCGACATGCGTACGCACCAGCCCAATGAACCGGGCAATTATGTCGACATTGCCGACCCACTCACCGGCGCAATCATCGCCTCTTACCACGAACATCCCAGCGAAGGCGTTTGGAAAATCGTCAAGCCCGAGAGTGTGCCGGCAAAAACGCCCGCGCCTGTGGTTCGCTCATTGAAAAGAATCAAAGCGGATGCACAAACCATCGAAAACGAGCGAACCAGTATCAATGAACGTATTAGCTTCCAACAGCGCAAACTCCAGGAGCCCAGTCAACGCGAGACAGTCAACCCCAGGGATTGGGAGGAGATGCTGAGTCAACATGCGGCAAAATTTTCAGCATTGGCCAAGGAGCTTGAGAGCGCGACTGGCGAAGAAGCCGCTGCCCTGCGCAAGCGCTACGATGACGCGGCAAAAGCTGCCTCTAAACAGGCTCACAAGGTGTGCGCAGAAGGGTATCTGTTACAGCGCCCCAAAGCCTACAAGGTCGATTATTTACACACACATGGTTTTGTTGATATCAACCTGGTGAAGAAAAAAAAACGTATTCCACTGAAGGCCGGTGACTTTCTCACCGAATATGTCATACGTGACAAACGTAAAATCAAACCAGGAATAAAGTGGGAGGAAGCTAACCTGTGGTACGCGCACTTCCATTACACCTCCGTCGACTCTCCCGTCTCACCGCCTAATTACGGCCACCTGAAGACCCCAGCAGAACGCCTGTTTACGCGCAAAGAACTGATGGAGCGGGACAAGGCCAATAACCGCGTCGTGATCTATCTGGATGACGCACGGATCGATGCGCCGCTTGATCAGAAGCTGTTCCTGCACCTGGAGGTGTACGGTCGTTCTTGATCGTTTCCACTCGTGGGAACGATCAAGAAGCAGGGTTCAGAGGGCTGATACAAGCCAGCCGCGTGCTGCCCAATTGTCTATGCTCTGTAAGACAGCCTTGCGCACGAGGGTTTTATGAACGATCCAGCCAACAACAAGCCGCCAACCTTCTGGCAAATGCTCCACAGCGTCCTGGCAGCGGCCTTTGGTGTTCAGAGCGGCAAGAACCGCACCCGTGACTTTACCCACGGCAAGCCCAGCCACTTTGTGATCCTGGGCCTGCTTTTCACGGCGGTATTTGCCTTGACGTTGTTCGGCATCGTCAAGCTTGTGCTGCACT
The DNA here is from genome assembly GCF_019891455.1 of Pseudomonas sp. P867. NCBI lineage: Bacteria > Pseudomonadati > Pseudomonadota > Gammaproteobacteria > Pseudomonadales > Pseudomonadaceae > Pseudomonas > Pseudomonas sp. P867. The sequence continues at coordinate 85,554 of NZ_JAFLXB010000011.1, read as the reverse complement.
TGGCCGGGGTTTAACGCAGCAGTAATTGCAGGCTGAACGGGTACCGGTAGGATGCCGGTTTGCCTACGGCCGACAGTGCGCGAAAATCCACCGACGGCGTCGACGCCTGCAACTGTCGCGCCTGGTCGGCATCGATCAGTTGGAACAATGCTTGTTGACGGTCGCGCGTGCCGGTCGCGCCGATATCGATACCCTTGGCATGGTCATTGATCAACACCATCGCCCATCCGCCCAAAGTGAAGTGCCCTGCCACCAAGGTACTCAGGCGCCCATCCAAGCGTGCCCTGAGGATTTCTGGCGAGCTATTGAGCGCACTGAACAACACGTCTTTACCCGGCACCCGCCCGCTGTCTTGCAGGGCCTGCATGGCACCCAGTGCCATTTCATCATTGGCCGACCACACCAATGCGGCCTGCGGGTAGCGTTTGAATAACAGTGTGGCCTGCTCAAAGGCACGCTGGCGGTTCCACTCACCGTAGACAAGCTGACGCAGACGCACTTGGGGGTGCTCGGCCAACGCACGGCGCAAACCTTTTTCACGCAACTGCGCAGCCGGGGTGTTCTTGGCTCCGGAAAACGCCAACAGCTCAAGGGATGCCCCTGGCGCGAGCGGGGCATGGTTGCCTAGCAGGTCGATGAGCATCAGGTAACCGGCCTGCTCATCGTCGGCCACCAGGCTGCCGATCCACTCAGCGTCTTTATGGGCATCCAGCAATTGCACCTGATCGCCGGTCAGTGCGTTATTCACAATCAGTAGCTTGACCCCACTGCCCCGGGCCATGCGCAAGATCGGCGGGGCTACATATTGCTCATTGACCAGCACCAGATAGTCGGGCCGCTGACTGCCTTGCAGCGTCTCACGGGCTTGTGCCAGGGTGTTATCGGCATTCCGCTCGGAATAGCGCACGCGCAAATCCAGGCCGAGGTCCTTGGCGGCGGCCTGCATGAATTGCGCATAACTGACCCAAAAGGTTTCCGTGGACGAGCCTGGGTTAAGAAAAACCACCGACGCCGCCCGGGCCATCGCCCCGTACGTCGATCCTGCTAACCACATACACGTAATCAGAACCTTCAACATGGTTGTTTCGAGCCTGGAATATTGATCGCCATAATAGTGGCAATGCGACAGCAAATCGAGGCTCAGTCAACGCTCTTTTACTGGTGGCTGACCCAGAACACGGCCGTCCCGACCACCAAGATGATCAGGAACAGAATGGCCCAAGCATCCACGGTACTGTCAGGTTTACGGGCTTTGGTGGAATTGCTCATTGCATCGCCTCTTGTCAGTTTTATAGGTGACGGCACCAAGACTCGACCACAGTAAAGACCAGAGTTGCCCCTATGACAAATGTGGGTATGGCGATAACAGTTCTCATTAGTCAGTTTGGTTATTTACATATACCCAAACATCACTTTTGCGCATATACGCAAACTGGTATCGTGCGCCGGCTCCGTTGGGAGTGCGCGGCCGTGCGCGCAGATTTGCCGAGAACAGGACCTATATGTACGTATACGACGAATACGATCAGCGCATCATCGAGGACCGCGTCAAGCAGTTCCGTGATCAGACCCGACGCTACTTAGCAGGTGAACTGAGCGAAGAAGAGTTCCGCCCTCTGCGCCTGCAAAATGGCCTTTATGTTCAGCGCTTTGCGCCGATGCTGCGGGTCGCCGTGCCCTATGGCCAGCTGACTTCGCGCCAGACGCGAATGATGGCCAGGATTGCCCGCGACTTCGACAAAGGCTATGCCCACATCAGTACCCGCCAGAATGTGCAGTTCAACTGGCCGGCCCTGGAAGACGTGCCGGACATCCTGGCTGAACTGGCCACTGTGCAAATGCACGCCATTCAGACCAGCGGTAACTGCCTGCGCAACGTGACCACCGATCAGTTTGCCGGCGTCGCTGCCGACGAGTTGATCGACCCACGGCCGTGGTGCGAGATCGTGCGCCAGTGGACTACCTTCCACCCTGAGTTCGCCTACCTGCCGCGCAAGTTCAAGATCGCCATCAATGGCTCGACCTCGGACCGCGCCGCCATCGAAGTGCACGATATCGGCCTGGAGCCGGTGTACAACGCTGCCGGTGAGCTGGGTTTCCGCGTGCTGGTGGGTGGTGGATTGGGCCGTACCCCGGTGGTCGGCGCGTTCATCAACGAGTTCCTGCCGTGGCAGGACCTGCTGAGTTACCTCGACGCCATCCTGCGGGTCTACAACCGCTACGGCCGTCGTGACAACAAGTACAAAGCCCGGATCAAGATCCTGGTCAAAGCGCTGACCCCTGAGGTGTTTGCCCAGAAAGTCGATGCCGAAATGGAACACCTGCGCGGCGGCCAGACCACCCTGACCGAAGCCGAAGTGCACCGCGTCGCCAAGCATTTTGTCGATCCTGAATATAAAGCCCTGAGCAACCAGGACGCCGAACTGGCCGCCCTTGACCAGCAACACCCAGGTTTCGCCCGCTGGCGCACGCGCAACACCCTGGCGCACAAGAAGCCAGGCTATGTGGCGGTGACCCTGTCGCTCAAGCCCACCGGCGTTGCCCCAGGCGATATCACCGACAAGCAGCTGGACGCCGTTGCCGACCTGGCCGAGCGCTACAGCTTTGGCCAACTGCGTACCTCCCACGAGCAGAACATCATTCTTGCGGACGTCGAGCAAAGCCAGTTGTTCAGCCTGTGGGGCGAGTTGCGCGAAGGCGGTTTTGCCACGCCGAACATTGGCCTGTTGACCGACATCATCTGCTGCCCGGGCGGCGACTTCTGCTCCCTGGCCAACGCCAAGTCGATCCCGATTGCCGAATCCATCCAGCGCCGTTTCGACGACCTGGACTACCTGTTCGACATCGGCGAGCTGGACCTGAACATCTCCGGTTGCATGAACGCCTGTGGTCACCACCACGTCGGCCACATCGGCATCCTGGGCGTGGACAAGAAAGGCGAAGAATTCTACCAAGTGTCCCTGGGTGGCAGCGCCAGCCGCGATGCGAGCCTGGGCAAGATCCTTGGCCCATCCTTCGCCCAGGAAGCCATGCCCGAGGTGATCGGCAAGCTGATCGACGTCTACATCGAACAGCGCACCGAAGATGAACGTTTCATCGACACCTACCAGCGCATCGGCATCGACCTGTTCAAGGAGCGCGTCTATGCAGCGAATCATTAAGAACAACGAAGTCGTCGACGAAACCTGGCACCTGCTGCCCAAGGACGCGAGCTTCGACGGCATCTCCAACTGCGACGACCTGATCGTGCCGCTGGCCCTGTGGCGCGAACACGGCCACGCCCTCAAGGCCCGCGATGGCGGCCTGGGCGTGTGGCTGGACGCCGATGAAGAAGCCGAGGAAATCGGCGCCGACGTGGAACACTTCCAGGTCATCGCCCTGAACTTCCCGGCGTTCACCGATGGCCGCAACTACTCGAACGCCCGCCTGCTACGTGACCGTTATGGCTACAAGGGCGAACTGCGGGCGATTGGCGATGTGCTGCGTGACCAGTTGTTCTACCTGCACCGCTGCGGGTTCGATGCCTTCGCCTTGCGCGCCGACAAAGACCCGTACGAAGCGCTGGAAAGCCTCAAGGATTTCTCGGTGACCTATCAGGCGGCCACTGACGAGCCGCTGCCGCTGTTCCGTCGACGCTGAGTATCAAAATGTGGGAGGGGGCTTACCCCCGATGACGGAGTACCAGTCAACAGATTCGTTGCCTGATCCACCGCTATCGGGAGCAAGCCCCCTCCCACATTTGGTCCTGCTTGGCTCTGCAAATTTAGGTGGGCAGACCAAGGCCAACGTCGCCCCGTGCATTGCGCTGGTACGTGACCAGTGGTTCATCCCCCGGCGCCCCCGCCAATACCGCGTGGCCATGAAGCAATCTTCACACTATAGGGTGAGCATTCGCTGTAATCGAACTGTCCTCTACTGATCAGCAGTTTTTAACCTCACTGACGACTGGAGTTCCTTATGGCGAAAATCAACCTGGCCCAGCAACTGGCGACCACCCTTGAACAGGCGGGTATCAAGCGCATCTGGGGCCTGACCGGTGACAGTCTCAATGGCCTGACCGACGCACTGCGCAGCATGGACAGTATCGAGTGGATGCATGTGCGCCACGAAGAAGTCGCCGCCTTTGCCGCCGGTGCCGAAGCCGCCGCCACGGGGGAGTTGACGGTGTGTGCCGGCAGTTGCGGGCCGGGCAACCTGCATTTGATCAATGGTTTGTTCGACTGCCATCGCAACCATGTGCCGGTGCTGGCGATTGCTGCGCAAATTCCGTCGTCGGAGATCGGCCTCAACTATTTCCAGGAAACCCATCCCCAGGAACTGTTCAAGGAGTGCAGCCATTTCATCGAGCTGGTGAGCAACCCCGAGCAGATGCCCCAGGTACTGCACCGTGCCATGCGCTCGGCAATCCTCAACCGCGGCGTAGCGGTGGTGGTGATTCCGGGGGATGTGTCGTTGCTTGAAGTGGAAGATAAACTCAAGCCCTGGCCAGCTCTGCACGCACCGCGCACCTTACCGGCTGAGCAGGACCTGCAACGCCTCAGCGAGATCCTTCAGGGCAGTGAAAAGGTCACCCTGCTGTGCGGCAGCGGCTGTGCCGGTGCCCACGACCAAGTCGTAGCGCTGGCCGATGCGCTCGGCGCGCCGGTGGTGCACGCGTTGCGCGGCAAGGAACATGTGGAGTGGGATAACCCGTTTGACGTGGGCATGACCGGCCTGATCGGTTTCAGTTCCGGTTACCACGCCATGCTCGACTGCGACACTTTGATCATGCTCGGCACCGACTTCCCCTACCGCCAGTTCTACCCCACCGATGCCAAGATCATTCAGGTTGATCGCGACCCGCAAGCCCTGGGACGACGCGCCACGCTGGATCTGGGCATCGCAGCCGATGTCAGGGAGACCATCGATGCCCTGCTGCCGCGCCTGACCCGCAAGACCGATCGCAGCTTTCTTGAGACCTCGTTGAAGCACTACGAGAAGGCCCGTCAGGGGCTGGATGACTTGGCGCAACCCTCCAAGGCGAATCGACCGATCCACCCCCAGTACGTCGCACGCTTGCTCAGCGAGCTGGCCGACGATGATGCGATCTTCACCGCCGACGTCGGCTCACCCACGGTGTGGGCGGCGCGTTATTTGAAGATGAATGGCAAACGCCGGCTGATCGGCTCGTTCAATCATGGCTCTATGGCCAACGCCATGCCCCAGGCCATCGGCGCCCAGGCGGCATTCCCTGGGCGCCAGGTGATTTCAATGTCGGGCGATGGCGGGTTTACCATGTTGATGGGGGATTTCATTTCACTGGCGCAGTTGAATCTGCCGGTCAAACTCATTGTGTTCAATAACTCGTCCCTGGGGTTTGTGGCCATGGAAATGAAGGCTGCCGGGTACCTGGACACTGGCACCGAGCTGAAAAACCCGGACTTCGCGGCCATGTCCAATGCCATGGGCATCCTGGGGATTCGCGTGGAGCAATCCGAAGACCTCGAGCCGGCTTTGCGCCGCGCATTGGCCCATGATGGCCCGGTGCTGGTAGACGTGGTGACCGCCACTCAGGAACTGGTGATGCCGCCAAGTATCAAGCTGGAACAGGCCAAAGGGTTCAGCTTGTATATGCTCAAAGCGGTGATGAGTGGGCGCGGGGATGAGGTGATTGAACTGGCCCGGACCAACTGGCTGCGTTAAACGAAAAGGTGGGAGGGGCTTGCTCCTCCCACACCTGAGCGCATTGCCCGATCAAGCCTTCTGTTTTTCCACCCATTTGCCGTAGGCATCGATAAATGCTTGCAAGAATGGTTTGGTCTTTTCCGACACCTTGCCCGCCTCATCGAACACACTGCCCGCCCCACCCAGGTAAGCTTCCGGCTGCTGCATGCACCACACATCCAGGAACACCAGTGACTGGCGCAGGTGATGATTGGCGCCGAAACCACCAATGGCACCCGGCGACACACTGATGATCGCACCAGGCTTGCCGCTCCAGGCGCTTTGCCCATATGGACGAGAACCTACGTCGATAGCGTTCTTCAACGCTGCCGGTACGGAGCGGTTGTATTCCGGGGTCACGAACAGCACCGCGTCGGATGAACTCACCTGTTGGCGGAAAGTACTGTAGGCTGCGGGCGGTGTTGCACCGTCGATGTCCTCGTTGTAGAGCGGCAAGTCGCCGATTTCAACAATGTTCAACTTGAGATTGGCAGGCGCCAGCTCGGCCAAGGCCAGGGCGACCTTGCGGTTGATCGACGCTTTTCTCAAGCTGCCCACCAGGACGGCAATCGTGTAGACCTTGCTCATTGAGGTTTCCCGACTTCTGAATAAAGGAGCTTGTAGTTATAAAGGCTTAGCGGCGTGTTCACCAGAGGGTTTCGATGATTACCAGGGCGTTTTCCTTGCAATAACCTGCGTAGGAAGTGTCTGAAAATATCAGCGAATAGTATTTTTTTCTTATAGGTAAACTACCCCACTCCCTGACGGTCTACAGAACCGCAAATCGAGCGTTTATCTCCAGAGGTTCTAAACAGATGGCAGCAGTACTAGTCGGACAGTTCCATGCCAGAGACGCGGAAGGCCGCGTATATTCGGTGCATGAGTTCCAGGAATCCAACCCGGCGCAAGGCGACCTGGCTGGCTCGACGCCCACCACCACCTACAAGCTGGCCATTGGCGACCGTGTAGAGAAACTGGAAGGCGATGAATTCAAACTGATCCAGTCGGGGACCATTCTCGTCCGCGAATCGAAAACTACCCTGGCATCATAAGGGTCCCCGTTTGTACACCCGCTCAGTCCTGGCCATCGATGGCGTTGACTGGGCCGGGGCCATCAAGGACTGCGGATCTGCGTCACTTCGATGCCCTGCTCACTTTGTTTGAGCGTCACCACCAGTTGCCCTCTCTCCCCCTCCACCGCGTACATCGAGCGCTTGTAGCCCGACCGGTTGGACGCGGGGTACGCCTCCACTTGCTTGATCAAGGTAACCGCCAACACAGTGCCGACCTGCTCGTTCACTTTTTCCTGGGAACGGATGAACGTTTCAAGTGCAAGGCCTTCGGATGGGTGTTCCGTGGGGTCGTTGAAGAGGTAAGCCGCCACGCATCCCACGGTCACAAGAACCACGAGTTGCTTGGCCGTCACCCCGAAGAACGTCGAGGGTAGAGGCATTTGAGACCAGACCTGTTTTTTGTTGTAAGTACCGGCAAGCCGGCATTGGTCGTTGCTGATCAGACGCACCATTCTAATGAGGTCATGGCCGAGCGCCATAGGCCGGGGCGACCCGCGCAGTCTTTTTTGCGCCTGAGGGCTTGCACCATTGAATACCCATCGCGCTGCACATAGACTCCGGCCATGCGTTTACGTCATATCGAAGTGATTCAGGCCATCTTGCAAACCGGACACCTGGGCACGGCCGCCGAATGGTTGCAACTCTCTGTGGGTGAAGTAGACGCAATCCTGAAGGACGCCGAGTTGCAGCTGGGGTTCATGCTGTTTGCCAGCGTGCGCGGTCGGCTCCAGGCAACACGGGAAACGCTGGAGTTGCAGACGCACATTGCCCAACTGTACGAAGCCTTTGAGCCAGTACAGCGATTGGCCAGCCGTTTGAAACACCATCACGCTCCAACCCTGCGTGCCCTTTGCACCCCGCCCCTGGCCAACCAGCTGTTGCCGCACAGCATCGCCGTGCTGCGCAGACGTTTCCAGGATACGCCGTGCAATCTGTCGAGCCAGCCGACCCGGGATATCGTCAGGAGCCTGCTGCTGCACGAAGCGGATGTGGGCCTGAGCCTGCATGACCCGGAACATGCGCAAATCCAAAGCACGGTGCTGGCCCAGGGCAAGCTGCAATTGCTCGCGCCCCATGGCTGGCTCAAACCCAGGCAGAAGTACATTGCGCTGCAAGACCTGGCCGGGCAGTCGCTGATCGGACTTGAGGGGCATGACCCGCTCAGCCGCCTGCTGGATGCCAAGCTGCAAGCCCTGCGCCCGCTGCCGGTGGTGCAAACGCGGGTGCAGACGTACCAGATGATGCGCAGCATGGTCGAGGCCGGAGAAGGCTTGGCGATTGTCGACCCCTTTACCGCCTTTGGTGCAAGGGAGGCCGGGCTGGATGTATGCCCGGTGTCGCCCCCCATACTGGTCAGCCTCTATGCACTGACCCTGAAGGACGGTGCGACATCACCAGCCTTGAATGCGCTGCTGGAAATAGTCACCCAGAAAGCCGAAAGCCTGGCTTGCAACGACACCAAACCCTTGTAGAAGCGAGTTCAGACTGCTTCCACCTCGGTCTTGAACAACCGATACCAGAAAATCGCCACCTCGCGTGTTTGTGGATCAATCCCGCGATAACGCAGTTGGTCTATCCCGCCCATCACGTACCCGCAGCGCTCATACAGGCGGCAGGCACCCAGATTATTGTTCTGGGTTTCCAGCATCATGCCCGGTAGGTTTTTCTTGCGCGCCCAGAACTGCGCCACATCCAGCAGCGCCTTGGCCACGCCATGGCGTCGCGCCGGCAACACCACGGCCAACTCATCAACATGCGCAAAACCGTTCCAGTTGGTGCTGACCACAATGTGCCCTACCGCACGGTCATCCAGGTAGGCCATGAAGATCGCACTGTCGGCGGCATCGCGAAAGCTGGCGAACTCTTCCGGGTCGATGCCATAGCATTTGCGATACGGCAGGACGCGCTCAACCGGCCATTGCTCGACGCGCTGGCCCATCTGCGGTATGCCATAGGCGCTGACCTCGAAGCTGAAGTCATTGCCCCATACGTATGCGTCGAAGCCTTCGTCGGCGACGCGCACACTGAGCCCTGGGTACTTCGGGTTCATCACAGCTTGCTGCATAAACATTCTTAACCCTTGATGCAATCGACGGTGTAACGACGGCCACTGCCGTCATCTTCGTGTTGCAGCCCATGAACATCGGCGACAAAACCGGGGAAACTGCTATCGAACGTGCGGGCAAATGCCAGGTAGTCGATGATTGACCGCGTTGATTCGGTAAAGCGCTCGCCGGGCATGATCAATGGAATGCCCGGTGGATAAGGCACCAGCATTACGGCTGCGATGCGTCCTGGCAAGGCATCGATGGATACCGCTTCAACTTCGCCTCTGACCAGTTGGTCGTAGGCATCGGCGGGTTTCATCGCGATCTGCGGCAATACCGTGTACATGCGTTTAAGATGCTTGGCGGTGGCGTTGCTACGGTAACAGCTGTGCAACTGGTCGCAAAGATCGCGCAGGCCCAAGCCCTGATAACGTACCGGCCCCTGGGCGTACACCGAGGGCAAACAACTGGCCAGGCTGACGTTGGCATCGTAACTGCGCTTGAACTCCAGCAACTCGGTGAGCAAGGTGCTCCACTTGCCTTTGGTGATCCCCATGGAAAACAACACGAGGAACGAATAAAGCCCGGTTTTTTCCACCACCAGGCCACGCTCCCAGAGAAACTTGCTGACCACCGCGGCGGGAATCCCACAATCGCTCAAGGCGCCACCTGCATTGAGGCCAGGCATCACCAGGGTGACTTTGATCGGGTCCAGCAAGACATAATCTTCAGCCACATCGCCAAAGCCGTGCCAATCATCCTGGGGATGCAATAGCCAGTCCGCCGTGGCAACGCGGTCGATACCCGCCACCGATTGTGGCTGCCAGATCGAAAACCACCAATCCTCGGCAGCAATATGCTGGCGCAGATTGGCCAGCGCGCGGCGGAAACTCAGGGCCTCGTCGAACATTTCCTGCAACAGCGAGCGCCCGGCGGGGCCTTCCATCATCGCCGAAGCGACATCCAGCGAAGCGATGATGCTGTATTGCGGTGAAGTCGAGATGTGCATCATGAAGGCTTCGTTGAAACGGTCACGGTCCAGCTGCCGTGCTCCGCCATCCTGCACATGAATCATCGATGCCTGGCTGAATGCGGCCAGCAGTTTGTGGGTGGAGTGGGTGGTAAATACCAGCGGGCTGTCCGGTGTGCGCGAGGTGCCCATGCCATAGCGCCCGGCGAAAAACTCGTGAAATGCCGCATAGGCATACCAGGCTTCATCGAAGTGCAGCACCTCTACGCTATTACCCAATTGCTGCTTGATCAGTTCGGCGTTGTAGCACAGGCCGTCGTAGGTGGAATTGGTCACCACCGCCAGCTTCACCTTGGGTGGCCGGCCATATGCCAACGGGCTGGCGTCGATCTTGGCGCGGATTGACTCGGGGCTGAATTCGCTCAGGGGGATCGGGCCGATGATCCCCAGTTCGTTGCGCTCCGGGCACAGGTACAGCGGGATAGCGCCGGTCATGATGATCGAGTGCAACACCGATTTGTGGCAGTTGCGGTCCACCAACACCAGGTCGTCGCGACCGACCATGGAATGCCAGACGATCTTGTTGGCGGTGGAGGTGCCATTGATGACGAAGAACGTATGGTCGGCGCCAAAGTTGCGCGCGGCGCGGGCCTCGGCTTCGGCCAGGGGCCCGGTATGATCGAGCAGCGAGCCCAGTTCAGGGACAGAAACAGACAAGTCCGAGCGCAGGGTGTTCTCCCCGAAGAACTGGTGAAACGCCTGCCCCACCGGGCTTTTACGATACGCCACGCCACCGCCATGGCCAGGGGTGTGCCAGGAATAATTGGAATCGGCGGTGTGCTGCACCAAGGCCTTGAAGAACGGCGGTAACAGGCCGTCCAGGTAAGTGCGTGCAGAGCGGGCGACCTGGCGCGCCAGGAACGGCACGGTGTCTTCGAACAGATGAAGAATGCCGCGTAGCTGGTTAAGCTCGCTCATCGCATCGGCCGGCGCGTTTTCCAGGGTGACTTGCTCACCCAGGGCAAAGATCGGCAGGTTGGGTGCCCTCACCCGCGCCAGGCGGATCAGCTCGACCATGTTTTGCAGCAGGTGGGTATTTTCCCCGGCCCCTTCTGCTGCGATCAACATGCACGCCAAACCGTGATGGGTGGAAGCCACCAACCGCCCTTCGGCGTAGTCCACCGCAGAAAATATACTGAAGCCCTCTTGTTCCAACTCCCTGGCGATGCCTCGAACCCGGTCACCGGCAACGGTGTCGGCCTTGATGTCACGGTGCACGATAAGAATAGGGAACTTGAGGTCTTTGTACATGAGCGCTCTTACTCCGGAGGGCTTTGCACTCAGGGTAGAAGCTGGAAGCGAATGTGGCGAATGAAGATTTGGCAGCCCATCAAGATCAACTGCACTGCCCCGTGCTTATTGTTGTGTCAATTGAGTCCACAACGCCGGCGCACCCGCCGCCTTGGCAATCGCTTCCAGCCGCGCCACGTGCTCGGCCAGGTCCTGCTCGCTGGCGCGGATGATCGGCGTAGGCTTGCGATCGGCCGGCAGGCGGCGGATTTCCGAAGGGCGATTGCCGGAGCCTTCTGCCGAGCCGCTGCCATCAGAGGCATTACCAGCCAGGGACAGGCTGGTTTGCCCGCCGGTCATGGTCAGGTAAACGTCGGCCAGGATCTCGGAGTCGAGCAAGGCGCCGTGCAGTTCACGGCCGGAGTTATCGACACCATAACGCTTGCACAAGGCATCGAGGCTGTTGCGTTGGCCCGGGTGACGCTCACGGGCCATCATCAAGGTATCGAGGATCGTGCAGTGCTGGGAAATGTCCGCACGGTCCGTCTGCCCCATCAGGGCAAATTCGTTGTTGATGAAGCCGATGTCGAACGCCGCGTTATGGATGATCAACTGGGCGCCGTTGATGAACTCGAAGAACTCATCAGCGACTTCGGCAAAGCGTGGCTTGCCCTTGAGGAATTCATCGGTGATGCCGTGGACGCCGATCGCGCCTTCGTCACTGTCACGGTCCGGTTGCAGGTAAACGTGGAAGTGGCGGCCGGTCAGCCGGCGCCCCATCAGTTCGACGCAACCGATTTCGATGATCCGGTGACCATCGGTCACCGGCATGCCGGTGGTTTCGGTATCGAGTACAACAGATCGGATGGCCATCAGGGTTCAGCTCTCAACGGTGTGGTGTGCAATGTGATGTGGTGAATCAAAGGGCGCGATGTTAACACGTGAGCTGATTCAGCTCTGCTTGTAGCCGCGCACTTCATCCACGCCACGATTGGCCAACTGGTCGGCGCGTTCGTTGCCAGGGTGGCCGATGTGCCCACGCACCCATTTCCAGGTGATGTCGTGACGGTTGCATTGCTCGTCGAGCAACTGCCACAAGTCAGCATTCTTGACCGGCTCCTTGGCCGCCGTCTTCCAACCGCGCTTCTTCCAGTTGACCATCCACTCGTTGATGCCCTTCATCACGTATTGCGAGTCGGTCACCAGCAAGACGTTGCAGCGCCGCTTGAGCTCTTCCAGGCCACGAATAGCGCCCATCAGCTCCATGCGGTTATTGGTGGTATTGGCTTCACCGCCCCACAGTTCCTTCTCCACGCCCTTGCACACCAGCAAGGCGCCCCAACCGCCGGGGCCGGGGTTGCCCTTGCAGGCGCCATCGGTGAAGAGTTCTACGCTATCGGTCATCGGTTGTATCCATCAAAACGGGCTGGCGGTAATCGACCGACAGTATCCCGAGGCCGGACAAACCGGCCTGAAATCAAAAAAGGGTTCAGCGTTCGCTTTGCTTGCGGTTGACCTTGGCCATCGGCATCGGCACGAGCTTGCCAATGGGCTGGCGCGCAACCTGACGCACCGGCCGCAACCCGACCACGATCTTGCGCGCTACCAGTAGATAGAAGCCGCCGCCGGATAATTGCCAGGCACCCGCACGGCGTTCCCAGCCCGCCAGGCGGCCCTGCCACTTGGCTGTCGCAAGCGGCGGACGATAGCACCCGAAGCGACGTTTCTCCAGCGCAAAGCCCAGCAGGTTCAGCCAGTCTCCCACCCGCGATGGCGAGATGCAGCGCGCCTGACGCAGGCCATCACGGGCGAACACACGGCGCAAGCCCCAGCTGCTCCAGGGGTTGATACCGACAATCAGCAAATGGCCACCTGGGCGCACGCTGCTCGCGGCTTCGCGCAGCAACCCATGGGGCGACAGGCAGAAATCCAGGCCATGCTGCAGCACCACCACATCAGCGGCGTGCTCGCTCAAGGGCCAGGCCTGTTCCTCACAGACGATTTCCACCCCCGGCAGCGGCGCGCCCAGGCGAACATTGCGTTGCACCTGGGGCGCCGAAGGCGGCGTCTGGGCCGAGGGGCCGTAATGCACCAGATAGCCGCCAAAGAACCGGCCCAGCTCGTCGTCGAGCATACGCCGCTCTTCGTCCAGCAGAAATTGTCCAATCGGCCCGGACAACCATTCGCGGGCCGCGCTGATCAGGGCCAGCCACTCAGGATCGGCCTGGGCGAACGCTTTATCAGTCATTGCATTCTCCAACTCGCCTAGACGTTCTAAGATGCACCAATGTGTTCAGCTTGGCGAATCGAAGAATGATACAGATCAGTGCCCTACCCGCCTTCACCGACAACTACATCTGGTTGTTACAAGACCCTTCCACCCTGCGCTGCGCCGCGGTCGACCCCGGCGATGCCGCGCCGGTGCTGGCCTGGCTCAAGCAGAACACCGAGTGGACCCTCAGCGACATTCTGGTCACCCACCATCACCATGATCATGTGGGCGGTGTCGAGCAACTGAAAAATATTACCGGCGCCAAGGTCTACGGCCCGGCCAATGAAAAGATTCCGGCGCGGGATGTAGCCCTGCACGACAATGACCGCATCAACGTGCTGGGCTGGGACTTCGACGTGTACGCCGTGCCGGGGCACACGCTGGGGCATATCGCCTTTTACCACCAGGGCGTGTTGTTGTGTGGCGATACGCTGTTCGCTGCCGGTTGCGGCCGCCTGTTCGAGGGCACGCCGGAGCAGATGCATGCCTCCCTGCAGCGCCTGGCTGCCCTGCCTGCCGATACACTTGTGTACTGCACCCATGAATACACACAAAGCAACCTCAAGTTTGCCCAGGCCGTTGAACCGGACAACACCGATATCGCCGAACGGGTGGAAAATGTTGCCCAACTCCGCGCCCGTGGCGAGATCACGCTGCCTTCGAGCCTGGCGCTGGAAAAACTCACGAATCCCTTTTTGCGCACCGCTGAAACATCCGTTAAACAAAAAGCGGACGAACGGAATGGCCGCGACAACCGCTCTGGGGCCGAGGTGTTTGCTAGCTTGAGGGCTTGGAAAGATAAGTTCTAAGAGGATGCAATCTGATACGTAATTTCTGAATGGTTGACCGGAACCAAAGCGCTTTCTAGAATCGCCCGACATTTTTGCCCGGAACTTACTTCCAGCCAATGTCGTCATCTATTCGTAAATCAATTTCTTCAGACGCATTGACCCGCCTGGCTCAAGCCGTGGCGGTGGCCGTTTCCGCAACTCTGGCGGGCTGCCAATCGACCAATTACGCTGCACAATCCACCGTGCAACCCAAACCCAATCTTGCTGCCAAGATCAAGCAAAAACCTATTTGGCTATCAGAGAAGCCCAGCCCCGAAGTACCCCAGGATGTCTGGGAACGCATGCGTCGGGGCTTTCAATTGCAGGACGGTGTCGGCGTCAACCCACGCATCGAGCAACAGCGTCTGTGGTTCGCCAGCAACCCGTCCTTTCTGGAGAACGCCGGTGAACGCGGCAGCCTCTACATTCATTACATCGTCGAACGCCTTGAAGAACGCAACATGCCTCTGGAGCTGGCCCTGCTGCCAGTGATTGAAAGTGCCTACAACCCGATGGCTTATTCGCGCAGCGATGCGGTCGGCTTGTGGCAGTTCATTCCCTCCACCGGGCGCTACTTCAACCTGCGCCAGACCCGTGCCTACGACGGCCGCCGCGACATTACCGCCTCCACCACCGCCGCCCTGGACTATCTGACACGTCTGCATGACATGTTCAACGGCGACTGGCTGCTGGCATTGGCGGCTTATAACGCCGGCGAAGGTACGGTCAGCCGGGCGATCGAGCGCAACGAAAAGCTCGGCCTGCCTACCGATTACTGGAACCTGCCCCTGCCCCAGGAAACCAAGGACTATGTGCCCAAGTTCCTGGCCCTGTCCCAGGTGGTTCTGGCGCCAGAGGCCTACGGCGTCAACCTGAACCCGATTGCCAACACGCCGTACTTCGAAGTGGTTGAAGTCAAGCAAAGCATGGACCTGTCACGGGTTGCCGCGTTGGCCGAAATCGACGAAGACGAACTGTTCCAGCTCAACCCGGCCCTGAAACAACGCACCACCCTGGACGGCCCCCAGCATTTGCTGGTGCCGACCTCCAAGGCGCAGCTGCTCACCAGCACCCTTTCGACGATGAAGCCGGAAGAATTGCTGAGTATGCGCCCCAAGAAGCCGGTGTTCGACGAAGTCGAGACCAAGTCGGTGGCCGGGCGTACCCGCAGCTACAAGGTGCGCAGTGGCGATAACCTTACCTTGATCGCCAAGGCCAACAAGGTCGACGTGCATGACCTGCAACGCTGGAACAAGCTCAACGGCCAGGCACTCAAGGTCGGCCAGACCCTGGTGATGCAGGACACCCGCAAGGCCGCAGCGAAAAAACCGGTGCAGTACAAGGTCAAGAAAGGCGACTCGTTGTACATGGTCGCCAAGCGTTTCAACGTTGAGATGCAACATCTCAAGCGTTGGAACCCGCGCACCGGCCAGGCGTTAAAGCCAGGGCAGATGCTGGTGGTTTCCGGGCCAAGATAAAGCCCTCAAGAACACCGGAGGCTAATGTGGGAGGGGGCTTGCTCCCGATAGCAGTGGGTCAGTCAGCCTATGTATTGGCTGACATGCCGCTATCGGGAGCAAGCCCCCTCCCACATTGGATCGCCATCGCCCTAACTGGCTTTTTCCAACCGGAACAAGCTGTTACTGTACCGATCATAAAGCCCAAGCCGCCTGGATCGGATCTCTGACTTGAAGCGTCCTCTCCTTCTACTAACAAGTCTGGCCTTGAGCTTTGCTGCGAACGCGACGATTACCGAGAGCCACGGTTACGCGCAGTTCGGCTCACTCAAGTACCCGGCCAAATTCACCCATTACGATTGGGTAAACCCTGCAGCGCCCAAAGGCGGCACGCTGCGGGTTATGGCCTTTGGCACCTTCGACACGCTCAACCCCTATACCTTCAAGGGCACCAGCCCGGTTTCCACCGGCAATTTCCTGCAATACGGCGTCAATGAGCTGAACGAACCCTTGATGGTCGGCACCGGCCAGTACGCGCCGTCGGGCGACGAGCCCACTTCCAGCTATGGCCTGATTGCCCAGTCGGTGGAATACAGCGAGGACCGCAGTTGGGTGGTGTTCAACCTGCGCCCCGAAGCGCGCTTTCACGACGGCAAGCCGATCACCGCCGCAGACGTGGCGTTTTCCTATCGCACGCTGTTGACCGAAGGCCATCCGCAATACCGTACGAGCCTGCAGGAAGTGGCCCGGGTCGATATTCTCAACCGCCACCGCATCCGTTTTGTATTCAAGCGTGCGGGCAACCCGTTGCTGATCCTGCGCCTGGGCGAATTGCCGGTGCTGCCCCTGCACTACTGGAAGAACCGCGATTTCAAGGCCACCACCTTCGAGCCGCCGCTGGGCAGCGGGCCATACCGCATGACCAAGGTCGCCCCGGGCCGACAGTTGGTATTCGAGCGGGTCAAGGATTACTGGGGCAAGGACCTGCCGGTCAACCGAGGCTTCTACAACTACGACAAGGTCGAGGTGGAGTTCTATCGCGACAGCGACGTGGCTTTTGAAGCCTTCAAGGCTGGTGAATTCGACATTTATATCGAGCATCAGGCCAAGAACTGGGCCACGGGCTACAACTTCCCGGCGGTCAATCGTGGCGATGTGATCAAGGCGCAGATTGCCCACCAGATCCCCACCCAGAGCCAGGGCCTGTTCATGAATACCCGGCGGCCCGCCTTCAGCCAGGCCAAGGTCCGCGAAGCCCTGGGGTTGATGTTCGACTTCGAGTGGACCAACCGCACCCTGTTCAGCAGCGCCTACAAGCGTTCGGTGAGCTATTACCCCAACAGCGAATTCTCGGCCACCGGCCTGCCCGTGGGCCATGAGTGGCTGATGCTCTCGTCCTATCGCGACCAACTGCCGGCCGCACTGTTTACCCAGCCGTTCAGCCTGCCGCAGACCGACGGTCGCGGTATCCCCCGCGACACGCTGCGTCGCGCCCTGGCACTGCTCGGCGAAGCCGGCTGGAAACTGTCGGGCCAACGCCTGCTCAACAAGGATGGGCAACCGCTGCGCCTGGAGATCCTGTTGGTCAACCCGAACCTTGAGCGCATCCTGCAACCTTATGTCGAAAATATGACCCGCATCGGCATCGACGCCCGCTTGCGCACCGTCGACCGGGCACAGTACAAACAGCGCCTCGATCAATTCGATTTCGACATGATTCTGATGACTCTCAACCAGACCCTAAGCCCGGGTCTGGAGCAGTGGCAGTACTTTCACTCCAGCCAGGCCACGATCAAAGGCAGCAAGAACTACGCCGGCATCGCCAACCCGGTGGTCGACCATCTGTTGGATCAACTGCTGGCGGCGCAGACCCGCGAAGAACAACTGGCGGCCGGCCGCGCCCTGGACCGCGTGCTGCTGTGGCAGCACTACAGCATTCCCAACTGGTACCTCAACTATCATCGCCTGGCGTACCGCAACCGGTTCGCCTTCGTTACCACGCCGCCCTATAGCCTGGGCCTGAGTGCGTGGTGGCTGAAAGCTTCGGAGAAAGCCCAATGATGTCTTTGCGTACTACCCTGCTCGCCAGCCTGTTGCTGTGCACCGCGGCCCAAGCCGCCCCGCAACACGCGCTGACCCTCTACAACGAGCCCCCCAAGTACCCCGCCGACTTCAAGCATTTCGACTACGTCAACCCCGACGCCCCCAAAGGCGGCACCTTCCGCGAATCGGCCATGGGCGGCTTCGACAGCCTCAACCCCTACATCAGCAAGGGCGTGCCGGCGGATAACCTGCCGTTGATCTACGACACCCTGGCCATGCAAAGCCTGGACGAGCCCATTACCGAATACGGGCTGGTGGCGGGCAAGATCGAAAAAGCCCCGGACAACAGTTGGGTGCGTTTCTACCTGCGCCCCGAAGCGCGCTTCCACGATGGCCATCCGATGCGCGCCGAGGACGTGGTGTTTACCTTCCAGACCCTGATCAAGGACGGTAACCCGCTTTACCGCAACTACTACGCCGATGTCGACGAAGTCGTGGCCGAAGACCCGTTGCGTGTGCTGTTCAAGTTCAAGCGCACCAACAACCGCGAATTGCCGCTGATACTCGGGCAGTTGCCAGTACTGCCCAAGCACTGGTGGGCGACTCGCGACTTCTCCAAGGGCAACCTGGAAGCGCCCCTGGGCAGCGGGCCGTACCAGGTGGCGCAGGTCAAGCCCGGACGCATGATTCGCTACGAGCGGGTCAAGGACTACTGGGCCAGGGACCTGCCGGTGAACAAGGGCTTCTACAATTTCGACACCCGCATCACTGATTACTACCGTGACAGCACCGTCTCCCTGGAAGCCTTGAAGGCCGGGCAGTTCGATTACTGGCTGGAATTCAGCGCAAAGAACTGGGCCAATGCCTATAACATCCCGGCGGTGACCCAGGGCCGACTGATCAAGGAAGAGATCCCCAACGGCAACCCCACCGGTATGCAGGGCTTTGTGTTCAATATGCGCAAGCCGATGTTCCAGGATGTGCGGGTGCGCAAGGCGATCAGCCTGCTACTGGATTTCGAATGGAGCAACAAGCAGCTGTTCAACGGCGCGTACACCCGAACCCGCAGCTATTTCGAAAACTCGGAAATGGCCGCCACCGGTTTACCTGGCCCGGATGAACTGGCGATCCTTGAGCCTTTGCGCGACAAGATCCCGCCCGAAGTCTTCACTCAGGCCTTCGAACCTTCCAAAACCGATGGCAGCGGCATGATCCGCACCCAGCAGCGCGAGGCTTACCAGCTGTTGCAAGCTGCCGGCTGGAAGATTGTCGATGACAAGATGGTCGACAGCACCGGCAAACCGGTGACTATTGAATTCCTGCTGGCCCAGACCGAATTCGAACGCATCCTGCTGCCGTTCAAGCGCAACCTGGCCGACCTGGGCATCGACCTGGTGATTCGCCGAGTGGATGTCTCGCAGTTCGTCAACCGCCTGCGCTCACGGGATTTCGACATGCTGGTGGGCAGCTTCCCACAGTCCACCTCGCCCGGTAACGAGCAGCGCGAATTCTGGAAGTCGTCCAGCGCCGACAAACCCGGCAGCCGTAACTACATGGGCCTCAAGGATCCGGCCGTTGACCAACTGGTCGAAGAGCTGATCGATGCCGGCTCGCGCCAAAGCCTGATTGCCCACGCCAGGGCGCTCGACCGCGTACTCCAGTTTGGTTACTACGTGGTGCCCAACTGGCACATCAAGACCTTCCGCGTGGCGTACTGGGACCACTTGGGTCATCCCAAAGTCTCGCCACGCTACGACGTGGGCACGGCCACCTGGTGGGCCAAACCCGATGTCAAACCGGCGGTCTCCCTGGACACCACACAAAACGCCGATGCGGCGAGCGGAGGCGATTGAATGCTGGCCTATATTGTTCGCCGCCTGTTGCTGATCATTCCCACGCTGTTCGGGATTTTGCTGATCAATTTCGTCATCATCCAGGCCGCCCCCGGCGGGCCGGTGGAGCAGATGATCGCCAAGCTGGAAGGCTTCGACGGCGCCACCAGCCGTATTGCCGGGGGCGGGGCCGAAGTTGCGGTGGCCGGCTCCAGCTACCGTGGCGCCCAGGGCCTGGACCCGGCGCTGATCAAGGAAATCGAAAAGATGTACGGCTTCGACAAGTCGGCGCCGGAACGCTTGTGGATCATGGTCAAGAACTACGCCCGGCTGGATTTTGGCGACAGTTTTTTTCGTGACGCCAAGGTCATCGACCTGATCAAGGAAAAGATGCCGGTGTCCATCTCTCTCGGGTTATGGAGCACCCTGATCATGTACCTGGTGTCGATTCCGCTGGGGATCGCCAAGGCCACGCGACACGGCAGCCACTTCGATGTGTGGACCAGCTCGGCCATCATCGTGGGTTATGCGATTCCGGCGTTCCTGTTTGCGATCTTGCTGATCGTGGTGTTTGCCGGCGGCAGTTATTTCGACTGGTTCCCCTTGCGCGGGCTGACCTCCAACAACTTCGACGAGTTGAGCGTTGGCGGCAAGATCCTCGATTACTTCTGGCACTTGGCGCTGCCTGTCACCGCACTGGTGATCGGCAACTTCGCGACCATGACCCTGCTGACCAAGAACAGCTTTCTCGACGAGATCAACAAGCAATACGTGGTCACTGCCAAGGCCAAAGGGCTGACCAACCACCGCGTGCTCTACGGCCACGTCTTCCGCAATGCGATGCTGCTGGTGATCGCCGGCTTCCCCTCGGCGTTCATCGGCATCTTCTTTACCGGCTCGCTGCTGGTGGAGGTGATCTTCTCCCTCGACGGCCTGGGCCTGATGAGCTTTGAAGCGGCAATCAACCGCGACTATCCGGTGGTATTCGGCACGCTGTTTATCTTCACCCTGCTGGGGCTGGTCGTGAAACTGATCGGTGACCTCACCTATACCCTGGTCGATCCGCGTATCGACTTCGCCAGCCGGGAGCATTGAGATGAACCTGTCCCCCCTCAATCGCCGCCGGTTCGAGCGGTTCAAGGCCAACAAACGTGGCTGGTGGTCGCTGTGGCTGTTCCTGATCCTGTTCGGGCTGAGCCTGGGCGCCGAGCTGATCGCCAACGACAAACCCCTGGCCGTACATTACGACGGCGACTGGTATTTCCCGGCGCTCAAGCGCTACCCCGAGACCACCTTCGGCGGCGAATTCCCCCTGGAAGCCAACTACAAGAGCCCGTATATCCAGGAGCTGCTCAAGGCCAAGGATGCCTGGACCTTGTGGGCACCGATCCCGTTCAGCTACCAGAGCATCAACTACGACCTGAAGGTCCCCGCCCCTGCCCCCCCTTCAAGCGTCAACCTGCTGGGTACCGATGACCAGGGGCGTGACGTGCTGGCGCGGGTGATCTACGGCTTTCGCGTATCGGTGCTGTTTGCTCTGACCCTGACCGTGCTCAGCTCGATCATCGGCGTGATTGCCGGCGCGTTGCAGGGGTTCTATGGCGGCTGGGTCGACCTGGCCGGGCAACGCTTTCTGGAGATCTGGTCGGGGCTGCCGGTGCTCTACCTGCTGATCATCCTCGCCAGTTTCGTGCAACCCAACTTCTGGTGGCTGCTGGGGATCATGCTGCTGTTTTCCTGGATGAGCCTGGTGGATGTGGTGCGCGCCGAGTTCCTGCGCGGGCGCAACCTTGAGTACGTGCGCGCAGCGCGGGCCCTCGGCATGCAGAACGGCGCGATCATGTTCCGCCATATCCTGCCCAATGCAATGGTCTCGACCATGACCTTTCTGCCGTTCATCCTTACCGGCGCCATCGGCACCCTCACCGCCCTGGATTTCCTTGGCTTCGGCCTGCCGGCGGGTTCGCCGTCGCTGGGTGAACTGGTGGCCCAGGGTAAATCCAACCTGCAAGCGCCGTGGCTGGGCATGAGTGCCTTTGCCGTACTGGCGATCATGTTGAGCCTGCTGGTGTTTATCGGCGAGTCCGCTCGCGATGCGTTCGACCCGAGGAAATGAGATGAATCCGGACAATCTGATTGAAATCCGTGACCTCAGTGTCGAGTTTGTCACCGGTGAACATCACCACCGCGTGGTCAACCAGGTGAGTTTCGACATCAAACGGGGTGAGACCCTGGCACTGGTCGGCGAAAGCGGCTCCGGAAAGTCGGTAACGGCCCACTCGATCCTGCGGCTGCTGCCCTACCCGTTGGCGCGACACCCGAGCGGCACTATCGAATACGCCGGGCAAGACCTGCTGACCCTTAAAGAAAAGACCCTGCGGCATATTCGCGGCAACCGCATTGCAATGATCTTCCAGGAGCCGATGACCTCGTTGAACCCGCTGCACTCCATCGAGAAGCAAATCAACGAAGTACTCGGCCTACACAAGGGCCTGACGGGCAAGGCCGCCACCCGGCGCACCCTGGAATTGCTGGAGCTGGTGGGCATCCCCGAACCGCACAAACGCCTCAAGGCGCTGCCCCACGAATTGTCCGGCGGCCAGCGCCAGCGGGTGATGATCGCCATGGCGTTGGCCAATGAGCCGGAGCTGCTGATCGCCGATGAGCCGACCACGGCCCTGGATGTCACCGTGCAGTTGAAGATCCTGGAGTTGCTCAAGGAGTTGCAGGCGCGGCTGGGCATGGCGCTGTTGCTGATCAGCCACGACCTCAACCTGGTGCGACGCATCGCCCATCGCGTGTGCGTGATGCAGCAAGGTTGCATCGTGGAGCAGGCCGAGTGCGAGACATTGTTCCGGTCGCCCCAGCACCCCTATACCCAGGAATTATTGGCAGCAGAGCCCAGCGGCGGGCCGGCCGGCAATGAGGTCGGCCCACCGTTGCTGGAAGTAGACGACCTGAAAGTCTGGTTCCCGATCAAGAAAGGCTTTTTGCGCAACACCGTGGATTACGTCAAGGCGGTGGACGGCATCAATTTCAGCCTGCCCCAGGGACAAACCCTGGGCATCGTCGGTGAAAGTGGCTCGGGCAAGTCCACCCTGGGCCTGGCGATTTTGCGCCTGATCGGCAGCAAGGGCGGGATACGCTTCGAAGGCCAGCAACTGGACACGCTTACCCAGCAACAGGTGCGCCCGTTGCGCCGGGAAATGCAGGTGGTGTTCCAGGACCCATTCGGCAGCCTGAGCCCGCGCATGTGCGTCAGCGAAATCGTCGGCGAGGGCTTGCGCATCCACAAGATGGGCACGCCTGACGAGCAGGAAGCAGCGATTATCGCAGCGCTCAGGGAAGTGGGCCTGGACCCCGAATCCCGTCATCGCTACCCCCACGAATTCTCCGGTGGCCAACGCCAACGTATCGCCATCGCCCGCGCCCTGGTGCTCAAGCCGCGCCTGATTCTGCTGGACGAGCCCACCTCGGCCCTGGACCGCACGGTACAACGCCAGGTGGTTGAGTTGCTGCGCGGCTTGCAGGCCAAGTACAACCTGACGTACCTGTTTATCAGCCATGACCTGGCGGTGGTGAAGGCGCTCAGCCATCAACTGATGGTGGTCAAGCAAGGCCAGGTGGTGGAGCAAGGCGATGCCAAGGCGATTTTTGCCGACCCACAACATGCCTACACCCGCCAATTGCTCAAGGCCGCCTTTTTGGTACCTGCCTGACATCACATCAAGGCTGACGCCACTGGCGGTGTGTGTAAAGATCAGCCCTCGATCTCTCAAGGGATGGAGCCACCGCCATGTCGCTGAACACCACTGCCCGCCCCGCTCAGGCGCCTTGTTTCTGGCGCGACGAACGCTTGCCGTTTATCGAGGCGCGCACCATTGCCGACGGGCGCAAAGTCACCTATACCCGGCACGCCCATGAGCACTTTTCCATCGGCGCGATCACCGCCGGGCGCAGCTATTACCACTACGACACACAGACGTTCGAGATCAGCGCAGGCACCGTGGTGCTGATGAACCCCGGCGACGTGCACGCCTGTAACCCTATCCAGAATGAGCATTGGTCCTACCATATGCTCTACCTGGACACACCCTGGCTGACCGACCTGCAGCACCAGTTGGGTTTCAGCACCGACCAGGGTTACCGCCCGTTCAGCACCCCCTATACCCTAGACGTCTCGCTGTATAACGGCTTATTGGCGTTGTACCGACTGTTGGTGGATGAGCAGGCCGAACTGCTGCACAAACAGAGCGCGCTGGTGGGTTACTTCAGCGAAGTCCAGCAGCGTTTGAACCCCTCGCTTACGCCGATACGGGAGGTCAATCACAAGCTGGAGCGTGCAGCGGACTTCATCCGTGAACACTGCACCGAGGCGTTGAAGCTGGAGGACATTTGCCTGGCAGCCGAGCTATCGCCGTCGTACCTGATTCGCGCCTTCAAGCAGTATTACGGGCTGACACCCCATGCCTTCCTGGTCAATCGCCGTATCCAGTTCGCCCGCGCTCGATTGCGCGACGGCGAACTGATTGCCGATGTCGCCCTGGCCGCAGGCTTTGCCGACCAGGCGCACTTCCAGCGCACGTTCAAACAGCACTTTGCCGCCACGCCCGGGCAGTACCGCGAGAACCTCAAGCCATCAGCAAATAACCCACACTGGCCACCAGCAACGCGGCCATTGAGCGGTTGAACAGGCGCACGCCCTGCGGGTTGTTCAGGTAGCGACGCAAAAACGTCCCGGCATACGCCCAGCACGCTACCGACAGGTAGCAAATCACCAGGTAAAGCGCCGCAAACAGCCATACCTGCCCCGCATCGCCATCGGCCACGAACAGCCCCATCCCGGCCACGCAGGCCAGCCAGGCTTTGGGGTTGAGCCATTGCATGATCGCGCCGTACAGCATCGATGGCGCGGTAGCGGCGCCTTCAGCGTCAAGTCGACCGTCATCCATCGCCAGTTTCCAAGCCATATACAACAGGAAAGCCACCCCGCCCCACTGGATCACCTGAGTCAGTATCGGCCAGCGCACCAGCACTTCATGCAGCCCCAGGCCGATCAGCACCAGCAGTAAAGTGAAGCCGACTGCCGCGCCGAACACATGTTTCTGGCTGGCGGCAAAGCCAAAGCGTGCACCGCTGCTCAGGGCAACCACGTTGACCGGGCCAGGGGTAATGGAGGTGGCCAGGGCGAAAGCAGCCATGGAAATGATCAAGCTCATTGCAGTCCCTTCTTGTTAAGTCAAACACAGGTGACTTCACGGTAAAGGCTCAGACACTGCGGATATTGAACAAAATGCCCCTTGGTGAACATTTGTGGTGATTCTGTAAAGGCGTGATTCCAGGCCACCTATCTCGGTTAAGGTAGGCGCCCTTTGGCCTTGACTCACTCTTCATGTCAACACTCAAGCACCTGCTGGTACTGCTCCCGCTGATCATCCTGTCCCAGTCTGCCCACGCCCAGCCCGGCGCTGTGCGTTGGCAGCCGTGCACCGACAGCCCGTTCGACAATTGGTTTGACGCTGAGCCACCGGAGGATCTGCTGTGCGGCTATGTTGAGGCGCCTTTGGGATATTCGGGCCACGCCAAGGCGGACAAGGTACGACTCGCGCTGACCCGCTTGCCTGCCACCAGCGTCAAACAGGGCAGCGTAGTGGTGATCAGCGGGGGACCGGGGCTGCCCGGGATCAACCCCTTCCTGGCCGATGACGACACCGTGGCCAGGCTCACGCGGTCCTACGACATTATCGGCTACGACCCGCGAGGCGTGGGGCAGTCAACACCGAAGATTTCCTGTGCCTTGCCCGAGCGGGACGAAAAAACGGTCATCGACGAAAACGACGTTGGCGCCTTGGAAGCCCAGGTCCGCAAAACCCTGGCCGCCTGCATCGAACATACCGGCGCAAAGGTCTTGCAGCACATGGGCACCGACGACGCGGTCAATGACCTTGATGTGATCCGGGCTGCGTTGGGCGAACCCGGTTTAACCGCAGTGGCCTACTCCTACGGCACCCAGGTCGCGGCACTCTATGCCGAACGTTTTCCAGCGCAAACCCGTGCATTGGTGCTGGACGGCGTGGTGGACCTTTCAGAGGACGATTACACCCAACTACTGAATCAGGCTCGCGGCTACCAGCAGACCTTCAAGCGCTTTGCAGCGTACTGCGCAAAAAACCGTGACTGCCCTTTACCGCCCGATGAGGCGGGAGCGAACGAGGCGTTTCATCAACTATTACGCCAGGTATACGACACAGCCTTGATCACGCCCGACGGGGACGAAGTGACCGCCGACGACCTATTGACCACCACTCAAGCACTGCTGCTGTGGTCCGACCGCTGGCCCGAGCTGATGGCTTTGTTGCAAAAGGCCAACGACAGGATCGCCGATGAACAGGTAGCCGGGTTGATTGACGAAAACGTCGGGGAAGATGCCGATGATGCCCTGAGCGTAATCTCTTGTGCAGACGTCGCAATCCCGGGTCGCGATGTTCAGTTATTGCGCAAACAGAGACAGGCGATTCGAGAGGCCTCGCCCTTCACCAATTACCTGGCGGTGCAGCAGTCGGGCCTGGAACTGTGCGACCTGTGGCCATGGCGCGGCACACTTTCAGCCCACGTGCCGGTGGCCGCACCGAGCCTGCCACCGTTGCTGTTTGTCGGCCAGCGATTCGATCCGACTACGCCCTACATCAACGCACGGCAGATGGCGAAATGGTTTAAAAGCCCACTGGTCACCCGTGAGGGAGACGGGCACACCCTGGTGCTCAATGGCATCGACCGCTGCGTGGACGAGGCTGTCGTCGACTATCTGCTGGCGCCTCGTGAGACCAGAACGGACAAGACCTGCCGCTAGCCAAGTGCCGAGTGGTGGGGCAAGAGCGTCTGGCTATCCGGTCGTCCCCACCGCCGGATCAAACCACCGCCGCCCGCTCGCGCACAAAGCGCGGCAACTGGTCACCCGGCAATGCCTTGCTGAAATACCACCCCTGGATAAACAACTCAGGTCCCGTACTCAAGAACGCCAGTTGCTCGGCAGTCTCCACCCCCTCCACTACCACGCCCAGGTTCAACGCCTCACAAAACCGCAACATGCCGGTCAGCACTTGGGCGCCCTTGGGGTCGCGCTGGGCCACCACAAAACTGCGGTCGATCTTGATAAAGTCCACAGGGAACTGGTGCAGGTAACTCAACGCGGAAAACCCGGTGCCAAAATCATCGAGATACACTTTTGCTCCGGTGGCCTGCAGTTTATGGATGGTTTGGCGGGCGGCGGGAATATCGCTGACCAGCGCATCTTCGGTGATTTCCACCGACACCCGGCCATCGGCCTGGGCAAGAATTTCCACCAGGCGATCACCATAGGCAGCGTCCTTCAAGGTGGCACTGGAAATGTTTATGGTCATGGGCAGTTCAAAGCCGATCTTGCGCCACTTCTGATACTGGCGCACGGCCTGGGACGCCACCCACACGTCCACGTCCGGCATCAGCCTGGCTTGTGCCAGCCATTGCAGGAACTCCCAGGGTGAATGCACCGTGCCGTGGCTGTCCCGGGCGCGCATCAATGCCTCGCACCCGGTGCACAAGCCGGTACGGGTAGACACCTGGGGTTGGAATTCAAGGTAGAACTCGTAATCGCTGATCTGCTGGATCCGGCTCAATTCAACGGCCTGCCGCGCCAGGGTCCGGTGGGAGGCCATTACCGGATCGAACTCCAGCAGGCGGCCTTTTTCTTCGAGGCCGCGAAAGGTCATGTCAAGAGACTTGAGATAAACCGTGCCACCGTCGATGGACTGACGATGAATGGCCCGCACGTAGGGCGCATACACCAGCGTGCCCATGCCCAACAGCAACACTTGCAGGGCCACAGCCGCCACGTCGCCATGGGTGCTGAGGTAGGCATTGAGCAGCACCGGCGCGGTAAACGGCACGCTGGCCACCGCCGGCGAGACCCAGCCCAATTGCACCACCGTCAAAGCCACCATCGCGTTGAACGCCGGCACCAGTAGAAACGGTATGAACAAACGCGGGTTGAGGATGATCGGCAAGCCAAACAACAGCACCTCGCTGACGTTGAATAACGACAACGGCAAGCTGGCGATCGCCAGCAACCGCATGGAGTGGCTGCGGGAAAACACCAGGATCGCCAGCAGCAGGCACAAGGTCGCGCCCGATCCGCCGATAAACGCAAAACTGCCGAGCAGGCCGTTATTGAGCAGATATTGGACCGGCTGCCCCGCCGCCAGCGCCGCACCGTTGAGCACCACGGCCTGGTCCAGTACATCGAACAACGGCTGCATGGCATAGACGCCGTGAATGCCGAAGAACCACAGCAGCGAATTCATCAGCGTTACAAACAACCCAGTGCTGTAAGGCGATTGCAACGCATCGAGCACCTGAGGCCCCTGCAATTGCGCCACGTAGGGAATCAGCAACAGCAACGTCAGTATCATCACCAATGACAACGCCGTGATCGCGCCAGGGATCACCATGTTGATGGTGCCCTTGAGGTTATGCCCAACCAGGTCTTCGTTGACCAGGCGTGTCCAGCGAAAACGGTGCAGCCAGGCAATGACCGGCACATTGATCAAGGGCGAAGCGATGGCAATAAACAGCAGGAAGGTGGCCGACGCCCGGGGATACTCGCGCAATACAAACGTGGCAACCACCACGTGGGTCAGGCACAGGAAGGCGACCGGCAGCTGTGGCAGGCGATGCTGGATCGCCAACATGTAACCGATGGAGGCCGCAACCAGCAAGGGAATCACCGAGCTGATCTGGTTGTGCAACCCCGCCAGGAAACTCACTACCTGGGGGGCGAACCCCAACGCCTGGGCGCACTCGGACAGGATCAGGAATCCGGCGGATACCAACAAACACGGCAGTATCCACAACAACCCCTCGCGAATCGCACGCAACGACTCGGTGCTGGCCAAGACCGCCAGGCGCTGGGTAAGGAAAAGTTTGAACAGCGTTTGCGCCATGAGCCGTCCTCTGCCCGTCACCTATTGCCGCTGGAAGCCAGGGCCGGAAACACACGCTAACGCTACACGCCCTGAGAGCAGGAGCGAAAGACTTTTGCCAACCCGTACCGCGCTTCTTGGGATAAAACGCACGATAGCCGCACCTATTTCCCACCGAATTATCGAACTTTCTGACTTGAAGCAACCCCTAAGGCTATCTGAGTCGGTATCATCCGCGTCTGTCTGCGTGTTAAAGGATGTTACAACTTGCAAACCAGCAGGTACGCAGTCAGGGAATCAGGCCTGGAACGACAACAGGCACAAAGGAGAGAGCTTCACTATGCAAGACAAGCGGTCAAGCAACATGCGTCCCCTATTTGTCACCATTTTGCTGTGGTTGTGCAGTGTGGTGCTGCTGTTTGTAATCAAGAATGTCATTGAGCTGTTCACCGGGCCTGTCGCTGAAACCTGGGTTGACCTGGCATTGGTGCTAGTCGCTTACCTGATGTTCTTCTTGCTGGCGCCGTTGCAGAACTGGATGCGACGCAGAGCCCGCAAACGTGCGCGCCTTCACCCCAGCGCGCACTCAGGCGATTCCAAGTCCCGTCCTTCGCACTAAGGGCACATCCTTGTCAGCACCCAGCGATACTTACCAGCTCGCCTTGGACAGGTTTTTGCGCGATCAGCCACACATCGCCGCTGAGCTGGACAACCTCAACCCGTTGGCCGCCCAGGCCAGGGGGGAAACCCTGGCGCAGTATCGCGCCGAGCGCTTGCACGAAGCGTTCGAAGCCCACGCGGAGCAGCAACACCTGTTCGCCTGGGAACTGACCCTTAAACTGACGGCCGACTCCACCGAAACCTTCGAGGCCCAGCGCCGCGAAGTGCATAAAGAAGTCGCACAGATGGCCGGTATGGACTGGGTGGAGTATTGCCAGCTGCATGGCCTGGCGGTCTGACCTTTACCCTACAAGTACCAGCGTGGCCGGCTACAGGCCATCACTTGGCGCAATTCGGCGACTGTTACGGTTCGACGCTGCGGATCTATCGCCAACGCCGAATGTAATGCCGGCCAGCAGTGCCTGGGTAATTGCGCGGGCCGGGCCAGCCGGTCAGTGAAAGAGCGTGCGCCGATGCGCTGGCCACTAGCCAGCTCATACACAATGCAAGCCATGCCGTATACGTCCGCAGCGCCGCTCAGCGCACCGCCGTCCAGTAACTCCGGGGCCGCGTAGGCGGGTGTCCAGGCATTGAAACGAGTACGGCTGACACTTGGCAAACCCATCGCCTCCTGCGTCTGAGCATGCCCCAGGCCAAAATCGAACAAACATACGCCCTCCTCTCCCACCATGACGTTGGCGGGTTTCACATCGCCATGCAGGACGTTCTTCTGGTGGATGTAGGCCAAAGCATCCAGCAACTGCAGCGCGATGGGTTGCAGTTCCTGCCAGGGCAAACCATAGGGGCACTCCAGCAGCAGCCGGTCGAGGGTCACCCCTTGCAGCAGCTCCATGGTGAAAAACGCAATTTTGCTGTGGGTGTCGACCTCAAAGGAAAACACCCGTACCACACGGTCATGTCGCAGGCTGCGAGCCAACGCAAACTCGCCGTACAACAGCACATGCGCGTCGGGGCACTGGGAAATGGACTCGCCCAGCAGCTTAAGTGCCACCCTGGAGCAAGGCTGGCCCAATTGCTCATGCAACAGATCGCGCGCGCGGTACACCACACCCATGCCGCCGCTGCCCAGGACGTGCTCAAGGTGATAACGCCCTGCCAGCAGACGGGATGGTGCGACCGCCAGGTTCAAGGTTGCACCACAACTGCGGTCAGGTCATCTCGCACCGGCCTGCGCAACGCCCCGGCGAATAATTGTTCCACCGCCTGCCGGGGCGTTCTCCTGCTCAACGCCCGTCCCACCTCGACATGGCTGAGGGTCTGATACAGGCCATCGCTGCACAGCAGGAATACATCCCCAGGGCGAGTACTGAGCTCCAATACCTCAAGGTCCAAACGCGAGCGCGCACCAACGGCGCGGGTCAAGGCCCTGGCATCGGGGTGCGCCTGGGCTTGCGCCACGCTGATATGACGCTCGTCCATGAGGCGCCGCAGCAGCGAGTGATCCTTGGACAACTGGTACAAGTTCTGGCCCCGCCATAGATAGCAGCGACTGTCTCCAGCCCAGACACAGGCCGCCCGCCCGTTCTCCAACAGCAAGGCAACCACGGTACTGCCCATCGTCGCGCCATCATTTGTGTCGGGCTCTGTCCACGCGCGCCGCAATCGCTGGTTAACGCCTTGCAAACTTTCCCGAACGGCATTGATCCGTTGATGGAGGTTGCCATGAGCCGGCACTGAAGCCAGGTGGCTGACCACCCAACGACTGGCGACATCACCGTGCCGATAGCCGCCCATTCCGTCCGCCACAGCCCAGCAACCGCCATGCGGGTTGTCCAGAAACACATCTTCATTACGCAGTCGCGCCTGCCCTCGCTGGGTGCGCCCGGCACTGCGCCAATGGGCGCCGGCCTGGCTCACAGTTGCTCCGGCAATCGAAAGGTGCGCCATGTGTCCATATCAAACGGCCCTGGCGTGCGCTGGCTGGTCAGCAGGTAATTGGCGCGCAGACCGGCGAGGTCTGCCTTGAAAATCTGCATATTTGCACCACTTGCGGGTTCTTTCTGCAGCAGATCGAAAAACCGGAACAGCGACCAGGCCCCTGCGTTTTTCTCGATCCCCAACGGGCGCTGCTCCGTACCTCTGTCCAGCACAAGGCTGCTGCGCCCATTCTCTGCCTCGGTGGGCCAATGAAACGGCATGGGCGTGATCGGGCCGTGCCGATATTCCAACTGCTGGTCGCCAAACCGCAGTACGGCTCGGCTGACCGATTGGTCCAGGCTGTAGGGCGCCAAGGTAAATCGCACAGATAACTCCCCCGAGTCCTCGCTGAAAAAGCCGCGGCGGATTACCTGGGTTTTCGTCAGTTGGTCCAGCAGCGAGCGCGAAACCGGCAAACTCTGGCCATCCAACCCACGCAACCTGTAGCGGCTGCCATCGGCGCTGATGAAAGGCCGAAGATATCCCTCATAAAAACGTGCCATTACCCCCTGCGGCTTGAAGAACTCCTGAAAATCATGCAGCGCAACATCACTGCTTGCATGGGCATTGAATGGATAACGTCGGCGAAGGGCCTTGGCATAAAGGCTATGTACGTCGCTTTGATACCGTTGATTGACATGCACATACGCCTGCTCCAGCAAATGCCGCCAACTGTCGTCGGCCACGCCCTCGAACCAACCGGCAAGCGGCAGCGGCAGACGCGCAGCAGCATCACGCAAATTGCCCAGTACATCCTGCTGCCCCTCCATACGCTGTCGAGCCCGCAGGAAGGCCGCCTGTTCTGGCGCACTGTCACGGTTCAATGCCGTGAGTTGCAGGTGCAGCTCACCGAGCAAACGCAACGCCTGGGCCAGCTCTGCGCCGGGGTTGTGCTGCTCATCGAGCAACTGATGCAAGGGTTCAAACCGCTGCTGCAATGCCCGCCGTGGCGCATCGTCAAAAACCGACTGCCCATCCGTCAACGTCGCCTTGGCCAGCCCTGCCAGCTCTCCCGAATGCTGGGACACCTTATCCAGCAGCACATGGCCTGGCAGCAAACGAGTGTTTTCCCGCAACTGCTGCAATAGCCGAATCAACGGGGACTGTGCCGAGGTCAGGCTCATGAGCTGGTCGGCATCCTGGCGCAGGCTGTCGGTCTGTTGCAGCCTGACTCGTCCGAGTACGTCGCTCCAGGCATCGGCATACTCACTGAAGTAGCGTTGCTGCAGTTCTGCCATCAACCGCCGCAGATCCTGTGGCCCCAGGTCGGTGCCCTGCCCCAGCACCCAATTATCCTGAGCGATGGCATTGACCAGCCTCGGGCCCTGCGCCTCAAAGTACTGCACATATCTTTTTGTATAGAAACCGGGAACAGGCGGGTCGATCGTGGCAAATACCTTACCCTCGGCCAGGCGCAACGGTTCCAGGTTGCGCGCTTGTTCGCGCAATACTCGATACACGCCATCGGCCAAAGATTCCCCTCTCAGCACTTCGCGGGCCTGGGCCACTCGTTCATCGTTGAGCGGTGTGACAAACGGCCGTTCAAGCAGCCGTGCCAAGTGCTCTCCCAGACGCTTCTGCGTGGGCATATCCCCGGCAAAACGCACCGACCAAAGGCCTGTCACATGCTGTGCCAGCCAGGTGGCGTCACGGCGCTCGCGCAGATTGAGCATCAAATACGCACGCAGGTTATCCAATAACCGTTCGCGGTCCCCCAGGCTTGCGTCTATCTGTTCTTCAAGCTGCGCGGTTATCCAGACCAGCAGTTGCTGTTGCAGCGCCTGCTCATAAGCCTGGTCTACCCAGGCACGACTCACCTCGCCCTGATACAGGCCGAGGCGCTCGACCAAGCGCACATCCTGCGCCGCCGGAAACACCCGGGTCGCCGCCAACCGCGCATCCAACAGCCCCAACAACGCCGGGCTTTCATCGTTTTGAGCCCCTGTGGCCGGCATCGTCTGGGCGACCAATGCCGCCAGTTGGACCAGGCGTAGCTGGTTGACGCTGTAGCTGTACATCCACAGGCCACCGACACCGCCAAGAATCAGCGCGACTGTCATCGCTTGCAGGCCCTGGCGCTGACGGATGCGCTGCTGCTCCTGGGCTTGCAGGCTGGCAAGACCGGCTTCGGCAAAGATCACCTGGCTGAACAGCCCCCTCACAAAACGTGCATGCCTGTCATCGGCACAGGTCAGGAAGAACCCTCGCAAACCATTGATGGGTTGGTAGCGATGAGCAGAAAAGGCCATTTCAGCGAACAGGCTTACACGCTCACCGACGCGTGCCGCCTGTTGGGGAAACTCCAGGATCTGACCACGACGTTCAACGTTGCCCTCCTGGTGCAGTCGCGCAATCAGCTCACCGTTCAAACGCTGCAACAATCCCTCGACGGCCTCGTGCACCTGAGTAATTTCAGGCATGCCGCTGCCGACGTCCAGTGGCTGCCCCAGCAGACTGTCGGCACTTTCCCCATGGGGTGAATCAAAGAACTCAGCGAATCCCGGCAATCGATCGGCCTGGGTCAACACCAGATAGATCGGCACATCCACATGTAGCGTTTGCCGGATCTCCTGCAAGCGCGCGTGCACACGACGGGCATGGTGATCCAGGTCGTACTCGCTGGTGTTGAGCAACGTGTCTACCGACAGCGCCACCACCACGCCGTTGAGCGGGCGCACCCGGCGGCGCCACCTGAGGAGATTCAGCAGGGTGGCCCAGCCTGCGGCATCCACTGCACTGTCAGGTTGGGTCAGATAGCGCCCCGGGGTGTCGACGAGTACGCCTTCGTCGGCGAAATACCACTCGCAATGAGCACTGCTGCTCGTCGGTCGCCTGTCAGCGTGTTCAGGCGATAACTGCAAGCCGGCTGCCGCCAGCAGCTGCGTCTTGCCACTGCCCGGCTCACCAATCAACAGGTACCAGGGCAACTCATGGCGCCAACGCGCGCTGCGCTCTCCATAACGGCTGGAGGTTTTCAGCAGGTGAACCGCATCCTTGAACCGAGTGCGTACGCAGCGGTATTCGTTCTCCACACGTGTCGACGGCTGCTGGCGGGGCTGGCGCTCAGACCGTGGACGCCGGGCGGCACGACCACCGCCGGCAAGGACCATCACCAACCCCCAAAGCAGAAACACGACACTGATGGTGACCAGGCGAGCCGTCGCGCCCTGCCAAACAGGCTGATCATTCACCGCCAGCAGCGGCCCCCAAAACCACACCACTGCCGCACACGAAAGCGCCAGCAACAGGCTCCAAACCCAAATCCGGCCCAGCACGGCGCCCACACCCTTGAAGAATGCGCTCATTCTTTGCTCCCTGCGTTTACAAGGACGTGCGGATCAAATCCGACGCCGAAAATTGAAGCGGTTGCAGCGCGTTCGCGCGCTCCTTGCTCAGCACCCAGGCAAATCCTGTGTACATTGCCAGCAAGCAAACCAGGGTGAAGATGACCAACCAGGTAACGGGAACAACGCACAACCCCGTACGCCGGCTCGCCCCGTGCATCGCGGGCACGGTTGGCGCCGGCGACGGCTCCCCGCGTACGTGCCGGATCTGGCGAT
The DNA here is from genome assembly GCF_019891455.1 of Pseudomonas sp. P867. Classification (NCBI taxonomy): domain Bacteria; kingdom Pseudomonadati; phylum Pseudomonadota; class Gammaproteobacteria; order Pseudomonadales; family Pseudomonadaceae; genus Pseudomonas; species Pseudomonas sp. P867. The sequence goes on along the minus strand of NZ_JAFLXB010000011.1, from coordinate 50,921 downwards.
ACAAGGCATCGCGAACACCCTCCAGTTGCGACATGCCGCGCTCCATCACTCGGTATTTGCCCTCGAACCCCAGGGATAGGCACAGGTAAAGCAGCTCCAGCATCGGCAGGTTCTTCACCGGGTCGCGTGATAGACGCTCCAGCAGTTGGAAAACTTTTTCGCCCCCGAAGGTTTCGTTATGAAAGCGGCTCAACAGGCTAACCTTCGACCATTCACTCTGTGCCCCCCACGCCGTAGTAACAACCGCCTCATCGATCACACTGCACAACACATAACGCGCAGACATGACTTGGCTGCTTTCAACACCACCCTGCAAGGCGCGGGTTTCGAATTGAGTCACCGTCAATGACAATCGGTCGTTGAGCGTGCCCAGGTCTTCGCGACCAGAGCAGACCCTGAGCGCCACGATCTCGGACAACACCACCCAAGCCGCAGCCACCAGCGGGTTGGGCCCAGCCTTGAAGCTCGACGCATCGAGCATACGGCCGGCATAGATCATGCGATCTTCCAGCTGCTCATAGCGTGGCGGCGATGGGAAGTCCGTCAATGCCCCCTGTGCAGGCCAATGACCCTCGCGGTCGAGCAGGACGGTTCTTTCATCCTGTGTGTACTCACTGTCCATGGCATTCAATTCCTGATGGCCCAAAAGTTGAGTTCAAGCCCGGCGAAGTCACCGCCTACGTGGAACGCGAAACCGCCCGACTGCTGCAATTGCGCGATCTCGGGGGCACTCATATCGAGGATGAAGTAGGTCTTGCCGGCATGAAACGGAATCTGCCGCGGCGCCACTGGCAGCGGCTTGACCTTGATACCGGCCAGGTGCAGGTTGACCAACTCACGTATGCGCTCTACCGGCCCGACTTTCAGGTGTGCCGGCAGGCGCTGGCGCAGTTCCTCTGCCTCACACTGCGCGGTGGCTGCCAGGATGAACGTGGCCGTACCGAGCAATTTCAACTCGTTGACCGGGCAGACCAGAACGCCGTACTGGCGTGGTTGCAATGTCAATTCGATCGCATGTTGCTCAAGCACCACCGACAGGACGGCGCGTAGGCGCTCCATCAACCCACGAAAACTGGCGCCCTGGTCGCTGTGTCGATAATGCACGTCCAGCTGCGCGCGTTTACTGTCACAGGCGAACGTTGATAGCTCGCCGAGCATCGACACCAACAGGCGGAACAGCGCTTCGGGTCGAACCTGGGCCTGGCTCAGGCAGTGCCGCAGCGCAAGTTCGGTACGATTGATCACCTGCAGCATCAGGAAATCACCGAGTTGTGTGCTTGCAGCCGTGCTCTCGCCACGAATGCGCGCCGCGATGGCATCGCCGCGGCTGGCAAGCAGACCGACGACTTCGTTAAGGCACGACGCCAAGTAGCCATGCTCCTGCACGAAAATGAAGGTCGGGATGAACGCGGTATCCAGGCTCACGCCCCCTTCACCGCTGACGTCCAGTACCTGGGCAACCTTGAGTTTGACGAAGCTCTGATCACCCGCCTGCTCGCCCAATACAAGGCGTAAGTCGGGCCGTGCGCAGCTGATTCGGCAACGCGCATCTACACCCATGTTGGAGTCTCCCACTTCCACTTCGCATCGCAGGTAACGCGCCAGAACATCGCTCTGTTCAGGCTGACGGACCTCAAGGTGATTGCCGCTGGCCAGGGGCAGTGCCAGGTAAATGCCCTGCCTGCCCGCATCAGTTGGCACCTGCAACACCAGCGGTTCCATAGCGGCACTCAAATCAAACAAGCTACCGTCCGGCAAGACGCCACTCGCCTGGTTGACCACCAGCTTGCCCAGCTTTAGGTATTGCTCATTCAATTCCAGCGTAAGGAAGCCCCAGGCATCACTGCCCAACAGGCGCGTCTGGTTGAGTTGCTGCTGGTAATAGCGGTCGTTGTGCTGCAAGTGCTGTGGCCGCAGCAACATGCCTTCTTGCCAGATCACTTTATGAACAGGCATCTCAGCGCACCTCCATCCCGGCGAGCGAGTCGACGACGCGTATACCGTCCTGGTCCAGCACCAGATCGGCACGGTTGCGCTGGTGCATAGTCACGGGGATCAACTGCCGCCATTGAACGTGCGGCAAGTCTCGGTAAGCCGCCAACACCCCTACAAAACGACTGTCGGGACCGATACGGAGTTTGAGCGCCAGGTGGTCACCTGGACGCAGCTCGACTTCTTCACTGCTTACCCAGTCCTTTGCCAGCAATTGCTGCGCCTTGTCATACAGGCTGAAGAAGTCGGCATGTTCGAAGGCTACGCCATGGCGCAGTTCGATCAACTGCACCACCACGGGAGAGGGGCGACCGTGCAGGTCAGGGTTGACGTGCTCGTTGGCGGTCAACACAACGTCCAGCTTGGTCAGCGTGGAAAAAGGCGATACGGCGCTGCAACCCGCCAAGAAACCAAACAAAAGCAACACCAAAGCACGGGTAGCTCGATACATGAATATCATCCTGAAAAATCAATGTGCAGGGAGGAGATCAGGCGCACCTGTTCTTCATAGGCCGTGGCGAAATCGCCGTTCAACGGGCGATCGTTCAACGGCCCTTGCGCCACCAAACGCTGGTAGTGACGCTGGTAAGCACGCCAACGCGCGCCATCGGTGAAAAATCGTGGCGGCTTGCCCTGAGATTCAAAGCACCAGGCCAAATGGTTCGGCTCGAAGGCCGTGTACACCTTGTTCACGGTGCTGCGACAGGCAGCCTGCAGCGCGACCTGATGTACCTGCAGCTCCCGATGAGCCAGACCAATGGCCCGCGAGGCGGGCATTTGGCCCAAAGCCCCTGTATCCAGCAGTGCGGATAACGCCGCGTTGGTGTCGCTGAACATTTTCAAAGGGTTCCGGGCTGCGCCCTGACTGTCGAACGACGACCTCCCCCATTCGTGATGCAACTCTTCACGCGTGCGCAGGGCTTGTTGCAGCCCCTGGATCGTCAAGCGAAACAAGCCCGCGACCTTGATCGCCAGCACCTCCCTGGCCGCTGGGTCGAGTGCGTCGAGCCCCACGCCCAAGGCCGCCGCGAACTGTGACCAGAACACTTCATCAGTCGAGGGTGCCATTGCACTAACGTGCACCGCAGCAACCTCTACCCCGGGTTCTGCCCGGCGCGGGAATGTCACATGCTCCCTATCGGTCCCGTGGCGTTCGGCCCACACCCCTTGCTCATCAACAGCCTCGCTCAATGCTGCCAGGTCATCCGAGATGGCCTGCTGCTGGTGCTCCAGGTCCAGCGCGTGCAGAGGGTCCAGGGACAGGAAGGCATCATCGGGAATCGGTACTGCCGCACTGGCACGCAGCTCGCCGCAAGGTCGTGCGGGTTGCAACAAACGCGCACGTAGCGCCAACGCCCCAAGTTCGAATACATCCCCATCATTGATCAATCGCGCCTGCCCCTTGCGCAGGCGTTCAGCACTGCCTGCCACGCCAATACCGTTGCGGCTGATATCAGTCAGGAAATAGCGGCCCTCACGGTAACCGACTAATCCATGGTGACTGGAGAGCACGCGGCTGGGGTCGGGTATCACCCAGTCACATCCGGGGCCGCGGCCAATCACGCCGCCCACTGCGTCAAATACCTTATGGGCCGAGGGTTCGGCGCTGGCGCTGTCGACCTTACAGACCTCAAACACAAGCTGCATCGTCATGATCCCTCTATTCATCGGCCACGAGTAATTGCCTGTGGGTCACCCAGAGGACGGTACTCGGCATCATCGAACACGTAGTTGGCGTTACAGCCACCCAGCAAACACAACACAAGCAACACGGCGTGCCATGGACGGTCAGGCATCAGGTTTCTCCCACAGTAAAAATCAAGTGCGCCATTCAACATTTCTCCCTGGCATCGCCGACGGGGATATTCAAGCGTGCAAGGCGGTAAAGCAGCGTGCGTCGGGCAACCCCTAGCTCCCGCGCGGTACGGGTGCGATTGCCATGGTTCTTGTGCAAGCAATCGAGCAGGAACACTCGCTCTACTCGTTCCATGCGCTGGCGCAGCGTCACATCGTCGCTCGCGGCCGGCGTCGCAGTCGGTGGCAGCGCCAGGTGCTCCGGCAAGATCACGCCGGCGTCACACAACAACACGGCACGCTCAACCATGCATTTAAGCTCGCGTACGTTGCCGGGAAAGGCGTGGCCGGACAGTTGATCAAGGGCCAGGGTGGACCAACCCACGGGTGACCTCTCCAGCGCCGCGCACGCCTCGTCAGTGAAATAGCGCGCCAGTTGCAGCAGGTCGCCGTCTCGCTCGCGCAGGGCCGGTAACGTGATCGGAAACTGCACGAGCCGGTAATAGAGGTCTTCGCGAAAGCGCCCCTCGGCGACCATCGCAGCGAGGTCGCGATGAGTGGCCGCAATGATCCGCACGTCGACCTTATGTGCCGCGCTGGCACCCAGCGGCCGGACCTCGCCCTCCTGCAAGGCCCGCAGCAATTTGGCTTGCAGTGCCAGCGGCATGTCGCCGATTTCATCCAGCAGCAATGTACCGCCGTGCGCGGCATCAAACAGACCCGCATGATTGCGCTCGGCCCCCGTGAACGCACCTTTGCGATAACCGAAGAGCTCGCTCTCAAGCAGCCCTTCAGGGAACGCTGCGCAGTTCTGCACGACGAAGGCTTTCTCCCGGCGCGGGCCGGCCGCATGAATGGCCCGAGCTACCACTTCCTTGCCGGTACCGGTCTCGCCGCACAGCAGTACGGTATACGGGGTATGCAGGACTTTACTGATCAAATGGCACGTCTGTTTCATCGCCGCACTGGAGCCAATCAATCCGTACTCCCTGGCCAATGGCTTGTTGCACCTGAGCCTTGAATCAACGTTGGGCTGCATACTGCGCAGTACCAGCAGCTGGTTCACGGCGAAGCTGCCCAACTGCGCCAGGGAGGTGGCGTAGCCTTGCAACTGGCCCGGCTGTTGCCGAGCGCACAGCAGCACACCGGCGACCCGCTCACCACGATTGAGCAACGGCACGCTCAACAGCGCCCGCCAGGGCTTCACCGGTACGGGCAGGAAATTAACGTCATGGCAACTGCTCTGCACATCTTCCAGGCTCAGGACAGCACCTTGGCTCAAGGTATGGTTCAACAGGGGTGGATGGTGCAGATCAGAATCTGCGACCGCGACGACCATCGATGCCGCCTCGGACAAATGTTGGGCAATCAGTTCAAGGCGACCGGTCACTTCATTGAGCAGGTAAAACTGGCTGAGTTCGCACTGGCTCAGTTGTGCCACACCGGCGACGAGCGCGTCAGGCAGCGCCTGTTCATCACGGTACAACGCCAGGCGTGTAAAGCAGGCGGCCAGCGCATTGGCGTATACCAGTGGGTCGGACAATTCGCCTGGCAGGTCCACATTCATCATGATCATCAACCCCTGTGAAAATTGCTGGCAAGCGTAACCACGCCGTCGGCCTGTTCATGCGCCAGCCAGGTAGTCCAGCCCAGGCGGCAAAGCGTGTTTTCGCCGATGTGCAACGGCCTGACCTCGCCCGGCGCCAACGTCAGGCGCAGGTCGTATTCCAGAGGGTCGCGCAGGGTCAGTCGCACCAGCGCGCACAGCCGCTGGTACGCCTCAGCGATAGGCAGAAAATCATGGAAACGCTGCCAACCCAGCGCCAGAAGATGCACCCTGAACTTACCGCTGCGGTCAGCGATGCGATGCCCCAGGACAAGGTCCTGACCAAGGGCACTGTTGGCCCGCCCCAGATGATTGCATTGCAACTGGCTGACCTCGACCGTGCGCTCCACCCATTGCTCGATAAACAACGCGTCGTGCTTGAAGTAGTAACGCAGGACAGCCTCGATCAGCGCAGCCGAGTGCACTCGCAAACTCAGCAGGCCCAGATAAGGCAGCAGGCGCTTGCAATCAAGCTGCGAAGCACTGCGAATTGCGCTGTCGCCCAGCCCCATCAAGGCAAACATCTGCTCGGAAAACCTGTCGTTAGCACCTGCCCGGAAACACGCCCGATAACGGTATTTGCGCCAGATCGGCAACATCAAGCGCTGCAGGCGATGATGGAACAGATCAAGGAAATCTCGAGTCGGGTTGCCGCCCGAACGCTCGGCAAACGCTTGCTCGGCGTAAAACGCAGGTAGCGGCGAGCCAGCACCGAATAACCCCAATACGTTGAGACGCAAGCGAGCGCGCAAGGCCCCGTGCTCGCTGAAAAACTCCACACGGTCGATATCGTGCGCGGCAAACCCAAAACCGGGGTTGGCCTGGAACTCCAATTGGTCATACAGCGCCTCGTCATCCAGCAGCGGATGAGCCTCGCGCAGTCGTTCGATGACCTGCACAATCGCCTGAAATAGCGTGTACTCACGAATCACACGGCAAAGTTGAGTCAAAACAGCGGTTGCTGCCCCATCCGGGATGGCCATAGGTACACGTCTCCTTGTGTGCTGATGACCCGCAACTCGTGATACGAATTGAGGCTTGCATAGAGCGCAAAGAACTGATTGAGAACAGAGGCGAATACAAACAGATCGCCCTGACCGACAAAGCCCTGGGAATCAACCGTCAGCTCGACCTGCAAGCCTCGAACAGGCAGACCGCGGTGCAGACGGTCCACTGCCTCATGGCGAATGGAGCGCAAAGCGCTCAACCTTTTCTGACTTACCTTCAGCGCCTGTCGATCGTGATAGCGCGGCAAGTCGTAGGTTTGGAGTATCACTTTCAAGGCATTGATATCGGTCAACGACAGATAGTTGACCGACATATTGCTGATGAGCTTCCACAAAAAATCCTGGTCCAGTGGCGGCGCAAAGCTCGCGGTGGGTGTGGTGATGTTGCAAAACCCCAATGACTCCGGGGTCTGTTCCCCGGGCAGGCTGATTTCGCCTGCACGAAGTTGGCGCGGCAGGTTGCAATTGGTACAGGTCAGTTCGACCGACAGGGTTTCCTGGCCCTGTTCGCGGCGGCTGGGGAATGCGATCCAGGTATCAAGCCCGCCATGCTGTACCGACGAACGCTGGCGAATGCTGTAACTGGAGGGTGCCGCCGAAGCCTCGTGATCGCAGTCATGTTCAAACGACTCGAACGGCACGTAGGGCTGGTAGCCCAACCCGCCGGGGCGCCACCCGGTGACCTGGTCCACGGAAAACACACTGGCATTGCCCGGCGTATATTCCCCAGGTACCAACAGGTACTCATCCTGTTTACCGTCCAGGCGAATGGGGATCGCATCCTGTTTGAACAGGTTGACGATGGGCGTGCAATACAGCTTCACGTTGTCCAGGGTGGGACGCAGGGGATCACGGCCCTGGGTGTGAAGTTCGAAGCGCATCACCATGCCATGCGCCTCTCGGAGCAGCTCGTCAGGCAGCGTGTGCACCACGTTCAGCCCTTCGACGTCGACAAACAGGTATTTCTCGGGAAAAGCGAAGTACTCCTGCAGATGCCGATAACCATCGAAGGTGTTCTGCGGATAAGGAATCAGCGCCTGCTCCGGGGAAAACCCCACTGGCTGAACCTGGCCGGCACTGAGGCGCAGCGTCACAGGTTGCCCGTCGCGCGTCCTCACCGGTACACCCTCGTGATCCAGCAGCGACAGGCAGATACTGTCGACATGGCGCAACAGGCTGAGGTACAGGCCCTGACTGATGTAGTGGTCGCCAGCCAAGTGCAGCCTCAGCGAATCAAATGCCAACTCACTGAAGTTACCTTGGGTACTCATGGTCAGTTGCAATTCCAGCCAGGCCCCCTCGCCCTGGCAGCGGTATTCCAGGCCACTGAGTTGCAGGGGCATGATGTCGGTGGCATAGCATGTGCGGAACCGGCAACGCTCACCCTTGGTGGGAGCGCTTTCCACGGCGGTGTCCCGGGCCACTCGAACACTGGGGCCGGCACGTTTCAAGGGGTCGAATTGCAGGATGCTGAAGGCCGGTGTTGGCCGCATGTAATGGGGCCATAACAAGTGCATCAACGAATGCGTCAGCTCCGGCAGTTCGTCATCCAGCTTTTGTCGCAGGCGAGCGGTCAGAAATGCAAACCCCTCCAGTAAACGCTCGACATCCGGGTCCTGGCCGGCCTCAGCAAGAAACGGCGCCAGAGCTGGATTGCGCTCGGAAAAACGCCGCCCTTGTTGGCGCAGCGCGCTGAGTTCACTTTGAAAGTAGCGGTTAAACGTCATGGACGAAAACCTCTACCCGCCCGGCTTGCGCAAGACGGGCCTGAAACACGACCGGTTGCAGGACGCCGTCGATAACTCGCTCAGCTTCAATTGCAAATGCCAGGACCAGGGACCCACGCACATCGGGCAACAGCCTGACATGCACATTCGCCAGTCGCGGTTCGTAGGCCTGGATAAAACGCTCGATATGCAGCCGCGACTGAGTCAATGATTCATGCAGGCTCAGTCGCATGTCGTTGAGATCAGGCAAACCATAATCAGCCAGTGTCTGGACACTGCCCGCACGTGTGCTGAGCATTTTCCCCAGATGTGCGGCGATGGACGCCACAGGACACCCTCGCGTCGATGCACCGTATTCAAGACGCTCGAAAAGGCTGTTGTGCTGAATCATGCCCTGGCCTCTGCTCATTCTTTATCGAGCTTGCCAACCAGGGACAAGGTGAAGTCTGCCCCCATGTACTTGAAATGCGGGCGCACTGTCACGTTGACGCGGTACCAGCCTGGCTCGCCCTCGACATCACTTACGACGATGCGCGCGGCACGCAGTGGGCGCCGTCCACGCACTTCGGCGCTGGGGTTTTCCTGATCCGCCACATATTGGCGAACCCACTTGTTGAGTTCCTGCTCAAGGTCCGTGCGCTCTTTCCAAGCGCCCAACTGTTCGCGTTGCAGCACCTTGAGGTAATGGGCCAGGCGGTTGACCACCATCATGTAGGGCAATTGGGTGCCCAAGCGGTAATTCAGTTCTGCCGCCCTGCCTTCTTCACTGATGCCAAAGGATTTGGGCTTTTGCACGGAGCTGGCGGAAAAGAACGCTGCATTGTCGCTGCCCTTGCGCATGGTCAAGGCGATGAACCCTTCTTGGGCCAGCTCGTATTCGCGCCGATCCGATACCAGCACTTCGGTAGGGATCTTGGTTTCAATCTCGCCCATGCTCTGGAAGTGATGCAGTGGGAGGTCCTCGACGGCCCCGCCGCTTTGCGGCCCGATGATATTCGGGCACCAGCGAAAGCGAGCGAAACTGTCTGTCAGGCGCGTGGCAAAGGCATAGGCGGTATTGCCCCACAGGTAATGCTCGTGGCTGTTAACCACGTTTTCCTGATACGCAAAGGTTTTGACTGGGCACTCAAGGGGGTCATACGGGGTGCGCAACAGAAAGCGCGGGACGGTAAGGCCAATGTAACGGGCGTCTTCGCTCTGGCGAAAGCTTTGCCATTTGGCAAACTGCGGCCCTTCGAAGTGATCCCGCAGGTCTTTCAGGTCGGGCAGCCCGGTGAAGCTTTCCAAGCCAAAGAAACTCGGCCCCGCCGCAGCAATAAAGGGGGCGTGAGCCATGCTGGCGACGCTGGAGGCGTATTGCATCAGCTTTACATCGGGCGCACTGGGCGAGAGAAAATAATTGGCAATGATCGCACCCACCGGCTGCCCACCGAACTGACCGTATTCAGCGCTGTAAACATGCTTGTAAAGCCCGGACTGAGTGATTTCCGAGGAATCCTCGAAATCATCCAGCAGGTCTTCGCGTGAGACATTCAACAGCTCGATCTTGATGTTCTCGCGAAAATTGGTGCGGTCGACCAGCAACTGCAACCCCCGCCAGGAAGCTTCCAGCGCCTGGAAGTCGGGATGGTGCAGGATCTCATCCATTTGCTGGCTGAGCTTGGTATCGATTTCGGCGATCATCCGGTCGACCAGGCGTTTCTTTACCGGTTCGTCACGGTTGTGTGGCTTGAGCAGCTCCGCGATAAACGCCGATACGCCGCGCTTGGCGATGCCGTAAGCCTCGTCGTCGGCGCTCAGCAATGTCTGGGCGGTGATGTTGTCGAGGATGCTGCAGGTGTGGATAGTCTGTACCGATTGCAGCTCGTGTTGAATCGTGGTCATGGTATCAGTGTCCTTTTACTGAAAATGTCAGGCGTCTGGGCTGGGCAGCCCAAGCTCGGCCAGAACTCGTGCGCGGGAATCACCATGGGTCAATGCCTGCTCGATCGCCTTGCGAAAGCTTGGGGTGTTGCCCAATGGTCCCTTGAGCGCCACCAGTGCTTCACGCAGTGCCATCAGCTTTTGCAACTCCGGGATCTGCTCGACAAGATTCGCGGGATTGAAGTCTTTCATCGCGTTGATGCGAACCTGGATCGCCAGTTCTTCCACGTCGGCTTGATCCTGGAGGCGATTGGGTACGTTCAGCGTCAGGCTCACTGCTTGCTTGGCCAACACCTCGTCGAGGGTGTGCTTGTCGATACCGATGGGCTTGCGATCTTCCAGCTTGCGCAGGTCCGCACGTTTGGAAAAATCCCCCAGCACCAGCAGCTTCAACGGTAGCTCGACCTCTTCCTGGGCACCGCCGAGGGCGGGTTTGAAGGTGATATTGATACGTTCCTTGGGGGCTACCGAACCGTCTTTGGCCATGGTGCTTTTCCTTTTATTTGATGAGGCGCTATTGAAGTACTGCTTCCAGGTCGAAATGACACAACCGGCGATGCAGGGCATCCTTGCCGTCGCGTATGGCTTGGCTTTGAGGTAGCAGGTCGTAGCAGCGGTACAGGAGCTGAGCGACTTGCAGGGCCAACGCCGGCTCCCAACTTTCCAGGCCCGTGCGCTGTAATTGAAGATCGAGTTGCTCCAGCTGGATCCTGGCCAGCTCGTGTTTGCCGGCCGCCATGCACAGCCTGGCCAGCGCCAGGCGCCAATGAAAACGGCAGCGATCACTGACCGCGCCCTGCAAGCCTTGCTTGATCACACCCACCGCGGCTTTGAGCCCGTCCTTGCGCAGACAAGGCATTACCGCGTCCAACGCCGCGTCCCAGGGTTGGGTCGTCAGGTCGGTCACGACTTCACTGGGCGCAGGCTTGCGCACATGGCGCATCACGTGCAGCGCAATCCACTCGGCTGTCGCAGTGTCGGCAAAGGGGGTGCCGTCGTCGAAGCGGTACTCCGTCAGGTTTGGCAGGCGCTGCAGCAGCAGCGCGAAATGTATCTCCAGTTCGGCCATGGCCAGGTCCGCGTGCAAGCCGTCCAGACACTCCCAGGCCATGCGCAAACCATCGAACCAGAACAACGCACCGGCCAGACTGACTTCCAGTTCGAACAACACATCGGCGTAATGGCCTTGGCTCAAGCGCTCCTGATAACGCTTGAGCTTGTCGGCGGCCAATGGGCGCAGCGCGGTTATGCGTTCACTGTTGGCGTCGGGGTAGTTGACGAGCATCAGCCACGCTAAGGTTCGGCCCAGGCGCAAAGCCCGCAGGTCGGTGGCGTTCTGGCGCAACCACCAGGCGCATAAAGGCCGGGCCTGTTCCTGTAATGAGCGCAGTAATTTGTGCGCCTCTTTTTCGCTGTTGACCGATTGCTCGGGGGTGGGCAACTGGACCGCCGCTTGCCTCACGCCGGGAATAGCACCCGCGCCCCCATCAGCTTCTGGCGCCCCTTGCGCGGCATCGGCCAGGCGCTCCGCCAATTGCCGTCGAATCGGCAGCAGCACGGGAGCATCACTCCCCAGATGTTGGGCCCATAGTTGGTCCAGATGTTCGAGGTGTTCCAGCAACGCTTGAAATAAAGGCTGTTGATCATTGAGCGAGATTTTTTTTGCAAACGCTTGCTCAAGGCGCGACACCAACCAGCCAAACGCTGCAACGCGGGTACGCAGTTTGCCAGGGTAGACGTGCACCCAATGGTGCTCGCAGAGCTCACGCAGCACACCGAGGCCGGCCAGCAATCCAGCCAATGAATCACGCTGATACAAGGCCCAGGTCAACCAGCAGGCGACACGCAGATCCTTGGAGTGCTCACGCAGCAGGCATTCGCTGATTTCGCTGACCCGCTGCCAATCCGGCAGCCCATTGCCATGAACCGACTGCGCTTTGCCAAGTTCGCCTTCCAGCGCTTCGAACTCGTTGGAAAAGCGCATATCAATGCCCACGAAACTACCTGGCGAACAGGCTGCTCGTGCAAGTAGCAAATAATAGGCATACAGTTCTTTTGAATGACTCATTTTCGGCCGCACACAACCATCCAAGGCAAAATAGGCAAACTTAACGCCATTAAAGTACGTATCAGAGAGCCCTTAAGTTCCGTTCAAACATATCGAGACACAAGAACCTTAGCCATGCATAAAGCAATGAGCAAGCGACGGACCAAAACTTAAGAAACATCCTACGCGCCTCTATAATCTTGGCCTGCGCAGCTATTTGCGCACACATTCGAGTAACAACAACTCTGTTAGCTCGGCCAGCCGTATACTTCACCGTAAAAACACGTGAGCAACTAAGTGCGCATCGATGCGCAACTTTTATAACTAAAAACAGCCCATAGCCCGGAATAAAAACCCAATACGCAGTGCACCAAACAGTGCTAGCCCTTATTTCATTGAACTTCACACTTTCAGGCACGCTTCTTGTTATAGGTTATAGGCACCTACCCGTTCAGCCATTTCGCTGTTCGGCAAAACCTACTCAACCCGGCAAGGAAACCAATCATGCCAACACCCGCGTACCTCTCCATCACCGGAGTCAAACAAGGTTTGATCACGGCAGGCACATTTACTCAGGACTCGGTAGGCAACATTTATCAGGAAGGTCATGAGGATCAGATACTGGTCCAGGCATTTGCCCATCAGGTGATCATTCCTCGCGATCCGCAATCGGGCCAGCCGACAGGTCAGCGCGTGCACAAGCCGCTGATGATCAGCAAGGTTTTCGATAAATCGTCACCGTTGCTGTTCAGCGCCCTGACCAGCGGTGAAGAAGTCTCCTGCCGCCTCGAATGGCTGCGCACCTCGTCCGCCGGAACCCAGGAGCACTACTTCACCATTGAACTGGAGGGTGCGACTATCGTGGACATCCAGTCACGCATGCCCAACTGCCAGGACCCCGACAACGCCCACTTCACTCATCTGGAGGATGTGCACTTCACCTATCGCAAGATCATCTGGACTCACGAAGTGGCCGGAACTTCCGGCTCGGACGACTGGCGCAGCCCAGTGGCCGGCTAACCACGGCTAGAGCGGGAACAGCTGCCAGGGAAGGCGCCGTTCCTGCTGGCCGGTTACACCATCGCCAATGGGTGCTTACGCTTGGGCGCTGCGAACACACGATCGATAGCGTCCAGGTCATGTTCATCCAACACCAGCTTCGCAGCTGCGGCGTTGAGTCGGATGTGTTCAGGTGTGACCGCCTTGGGGATTGCGATGACACCCTCCTGGCGCAGGACCCACGCCAGCGATACCTGGGCCGGTGTGACCTCATGGCGACGTGCGATCTGCTTGAGGGTCGGGCTCGACAGCAGCTCACCACCCTGGGCGATGGGACAATAAGCCATCAGTGGTAAATGATGCTGTTGCCACCATGGCAACAGGTCGAACTCGATCCCGCGCTCTTCAATGTTGTAGAGCACTTGATTGGTCGCACATGCAGGGGATGCGAGCTCCTGCAGGTCTGCCACATCGAAGTTGGAAACACCCCAGCGGCCGATTTTGCCGGCCTCGCGCAAACGCTCGAACGCTTCGACAGTTTCTTCAAGTGGGTACTGGCCGCGCCAGTGCAACAGATACAAATCAATGTAATCGGTGCCAAGGCGCTGAAGGCTGGCTTCGCAGGCGCGAGGCACCCCCTTTTGGCTGGCGTTATGCGGATAGACCTTGCTGACCAGAAATACCTGGTCGCGCTTGCCACGAATCGCCTCTGCGACCACCTCTTCGGCACCGCCGTCGCCATACATCTCGGCGGTATCGATGAGCGTCAGGCCCTCATCTATACCCAGTTGCAGCGCAGCAACTTCGGCGCGGCGCCGGCTTGGGTCTTCGCCCATGCGCCAGGTCCCCTGGCCGATGACAGGGACGGGAACACCGGCCAGATCAATGGTACGCATGACAACCTCCTGGTGAGTGTGCTGATTAACAATGTGGCATTGAGCGGACAAAAGGGTTCAATCGCAGTATGGTTGCCCTTTCGCCAGTCGCCAGGAATCACCGGTAATGCTGTTTGTCGTCATGCTCGGGGGCAAGCATCCACGGGCAAAAATCGAAGTACACGATGTAGTGTTCGCCGTGGCGGATACGTTGCAGGCCAGCTACCCGCAATTGCGCGACGCCTGGTTTGGCAGCCCCAAGGGTGTGCACATCGACTCATGGATGGCGGTCGACGGCGTCGACGGCTGGAAAGTTGAACTGAGCCATCTGGCGCCTCATGGCGACGCGCCCCGCCTGTACTTCATCAACCTCGGGGGCTATGAAGCCCATAGTTTCGGCGAGGCCCATCACTACCTGCTGGTAGTCGCTCGTAACAAACAGCAGGCCATGAGCCAGGGCAAGCAGCAGATGCTGCGCCACTGGTCCCAGGCCCACACCGACGGCGTGCTGGATATTGACGACTGCCTGCCGATCGACTTGGTGGACGGCCGTTACATCCACCTGGTGCAGGGGCCGCACCAACCGATCGTGCAGCGCAACGACTACATCGTGTTGCCTTGAACCGCCACGCTGAAAAAGACAGGACTGAACAACAGCGGAACTTTGCCAGGAAATAACCGCCTGAATCCGGTACGCTCACCGTTTTTTTACTCTAGGAGTTATTCCCCATGGCCAAAGCCACCGCCCGTCACATCCTCGTTTCCACTGAAGACAAGTGCAACGAACTCAAGGCCCAAATCGAAGGCGGCGCTGATTTCGCAGAAATCGCCAAAGCCAATTCGTCCTGCCCATCCAGCCGCCAGGGCGGTGATCTGGGTTCGTTCGGCCCAGGCCAAATGGTCAAGGAATTCGACACTGTCGTATTCAGCGCCCCGGTCAATACCGTGCAGGGCCCGGTTAAAACCCAGTTCGGTTATCACCTGCTGGAAGTCACCAGCCGCCAGGATTGATTCAATCGGCGCAGATGCGATAAACAACGGCCCGCCCTTTGGCGGGCCGTTGTGCATGTGATGACTGGCGATGCCCAGGCCGTTAGCGTACAAATCCCTATTCTTCTTAACCCGGCGTTCAAGGCTGATAATGCGATTGGCTTTTTCATCTCTGCTCTGCTCCACCCTGGCCCTGCTGATGGCCAGCACTGCGGCGATCGCGGCCCCGCAAACCTACCTGACGGTTTACGGCGAGCCCGCCAAGTACCCCGCCGGTTTCAGCCACTTCGACTATGCCAACCCCAACGCGCCCAAGGGCGGCAGCCTGCGGCGCTCGGCGCTGGAGGTCGGGCGGTTTGATCATGTGCTGCCGTATATCGACAAAGGTATTGGCGTGTCTCAGGTCGACGGCTGGGTGTATGCTCCCCTGGCGCTGCGCTCGCTGGATGAGCCCTACACCGTTTATGGCCTGGTGGCAGAAAAAATGGAGCGCGCCGACGACGGCCTGTCGCTACGTTTCTACCTCAATCCCAAGGCGCGTTTCGCCGACGGTACCCCGATTACAGCCGAAGACGTGCGCTACAGCTTCGATCTGCTGATGACCCAAGGCAGCCTGCGCTTTCGCACGTTGTTTGCCGACGTCAAGCACGTCGAAGTCGAAGGCGAGCGTCAGGTACGCTTCGACTTCTCCAGCAACGACAACCGCACCCTGCCCCTGGATATCGCCACCTTGCCGGTGTTCCCGGAGCATTGGTGGAAGACCCGCGACTTTGCCAATGGCGGCGGCTACGAAGCCCCGCTGGGCAGCGGCCCGTACAAGGTCAGCAAGATCGACTCCGGCAGCACCATCACCTTTACCCGCGATCCGGATTGGTGGGGCAAGGATTTGCCGGTCAGCCGTGGCCTGTACAACTTCGATCACCTGAGCCTGGAATACTTCGGCGACACCGAAGTGGCGCGCCAGGTGCTGCGCGGCGGCGCCTACGACTTCAACCGTGAATTCTCCGCCACCGGCTATTCCATCGGCTACAACGGCCCGGCGCTGGACGATGGTCGCCTGCAGCGCGCACACCTGGCCAAAGAGATGCCGCAACCGGCCCAAGGCTATGTGTTCAACGTGCAGAAGCCGATTTTCAAAGATCGCCGCGTGCGCCAGGCCTTGGCGATGCTGTGGGATTTCGAATGGGCCAACCGGCAAATGATGCGCAACCTGTACATCCGCCAGCAAAGCTACTTTTCCAACAGCCCGCTGGCGGCCAGCCAATTGCCGACCCAGGAAGAACTGGCGATCCTGGAACCGTTGCGCGGGCAAATCCCGGATGAAGTGTTTACCCAGGTATTCAAGGCCCCGGTCACCGACGGCAGCGGCATGATCCGCGATAAACAACTGCAAGCCCTGGCACTGCTTGAGGACGCTGGCTGGAAACCGGTGGGTGACAAACTCGTCAACGCCCAGGGCGAGCCGCTGGAGTTCACCTTCCTCAACGTCCAGAACGGGCTTGAGCGCCTGTTGCTGCCCTACAAGCGCAACCTGGCGCAGATCGGCATCACCCTCAATATCCGCCGCATCGACTCGTCGCAGTACGTGAACCGCCTGATGGCCCGTGACTACGACATGATCGTCACCGGTTTTCCGGTCACCACCTCGCCCGGCATGGAGCTGTACAACTACTTCGGCTCCGCCGCTGCGTTCGATCCGGGCGCCAACAACTACATCGCACTCAAGGATCCGGCCGTCGATACGCTGATCAACGGTTTGGTGAAGGCCGACACCCAGGCGCAGATGCTCACCTACGCCCACGCCCTGGACCGTGTGCTGCAATGGAATTACCTGTGGATCCCCAACTATTACCCCCCGGGCACCTCCGCCGCGTGGTGGAACCGTTTCGGCCGCCCGGCGATCGAGGCGAAGAATGACGAAGCCCTGGAAACCTGGTGGGAAGTCAGCCCCACGCCACTGACTAACGAGCAAATGCAGGCCGAGCTGAAAAAACGCGGAGGAGCCCGTTGATGTTTGCCTATATCGTACGGCGCCTGCTGCTGATCATCCCGACGCTGGTGATCATCCTGCTGGTGAACTTCGTGATCGTGCAGGCCGCGCCCGGCGGGCCGGTGGAACAGGCCATTGCCCATCTGCAAGGCATTGGCGGCGGCGGTGTAGCGGGCGCATCCGGCGAAGGTATCAGCGGCTCCCGGGCCAGTCGTGGCCTGGACCCGAAGCTGATCAAGGACATCGAAAAACAATACGGCTTCGATAAGTCCGCACCGGAACGCCTGTGGCTGATGCTCAAGAACTACGCCCAGCTGGACTTCGGCAACAGTTTCTTTCGCGGCGCGACGGTGACCGACCTGATCCTGGAAAAGATGCCAGTTACCATTTCCCTTGGCCTGTGGGCGACGCTGATCACCTACCTGGTGTCGATACCCTTGGGGATACGCAAGGCCGTGCGCCATGGCAGCAGCTTTGACATGTGGAGCAGCACGGCCATCGTGATCGGTTACGCGATGCCGGCGTTCCTGTTTGCGATGTTTCTGATTGTGGTATTCGCCGGCGGTACGTCGCTGAACTGGTTCCCGGTGCGCGGGCTGGTGTCGGAAAACTTTGCCGAACTGAGCACCGTGGGCAAGGTTGCCGACTATTTCTGGCACCTGGTTTTGCCGGTGACGGCGCTGGTGATCGGCGGGTTTGCCACCTTGACCATCCTCACCAAGAACTCGTTCCTCAATGAGATTACCCGCCAGTACGTGGTGACCGCCCGTGCCAAGGGCCTGAGCGAACGCCGGGTGCTGTATGGCCATGTGTTTCGCAATGCCATGCTGCTGGTGATCTCGGGGATTCCCCAAGCGTTTATCAGCGTATTTTTTGCCGGCTCACTGCTGATCGAAGTGATCTTCTCCCTCGACGGCCTGGGCCGCATGAGCTACGAGGCGGCAGTGTCCCGTGACTACCCGGTGGTATTCGGCTCGCTGTTTATCTTCACCCTGTTCGGCCTTTTGATAAAACTCATCGGTGACCTCTGCTACACCCTGGTGGACCCGCGTATCGACTTTGCTGCGAGGAACGCCTGATGCTTGACCTGTCTCCCGTTGCGCGTCGGCGTTTCGAACGCTTCAAGAAAAACCGGCGTGGCTGGTGGTCGCTGTGGTTGTTTATCGGCCTGTTTATCCTGACGCTGGGCGGCGAGCTGATCGCCAATGACAAACCCTTGGTGCTCAGCTTCAAGAACGAACTGTATTTTCCGGTGTTCAAGCGCTACACCGAACAGCAGTTCGGCGGGCAGCTGCCGTTCCAGGCGGATTACCGCAGTGACTATGTGCAAAAGCTGATCAAGCAGGACGGCGGCTGGATGCTGTTCCCGCCGATTCCCTTCAGCGACGACACCCCCAATTATGAGCTGACCCGCCCTGCCCCGAGCCCACCGTCGGCGGTGAACTGGCTGGGCACCGATGACCAGTCCCGCGATGTATTGGCGCGGGTGATCTTCGGCGCAAGGGTGTCGATCCTGTTTGCCCTGGCCTTGACCGCCATCAGCGCCGCCATCGGCATTGCCGCCGGGGCGTTGCAGGGTTACTACGGCGGCTGGGTGGATTTGCTCGGGCAGCGCATTCTGGAGGTGTGGTCCGGCCTGCCGGTGCTGTACTTGCTGATTATCCTGTCGGGGTTCGTCGAGCCGAATTTCTGGTGGTTGCTGGGGATCATGGCGCTGTTTTCCTGGCTGGCGCTGGTGGATGTGGTGCGCGCCGAGTTCCTGCGCGGGCGCAACCTGGAGTACGTCAAGGCCGCGCGCGCCCTGGGCCTGGGCGACGCCAAGATCATTCGCCGGCATATCCTGCCCAATGCCATGACCGCGACGCTGAGCTATCTGCCGTTTATCTTGACCGGGGCGATATCCACCTTGAGCGCCCTGGATTTCCTCGGCTTCGGTATGCCGGCTGGCAGCGCGTCCCTGGGTGAGCTGATCGCCCAGGGCAAGCAGAACCTGCAAGCCCCCTGGCTGGGCCTGACCGCGTTTTTCACCTTGGCGCTGATCCTGTCGTTGCTGGTGTTTATCGGCGAGGCGTTGCGTGACGCCTTCGACCCTCGCTCATGAGTAATTGCCTATGAACCTGATCGAAATCCGCGACCTGTGCGTCGCGTTCAGCGGCCAGACCGTGGTACGCAATCTGAGCCTGGATGTGCGCCCCGGCGAGTGCCTGGCGCTGGTGGGTGAGTCGGGCTCGGGCAAGTCAGTGACCGCCCATTCAATCCTGCAACTGCTGCCGCAAGCCGGTACCGAAACCACGGGCTCGATCAAGTATCGTGGCCAGGAGTTGATCGGTGCAGCGCCGTCTACCCTGCAAAAACTGCGCGGTAACCGAATTGCGATGATCTTCCAGGAGCCGATGACGTCCCTGAACCCGTTGCACAGCATCGAAAAGCAAATCGGCGAAACCCTGCTGCTGCACAAGGGCCTGGGCGGCAAGCAGGCGCGGGCGCGGATTCTCGAACTGCTGGAGCTGGTGGGTATCCAGAAACCCCAGGAACGGCTCAAGGCCTACCCGCATCAGTTGTCCGGCGGCCAGCGCCAGCGGGTGATGATCGCCATGGCCCTGGCCTGCGAGCCGGAGTTGCTGATTGCCGACGAGCCCACCACCGCGCTGGACGTGACCGTGCAGCGCAAGATCCTGCTGCTGCTCAAGTCTTTGCAGCAACGCCTGGGCATGTCGCTGCTGCTGATCAGCCATGACCTTAACCTGGTGCGCAGTATCGCCCAGCGGGTCTGCGTGATGCGCGCCGGGGAAATTGTCGAGCAGGCTGACTGCCAGACCTTGTTCACGGCCCCACAGCACCCTTACAGCCGCCTGCTGCTGGACGCCGAGCCCACGGGCGATGCGCTGTGCAGCGATGCGCGCGAGACGGTGTTGCAAGTAGACAACCTCAACGTCGATTTCCCCTTGGGCGGCGGGTTGTTTCGGCGCAAGACCTGGCTGCGTGCGGTCGACGGCATCAGCCTCAGCGTGCAGCGCGGCAAGACCCTGGGGATTGTCGGTGAGTCCGGCTCAGGCAAATCGACGTTGGGCCAGGCGATCCTGCGTTTGCTTGACTCCACCGGCAGCATCCGCTTCCAGGGCGAGGCCCTCGACCCGCTCAACCATCAGCAGATGCGCCCGTGGCGCAAGCAGATGCAGGTGGTGTTCCAGGACCCCTATGGCAGCCTCAGCCCGCGCATGTCGGTCGAGCAGATCATCAGCGAAGGCCTGGAAGTGCATGCGCCATGCAGCCTGGCCGAGCGCGATGCCCAGGTGATCCAGGTGCTCAAGGACGTGGGCCTCGACCCCGCCAGCCGGCATCGCTACCCCCATGAGTTTTCCGGTGGCCAGCGCCAACGCATCGCCATCGCCCGCGCCCTGGTGCTCAAACCGGCGCTGATGCTGCTCGACGAACCCACTTCGGCCCTGGACCGTACGGTGCAGAAACAAGTGGTGGCGTTGCTGCGTGAACTGCAGGACAAATATGGCCTGACTTATCTGTTTATCAGCCATGACCTGGCCGTGGTGCGCGCCATGGCCCATGACATGATCGTGGTCAAGGATGGCAAGGTAGTGGAGCGCGGTGCCAGTCATGATGTGTTTGATTCGTCCCAGCACCCCTATACCAAAGAACTGCTGGCTGCAGCGCACATCCCTTTGTGATGATCAACAGGACTCTGCCTCCATGAGTACCAGCCTCAAGGATTATCAACACGTTCGCGGCCTGGCCATTCAGTCGTTGTTCGAGATCATCGAGCAGTCCAGCGAAGGCACGGTCATCGTCGACCGCGACGCGAACATCGTGTGGATGAACGAGCGCTACGCCAGGCGTTTCGGCCTGCACAGCGCCGATGAGGCCATCGGCCAGCCCTGCGAGCAGGTGATTTCCAATAGCCTGTTGCGCCAGGTGGTGCACAACGACCGGCCGATACTGCTGGATATCCAGGACACCCCCAAGGGCCCGCTGGTGGTGATGCGCCTGCCGATCCACGACGATGCCGGAGTGGTGATCGGTGCGATTGGCTTTGCGCTGTTCGATGAGTTGCGCAACCTGTCACCGCTGATCGAGCGCTACCTGAGCATGCAGCAAGAGCTGGCCTCGACGCGCTCGCTGCTGCGCTCGCGGCAAAGCAAATACAACTTCGCGCATTTTATCGGCACCAGCGCTGCCAGCCTGGAGGTCAAGCGCCGGGCGCGGCGCAGTGCGAGTGCCGAGTCGCCAGTGTTGCTGCTGGGGGAAACCGGCACCGGCAAAGAACTGCTCGCCCAGGCTATCCACGGTGCGTCACCGCGGGCGCACAAAGCCTTCGTGAGCATCAACAGCGCCGCGATTCCCCATGACCTGCTCGAAGCGGAGTTCTTCGGCACCGCCCCCGGCGCGTTTACCGGCGCCGACCGCAAGGGTCGCCCCGGCAAGTTCCAGATCGCCCAGGGCGGCACGCTGTTTCTCGATGAAATTGGCGACATGCCGCTGCCGCTGCAAAGCAAATTGCTGCGGGTGTTGCAGGAAAAGGAATTCGAACCGGTGGGCTCCAACGAGATGCTGCACAGCGATGTGCGGGTGATTGCCGCGACATCCATGGATCTGGAGGCAGCGATCAAACGTGGCGAGTTTCGTGCGGATTTGTATTACCGCCTCAACGTACTGCCGATCCAGGTACCGCCGTTGCGTGAACGGCTGGAGGATATTCCAGCGCTGAGCGAGGCGATCCTCGAAGAGCTGCGCAGCCAGCACGAACTGGACCCTGAGGCGCTGGTGTTGCTCGCACAACATGCATGGCCGGGCAATATCCGTGAACTGCGCAATGTGCTGGAGCGGGCGGCGTTGCTCAGTGATGACCTGATGTTGAATGCCGCGCAGGTTCGTGCAGCGATTGGTACGTTCAGCCCAGTAGTCCGTGGCCCGGTGGACGCGATCGAGGGTGAAACCTTTGCGGCGGCGCGGGAGCGGTTTGATCGGCAGGTGATTGGGGCGGCGTTGCAGGCGTGTACCGGGAATGTGGTAGAGGCCGCCAGGCAGTTGGGGCTTGGACGGTCGACGCTGTACAAGAAAATGGTGGCGCTGGGACTAACTCAGTCTCCATATTGAGACCCAATTCTCAATACAAAGACAATCCATTGTGAGAGGGGCTTGCTCCCGATGGCAGCCTGTCAGGCTGAGCATCTGTACCTGACCCACTGCTCTCGGAAGCAAGCCCCCTCCCACATTAGGTATTTGCTTGTCTCAAAATAGAGATAAAATTTCAAAGCGCTGTTGAAAATTCTGAAAATATCGTTGTTTTTCAAATAGTTAATAACATGGCACACATCTAGCTATAGCCCTCCCACCGCTTCACCCCACAACAATAACAATCCGATGGAGACACACCATGAGTGTGATCATTGCCCTGGCCGCGCTCGCGCTGCTGATGCTGGCTGCGTACCGTGGCTATAGCGTTATCCTGTTCGCCCCCATCGCCGCCCTCGGCGCGGTGCTGCTCACCGACCCATCAGCCGTCGCCCCCGCCTTTACCGGGGTGTTCATGGAAAAGATGGTCGGTTTTATCAAACTGTACTTCCCGGTGTTCCTGCTCGGCGCAGTGTTCGGCAAGCTGATCGAGTTGTCGGGTTTCTCGCGCTCGATCGTGGCGGCTGCGATCCGCTTGCTGGGCACGCGCCAGGCAATGCTGGTGATCGTGCTGGTCTGCGCCCTGCTCACCTACGGCGGCGTGTCGCTGTTCGTGGTGGTGTTTGCGGTTTACCCGTTCGCGGCGGAGATGTTTCGCCAGAGCAATATCCCCAAGCGCCTGATCCCGGCAACCATCGCCCTCGGCGCGTTCTCGTTCACCATGGACGCCCTGCCCGGCACGCCGCAGATCCAGAACATCATCCCCAGTACCTTCTTCAACACCACTGCCTGGGCGGCGCCGTGGCTGGGGCTGATCGGCACGATCTTCGTGTTTTGCACCGGTATGCTCTACCTGGCCCGCCAGCGCAACAAGGCCCAGCGGGCCGGGGAAGGTTATGGCACCGAGTTGCGTAACGAGCCGGAAACCGCCGAGAACCTCAGCCTGCCCAATCCCTGGATCGCGCTGTCGCCGTTGATTCTGGTCGGGGTAATGAACCTGCTGTTTACCCACTGGATCCCGCAGTGGTACGGCAAGACCCACAGCCTCAGCCTGCCAGGCATGAGCGCACCGGTGACCACCGAAATCGCCAAGCTCACCGCGATCTGGGCGGTGCAGGCGGCGTTGCTGGTGGGGATTATCGTGGTACTGGTGTTCGGCTTCTCCGCGATCAAAAGCAAGCTGGCCGAAGGCAGTAAAAGTGCGGTCAGCGGCGCGCTGCTGGCGGCAATGAACACCGCCTCGGAATACGGCTTTGGCGCAGTAATCGCCTCGCTGCCAGGCTTTCTGGTACTGGCAGACTGGCTCAAGGGCATCCCCAACCCGCTGGTCAACGAAGCAATTACCGTGACCCTGCTGGCGGGCATCACCGGCTCGGCTTCCGGCGGCATGAGCATTGCCCTGGCGGCGATGTCCGAGAGCTTTATTTCAGCGGCCCATGCGGCCAATATCCCTCTTGAAGTGCTGCACCGGGTCGCGGCCATGGCCAGCGGCGGCATGGACACCCTGCCCCACAACGGCGCGGTGATCACGCTGCTGGCGGTCACCGGCTTGACCCACCGCGAAGCCTACAAGGACATTTTCGGCATCACGATTATCAAGACCCTCGCGGTGTTCGTGGTGATCGGTACTTTCTATGCCACCGGCATTGTGTGAGGTTTTCATGACGACTTTGAATGGCAAGACCGCCTTGGTCACCGGCTCCACCAGCGGCATCGGCTTAGGGATAGCATTGAGCCTGGCCAAGGCTGGCGCCAACCTGATTCTCAACGGCTTTGGCGACGCCAGCGCGGTGATCGCCCAGGTGCAGGCGTTTGGTGGCAAGGTCGGGCATCACCCGGCGGATGTCAGCGACCCGGCGCAGATCGCCGACATGCTCGCCTACGCCGAGCGCGAGTTCGGTGGCGTGGATATTCTGGTCAACAATGCCGGCATCCAGCATGTGGCGGCGGTGGAAGACTTCCCGGTGGAGCGCTGGGATTCGATTATCGCGATCAACCTGTCCTCGGTGTTCCACAGTACACGTTTGAGCCTGCCGGGCATGAAGGCCAAGGGCTGGGGGCGTATCGTCAATATCGCCTCGGTGCACGGCCAGGTCGGCTCAGTGGGCAAGGCTGCCTACGTGGCGGCCAAGCATGGCGTGATCGGCCTGACCAAGGTGGTGGGCCTGGAAACCGCCACCAGCAATGTGACCTGCAATGCGATCTGCCCGGGCTGGGTGCTGACGCCGCTGGTGCAGAAGCAGATTGATGATCGCGTGGCCAGTGGGATCGACCCGCAACAGGCGCAGCAGGATTTGCTGGCTGAAAAGCAGCCGTCCCTGGAGTTTGTGACGCCGTCGCAGCTGGGTGAGCTGGTGCTGTTTTTGTGCAGCGAGGCTGGCGCCCAGGTGCGCGGTGCGGCGTGGAATATCGACGGTGGCTGGCTGGCCCAATAACCCCCCAGACACCGGAGATCAAAATGTGGGAGGGGGCTTGCTCCCGATAGCAGTGTGTCAGGGTAGACATTTGTAACTGAACCACCGCTATCGGGAGCAAGCCCCCTCCCACATTGGAACGCTATTGTTTGGAAGACCGATACTAGAACAAGAGATTTCGCTATGTCCGACATCCTCTGGCAACCCTCGCCCGAACGCATCGCCAACACACGGATGGACCAGTTCCGCCGCTTCATCAACCAACGCCACGACCTGCACCTCCACGACTACCCTGCCCTGCACCAATGGAGCATCGACCAGCGCCCGGACTTCTGGCAGGCGATTGTGGCGTTCTTCGACGTGCAGTTTCGCAGCCCGCCCAGCGTCACACTGATCGAAGACATCGAGATGCCCAGCGCCCAATGGTTTCCCGGCGCCACCCTGAACTTTGCCGAACACCTGTTGCGCCGCCGCGACAATCATCCTGCGGTGGTGGCTGTCAGCGAAGACGGCCAACGTGAACAACTGAGCTATGCGCAACTGGCGGAACACGTTGCCGGCCTGCAAAAAAGCTTGCGGGCGGCCGGGGTTGGCATGGGTGACCGGGTGGCCGCGTGCATGCCCAACACCTGGCAAACCCTGGTGGGTATGCTTGCCACCACCGGCCTCGGCGCGATCTGGTCATGCTCTTCGCCGGATTTCGGCACCCAGGGCGTCATCGATCGATTCGGCCAGATCGAACCCAAAGTGCTGATTACCTGCGCCGGCTACCGCTATGCAGGCAAAAACATCGACCAGAGCGCCAAGCTCAATGAAATCCTTGCGCGCCTGCCCTCCCTGCAACAGCTGATCATCGTGCCGTACGCCCGGCCTCAGGCACAGGTCGACGATTACCTGAGCCAAGCCCGGGTCACGCTGTGGGACGACTTCTATCAGGCCGGCGGCGTGCCTGAATTTGTCGCAGTGCCGTTCGATCATCCGCTGTATATCCTCTATTCCAGCGGCACCACCGGCATCCCCAAATGCATCATCCATGGCACCGGCGGCGTGCTGCTCACCCACCTCAAGGAACACGGCCTGCACGCCGACCTGAGCCGCGAGGACTGCCTGTTCTACTACACCACCTGCGGCTGGATGATGTGGAACTGGCTGGTGTCGGTGCTGGCGATGGGCGCCACGGCGGTGCTGTATGACGGCTCACCGTTCCACCCCGGCCCCGAGCGTTTGATCGACTTGATCGATGCGGAAAAAATCAGTGTATTCGGCACCAGCCCGAAATTCCTCGCTACCCTGGAGAAAGCCGGGTTGCGGCCACGCCTGAGCCACGACCTGAGCAGCCTCAAGGGCCTGATTTCCACCGGCTCGCCACTGTCACCCCAGAGCTACGACTATGTGTACCGCGAGATCAAGAACGAGCTGTGCCTGTCGTCGATGTCCGGTGGCACCGATATCGTCTCCTGCTTCGTGATCGGCAACCCGGTGCTGCCGGTGCGGCGCGGTGAGATGCAATGCAAGAGCCTGGCCATGGCCATCGAGGTGTGGGACGACCAGAGCCGGCCGCTGATCGGGGAAAAAGGCGAGCTGGTCTGCACCCGGCACTTTCCGGCCATGCCCATTGGGCTGTGGAACGACCCGCACCAGCACAAGCTGCGCGCCTCCTATTTCAGCCAGTTCCCCGGCGTATGGGCCCAGGGTGATTATGCTGAGCAGCGGGCCAATGGCAGCCTGCTGATTCATGGGCGCTCAGACGCGGTGCTCAACCCTGGCGGCGTACGCATCGGCACCGCCGAGATATACCGCCAAGTGGAAAAAATCCCACAGGTGCTGGAAAGCCTCGCCATCGGCCAGCGCTGGCAGGACGATGTGCGTGTGGTGCTGTTTGTACGCCTCGATGACGGCGTCGAGCTGGATGAAGCGCTGCAACAGCAGATCCGCCAGGTGATCCGTGCCAACACCACGCCGCGCCACGTACCGGCCAAGATCCTCGCTGTCACGGATATCCCGCGCACCATCAGCGGCAAGATCGTGGAGTTGGCGGTGCGCAACGTGGTACATGGGGAGCCGGTAAAGAACACCGATGCCCTCGCCAATCCCGAAGCACTGGAGCAGTTTCGCCGACGCCCTGAACTGGATTTTTAGATGAAAGGTTTCAGCGCTGAACCGCTGTTTTGAAGAAAAACCGTCAATGCGTGCTATTTTTCCGGGGTAGTCATCCATTGATGATCCTTGGGACAATGGATGTGGTTATTTTTCAAAGCGTCGTGCTCAGGGCTTTTTTTCATGAATGGAACATCCACCGGTAGCGAAGCCGCTGCATTGATCAAGCGGCTGGACTGGGCGCAAAGCCCCCTCGGTGAGGCCACTGATTGGCCGCAGAGCCTGCGCACCGCCGTCGATATCGTCGTGCATTCGCCGATGCCGATGGTGCTGCTGTGGGGCCCGCAACTCATACAACTTTATAACGATGGCTTCGCCCAACTGGTGGGCAACAAGCACCCCGGCGCCCTGGGCCAACCTGCGCACCAGACCTGGCCGGAGCTGCAAAGCTTCGCTGCGCCGGTGTACGACGCGGTGCTCGGCGGCCAGGTGCGCACCTTCAGCGAGCAGCGTTTTGTCTTGCAACGCGAATGTCGCGACACCGAAATCTGGCTCGACCTGACCTACAGCCCGGTGCGCGACGAAAGTGGCCAGGTGGCAGGCATCCTGGTCACCGCCATCGAAACCAATGAACGGCGCAGCAAAACCCTGGAACTGCAGCAGCGTTCCGAAGCGAGCCTCAAGGCCCAGCACAACACCGAGCAGCGCCTGCAACTGGCACTGGCGGCGACCGATGCCGTGGGCACCTGGGACTGGGACATCGGTGAAGATCACTTTATCGCCGATGCACATTTCGCCTACCTGCACGGTGTCGACCCGAGTGACGCCGGCCTGCTGCCCATCAGCGCCTATCTTCTCGGTGTGCATCCCGAAGACCGTGGCATGGTCACGCGCAGCATCAAGCATTGCATCACCTTCGGCACTGAATACGCCGAGGAGTACCGCCTGCTGCAAGCCGACGGCCAGGTGCGCTGGGTGTTTGCCCGTGGCCGCTGCTACAAGGACCAACAAGGCCGACCCGCACGCTTCCTCGGCGCCGCGCTGGACCTCACCGAGCGCAAGCACACCGAACAGGCGCTGCGCCAGAGCCAGACCGAGCTGCAACTGATCATCAACGCCATGCCGGTGTTGATCGGCTACGTGGACCATGAGCAGCGCTTTCGCCTGAACAACAGCGCCTACCTCGACTGGTACGGCAAGACGCCCCAGGAGCTGTACGGCAAGACCATCCGCGAAGTGCTCGGTGATGAGGTGTATGCCGGACGAATAGACAAGATCGAAGCGGCCCTGAACGGCAAGGCGTGCAGCTTCATGACCCTCACGCCCCATCGCGACGGCCGCCCGCGCCACGCGTTGATGAAATACCTGCCGCGCTTCAGCAATGACGGTTCGGTGAATGGCTTCTACATTTTTGTCATCGACGAGACCGAACGCAAACTCACCGAGGAAGCCCTGCGCCATCTCAACGAGAACCTCGAAGAGCGTGTGGCCCAGCGTACCCAGGCGCTGGCCGAGGCCAACCAGCGCCTGCAGAACGAGATGTTCGAGCGTGAACGCGCCGAAGACGCCCTGCGCCATGCGCAGAAGATGGAAGCGGTGGGCCAGCTCACCGGCGGTATCGCCCATGACTTCAACAATATGCTCACCGGCATCATCGGCAGCCTGGACCTGATGCAGCGCTATATTGCCGCCGGGCGCAGCGATGAGATTGGCCGCTTTGCCGATGCCGCCGTATCCTCGGCCCATCGCGCCGCCGCCCTTACCCACCGCCTGCTGGCGTTTTCGCGGCGCCAGTCGCTGGACCGCCGCCCCATCGACCCCAACCAGCTGGTGGCATCCCTGGAAGATCTGTTCCAGCGCACCAAGGGCGCGCATATCGCGCTCAAGGTGCAACTGGGCAAGGACATCTGGCCGGTGAACACCGACGCCAGCCAATTGGAAAACGCCCTGCTCAACCTGGTGATCAACGCCCGCGACGCCATGCCCGACGGCGGCGAGTTGCTGATCGAAACCGCCAACAGCTACCTGGACGGCACCGACATCACCACCCTGGAGCCGGTCAAGGCCGGCGACTACGTAATGCTCGGCGTGAGCGACAACGGCAGCGGCATGGCGCCGAAAATCCTCGCCAAGGCATTCGACCCGTTCTTCACCACAAAGCCTATCGGCCAAGGCACCGGCCTCGGGCTGTCGATGATTTACGGCTTTGCCCAGCAGTCCGGCGGCCATGTAACGATCCAGAGCGAACCGGGCCAGGGCACCTGCGTGCGCCTGTACCTACCGCGCCTGTACGGCACCGCACTGGAAAGCGACCTGCCCGTCAGCCTCACCGAAGCCCCGGTGGCCCTGGCCGGTGAAGCCGTGGTGGTGGTCGAGGACGACCCGGCGGTGCGCATGTTGGTGATCAACGTCCTCGATGAACTGGGCTATACCGCGCACCAGGCGGCCGACGCCCGTGCCGCGCTGCCGCTGCTGGAGTCGGATTTGCGCGTGGATTTGCTGGTGACCGACGTCGGCCTGCCAGGCATGAACGGCCGGCAACTGGCGGAAATCGCGCGCCAGCATCGCCCCTGCCTGCGGGTGTTGTTCATGACCGGTTATGCCGAGAAAGCCGCTGAGCGCCAGGGCTTTTTGGAAGACGGCATGGACATGGTCGCCAAGCCCTTTTCGATCGACCTGCTGGCCACCAAAATCCGCAGCATGATCGGCGGCGAGGCCTGAGTTCAGGCATAATCGCGCGCCGTCGCACACCTGGTAGAGATCAATGAAAGCCCAAGCCCGTCATATCCTGGTGAAAACCAGCGAAGAAGCCGAACAACTCAAGCAGCGCATTGCCAAGGGCGAAGCCTTTGACGTGCTGGCCAAGAAGTACTCCACCTGCCCGTCGGGCAAGCGTGGCGGCGATCTGGGCGAAGTGCGGCCCGGGCAGATGGTGGGCGCGATTGATGCGGTGATCTTCAAGAAGCCGGTGAAGGTGGTGCACGGGCCGATCAAGAGCAAGTTTGGCTATCACCTGGTGCAGGTGTTTTACCGGGATTGAGCACTTGGCTCCAGACGCTATCGCAGGCAAGCCAGCTCCCACATTTAACGGTGTACACCCGGCAAAATGTGGGAGCCGGGCTTGCCCGCGATCCGCCGCAGGCGGCCATTCACCTCGGTATCAGCGCCCCCGGCAGCTGAATCACCCGACTCGCCAGCCGATGCCCCGCCAATGCAGCCTCTTGCGGCGAGCCACCTTTGAGCCGCCCGGCCAGATACGCCGCACTGAACGAATCTCCCGCCGCCGTAGTGTCCACCACCTTTTCCACCTTCAACGCCGGCACCGCAAAACGCTCTCCCGCACAGCGAATCAAACACGCATCCGCGCCACGCTTGAGCACCACTTCTGCAATCGATGGATAGGCCGCAAACACCTGCTCGCTGTCCTCATAGCCAAACAACGCGTGCTCGTCATCCTCGGTCAACAAGGCTATATCCACTTCGGCCAACACCTTGCGATAAGCCGCACGGGCCGCTTGCACATCGGCCCATAGCCGTGGCCGGTAATTGTTATCGAACACCACCTTGCCACCTCGGCGGCGGGTTTCGACCAGGGTGTCCAGCAAGCGCTCGCGCCCAACCTCGCCCAGCACCGCCAGGGTAATGCCGCTGAAATACACCACGTCATAATCCGGTAACACTGCCAGGATCGGCTCGGCCGCAGGCGTGGTGAAGCAGTCACGCACGGCCGCTTCGTTGCGCCAGTAGAGAAACTTGCGCTCGCCATTGGCGTCGGTCTGGATGCAGTACAAACCCGGCAGACGCCCGGGCAGGCGCTGGACCATGCCCAGGCCAAGGCCCTCGGTTTGCCACTGCTGGCACATGGCGTCGCTGAAACTGTCATCGCCCAAGGCGGTGACGTAGTCGACACTGGCGCACTCGCCCAGCTCACGGCGCAGGTACACCGCCGTGTTCAGGGTGTCGCCGCCGAAGCTCTGGTGCAGGCTGCCATCGGCGCGGTGTTGCAGTTCGATCATGCATTCGCCGATAAGGGCGATGCGGGGTTGGGTGGTCATGGCTGCTGTCTCGGTGGGGCTGATGGCCTCATCGGGGGCAAGCCCCCTCCCACATTTGGAATGCATTCCCCTGTGGGAGGGGGCTTGCCCCCGATAGGTGCGACTCGGTCTAGAAACAGGTACGCAGCGACTCGACCACCTGCAACTGCTCATCCACCAGGCAACCCACCTGCCATTTGTCGAAGGTCAGGCAGGGATGGGACGTGCCAAACGAAATGATGTCGCCAATGCGCAACTCAACCCCCGGCGCTACGGTCATGAACGCATGTTGGTCCATCACCGCGGTGACCTTGCACGCGCTCACATCATCACCGTGCGCCGGGACGATCCCGGCCTTGTAGCGCTTGAGCGGCACCGGCAAGCCGGCGTCATAGGCCACGTCACGCTTACCCAGGGCAACCACCGCAAACCCCGGCTCCGGCAGCGACTGCACGTGCGCCCAGACTTCCATCGCCGGGCGCAGGCCCTCGTTGAGGTCGCTGCGTCGGTCGAGCACGCAGCATTGCGCGTCTTTGTAGATGCCATGGTCGTGGGCCACGTAGCTGCCTGGGCGCAACACACTGAGGAAACGACCGGCAGCGTTCTGCGCCTCGAACGACTCGGCGATCAGGTCGTACCAGGCCGAGCCCGACGCCGTGATGATAGGTTTGGGCAGGTCGAACAGGCCGCTGTCTTGCAGGTCCATCGCCAGGCGCACCAGGCTGGCAGCGAAGTCACGGATGCCGCTGATGGCGTGCTCGCCGTGGATCACCCCTTCGTAGCCTTCGATGCCGGTCAACGCCAATGCCGGTTGGGCCTTGATTGCCCGGGCCAGTTCACGCACTTCCTGCTCGCTGCGACAGCCACACCGGCCGCCGACCACGCCGTATTCGATCATCACGTTCAGACGCAGGCCGCGCGCGGCGAAGAACAGGCCCAGATCCGCGACGTTGTCCGGGTGATCAACCATGCAATGAAAGTCGAAATCCTGATCGGCCAGCAGGTCGGCGATCAGCGCCATGTTCGGCGCACCCACCAATTGGTTGGCCATCAGCACACGACGCACGCCACCGGCATAGGCGGCGCGGGTTTGTACGGCGTTGGCCAGGGTGATCCCCCAGGCACCGGCGGTGATCTGGCGCTCGAACAGCGCAGGCATCATGCTGGTCTTGCCGTGGGGCGCCAGCTCGGCGCCGCTGTGGCTGACAAAGTCCTGCATCCAGCGAATATTGTGCTCCAGGGCGTCACGGTGCAGCACCAGCGCCGGCAGGCTGACATCGCGGACCAAATGGGCACCGACGGCGGCGGCACCTTTTTCAACGGCATTGAGGGCAGACATGGAAAACTCCTATTCGTTGATGCGCCGGGCCAGGCTGTTGGCGCTGTCGATCAGCACCCGGCGATAGTCGTGGTAGTGCTTGCTGGCATCGGCTCGCGGGGCAACGATGCACAGGGTCGCAATGCTGATGCCCTGGGCGTCCCGCACCGGGGCGGCGAAGCAATGGGTGAAGGTGTCGGCCACACTGTCGAAGGAAAAGAACCCATCGACGGTGGCCTGGCGGATCTGCGCCAGGAAGGTATCGAGCGGCAGGCGCAGGCCGTCCGGCAGGATGAAATCGTCGGGGTCGATCAGCTCGATGATCTGCTGGTCGCTCAAATGCCCCAGCAACAAACGCCCGGAAGCGGTCCACGGGATCGGCGCGTTTTCACCGATATCCGAAGAAATACGGAAATGCCGCTGGCCTTCGCGCATCAGCGCCACCGTGTACTTGCGCCCGTTGAGCAGGCACATCTGCGCGGTTTCGTGGGTCTGGCTGACGATTTCCTGCAGGGCGTGATCGGCCTCGCGGGTCAGGTCGAAGTGCCGCAGGTGCGCCTGGCCGAGGAAATACAACTGGCGCCCCAGATACACGTGACCGTCCTTGCCCACGGTTTCCAGAATGCGCCGCTCCAGCAGCGACGCGACCAATTCGTAGACCGTGGACTTGGGGCTGCCGATGCCGCTGGCAATGTCATTCGGGCGCAGGGGTTGGCCGATCTCCTTGAGAAAATCAAGGATATCGAACGCACGGTCCAGGCCTTTGGCGCGGCGTTTGATGGTGTCTTCGGTCATGGCAGTGATGGGTCCGGTCAAAGGTGTTTGCTGCACGGTGATCCCCTGTGGGAGCGGGCTTGCCCGCGATGACGGTGGGTCAGTGACAAAGGTGTTATCTGGCACTACGTCATCGCAGGCAAGCCAGCTCCCACATTGATCTTCAGTGATCTCAAGAGTGGGGGCATTCAGCCCTTTTTCTTGTAGGCCACGCAGTCGATCTCAACCTTGCAATCAACCATCATATTGGCCTGCACACAAGCCCGCGCCGGGGCGTGCTCGGGGGTGAAGTATTCGCCGAAGACCTTGTTGAAACTCCAGAAGTCCCGTGGATCTTCCAGCCACACGCCCACGCGCACAACATCCTTGAGCTCATAGCCGGCTTCTTCGAGGATCGCCACCACGTTGCGCATGGTCTGCCGGGTTTGCTCGACGATGCCGCCACTGATGATTTCGCCATCCACCGCCGGCACCTGGCCCGACACATACAGCCAGCCATCGGCCTCCACCGCACGTGCGAACGGGCGTGGCTGGCCGCCACCTGCGGTGCTGCCGGTACCGTAACGAGTAATGCTCATAAAAGTTGCTCCTTGTTAAAAACGAATGTTCTTTAAAAATTCCGCCAGTCGCGGCGACTGCGGCCGCTCGAAGATGTCCTTCGCAGTGCCCTGCTCTTCAATGCGGCCCTGGTTCATGAAGACGATCTGGTCGGAAACTTCATAGGCAAAGCGCATTTCGTGGGTGACCAGCAACATGGTCATGCCCTCCTCCGCCAGCCCCTTGATCACGCTGAGCACTTCGCCTACCAGCTCCGGATCGAGGGCCGATGTGACCTCGTCGAACAGCATCAGACTGGGGTTCATGGCAATGGCGCGGGCAATCGCCACGCGCTGTTGCTGACCACCAGACAATTGGCCGGGAAAGTGGTTGCGCCGCTCCAGCAGGCCGACGCGGTCCAGCCACTTTTCGGCCAGGGCCACGGCTTCATCCTTGCCCATCTTCTTGACCTTGAGCAAGCCAAGGGTGACGTTTTGCAGCGCGGTCAGATGCGGGAACAGGTTGAATTGCTGGAACGCCATGCCGGTCATGGCGCGGTGCTGGGCAATCACCCGCTCCGGGTGCCGTACGCGCTTGCCGCCGACCTCGCTGTAGCCAATGGACTCGCCGTCCAGGGTGATCTGCCCGCCCTGGAACTCCTCAAGCAAGTTCACGCAACGCAGCAAGGTGGTCTTGCCCGAGCCGCTGGAGCCGATCAACGTCACCACATTGCCGCGCTGCATCGACAGATCGACACCCTTGAGCACTTCCACCTGGCCGTACTGTTTACGCAGGCCACGAATGTCCAGCAGCGCTGGTTTGGTTTGAGCTTGGTTCATGGCAAAGCCACCCGCTTTTCAATGTAGCGCCCGAATAATTCGATGGCGTAGTTGATGACAAAGAACATGAAACCGGCGAACAGGTAGAACTCCAGGGTCATGAAGGTGCGGGCGATCACCTGCTGGGTGCTGAGCAGCAATTCGGCCACGCCGATCACCGACAGCAAAGTGGACGCCTTGACGATTTCGGTAGAGGAATTGACCCAGGTCGGCAGGATCTGACGCAGGGCCTGGGGCAACAACACATAGCCCAACGACTGGTAAAACGTCAGGCCAATGGCCTTGCCCGCTTCCAGTTGCCCACGGGGAATGGCTTGCAGTGCACCGCGCACGATTTCCGACACGTGGGAGCCACAGAACAGGGTCAACCCGACCGCACCGGCCTGGAATGCACTGATTTTCCAGCCCAGGGCCGGGAGCATGTAGAAACACGCCAACACCAGCACGAACACCGGGGTGCCTCGGATCAGATCGACGTACAGACGAAACGGTGCACGCATCCAGAACTTGCCGTAGGTCAGGATCAACCCGGCGACGATACCGATCAGGGTGCCGAAGATAATCGCCAGTGCCGAGACCGACACACTGGCCTGGAAGCCGGCCCACAGGGTCTCGCGGGCGATCCACAATTCATGCAGCCAACTGGGGGATTCGTACATGCAAACCCTTCCTTAACGACGGATCGCCAGACGCTGCTCCAGGTAACGGAGCAGCATGGCAATCAGGTAACAGGCAGCCACATAGAGCGCGGTCGTAACCAGCCAGGTTTCAATCACCCGGTAGCTTTCAACGTTGATCTTGCGGGCGTAATAGGTCAGCTCCGGCACCGCGATCGCGGCGGCCAGGGACGTGTCCTTGAACAGCGAGATAAAGTTGTTCGACAGCGCCGGCAGCACGTTGCGCAGCATCACCGGCACGGTGATATAGGCACGAATCCGCCATTCGCCAAGGCCGATCGCCAACCCGGCTTCACGCAAGCCCTTGGGAATATTCAACAACCCGGCGCGGAATACTTCGGTCAGGTAGGCACCGGCGTACAGCGACAGGGTGACGATGAACGAAGGGATTTTGTCCAGGCGAATCCCCAAGGACGGCAAGGCGAAATAGATCAACAGGATCAACACCAGGATCGGCGTATTGCGCACCACCGTCACGTACACCGAAGCGAGGATGCGCAACGCGCGGTGCCGGGACAGCATGGCGAACGCCATCAGCAGGCCGATCACGCAGCCGATGGCAATCGACAGCAGAGCCAACTGCAGGCCCAGGCCGAGCCCCGCCAGCAAGGTGTCGAAATCACGCCAGACGGCGGCAAAATTCAACTGATAGTTCATGGTCGGCAATACCTGAGTGAGGCGTGCTCAAGCACGCCCCGGCTGTTCCGGATCATTTGAATTCCACGGGAAAACCGATGGCCGGTTCTGGCAGGTCAACGCCGAACCACTGCTTGAAAGAAGCCTTGTAGGTGGGAAACTCCACACCGGTCATGGCTTCATGCAGCGCGGTGTTGACGAAGTTCAGCCAATCCTGGTCGCCACGCTTGACCGCACACGCGTAGGTTTGCGGGGTCCAGGCGTAAGTGGGGCTGCGGTAGCGACCGGGGTTCTGCACCATCAGGTATTTGACCGAGGACTGATCGGTGGCAGCCGCGTCGGCGCGACCGGAGTTCACGGCCTGGTACATCAGGTCGACACTGTCGTACTGGTCGACCTTGGCTTTGGGCAGTGCCTGGTGCACCAGCTCTTCGGCGTACACGTTTTGCAGCACGGCCACGGTCACGTCATCGCCTGCGGCTTGAAGGTCTTCGATTTCCTTGTACTTGCTGTTGTTGGGCAACAGCAGGCCGACACCTTCGCGGTAGTACGGCAAAGTAAAAGCCACCTGCTGCGCACGGCTGGCGGTGACGGTGATGAACTGGCAGCTCATGTCGACCTTGTCCGTCAGCAGGTTGGGAATGCGCGCATCGGATGACTGCACCACAAACTCGACCTTGCTCGGGTCATTGAACAAACCCTTGGCCACCATGCGGGCGATGTCGATATCAAACCCCTGCAATTTGCCATCCGCTCCCTGGAAGTGCCACGGCGCATTGGTACTGCCTGTACCCACGACCAGATGCCCGCGCTTGAGCACATCATCCAGCTTGCTGTCCGCCGCCTGCACCATGCTTGTGAAGGAAGCCGATGCGGCAACAAGAAAAACACACGCTTTGAATACGGAAGGTCGGTGATGCATGACAAGCACTCCAGGGGTTGTGTATTCCGTTATACCGGAACTTGGTATGTAACAACGGAATAGACAGCAGAAAGTGTGCCACAGCCACGGGAGGAAAAATATGCGGTCGGGAAACTCTTTAGGGTTCAGTAAGATAGGTATTGAAGCGCTTAACGGCTTTGCGCCGCCAGCATCGGGTGTTGCTACGCAACGCCCCACAACGGTGTTACTGCGCCCCCATACTGACCGCCTCGGATCGACGCACACCTGTGAAGGTTGACAGTAGACGGTGGTACCCCACCGGCTTAGCGTTGGCAAAAACCAACACAGCCGGAAGGGGATCGACATGGGAGTCGCCACGCGCAGAATTTCCAGCGCCAAAGAGTTCAATCGGGTACTGAACACCCCGCGCCCGGTGTTCATTCTGTTTGTTTCCGAGCACTGCCCTGCCTGTGCGCAAGCAGGCTCCTTATTCGAACAGGCCGCTTGGAAGCATCCCTGGCTAGTCAGTTTGGTACTCGATTGCGCCCATACGCCGAGGCACCCTGATGTGACAGGCACCCCGACGCTACTGATCTACCAGGAGGGAATCGTGGTAGAAAAACTCAAGGGCTTCGGCCCACTTGAAGAGCAAGAGCAGTGCGTAACAGACATCTTCAACCGTTATGACCTGAGCAAGGGCGCAAGTGCACTTGCGTCACTCGACGCTCCTCCACTTCAGCTACCGTCAAACGCCAACCCTCATGTTCCAGGCTATCGCCCACCACCGGCAAACGGTCGAGCAGGCTCATCACCAACCCCGCCAGGGTTTGATAATCCTCGGTCGCCGCAGCCTTGAAGCCCGTGCGCTGACGCACCAGATTGAGGTTCAAGGCACCGTTGGCACGAAAGCCTTCGTTCTGCTCGACG
This sequence comes from Pseudomonas sp. P867, assembly GCF_019891455.1. Classification (NCBI taxonomy): domain Bacteria; kingdom Pseudomonadati; phylum Pseudomonadota; class Gammaproteobacteria; order Pseudomonadales; family Pseudomonadaceae; genus Pseudomonas; species Pseudomonas sp. P867. Next base: position 13,708 of record NZ_JAFLXB010000011.1, on the reverse strand, counting down.
ATGTCGGGCCCTTCGATTTCGCTGGCATCGGGCAATTCACCGGCGATGGATTCCAGAATATCGGTCATGCTCAACACGCCCATGAAGTCCCCGAATTCGTTGATCACGAAGGCGATGTGGGTGGACTCCTGGCGCATCTGCTCCAGGGCATTGAGGATCGAAAAGCTCTCCAGCAGGTTGATCGCCCGGCGCGCCAGGTGCTCCAGGTTCGGCTCGTTACCGGCCAGGTACTCCTTGAGCAGTTCCTTCTTGTGCACAAAGCCCAAGGGTTCATCCACCGCACCGTTGCGGATCAGCGGCAAACGCGAGTAGGACGAATGCATCAGCTTCAGGCGGATCGTGTCGGGATCGTCCGCCAGGTCGATGCAGTCAACCTTGGCCCGTGGTGTCATCAGGGTACGAATCGGCCGTTCGGCCAGTTGCAGCACACCGCTGATCATCACCCGCTCACGTCGATCAAACAGCGGGCCCTGTGCAGTATCCGGCTCGCCCAGCAAGTCAGCGACCTCTTCACCCACCTCTTCCAGCGCCAGGCTGCGGCCACCCAATAAACGCATCACTGCATGGGCCGTACGCTCACGCACCGGCAGCACACCTTGTGCCGATTTCTTGCGACGCGAGCGGGCAATCTGGTTGAACACCTCGATCAGAATCGAGAAACCAATGGCCGCGTACAGGTAGCCCTTGGGAATATGGAAGCCCAAGCCTTCGGCGGTCAGGGCGAAACCGATCATCATCAAGAAGCCCAGGCACAGCATGATCACCGTAGGGTGGGCGTTGACGAAACGGGTCAGCGGCTTGCTCGCCACGATCATCAAACCGATGGACACGATCACCGCGATCATCATCACCGCCAGCTCATCGACCATGCCCACTGCGGTAATCACCGCATCGAGGGAGAACACTGCGTCGAGCACCACGATCTGCGCCACGATCGGCCAGAACATCGCATAAGCCACATTGCCCTTGTGCTGGGCCACGTGGCCTTCCAGGCGTTCGTGCAGCTCCATGGTGGCCTTGAACAACAGGAACACACCACCGAACAGCATGATCAGGTCACGGCCGGAAAAGCTCTTGTCGAACACCTCGAACAACGGCTGGGTGAGGGTCACCAACCAGGAAATACTCGCCAACAGGCCCAGACGCATCAGCAACGCCAGGGACAAACCGATCAAGCGTGCACGGTCACGCTGCTCCGGCGGCAACTTGTCTGCCAGGATCGCGATAAACACCAGGTTGTCGATACCCAGCACCAGTTCCAGCACAATCAAGGTCGCCAGGCCCAGCCAGGCCGTTGGATCCGCTAACCATTCCATTTATAGAGTCTCTGTATTCAAAGTTTTCAGAATGCCGAACACGGCAATGCGCGGTCAGTGGACCGGGACAAGGTTAGCAGTCGGAATACGGGGTGCTTCAGGGGGAACAGCGACAGTAAGTGTCTTGGAGAAAGACGACTGGGAGGCTCCGAGAGGGTGTTCATGCAAGTCCTGAAATAACAAAAGGACTTGAATCCTACAACCCAAATACACAATTCCCACATAGCAAAACTATTACAAAACCTGTCTTCCAGCCGATGCAAAACCAATGTGGGAGGGGGCTTGCTCCCGATGGCGGTGTGTCAGTCAATATATAAGCTGGCTGACACACCGCTATCGGGAGCAAGCCCCCTCCCACACAAGCCCCCCATTCCACATTTGGAACGGTGTGGTATCAAGACTTTCGGGTGGCATCATCCAGCGCCAGGATGGTGTGGGCATTGGTGACGGTCGTCGCCAGCGTATTGATCACCCCCGACCGCAACGCCCCCAGCGTCGCCGCGGCCTTGGTGTTTTCACTGGCAATCGCCACCACATCCGGGATGCGGAACAGCTCCTGCACCGTCAACCCGATCACTCGGCCTTGAATGGCGTTGACCGCCGGCTGGCCGTGAATATCGATAAAGTCATAGCCCATCATATCGCCCACCGTGCCGGACAACCGCGCCTGGGCGATTTCCTGGGGCGAGAACCAGCCCATGCGCACCATGTTGCTGTTTTCGCTCATATCACCAATGCCGATCAGGGCAATGTCGGCACGCCGGGCGCGGTCGAGGGTGGAGCGTACCGTGTCGTTATTGATCAACACACCACGCAGTTCCGGGTTGGCCACCAGCGCCGGGGCGTACAGGCTTTCGCTCTCGCCGCCAAAGCGCAGGGCAAGGCGCCGGCAGATATGGTCGGGGTTCATGTACTCGCCGGCCTTGAGCGAACCACCGATAGCACATACGAACGTGCAGTTGCGCGTCACCGGCAGGAACACGTTATCGGCCACCGCGCCGACGTTACGGCCCATGCCCACGGCGACGATCATGCCATCGCCCAAGGTTTTGTTCAGGTAGTTGGCGACCAGGCTGGCGACTGCCGAGCGCTGGGTGTCGGGGTCGCTATGGTCAACGGCGATCAAGGCGCGGTCGAGCTTGAAGCGCTCCACCAACGCGCGCTCCAGTTCGTTGTTCATCGCCGGGTGCTGCAACACGCGCACCTCGACAATGCCTTCATCTCGCGCACGCTTGAGCAGGCGGCTGACTTTGGCCCGCGACAGGTCAAAGCGCTTGGCAATGGCTTCCTGAGTGACGTTCTCAAGGTAATAGAGCATCGCCACTTCGGTCATTTGATCGATATCGCTGGCCATGCGCTGGGTACTGTCACTCATGGGGACGGGCTTCCGTTTCGGCGTCAAAGGCGCATTCTCCCGACTCTTGCCCTGTGCCGTCCACTACTGATGCCCATCGCGCTCGATTGCGTTGATGCGCTCGACCTTGGCCCCGGAACGCGCCACCTCGAACTCCGAGGCCAGGAACGCCGTGACAATGCTCTTGGCCAGTTCGGCGCCGATCACCCGCGCACCGATGGACAGAATCTGCGCATCGTTGCTCTTGCGCGCCCGCTCCGCCGAATAGGTGTCATGGGCCTGAGCCGCGCGGATACCCAACACCTTGTTGGCCGAGATGGCCATGCCGATGCCGGTGCCGCACACCAGCACACCGAGGCGCTGCTGCCCGGCGCTGATAGCGTTGGCCACGGCCAGCGCGATGTCCGGATAGAGCACCGGCGCGATGGAATGGGTACCGAAGTCAGTGACCGGGTAACCCAGCGCCTCGATATGGCGCTTCAACAGCTCTTTAAGCTCAAAACCCGCTTCATCGCATCCGATAGCCACCGGAAAAGGTGTGTTCATGGCGTCTGGCTCCGCTGCCCTGATCTAGATTAAGACTGATCATATGATCACTCAATGAAATTTCGCTCAGTCATTTCGCGATCATTATGCCCCTCATGTCAAGCGCGATTTAACTGACCTTCCAGTCAAAGCGGGATAAACAGCCATTAAAGCCACTACAGATGAGAATCAACGCTTTTTAATGAAAGAGATTGACTGATCAGAATTTCATTTGATACACATATGATCACAGCGAAACATGACTGTGCGACCTAATAAGAATTCACAGCACGAGGACACGCCGATGGCCACGCCATTACTGCTCCAGGCTGAACACGTCGCCAAGGCTTACGCCGGGGTGCCAGCCCTGCGTGACGGACGCCTCTCTCTACGCGCCGGCAGCGTCCACGCCCTGTGCGGCGGCAACGGTGCCGGCAAGTCGACCTTCCTGAGCATCCTGATGGGCATTACCCAGCGTGACGCCGGCACCATTGCGCTCAACGGTGCACCGGTGCAGTTCAACCGCCCCAGTGAAGCCTTGGCCTCGGGGATCGCGATGATCACCCAGGAGCTCGAACCCATCCCCTACATGACCGTCGCCGAAAACATCTGGCTGGGCCGCGAACCGCGCCGCGCCGGTTGCATCGTCGACAGCAAGGCCCTGAATCGCCGCACCCGCGAGCTGCTGGAAAGCCTGGAGTTCGACGTCGACGCCACCAGCCCCATGCACCGCCTGAGCGTGGCGCAGATTCAACTGGTGGAGATCGCCAAGGCGTTCAGCCATGACTGCCAGGTGATGATCATGGACGAGCCCACCTCGGCCATCGGCGAGCGCGAGGCAGAAACCCTGTTCAAGGCCATTCGCCGCCTCACTGCACGGGGTGCCGGTATCGTGTATGTGTCCCATCGCTTGAGCGAACTGGCGCAGATCGCCGATGACTACAGCATCTTTCGCGATGGTGCCTTTGTGGAAAGCGGGCGCATGGCCGATATCGACCGCGACCACCTGGTGCGCGGTATTGTCGGCCAGGAACTGACGCGCATCGACCACAAGGTCGGCCGTGAATGCGCCGCCGACACCTGCCTGCAAGTCGACAACCTGAGCCGCAACGGCGAGTTCCACGACATCAGCCTGCAATTGCGCCGTGGCGAAATTCTTGGCATTTACGGGCTGATGGGCTCCGGGCGCAGTGAGTTTCTCAACTGCATCTACGGCCTGACCGTAGCCGATTCCGGCAGCGTCACCCTGCAAGGCAAGCCCATGCCCATCGGACTGCCCAAGGCCACCATCAACGCCGGTATGTCGCTGGTCACCGAAGACCGCAAGGACAGTGGCCTGGTGCTGACCGGCAGCATCCTCTCGAACATCGCGCTGTCGGCCTACAAGCGTTTGTCGAGTTGGTCGCTGATCAATGCGCGCAAGGAAGCCCAACTGGCCGAAGACATGGTCAAGCGCCTGCAGATCAAGACCAGCTCTCTGGACCTGCCGGTGGCGTCCATGAGCGGCGGCAACCAACAAAAAGTCGTGCTCGCCAAATGCCTGTCCACCGAGCCGGTGTGCCTGCTTTGCGACGAACCCACCCGCGGCATCGATGAAGGCGCCAAGCAGGAGATCTACCACCTGCTCGACCAGTTCGTACGGGCCGGCGGCGCCGCCATTGTGGTGTCGTCCGAAGCTCCGGAACTGCTGCACTTGAGTGATCGCATTGCCGTATTCAAGGGCGGCCGGCTGGTGACCATCAGCACCGACACTGCCCTTTCCCAGGAAGCCTTGTTGAGTCTTGCCTCATGAATGCCAAAACCCTTGCCGCCCCTGTCACCACCGCGCCACGCAACCGCTTGCGCCTGTCTCTGGACCGCTTCGGCCTGCCGCTGGTGTTTATCCTGCTGTGCGTGGTGATGGCGTTTTCCAGCGAATACTTCATGACCTGGCGCAACTGGATGGACATCCTGCGCCAGACCTCCATCAACGGCATCCTCGCCGTGGGCATGACCTATGTGATCCTGACCAAGGGCATCGACTTGTCGGTAGGTTCGATCCTGGCCTTTGCCGGATTGTGCAGCGCGATGGTCGCCACCCAGGGCTATGGCCTGTTGGCGGCAGTCAGCGCCGGGATGTTTGCCGGGGCGATGCTTGGCGTGGTCAACGGTTTTATGGTCGCCAACCTGTCGATCCCGCCGTTCGTGGCCACCCTGGGTATGCTCAGCATCGCCCGCGGCATGACCTTTATCCTCAACGACGGCAGCCCGATCACCGACCTGCCCGACGCCTACCTGGCGCTGGGGATCGGCAAGATCGGCCCAGTGGGCGTGCCGATCATTATCTTTGCCGTGGTCGCGCTGATCTTCTGGATGGTGCTGCGCTACACCACCTACGGCCGCTACGTGTACGCGGTGGGCGGCAATGAAAAAAGCGCACGCACCTCCGGCATCGGCGTGCGCAAGGTGATGTTTTCGGTGTACGTGGTTTCGGGCCTGCTCGCCGGATTGGCCGGCGTGGTGTTGTCGGCACGTACCACCTCTGCCCTGCCCCAGGCTGGGGTTTCCTATGAGCTGGACGCGATTGCCGCGGTGGTGATCGGCGGCACCAGCCTGTCGGGCGGTACCGGTAGCATTGTCGGCACCTTGTTCGGGGCGCTGCTGATCGGCGTGATCAACAACGGCCTGAACCTGCTCGGCGTGTCCTCCTATTACCAGCAGGTCGCCAAGGGCCTGATCATCGTGTTCGCAGTACTGATCGACGTGTGGCGCAAGAAAAAACGCTGAAGAACGACCGATAACAATAACTGGAGTTCGACTTATGAAACTGGGTACTACCCTGGCCGCCGCGGCGGCCCTCTCCCTGCTCGCCAGCAGTGTCGCCATGGCAGCCGATGGCAAGACCTACAAGATCGGCGCAGCCGTCTACGGCCTCAAGGGCCAGTTCATGCAGAACTGGGTGCGTGAGCTCAAGGAACATCCGGCCGTCAAGGATGGCACCGTGCAGTTGACCGTATTCGACGGTAACTACGACGCCCTGACCCAGAACAACCAGATCGAAAATATGGTGACCCAACGCTACGACGCGATTCTGTTCGTACCCATTGATACCAAGGCCGGCGTCGGCACAGTCAAGGCGGCCATGAGCAACGACGTGGTGGTCATCGCCTCCAATACGAAAGTAGCCGATGCCAGCGTGCCGTATGTGGGGAACGACGACGTCGAAGGCGGCCGCCTGCAGGCCCAGGCCATGGTCGACAAGCTCAACGGCAAGGGCAACGTGGTGATCATCCAGGGCCCGATTGGCCAGTCGGCGCAGATCGACCGGGAAAAAGGCGAGCTGGAAGTGTTGGGCAAACACCCTGATATCAAGATCATCGAGAAGAAAACCGCCAACTGGGACCGCGCCCAGGCCATGACCCTCACCGAAGACTGGCTCAACGCCCACCCCAAGGGCATCAACGGCGTGATCGCCCAGAACGACGACATGGCCCTCGGCGCTGTGCAGGCCCTGAAGTCTCACGGACTGACCTCCAAAGAGGTGCCCGTGACCTCCATCGACGGTATGCCGGATGCGATCCAGGCGGCGAAAAAAGACGAAGTCACCACATTCCTCCAGGACGCCCAGGCCCAATCCCAAGGCGCACTGGACGTGGCCCTGCGCGCCCTGGCCGGCGAGGACTACAAGCCGCAATCGGTGATCTGGGAGCGCTACGCCAAGGACGTGAAATGGGGTGACGGCACGGCCAGGAACTACATCCTGCCGTGGGTGCCGGTGACCAATGCCAATGCGGATGCGCTGTACAAGCAAGTCAGCGGCGGCAAGTAGTCAGTGGCTGGAAACACAGTCAACTGTGGGAGCTGGCTTGCCTGCGATGCAGGCACCTGGGTGCATCAGGTAGACCGGGTCGATGCAATCGCAGGCAAGCCAGCTCCCACATTGGACCGCGTTCTACCTTTTGATCTGTAACGGGAGTTATTCATGTCTGGTTTCTGGAACCAAGCCTTCGACCTCAGCGGCCGTTGCGCGGTCATCACCGGTGGCGCCGCCGGCATTGGTCTGGCCTGCGCCAACTTACTGGCGGAACGCGGCGCAAGGGTGGCGCTGCTGGACCGCGACCCGGCCGTGGTCGAGGTGGCCGCCAGCCTGGGTGCCGGGCACCTGGGCATTGCCGTCGACCTCGGCCAGACCGGCCAGATACAACCCGCCATCGACCGCGTATTCACACATTTCCAACGCCTGGATTACCTGATCAACAGCGCAGGCGTGGTGTTGCTGGACAAAGCCATCGAGGTCAGCGAAAGCGCCTGGGACACTACCCTGGACATCAACCTCAAGGCGAGTTTCTTCGTGGCCCAGGCCTGCGCCAGACATATGCTCGCCCAAGGCAGCGGGCGCATCGTCAACCTGGCGTCCCAGGCCGCTGTGATTGGCCTGGACCGTCACGTCGCCTACTGCGCCAGCAAAGCCGCCATCGTCGGCATGACCAAGGTATTGGCCATGGAGTGGGCGCCGCAGGTGAACGTCAATGCCATCTCCCCCACCATCGTCGAAACCGCCCTGGGCAAAAAAGCCTGGGCCGGCGACGTGGGTGAGCGGGCCAAATTGCAGATCCCGGCGGGGCGTTTTGCCCAGCCGGAAGAAATCGCCGGGCTGGCGCTATACCTGCTCAGCGATGCCGCGCAGATGATCACCGGCGCCAACATGGTGATCGACGGCGGCTACAGCATTCAGTAATTCCATCTTTATGTCGTGAGGTCTTGTCATGTCCACCGTCACCGAACGCACACCCGAACAACTTGCCCCGAGCATCCCCAAAACCATGCAGGCCGTGGTCTGCCATGGGCCGGAAGACTACCGCCTGGAAACCGTCGACGTGCCCACCCCCGGCCCCGACGAGATCCTGACCAAGGTCGAGCTGTGCGGCATTTGCATGGGCGATATCAAGACCTATCGCGGCGCGCCGTCGTTCTGGGGCGATGCCGAGCAACCGCGCTATGTGAAGCCGCCGATGATTCCCGGGCATGAGTTCGTGTGCCGTGTCGTCGCCCTTGGCCCAGGCGCCGAAAAGCGCGGCGTGGCGGTCGGCGACCGGGTGATTTCCGAACAGATCGTGCCGTGCTGGGGTTGCCGCTTCTGCAACCACGGCCAGTACTGGATGTGCCAGAAGCATGACCTGTATGGCTTCCAGAATAATGTGCAGGGCGCCATGGCCCAGTACATGATTTTCACCAAGGAAGGCATCATCCACAAAGTGCCGGAATCCATCGCGCCCGACGAAGCGATCCTGATCGAGCCGCTGGCCTGCTCGCTGCACGCGGCGGAGCGCGCCAACGTCGACCATGACGACATCGTAGTGGTCGCAGGCGCCGGCACTTTGGGCCTGGGCATCATCGGCGCGGTGCGATTGCGCAACCCGAAAAAGCTTATCGTGCTGGACATGAAACCCGAGCGCGCCGCCCTCGCCCTGCGCATGGGCGCCGACGAAGTCTGGAACCCGGCCGAGGTCGATGTGCTGGCCAAAATCCGCGAGATCACCGACGGCTACGGCTGCGACATCTACATCGAAGCCACCGGGCACCACAAGGCGGTCAACCAGGGCCTGGCGATGCTGCGCAAGCTGGGGCGCTTCGTCGAGTTCAGCGTGTTCAATGACGAGGCCACTGTCGATTGGTCGATCATTGGCGATCGCAAGGAGCTGGACATCCTCGGCTCGCACCTGGGGCCCTATATGTACCCGAGAGCCATCGACTTTATCGGCAACCGCAAAATCGACATGCGCGATGTGGTGACCCACAAGTTTGCCCTGGCGGACTTCAAGGAGGCGTTTGCGGTGATGGAGCGCGGCGATAAATCGCTCAAAGTGGTCCTCGAACCCTGATTGCAGCAACAACGCACAACCCTGTGGGAGCTGGCTTGCCTGCGATGGCGGTGTATCAGATAAAGATTCGCCAACTGACACACCGCCATCGCAGGCAAGCCAGCTCCCACAATGGAGGGGTGTCACCCCTTAGAACAAGAACACAGGAACCCGCGTTATGAATCGAGTCATCAACGATCCCGACCAAGTGGTCGAAGACATGCTGCGCGGCATCCTGGTCGCGCACCCCGAACTGCGCCAGTACGAAACCAACCCACGGGTCATCGTCAAGGCCCGGCCCTCCGGTCAGGGTCGGGTCGGCATCGTCACCGGCGGCGGCTCCGGGCATGAGCCGGCGTTCCTCGGCTATGTCGGCCCGGGCCTGGTAGACGCCGTGGCCGTCGGCGAGATTTTCTCCTCGCCCACCGCCAAGAGCTTTTTCGACGCCTTCCGCGCCGCCGACCATGGCGCGGGCGTAGCCTGCCTGTATGGCAACTACGCCGGCGACAATATGAACGTCAAGCTGGCGATGAAAATGGCCGCCAGCAAAGACATGCGCATCCGCACCGTGGTGGCCAACGACGACGTGGCTTCGGCGCCCAAGGCCGATATCGCCAAACGTCGCGGAGTGGCCGGGGAAATCTTCATGTGGAAGATCGGCGGTGCCGCCGCCGCCCAGCATTACGACCTCGACGGGGTGATTCGCGTCGCGCAGAAGACCGTCGACCACTGCCGCTCGATCGGTATCGGCCTCACGCCCTGCACCATCGCCGCCGTGGGCAAGCCGAACTTCCAGATCCCCGACGGCCAGATGGAATTGGGCATCGGCCATCATGGCGAACCGGGCATCGAAGTCATCCCGATTGAACCGGCCGCCGCCATGGCCGAGCGAATGCTTGCGCCGATCCTGGCCGACCGCGATTTCAGCCAGGACGACAGTGTGGTGGTGCTGGTCTCGGGCCTTGGCGCCACGCCAGTGATGGAGCTGTACATTTTCTACGCCGAGGTGGAAAAACAACTCAAGGCCAAGGGCTTGAAGATTCACCGTTGCTACGTCGGCAACTACTTCACCTCCCTGGAAATGATGGGTGTGACCCTGACCCTGCTCGGCCTCGATGCCGAACTGAAAACCCTGATCGACCAACCCTGCCGTTCCATCGGCATGACCCAGGCGGAGTAAACATGAGCCAGCACTTTTCCACCCGTGACGGCAGCGCCATCGTTGCCGACCTGGTCAGCGTCATCGTGGCTAACCGTGAATACCTCAGCGAGGTCGACGGCGCCATTGGCGACGGCGACCACGGCATCAACATGGCCAAGGGCTTCGCCCACTGCGGTCGCACTATCGAAGGCCGCCAACTGAGCCTGGCCCAAGCCCTGGATGAACTGACCCTGAGCCTGATGGAAGGCATCGGCGGCTCCATGGGCCCGCTGTATGGCAGCCTGTTTATTGGCATGGCCGACGAAGTGCGCAATTGTGAAGACATCGACGCCGCGACCTTCGCCCATCTGTTGCGCGGCGGCCTGACCTCACTGCAGGACATCACCGAGGCGGGCGTGGGCGACAAGTGCCTGATGGATACCCTTATTCCTGCAGTAGAGGCGTTTGAACAGGCACATGCATCCGGGGCGTCTTTCAACGATGCGTTGGAGGCGATGAAAACCGCCGCCTCCCAGGGGCGCGATTCGACCAAGGACCTGGTGGCCAAGATCGGCCGCGCCAGTCGCCTGGGCGAGCGCTCTCTCGGGGTGCTGGACGCCGGGGCGGTGTCGTGCTGCCTGATTCTTACGCGCCTGGCCGACTCGGTGCAGCCGCGACTGACTGCTTGACCTGCTGGATATACCGCGCCACCGCCGGCGCTTTTTCAAAACGCCGGTAAATCAACGACAACCACGACGACGCCTCATTGCCCTGGATATTGCGATACACCACGCCCGGCAGGCTCACATGCCCGACCATCGATGCCGGCACTACCGCAACCCCCTGCCCCAACGACACCAGGGCCACCACCGCCACCAACCCGCCCGGCTGCGCGCCGAGGCGCGGTGCGTAGCCGCCCTGGGCGGCGACATGCAAGGTGCCGCTGATTTGTTCCGGCAAGATAAACGTCTCGTTTTCCAGGTGCTCGCAGGTGATTGCCTTAAGCCCCAGCAGCCAGGAATCATGGGCCAGCGCCAGCACAAAGCCTTCGCTGTCCAGGCGCACCGCCTCCACGCCGTCCGGCAGAGTCATCGGCGAACGGATATAACCGATATCGCAGCGCCCATCTGCCACCGCGCCCGGTAGCGCAGCCATAGCCCATTCGCGCAGGTTCACGTTCACATCGGCAAACGCCTGGCTGAACCCCCGTACCTGGCGCTGCAACAGCCCGCAGTACAGCGCCGAGGCCACGTAACCCAACTCAATATGCCCGATCTCGCCACGCCCGGCGCGCTGGGCATTGCGCTGTGCGAACTCGAATTGGCGCACGGCGGCTTCGGCCTCGCTCAGCAGCGCGGCACCCGCTTCGGTGAGGCTGACTTCGCGCTGCCGGCGGACAAACAAGCGCGTGCCCAGGCTGGTTTCCATGTCCTGGATTTGCCGGCTCAGGGTCGGCGGCGCAATGCCCAATTGCTCGGCGGCGCGGGTGAAATTGCGCTGCCGGGCCACGGCCAGGAAGTAACGAAAATGGCGGATTTCCATGGCAGTATTAGCTCAAAGGTAATGAAGTACTTCCTGGTGCCTAACAAAAATGTGATTCGCCAGGGATAAGCTCGCAGTACCTGAACACTAGAGAGCCCTTGCGATGCAAGTCAACCGAGATTTCCGTATTGCCTACCAGGTAATTTGCTTGTGAGCCGGGTCAGTCCACGCCTGACGCTGGTGACCGCCTCCGCTGTCTGCTCGTTGATCGTGCTGGATACCAACATCGTTGCCGTCACGCTGCCGAGCATCGCCCGCGACCTGGGCGCCAACTTTGCCGATATCGAGTGGGTCGTCAGCGCTTATATGCTGGCGTTCGCCGCCTTGTTGTTGCCGGCCGGGAGTATCGCCGACCGCTTTGGCCGCAAGAAAACCCTGGTCTGGGGCCTGGGTATTTTCATCCTCGCCTCCCTGGGCTGCGGCGCAGCACCCACCGCGCTGTGGCTGGACATCGCCCGGGCCGTGAAGGGGGTGGGTGCGGCGCTGCTGCTGACCTCGGCACTGGCGTCTATCGGGCATACCTTCCACGATGAAATAGAACGCGCCAAGGCCTGGGCGTTCTGGGGCGCTTGCATGGGCGTGGCGATGACCGCCGCACCGACCCTGGGCGGCTTGATTACCGAGTACCTGGGCTGGCGCTGGATTTTCTATCTCAATCTGCCGGTGGGGCTGGTACTGATGGCCTTGGTGCTGCGGGCGATTCCCGAGTCCCGCGACACCCGATCGGCGCGCCTGGATCCCTGGGGCAGCCTGGCGTTCAGTGGCAGCTTGCTGTGCCTGATCTGGGGGCTGATCGAGGCCAATCGCATCGGTTGGGATAGCCCGCTGACCTACGCTCGCCTGCTCGGCGGTGGGCTGCTGATGGGTGTGTTTGTGCTGGTCGAGCACCTGCAGCAGCGATCGATGGTGGACTTGCAGCTGTTTCGGCACCCGCGCTTTATCGGCGCCTTGCTCGGCATGTTTGCCTACGCCGGTTGCGCCCAGGTGATGATGACGTTGCTGCCGTTCTACCTGCAGAACGGCCTGGGTTTCTCCGCGATTGCCTCGGGCCTGGGCATGTTGCCGTTTGCCTTGACCATGCTGATCTGCCCGCGCGTCGGTGTACGTCTGGCGGCACGCTTCACACCGGCGACCATGATGGCGAGTGGCTTGACCCTGGTGGGCTGCGGCAATCTGTTGAGCGCGTGGGCCGTGCAGGCCGGCGGCTATCTGCCCTTTGCCCTGGCGATCGCCGTCACCGGTGCAGGCGCGGGGTTACTCAATGGCGACACGCAGAAAAACATCATGGCCTGCGTGCCGCGGGATCGCGCAGGTATGGCCTCGGGCATGAGCACCACCATGCGCTTCAGCGCAATCATGTTGGCCATCGGCGTGTATGGCGCATTGCTGAGCAGCCACAGCGAACAGTTGCTGAGCGCGAGTATCGACCCGCAGTGGCAGGCGCAGGTGGCGGGTATTGCTTCGCGGGTGGTAGCCGGTGATATGCCCGCGGCGCTGGACCTGGTGCCCGAAGCAGCGCGAGTAACAGTGCAACCGCTGGCGCGGCAGGCGTTTGTGGGTGGGTTCAGCGGGGTGTTGTGGGTGGCGGGTTTATTGGGGTTGCTGGGCGCGCTGGTGGTGGGGAGCCTGATGCGCAAGCCGATACCCACACACAGCTGAATGTGGGAGGGGGCTTGCTCCCGATGGCGGCCTCAGGGCCGACCGGGATGCTGGATCAGACCGAGTACATATCCGTTATTTAGGTAACGGCCACCATGGGTTCCGCTCTTACAGCGGGTCACTTTCGAAAAGCCGGAATGCCGGCCCAGGCGAAAGTAACCAAAGCGCTCTTGCCCCACCACTCGGCACCTCGCCTAGGCTCGGTGTGCCCGTAATCCGACAGGGATTTGGGGGGCCGCCGCCACGCGCCATCCATGGCGCGGGGCGGCTAAACCGGCATCCCTGCCGGTTTACCCCCCAAATCCCTGTCGAATTCCGGCCAGCGTGGTTT